>NZ_CP102384.1:738237-1341475 GCF_024628865.1 Sphingopyxis sp. DBS4
CGAGCTCGAACTGCTCGGGCCGCTTGGGTGCGGGTTCCAGACCGGCGCAGGCGGCGTGATGAACTCGCTCGCTTGCCCCGCAGGATCGAGCATCGCGATCTTCGGCGGCGGCCCGGTCGGGCTGGCGGCGGTGATGGGCGCGGTGATCCAGGGCTGTTCGACGATCATCCTCGTCGAACCGATCGCCGCGCGGCGCGACATCGCCAAGAGGCTCGGCGCGACGCATGTCGTCGATCCGGCCGAGGCCGGCGATCTGGCCGAAGCGCTGCGCGCGATCGTTCCGGCCGGGCTCGATTTCGCGTTCGACACCAGCGGCGTCGTGCCCGTCATCGAGGCGGGGCTCGCCGCACTCGGCAGCCATGGCGCGATCGGGCTCGTCGGCGTGCCCGCGCAACGCGACGCCGCGATCAGCGTCAACATCGCCGCGCTGATGACCCCCGGCCACCGCATCATCGGGATCATCGAGGGCGACAGCGACCCGCAAAGCTTCATCCCCGAACTGATCGCGCATCACGCCGCGGGACGCTTCCCTTTCGACACGCTGATCCAGACCTTTCCGCTCGCCCGGATCAATGAGGCCGTCGCTGCGCAGGCGCGCGGCGAGTGCATCAAGGTCGTGCTGATACCATAGGATTGAAATTCCCCGTTTGCGCTGAGCTCGTTGAAGGACCGTTCTTCTTTCGAACGTCGAAGAAAAGGGCAGCGCCTCGACAAGCTCAGCACGAACGGGAATGAGAGGAGACGAACCATGGAATTCGACCGCGACTATGCGATGCTGATTGGCGGCAAACTGGACGCCGGCAGCGCCCGTTTCGATGTGCGCAACCCCGCGACCGAGGCGGTGATCGCCAGCGTTCCCGATGCGGGGCGCGACGACCTCGACCGCGCGATTGCCGCTGCGCGCGGCGCTTTTCCCGGCTGGGCCGCGACGCCGATCGCCGAACGCAAGGCCGCGCTGAACGCGATGGGGCAGGCGGTGCTCGCCAATGCCGACGCTTTCAAGCGCCTGCTGACCGCCGAACAGGGCAAGCCGCACGCCGAGGCCGAGGGCGAGATCATGGGCGCGGGCTATTGGCTGATGGGCGCCGCGAGCCTCGATCTGCCGGTGACGGTCAACGAGGACAGCGACGAACGCTATAGCGAGACGCGCCACATCCCGCTCGGCGTCGTCGGCGCCATCGCGCCATGGAATTTCCCGATGATCCTCGCGATGTTCAAGGTCGGCCCGGCGCTGCTCGCGGGCAATACGATGGTGCTCAAACCTTCGCCGTTCACGCCGCTGGCGACGCTCAAGTTCGGCGAACTGGTCAAGGACCTGCTGCCGCCGGGCGTGCTCAACATCGTCACCGGAGGCGATGCGCTCGGCCCGTGGATGACGAGCCATAAGGGCTTCGACAAGATCAGTTTCACCGGATCGACCGCCACCGGGCGCCGGGTGATGGAATCGGCAGCGCCGACGCTCAAGCGCGTCACGCTCGAACTCGGCGGCAACGACGCCGCGATCGTCATGCCCGATGTCGATGTCGAAAAGGTCGCCGAGGAACTCTTCTGGGCCGCCTTCCGCAACAATGGCCAAATCTGCATCGCGACCAAGCGCATGTATGTCCACAAGGACATCTACGAGCCGCTGAAGGCGGCGCTCGTCGCCTATGCGAAGACGGTGAAGGTCGGCGACGGGTCCGAACAGGGGACGCAGATCGGCCCGATCAACAACGAGGCGCAATACCACCGCGTGCTCGACCTGATTCAGGACGCGAAAGACAAGGGCTACAAGTTCCTCGTCGGGGGTGAGGCGGCGGAGGTGCCGGGCTATTTCATCCCCGTCACCATCCTCGACAATCCGCCCGAGGACAGCCGCATCGTGCAGGAGGAGCAGTTCGGTCCCGTGCTGCCGCTCCTCAAATTCGACGATCTCGACGAGGTCGTCGCACGCGCCAATGCCACCGATTACGGCCTCGGCGGCTCCGTCTGGGGCGCGGACGAGGACAAGGCGTTCGCAATTGCCGAGCGCATCGCGAGCGGCACCGTCTGGGTCAACGAGGTCCAGCATCTGTCGCCGACCGCAGCCTTCGGCGGCATGAAACAGTCGGGCGTCGGGGTCGAGGGCGGGGTCGAAGGCCTGCTCGAATATACGAACGCGCAGACGATCGTGCGGCGCAAGAAGGCCGTGCCCGCCTAGAGCCTGATCGTTTTTGACGGAATCGTCATCCCGGCGAAGGCCGGGATCTCGCCGTCTCGATCTGACGCACCGGCGAGATCCCGGCCTTCGCGATGACGAGATAAGGAAGGCGGTGTTTGAGCCTAACCCGATCACGATCGAGCGTCAGGTAGCCGCGAACGCGTCGCGCTGCTGCGCCATTTCGACGCGGTCGCGCCCCATTGCCTTCGCGCGCAGCAGCGCGGCGTCGGCGGTGCGCACCAGCCGGTCGGGCGGACAATGGAGCGGCGTGATCGCGATCCCGATCGAGACGGTGACCGGGCCGAGATTGCCCGCTTCGCTGCCGAGCTGCAGGCCGGCAATCCGCTGCCGGATCTCCTCGGCGCGCGTGCTCGCCTGGTCTGCGGAAAAGCCCGGCAGCAGGACCATGAACTCCTCGCCGCCATAGCGGAAGGCGAGCCCCGCTTCGCGCGTTGAACTCGCCAGCACGCGCCCGACCTCGCGCAGGATCATGTCCCCGGCATCGTGGCCGTGGACGTCGTTGAACCGCTTGAAATGATCGACGTCGACCATCAGGCAGCCGAGATCGCGGCCGAGCCGCCCGGCCTCTGCGAGTTGCACCTCCAGAAGCTGGTCGAGCTGGCGTCGGTTCGGCAGGCCGGTGAGCGGGTCGGCGAGCGCCATCTCGCGCAGCGTTTCGCGGAGCTGGAGGTTGGCGACCGCGAGCCCGATATTCTCGGCCAATATGTCGAGATAGATTTCGGGGCCGGTCAGACCGTCGCCCCGCGCATCCTTGGGTTCGAGATAGAGCAGTCCCAGCGTTTCGCGCTGCGCGATCAGCGGCAGGCACAGCGTGTCGAGCGGCGCATCGCCGCTCCGCTCGACATGATCGCACGGTACGTCGATGCTGGCGCCCGCGGGCCGATGCGGAACGCCGCGCCGCAGCGCCCAGCAGGCAAGCGCCGAAAACTCGGGCCTCGAATGAACGGGATCGAGCCAGTTGGTCGCCTCGACCACCATGTTGCGCCGCTGGTCGAGCAGATAGAGACGCCCGGCGAGTCCGGGCGCGATCTCCGGCATGAAGCGGCCGACGACCTCTTTCAGATCATCCATCGTGTCGCAGCCCTGCAGCCGCTGCGTCATCCGCGACAGCAGGTCGCGCATCGACCGGTCGGCGTCGCGCTCGGCCTCCAGCCGCAGGCGTTCGAGGCCGTTTTCGCGGAAGATGCGGATCGCCTGCGCCATATCGCCGATCTCGTCGATCTGGTCGATCGCGGGTGGTTCGGCCTCGAAATCCTGCCGGGCGAGACGGTTGACGACGTCGCTCAATTTGACGACCGGGTGCAGGACGCGTTGCTTGAAGACGAAATAGAGGACGCAGAGCACGAGCAGCGCGGTCAGCGCGAGGACGATCTCCGAAATGCGCTTCCACAGCCGCGACAGGTCGGTCGCGGCCGCGACCTGCCGTTCGGTGCGGCTTTCGAGCCGGTCCTGAAAGCGCCTGAGGTCCATTTCGGCGCGGTCGAGCTGCCGCTCATATTCGGCGCCGAACAGGAGCTGGCGGGCCTCTGCCTCATTGCCCTTTTCATGCGCCGCCAGCGCCGCGCTCTGCTCGTCGCGGAGCAGGTCGGCGAGCCGCACCGCCTCGCCGAGCGCCGCAAGCTCGCTTTCGGAAGCACCTGCATCGCCGATATGCGCGATCCGCTGCTCGACCGGTTTGAGCGCCGCCGCTTCGGCGCGGTAACCAACCAGATAGGTCGCGTCGCCGCTGTTCACATATTGGCGCGCGCGGTCGCTCAGCGCGAAGATGTCGTCGCCCAGCGTCGCGGTCGCCTGATCGAGCCGGTAGCGTTGCTCGACCGCCTCGCGCTCGCGCTGCTGCGCGTTCGAGGCGAGCAGCATCGTCGTCGACGAAGCGATCGTCAGCACGACCGTCGCGCCATAGGCCCAGTTGGTGATGGTCGCGAGACGCATGACCTTCGCTTAATGGCATCGCGATCTTATGGAAGAGAGAAATGCGCGCCCGGTCAGACGGACGCGGTCGCCGCCATCACCTGCCGCCCGTCGGCCGCAAAGGCCCCCAGCTCGATCGCATCGCCGCTGCCGCGCAGCGCAAGGTGCAGCTCTTCGCCGCAGATCGCAGGCGAGGTGCCGCGAAAGTCGAAGCGCCTGAGGGCATTATCGCCGAACTGCCGCTGCGCGAGATCGAGCAGGAGCGTAGCGGTGAGTGGCCCGTGGACGACGAGGCCCCGGTAGCCCTCTTCCTGCGTCGCATAGGGCAGATCGTAATGGATTCGGTGGCTGTTGAAGGTCAGGGCCGAATAGCGGAACAGCAAGGCTTCCGACGGAATGAGCATCCGGTGCGCGTTCCACGGCGACGGATCGAAACTGTCGTCGCCGGGCGGCGGTGGGGCAGGCGGCGCGCCGGCGGGAGCGGGCTCGCGGAAGACGATCGACTGCGTCTCGCGCACCGCCAGCTCGCCGTCGCCGCGGGTTTCGTGGGCGACTTCGGCGAAGACGAGCTTGCCGCTGCCACCCTGTTTCTCGGTGATCGCGGCGACGCGCGAGCTGCGCACCACCGACTGGCCGGGGCGCAGGGGGCTGAGAAACTCGACCTTGCTCGCCGCCCACATGCGGCGCGGCAGAGGGATCGGCGGCAGGAAACTGTCGTCGCTGTCATCGCGCACCGGATGGCCGTCGGCGCCGAGGCTCGCGGTCGGCGCATCGGGCAGGCCGAGGCACCAGTGATAAGCCTGCGGGACGCTGCCGTCCGCCGGGGCGGGGCGGTCGAGCGTCGCGAGCCAGCGCGCCACCGCGGCCGGATCGATATGGTCGCGGCGCTCATCCTCGCGGCCGATCCATGCGCTCCAGTCGGTCATCAATTGCGTCCTCCAGTCAGCCCGCGCGCGATCACCTGCGCCTGAATCTCCGCCGCGCCCTCGAAGATATTGAGGATGCGCGCGTCGCACAGCACGCGGCTGATCTCATATTCGAGCGCATAGCCGTTGCCGCCGTGAATCTGCAGCGCCGCATCGGCGTTCGACCAGGCAGCGCGTGCGCCGAGCAGCTTCGCCATTCCCGCCTCGATGTCGCAGCGCTTTCCCGAATCCTTGGCGCGTGCGGCGGCGTAGGAGAGTTCGCGCGCCATGATGAAATCGATGAGGCTCATCGCGAGCTTGTCGGTGACGCGCGGGAAATGGACGATCGTTTTTCCGAACTGCTTGCGGGTGAGGGCATAGTCGAGCCCGAGTTCGAGCGCGCGGCGCGCGACGCCGACGGCGCGCGCGGCGGTCTGAATGCGCGCGCCCTCGAAGGTGCGCATGAGCTGCTTGAAGCCTTGCCCTTCCTCGCCGCCGAGCAGGGCGTCGGCGGGCGCCGTCAGCCCCTCGAACTGCAAGGCATATTCGCGCATCCCACGATAGCCGAGCACCTCGATCTCGCTGCCGGTCATGCCGGGGGCGGGGAAGGGATCGGCCTCGGTCCCGCGCGGCTTGGGGACGAGCAGCATCGACAGGCCCGCATAGCCCTTGGCGTCGGGGAGGGTGCGCGCGAGCAGAGTCATCAGGTCCGAGCGGCTCGCGTGGGTGATCCAGTTCTTTGCGCCATCGATGACCCAGTGATCATCTTCGCGCCGGGCGCGCGTCTGGAGCGAGCCGAGGTCGGAGCCGACGTCGGGTTCGGTAAACACCGCTGTGGGCAATATCTCGCCGCTCGCGATTTTCGGCAGCCATTCGGCCTTCTGCGCGTCGGTGCCGCCCATCGCGATCAGCTCGCCCGCGATTTCCGAGCGCGTACCGAGCGAGCCCGCGCCGATCCAGCCGCGCGACAGTTCCTCGGTGACGAGGCACATCACGAGCTTGCCGAGGCCGAGGCCGCCAAATTCCTCGGGGATACAGACGCCGAAGGTGCCGAGTTCGGCCATCGCCTGCACGGTGGCGTCGGGGATCAGGTCATTGGCGAGGTGCCAGCCGTGCGCGTGGGGGATAATCGCGGCATCGGTGAAGCGGCGATACTGCTCGCGGATCGCGTCGAGGTCGGTGTCGTGCAGCGTCTCGCTCGGCCAATGGCCTTCGGCGAGCGCGGCGGCGACCGCGGCGCGCGTTGCCGCATGGTCGGCGTCGAGCAGGTCGGCGCAGGCGTCCGCCAGCGCCCGCGCGGCGGCGGTGAGACCGAGGTCGGCCGGGCGAAACATCTCATTCTGCCCCATCGGCAGGCCGCCGGTGAGCTGGCCGATGCCTTCGGCGAAGGCGAGGGTAGCTATCTTCGCGTCGAGCGGGTTCGCGGCATTGCCCGCTTCAAACCAATCCAGTGTCGCTTCTAGCGCTGCCACCGTCGTCGCAACCCAGGCAAAGCCGTGCGCCGCGCGCTGCTCGCGATCGATCGGCCGCACCGCTAGTCGTTCGGCGAGCGCCGCCTGTGCCGCACCGCGATAAGTCTGTGCCGCTTGCAGGGCGGAGCGCAAGTCCATCAGGCGCGCTCGAAGATTGCCGCGATGCCCTGGCCGCCGCCGATGCACATGGTTTCAAGACCATAGCGGCCGTTCCTGCGAATCAGTTCGCGCGTCAGATTGGCGAGGATGCGGCCGCCGGTCGCGCCGATCGGGTGGCCGAGCGAGATGCCCGAGCCGTTGACGTTGAGGATCTCGTTGCGGCCGTCGTCATCGGACCAGCCCCAGCCTTTGAGCACCGCGAGCACCTGCGGCGCGAAGGCCTCGTTGAGCTCGACGAGGTCGATGTCGCTCCAGCCGAGGCCGTTCCGCGCGAACAGCCGTTCGACCGCGGGAACGGGGCCGATGCCCATGCGGCTCGGATCGCAGCCCGCCGCCGCCGAGCTGTGATACCAGGCGATGGGTTCGAGGCCGAGTTCGTCGAGCTTGTCTTCCGCGACGACGAGACAGGCGGCGGCCGCATCATTCTGCTGGCTCGCATTGCCCGCCGTGACCACGCCGCCTTCCAGCGCGCGCAGCTTGCCGAGCGTTTCCATGCTCGCGTCGGCGCGATAGCCCTCGTCGTGGGCGAAGACGATGGGATCGCCCTTCTTCTGCAGCACCGACACCGGCACCAGTTCGTCGTCGAACAGGCCGTTCGTCCAGGCGGCGGCGGCGCGCTGGTGGCTGCGCACCGCATAGGCGTCGCACGCCTCGCGGCTGATATTATAATCCTTCGCCAGATTTTCGGCGGTCTCGATCATTCCGGTGATGACGCCGAAGCGTTCCACCGGCTGCGACATGACGCGGCCGCGCGTCAGCCGGTCGTGAAAGGTGAGATTGCCCGCGCGCACGCCCTTGCGGATATCGGTGCTGTAGTGCTCGACGTTGGACATCGATTCGACGCCGCCCGCGACGACGATGTCCGACATGCCGGTCTGGACCATCATAGCGGCGTTGACGATCGCCTGCAGCCCCGAGCCGCAGCGGCGGTCGAGCTGATAGCCCGGCACCTCCAGCGGCAGGCCGGCGGCGAGCCACGACCAATGGCCGATGCACGGCGCCTCGCCGTTGCCGTAGCCTTGCGAAAAGACGACATCGTCGACGCGCGCCGGGTCGATCTTCGTGCGCTCGATCAGCGCCTTCAGGATGACGGCGCCGAGATCGCCCGCGGTCATCGACGAGAGCGAACCGCCGAACTTGCCGACGGCGGTGCGGATGGGGGCGACGATGGCGGCGCGGCGCAGGGTCATGTCTGGTCTCCGGTTTGGGCAGGGGTATTTAACCGCTCCGTCACCCCGGACTTGATCCGGGGGCCAGCTTTCAAACGTTGCTTAGCGGGACCCCGGATCAAGTCCGGGGTGACGGAAAAGGGGAAGGCGATCTTAGTCGACACCGACGATACCGGCGTCGATCAGGCGGGCGATTTCGGTCGACGATAGTGACAGGCGTGAGGACAGCACCTCTTCGCTATGCTGACCATTTCGCGGGGCCGGGCGCGGCGGCTCGCGCTCCGATTGCGGAATGGTCGCGAAGGCGCCCGCGGCGGGGTAGGCGAAGCCGCTGGGGTTGGCGGCGGCGCCGAAGATCGGGTTGTCGGCGACCAGCGCCGGGTCGTTCGCGGCGTCGAGCATCGTGCGATAGGGTGAATGGACGATCCCGCCCGCGTCGAAGGCGGCGGCGATGTCGGCGTGATCGCGCGCCGCGATCGCCTGCTCGAACAAAGGATAGAGCGCGTCGCGGTGGGTGAAGCGGAGGCCGTCGTCCTTCGCGAAGGAGACGCCGCGGGCCGCCTCGACCGCCGCGACCGCTTCGCCGAGATTCAGCGCAGCGATCAGGTTCGCCCATTGGCGCGGCGTGACGACGACGACCATCGTCCGCTGCCCGTCGCGGGTGGTGAAATCGCGCCCGAACAGGCCATAGACCGCATTGCCGAGCCGGGGGCGGTTCTCGCCCGAATAGAGCACCTCGGCGATGCCGCCCATATTGGCGACGGTGCCGATCGCGACGTCGGAGAGCGGCAGGCGGACCTCGCCGCCTTCGCCCGTCGCGGCGCGGCGCTGGATCGCGGCGAGCAGCGCGAAGGCGGCATAGGCGCCGGTGAGCAGGTCCCACGCGGGCAGGACGTGATTGACGGGCTCCGGCCCCGCCCCGGTGAGCATCGGATAACCGACGCTGTTGTTGACGGTGTAGTCGAGCGCGGGCGAACCATCGGCCCAGCCCATCACGCGCACGGTGATCAGGTCGGGGCGCTTCTCGGCGAGCAATTCGTGCGACAGGAAGCCGCCGGCGGGGAAGTTGGTGACGAACTGCCCGGTCGCGCGCACCAGCGCCTGTAGCAGTTCGCGCCCCTCGGGCCGGGCGAGGTCGAGTGCGACCGACTTCTTCGCGCGGTTGAGGTTTTCCCAATAGAGCGAATCATTCTCCGCCGTCACCGGCCAGCGCCGGAAATCGGGGCCGCCGCCGATCTGGTCGACGCGGATCACCTCGGCGCCGAACTGCGCGAGGTAAAGGCCCGCGGTGGGGGAGGCGACGAAGGACGACGCCTCGATGACCGGGAGGGCGGAGAGAAGGTTATACATCAGATTCTTTCCCGCCGTGCCCCTGCGAAGGCAGGGGCCCATCTCCGGCGCTATCGATCTCCTGCCACAGCTTGCTCTGTATCGTTAGGGCAGGAGATAGGCCCCTGCCTTCGCGGGGGCACGGTGGGAGAGAGGGAAAGCGGTTCCTCATCTTCAATTCGCCGCCGCGAATTCGCGCAGCATATGCTTGGCGATCTGAAGCTGGAGAATCTGCGTCGTGCCTTCGTAGATGCGATAGATACGCGCATCGCGGAAAAAGCGCTCGGCGTCATATTCGGCGAGATAGCCCGCGCCGCCATAAACCTGCACGCAGGCGTCCACCACGCGCCCGCACATTTCGGATGCAAAGACCTTGAACGCCGCCGCCTTGCGCAGGACATTCTCGCCCGCATCGGCGCGGCGCGTGACATCCGCCATCATGCATTCGGCGGCATAGATGTCGATTTCGCTCTGCGCGAGCATCTGCTGGATAAGCTGGAAATTGGCGATCGGTTCGCCGAACGCCTTGCGCTCGGTCGCGTAGCGCACCGCGCTGTCGAGCGCGCGGCGGGCGTAGGCGGTGGCGGCGGCGCCGACCGACATGCGGCCGTTGTCCAGGCTCATCATCGCATAGGCGAAGCCCTTGCCGAGTTCGCCGCCCAGCAACGCCTCGCCGCCGACGCGGACGTCGTCCATCACGATGTCGGCGATATGGCTGCCCGACTGGCCCATCTTCTTGTCCGACTTGCCGATCGACACGCCCGGCGCGTCCATCGGCACGACGAAGGCCGAGACATGGGCGTTCTTGGGCAGATTCTCCTTTGAGGTGCGCGCCATGATCAGGCCGACCTTGGCGAAGGGCGAATTGGTGATGTAGCGCTTGGTGCCGTTCAGCACCCAGCCGTTGTCGGTCTGCGTCGCGGTCGTCTGAAGCCCCGCCGAGTCCGATCCCGAGCCGGGTTCGGTCAGGCCGAAGCAGGCGATTTCGCCCGAAGCGACGCGCGGCAGCCACTCGGCCTTCTGCGCCTCGGTCCCGCCATTCTTGAGCGCCGAGGCGAACATGCCGATGTTGATCGAGATGATCGAACGGAAGGCCGGCATCGCATAGCTGATCGTGTGGATCGTCTTGACGTACTGGCTGACGTTCATCCCCGCGCCGCCGAACTCTTCGGGGATGGTCAGGCCGAACAGTCCCATATCGCGCATTTCGGCGAGAATATCGTCGGGGATGCGGTCGGTCTCGATGATCTCCTTCTCGGCGGGGAGAAGGCGCTCGCGCACATAGCGCTGAAGCTGCTCGATGAACTGTTCGAAGACGTCCGCGTCCATGCCGGGGTTGCTCATGGGCTGTTCCTCAGATCGGGTCGTAGGGGAAGACGTGCGCCGACACTTCGTCGGCGCGCGCGAAGCTTGGGCGAAAGGCGGGGATCAGTTCGTCGGCGATCGCCTCTGCCGTCCAGCCTTCGAGCTTGGTCATCGAACGCACGGGGCGCGGTTTCGAGAACAGGACGATCTCGTTCTTGCGCACCGAGAAAATCTGGTTGGTCACGTCCTGCGACAGGTCGGAGGCGAGATAGGCGACGAGCGGCGCGATCTTGTCGGCCGACATTTCCTGGATGCGCTTGACGCGTTCCTGTTCGGCGGGCGTCGTCGCGGGGATCGAGGCGGTCATCCGGCTCCACGCGAAGGGGGCAATGCAGTTGGAGCGCACTCCGGCGCGCGCCATGTCGAGCGCGATCGACTGCGACAGCGCGACGACGCCGAGCTTCGCGGCAGAGTAATTGGCCTGCCCGATGTTGCCGATCAGGCCGCTGGTCGAGGTGAAATGGATGAAGCTGCCCGATTGCTGCTCGCGAAAATAGGGCGTCGCAGCCTTCGAGACATTGAAGACGCCGGTCAGATTGACCTCGATGACGCTCTTCCAGTCTTCATAACTCATCTTGTGCCAGATGGTGTCGCGGAGGATGCCGGCATTGTTCACCACGGCGTCGATGCGGCCGAATTTGGCGACCGCGTCCTCGACGATGCTTGCGGCTTCTTTCGGGTCGGCGACATTGCCGAAGTTGGCGATTGCCTTGCCGCCCGCGGCGTCGATGTCGGCCGCGGTCGTTTCGGCCGGCGCGGCGTCGCCGCCGTCGCCCGCCTGCGCGACGCCGGGGTCGTTGACGACCACCGCCGCGCCCTGGGCGGCGCAATGCAGCGCCAGTTCGCGGCCGATCCCGCGGCCCGCGCCGGTGATCGCGACGACCTTTCCGTCAAGGCATCCGCTCATGGCCGCTCTCCCGTTCGATTCGTGTCGATAGCGCGATAGGCGACCGTGCGTATCATTTCAACATTCGGAATTGATTTTTCATAATGTTGAAAATATCTCCGAGCCATGACCGGTCCGGTTCGCTCCGTCTCGCAGGCTTTCGCCATCCTCCGCCTGCTCGCGGAGTCGGGAGCGCTGACGCTGTCGGATATCGGCCGTTTCACCGACCTCAGCCCGTCGAGTTGCCTCAACCTCCTGAAGACGCTGGTTGCCGAGGGCACGGTCGAGCGCGACGCGCGGACCAAGCAATATCGGCTGGCGGTTGCGTGGCAGGCGGCCGATGCGCTCCGCGACACGCGCGCCGCGCGGCTCGCCGACCGCGCGCAGCCGCTGATGGCGCGCTTCGCCCAGCGCGACGAGGCGGCGGTCGGGCTGTGGCGGGTCGTTTCGCGCGACCGCATGCAACTCGCCGCGCGTGCCGAGAGCGACGCCGGCATGCGCCTCAGCCTCGCCGACGGACAACGCCAGCCGCTCGGCAGCGGCGCGGCGGGGCGCGCGATTGCCGCGGTGCAGGGGGTGAGCGAAGCCGAACTGGCGCGGCGCTATGCCCCGGTGCGCTGGCAGGACGCGCTGACGTTCGAGGCTTATGCGCGGCAGGTCGCGGCGGCGGGGGTGCAGGGGTTCGCGATCGATCGCGGTCACGCCCACCGCGGCGTCTGCACCGTCGCCGCAGGAATCGCCGATATCGCCCCCGGTTTCTGCCTGTCCGCTTCGTTCGTCGCCGGATCGCGCAGCGAGGCCGAGGTCGAGGCGCTGGGCGCGGCGCTTGTCGCGCTTCGCGACGAGGTGATACTGTCCGCCTGATAGCCAATGTTTGTTGTGCCGCTGCCTGCGGCGTGCAAGGGCACGGCCGAAAAGCGAGCGCGCCGTAACGGAGGGATTATGCAGTTCGACGTGGTGATCGTGGGGGCCGGACACGGCGGCGCGCAGGTCGCGGTAATGCTGCGGACACAGAAATTCGAAGGCAGCATCGCGATCATCGGCGACGAACCCGAACTGCCCTATGAGCGCCCGCCGCTCTCGAAGGAATATTTCGCGGGCGAGAAGGAGTTCGAGCGCATCCAGCTTCGTCCCGCCAAATATTGGGACGAGCGCGAAGTGACGATGCTGCTCGGCAAGCGCGTGGTGGGAGTCGATCCCGCGGCACATAGCGTCACCACCGACGGCGGCGAGACGATCGGTTACGGCAAGCTCGTCTGGGCGACCGGCGGCAGCCCCCGGATGCTCCCGATCCCCGGCGGCGACCTGCCCGGCGTGCAGGGCGTGCGCACCCGTGCCGACGCCGACGCAATGAAGGCGGCGTCGGAGACGGCGCGGCAGATCGTCGTGATCGGCGGCGGCTATATCGGGCTCGAGGCGGCGGCGGTGCTGACAAAGGCGGGCAAGAAGGTCGTGCTGCTGGAAGCGCTCGACCGCGTGCTCGCCCGCGTCGCGGGCGAGGATCTGTCGCGCTTCTATGAGAAGGAACATCGCGAGCATGGCGTCGACCTCCGGCTCGGTGTCGCGGTCGAAGCGATCGAGGGCACGGATCACGTAACCGGCGTGCGCCTGTCGGACGGCGAGGTCATTCCCGCCGATCTCGTCATCGTCGGCATCGGCATCGTCCCGGCGGTCGAGCCGCTGATCGCGGCGGGGGCCGAGGGTGGAAACGGCGTGCTCGTCGACCGCCATTGCAAGACGAGCCTGCCCGACATCTATGCGATTGGCGATTGCGCGGCGCATGTGAACGAATTTGCCGAGGGGGCGACGATCCGGCTCGAATCGGTGCAGAATGCCAACGACCAGGCGAATGTCGTCGCCAAGGGCATCGTTGGCGACGAAGCGCCCTATCACGCTATCCCCTGGTTCTGGTCGAACCAGTACGACCTCAAGCTCCAGACCGCGGGGCTCTCGACCGGGCACGACCAGACGGTGGTGCGCGGCGACATCGCGAGCCGCAGCTTCTCGATCGTCTATCTGAAGGCAGGCAGGGTGATCGCGCTCGACTGCGTCAATGCGACCAAGGATTACGTCCAGGGGCGAAAGATCGTCACCGCCGGGCTCGTCGCGACGGCCGAGCAGCTTGCCGATACCGACAAGCCGCTCAAGGAATTGCTAGCGGGTTGATCGCTATCCGATCCTCTCTGCCGCGAGGCGGTGGGGAGGACCGATTGCCGAATCGCTGGCCTAAACCGGCGGCAAACGCTCTGCCTCCGGCGGCAGATCGCCGAGCGCGCGTTTCAGCGTCGTCTTGATGTTGCGGAGCAGGCGGCGCAGCGCGACGATCACCACCACCGCGGCGGCGGCGAGCAGGATGGCGATCACGATCGCGAGCGCGGGATAGGCGATGGCGAGCGCGAGCAGGCCGGTCGTCGCGACATCCTCGCCGGTCGAGACCGCGGCGTTGCTGAACGGTTCGGGGCTGATGTTGACGACCGCGCGCGTCGTCGCCTTGGCGCCGTGGCTGAGCAGCGCGCCGCCGCCGCCGAGGAGGAAGGCCACGACCTGCCACGTCGGATCGGAACTATCGACGAGCGCGAGCGCGAGCAGCGCGCCTCCGAGCGGACGGATGACGCTGTGGATCGTGTCCCAGGCCGAATCGATCCAGGCGACCTTGTCGGCGAAGAATTCGGCAAGCGTGCCGACGGTCGCGACGCCGAGTACCCAGGGGTTGGCGAGAACCTGCAGAGCCTTCAGATGTTCGGGCAGCGGCAGCCAGCCGAAATGCATCGCGATGCCGGTGGCGAGAATGGTGAGGTAGAGCCGCCAGCCTGCGAGCAGGCTGAGACTGCCGGCGACACCCAGAATCTCCAATATTCCCATGGCCCTGCTCCCACTGGAGGCCCTTCTTGCACCCTCGTCCGCGCCTCTGCAATGGCCGGATGACAAGCGCGGCGCGCACGGTTAGGGTTTTGGCATGAGTTCATCCGCTTCGCCGTCCGCCGTGCCGGACAACGCCATCCCCGCTGCCACGCTCGTCATCATGCGCCCCCCAAGCGGGGGCGGGCCCGACGAGATATTGCTGGTCAAGCGGTCGACGACGATGGTTTTCGCGGCGGGTGCGGTGGTGTTTCCGGGCGGGCGCATCGATCCCGACGATTATGTGGTCGCGGCGCAGCACGGCTTCGCGCCGGACGATGTCGAGGGCGCGGCGCGGGTCGCGGCGCTGCGCGAAACGCTCGAGGAGACGGGTCTTGCGGTCGGCTGGCCGACGCTCGCCGATCAGGAAACGGCCGCAATCCGCCAGGCGCTGCTCGGCGGGACGCTATTGTCAAAGATGCTGGAGTCGCGGCACGAGCGACTCGCACTCGAATCGCTCGTGCCCTTTGCGCGCTGGTGCCCCAATTTCAAGGAAGCGCGCACCTTCGACACCCGCTTCTATGCCGTCGCCGCGCCGCCGCACGGGCATGAACTGACGGTCGAGGAGGCCGAGCACAGCCATATCTTTTGGGCGAGCGCCCCCGACACGCTGGCGATGGCCGATCGCGGCGACGTGTCGATCATCTTCCCGACCCGCCGCAATCTGGAGAGGCTGGCGCAGACGGGCAGCTTCGCCGATTTTTCGGCGCATGCCGGGCATTTTCCGGTCGAATTGGTCACGCCGTGGGTCGAGGAACGCGATGGCCGCGCGCATCTGTGCATCCCCGATCATCTCGGCTACCCGGTGACGAGCGAGCCGTTCGATCGTATCCGACGTGGATGAATTGGGGCCGATGCAGCGCTTTTCGCTGGTTTAGCAAATTCATAACAAATGGGGGATAGGTCAAATCATCGTTGCAATCGGCAATGACTATGCCTACAGAGGCTGGGTAGATTCACAGCGATAGCCAACGCGTTGGTGTGATTCGATAAGACTAGTTCCAGTGGACGGAGAAGAAGATGAACCTGCTTAAGAAAGCTGCGATCTCCCTCGCGGCAACGTCGATGATTGTGGCTCCGGTTGCCGCTTCGGCTGCTACCTCGCTTGATTCGGCTCGTGCCACGTCGGTTGTCGGCGGCGAAAGCGAACTCGAAGGAAGCACGAGCTGGATCATCGCTCTCGTTGCTCTGGCCGCGATCATCGGTGGCATCATCCTGGCATCGGACAACAACAGCGACAACCCGACCAGCCCCGGCTGATCCGGCATCGCCGAGATAATCCAAAAGGCTCCGAACGAAAGTTCGGGGCCTTTTGTGCGTCTGGGGCTTGGGGATTGAGCTTCGCTCATTGGCCGAACAGCAGATGGTCGAAACGGGGTGGGAGGCTGCCCTGCCTTCGTGCGTCATCGTGGCGCGAGGCCGGTTGGCGCGAGGGCGACGTAGCAATTCCAAAGTTCAGGAAAGTTCAGCCTATTGCATCGCCCCGATGCGGGTATCGCGGCGCGCAGAACGCACCCGGCACGTCTCGCCGTGATCGCTCCCGCAAGCTGGGGCGCGGCCGCCTTTATCCACCAAATGAAAGAGCCGGATGAACGCTGGCATAGCCGGATAATGTAGGAAAGGCCTATTTGACGGCGCTGCCTGCTCTGGGGTGGGGGGCGGCCCCTTCCCAACTTTCGTCATTCCCGCGAAAGCGGGAACCCGGAGTGGGGTCAGCCGATGCACGCTCTGGGTTCCCGCTTTCGCGGGAATGACGAAGATAAGAGATGCTGAGCGCTACTTTCAGACTTTCGTCATCCCGGACTTGATCCGGAATCCATTCCCCCGGCGCTGAGAGAATGGATCCCGGATCAAGTCCGGGATGACGATGCAAGATAGGTCGGCTTCCGGTCGAAACCCGGCATAGGAAATTTGACTATACCCTAAATTTCGATCGACCGAACAGCACGCGATCGGGCCAGCGGAATCGCCTGCCGTGCCCGCGCGGCAGCATCGGCGGCGATCGGGGCGAGGATCAGATCATAGCCGCGATCGCCATCGGCGTTGCCCGCCGTCGCTTCGGCCAGCACGGTACCCCACGGATCAATCGCGAGGCTGTGACCGTAGGTTGCCCGCCCATCGGCGTGCGTTCCGCTCTGGGCTGCCGCGACGACATGACACGCCGTTTCGATCGCGCGGGCGCGGAGCAGGATGTGCCAATGGGCTTCGCCGGTCGAGACGGTGAAGGCGGCGGGCACCGCGATCAGATCGGCGCCGCGATCGACCAGCGCGCGATAGAGTTCGGGAAAGCGCAGGTCGAAACAGATGCTGAGGCCGAGACGGCCGAGCGGGGTTTGGACGACTTCGAGAGCCGCTCCACTGGCATAGGCGGCGGACTCGGTCCATTTCTCCCCCGACGGAAGGGTGACGTCGAACATGTGGATCTTGTCGTAGCGCGCGCGAACGCTGCCGTCGGCGGCGATCACATGGCTGCGATTGACGCGCCGGGCGCCGTCGTCGGACAGCAAGGGCATCGATCCGCTGTGCAGCCACAGGCCATGGCGCTGCGCCATCTGCCGGAGCGCCGGGAGCCAAGCGCTGTCCGCCTCGCGGACGATATGCATCGCCGAGCGCGGGCGGTCGCGGTCGAGCAGCAGCGACATTTCGGGGAGGAACGCCATCGTCGCACCCTTTGCCGCCGCTTCGGCTAGCGCGCGGTCGATCGTCGCCAGATTGACGGCGGGATCGGTGCCGCTCGTCATCTGGACGAGCGCGGCGAGCGGGGCAGGGGCGGTTTCCATCGCGTCTGGCTAGGCCCAAGCCGTGCCCGCGGCAAGCCGCCCGTCGCAAGCCCGAGGGAAAGGGCGGGCGGGCGAAGTTCAGTGGCCAGCAAGGTTCGAACGCGATAAGAGGGGGCAATGTCCTATTCTCCCCCGCTGACGCCCCCTTTTATCCTGCGATCCTTCCTTTCGGCCAGCGCCGCCGCCGCGATGCTGTTCGCGCCGATCGCCGCCGCGCAGACCACGCCCTCCGCCTCTCCGGTGCCGGTGCAGGCCGGGCAGGCCAGCGACTGGCTCTATGCGGGCAGCGACATTCCGCGCGATACGGCATGGCAGTTTGGCATCCTGCCCAACGGCGTTCGCTATGCCGTCCGCAACAATGGGGTGCCGCCCGGACAGGTGTCGATCCGTGTCCGCATGGACGTCGGTTCGATGTTCGAGAGTGACGCCGAACGCGGCTTCGCGCATCTGCTCGAGCATCTGACCTTTCGCGGGTCGGAGCATATTCCCGATGGCGAGACGAAGCGCATCTGGCAGCGTTTCGGTGTGACATTCGGCAGCGATTCCAATGCGCAAACCACGCCGACGCAGACGGTCTATCAACTCGACCTGCCGAGCGTGACCCCGGCCAACCTCGATGAAAGCATGAAATTGCTCGCGGGCATGGTGCGCGAACCCCGAATTTCCGAAGCGGCGGTGACCGCCGAGCGCGGCGTCGTGCTGGCCGAACTGCGCGAATCCGACGGACCGCAAAAGCGGATCGCCGACCGCACCACCGCGCATCTTTTCGCGGGGCAATTGCTTGGCGATCGTTCGCCGATCGGCACGACGGCCTCGCTGGCGGCGGCGCGCGCCGCCACGGTGCAGGCATTTCACAATCGTTGGTATCGGCCCGATCGCGCGGTGGTCGTGATCTCCGGCGATGGCGATCCGGCCGAGTTCGCGCGGCTGATCGCCAAATATTATGGCGACTGGCAGGGGGACGGCCCGGCGCCGACGCCGCCCGATTTCGGCAAACCCGATCCCAAGGCACCCGTCGCAAAGGTAATCGTCGAGGCCAACCAGCCGCTTGCGCTGACCCTCGCAATGATCCGGCCGTGGAAGAAGCGGATCGACACGGTCGAGAATACGCGGCGGCTCTACCTCGAATATCTCGCGCAGGCGCTGGTCAACCGGCGGCTCGAAAACCGGGCGCGGGCGGGCGGCAGCTTTCTGGTCGCGACGGTCGAGCAGCAATATGTCAGCCGCAGCGCCGACGTCACCATGGCGCAGATCGTGCCGCTCAGCGATTGGAAGGCGGCGCTCGCCGACGTGCGCGGGGTGATCGCCGACGCGGTGACGACGCCGCCGTCGCAGGCCGACATCGACCGCGAAGCGAACGAGATTCAGGCCTTTCTGCTCAAGGAACTCGACAACGCCCGCAACGAGCCCGGCGCGCGGCTTGCCGACGACATGGTGCGCGCGGTCGACATTGGCGAGACGGTCGCCAGCCCGCAGGGGCAGGTCGACATGTTCAAGGCGATCCGCGCCTCCGCGACGCCGCAGGTGATGCTGAATATCAGCAAGGCGATCTTCAGCGCGCCCGTGACGCGCGTCGTGCTGACGACCCCGGCCGCGATTCCTGGCGGCGACGCGGCCCTGATCGCGGCGCTGGCCGCGCCGCCGAAGATACAGGGCGACCGGCTGGCCGCAGCGAACGTCGATTTCAAGCAATTGCCCCCGATCGGCAAGCCCGGGTCGATCGTGTCGACGGAGCCGGTTCCGGGGCTTCGCGCCGAACGGATCGCATTCGCCAACGGCGTCACCGCGCTGGTGTCGAACAATCAGGTCGAGCCCGGAAAGGTGCGGGTGAAGGTCCGCTTCGGCACCGGCAATCGCAGCGTTGCCGCCGACGCGCCGAACCTGCTGTGGACCGGCGACTATGCCCTGGTCGCGAGCGGCATCGGCCCGTGGGGCCAGAATGAGATCGACCAGCTTACCAACGGGCGCCAGATCCAGATGAATTTCTCGGTCGAGGACGATGCGTTCGAGCTGTCGGCCGAAAGCCGGCCCGCCGATCTGGCCGATCAGATGAAGCTGATGGCGGCGAAGCTCGCGATGCCGCGCTGGGATGCCGCGCCGGTCGAGCGGCTGCGCGTCGGCTATCTGACCGGCTACGACCTCAACGATGCGACGCCCAACGCGGTGCTCGACCGCAATCTGCAAGGCTGGCTGACCGGCGACGACGCGCGCTGGTCGGCACCCGACAGGGCCGCGATATCCGCGCTGACCCCGGCTGCTTTCCGCGCCTTTTGGGAACCGCGGCTGGCGAGCGGGCCGATCGAGGTGCAGATATTCGGCGACCTGTCGACGGTCGATTACAAGCAGATATTGGCGAACACGCTGGGCGCGCTGTCCCCGCGCCAGGAACTGGCGCCGCCGAGCGGACAGGCCGTCGCTTTCGCGAAACACAACACAACGCCGATGATCGCCTACCACAAGGGCGAACAGGGGCAGGCGGCGGCGATGACCGCATGGCCGACGAGCGGAGGCCTGGGGAATCCGCGTGACGCGCACGGGCTGGAGATATTGGCGGCGATCTTCAACGACCGGCTTTTCGACCGGCTGCGCGCCGAGCAGGGGGCAAGCTATGGTCCGAGCGCCGACAGCCATTGGCCGACTGGCTTCGATGGCAGCGGCGGCTATCTGGTTGTCGGCAGCCTGCTGGCGCCGAAGGATGTCGGCCGTTTCTATGAAATCGCCAGCGATATCGCCGCCGACCTGGTCGCCAATCCGGTCGGCGCCGACGAACTCGCGCGCAACGCCGGGCCGATCCGCGAGCAGATCGAGCGGGCTTCGACCGGCAACGTCTATTGGATGTTCCTGCTCGAGGGCGCGACCCGCGATCCGCGCGTCGCCGCGGCGGCACTGTCGATCGATCGCGATATTTCGTCGATCACGCCCGCCGATATCCAGCGGCTCGCGCGGCAATATCTGGTGCCGGGGCGCCAGTGGTCGGTGGCGATCCTGCCGAAGGGAATGACGCTGGCGGACGCCGCCGCGCTCGACAAGGCAGCGGCGCAGGGCGGGCGATAGCCCCGGCCCGCCCTGCGCTGCCTTCGCCGGGGCGCGAAGCCTTGCCTTGTCGGAATGTCCATTTCGGGACTTGGCTCCGATGGCCGTTGCCCGACATGTCCGTTGCGGGGGCGCCGCGCCTCGGTTAGAAAATTGCAATCGGGGTGTTCGCGCGGCGGCGCGGGTGGCGGGGGGCCAGTTGACAGACGCACGATCGACGAAGAAGCGTTGGTTTCCGGACAGCATGGCGCCGCTCACCGGAAGGCCCCGACTCCTGTTCCTGGCCGTCTGGTGGACGATGCTGGTCGCAGCATCGATCGCCATGATGGCCTCATTGCCGGCGACCTATCGCTACATCACCACAGTGCCGCCCGCCATCAATCTGGGCCTCACGACGATGAACGGGGTTCATCTGGGGCCGGCCGTCGATAGCGTCGCTGCAAAGACGGGTATCGCCAACGGCGATTTGCTGGTTGCCGTCGACGGCCGTCCGGTGACGGAGGCCGATTGGGCGACGGTCGACAGGCTGCTGGACGGGGCTATCGGCAGTCAGGTTGCCCTGACCATCCGAAAGCCGTCGGGCGAGCAGGTAACGCGAACGCTGACCCGCGATCCCGAGTTGGCGCGGCGCGCGCTTCGGCCCTACGCCCTGTTTCCCGGTGCGTCGCGCTGGGCCTTCGGCCTGCTGAACCTGATCAGCTATTCGCTCGTCCCGTGGGTCTGCGCTCTGCTTCTCATGCTTCGGCGCGGACGCGATACGCTCGCACCGTGGACTTCCCTGATGCTGCTGTGTGGTGCAACCGCGGCTGCGGTTTTTTCGAGCGGCGGATCGATGGGGGGATCGGGGCTGGCCTCGATCGCCATAGGTGCGATCAATATTCTTTCCGCGTCGTTGCCGGTGATGATCCTTGCGATCTTCCCCGATGGCCGGTTCGCATCGCGCTGGTCCGCGCTGCTATTCGTGGCTGCGCCCATCCTTTTCGGGATTCTCGTTTTCACGGATGTGTTCGGTGCCTTGGGCGGCGCGATCGAAATATCGCTATATCTCCTGGCCGTGGCCGCCATTTTTGTCCGCGCCCGCGGCCTGCCGGCCGGGACCGAGCGGCAGCAAATTCGCTGGGCGCTTTTCGGCTTCGCGGCGATGGTCGCGGCGTTCTGTCTGAATGCTGCGCTGAATTATCCTATCGAGGCGGCGACCGATTATGGCGTATATGCGTGGCTTACCGTGGTGGCCGTCGCCGTACAGTCGATGACGAATATCCTGTTCTGCCTTGTCTTCACCATATCGCTGCTTCGGTATCGCCTTTTCGACGTCGATGCGACGATCAGCAATTCGGTGGTCTATGGTGGCCTGACGCTTGGAATGGTCGGTATCTTCGCGGCTTCGGAGAAGCTGATCGAAGCCATCGGCGAGGAGTATCTTGGCCGCAGCACGGGCGCCTTGGCCAGTGGATTGGCGGCGGCGATGGCGGCGATGCTGATCGTGCCGGTGCATCACCGCGTTTCGGATTGGGTGGAAAAGCGTTTCCGTAGCGGCCTCGTCCAATTGCGCCGGGGGCTGCCGTTGCTGGTCGGCGATTTGCGCGAAACGTCGAGTGCGGAAATATTGGCGAATGCGGCTCTGGCGCGCATCGAGGATGGTGTACGAGCCAGCCATGGTGCCGTCGTGATCGGCGATGCCGTGCTGGCGGTCCGCGATATCGACGGGGCGGCCGTGGAGGCATGGCTGACGCGGCGCATGGCGCCGGTCGATGGGCCGGCAAAAATGCAGATCGATCGCACGGACCCGCTCTTCCCGCTGCGCATCCCGCTGCATGCCGAAGCGGTTGGTGCGATGGGATGGCTGCTTCTCGGCGCGCGGCCCGACGGCAGCTTCTATGGCCGCGATGAGCGCGAAACGCTGGAGGATATTGTAGACCCGACCGCTCGGGGGCTGGCCGTTGCGATGGAAAGGGAGAGGCGCATCGCGGCTCAGGACACCCGATTCAAGCTGTTGAGCGCCGAAATCGACGCGCTGCGCACTATCGTCAAAAAGCTGGAAGGGCAGGCGAGCGAGGCCGGCGCGTAACGCCGCGCTTCCTTTGTCGTCCAATATGATCGCGCGCTAACTGCCCGGCGTTCGCAGCTTTGGGATGCGCGGTTCGCGATCGAGGTGGCCCTTGGTCATGATGTCGTGGCGCATCTTCGCGCGCACGTCGTGGATCGAGGCGATGACGGGCCCCATCGCGACGCCAAGGTCGATCAGCACCGCCTCGGCGAGTTGCAACGAGCTTTCCAGCGTCTCGGGCACCGCGTCGGTCGCGCCCGCCTGATAAAGGGCGGCGGCATGGTCCGCCCCGCGCGCGCGGCTGATGATCGGCAGGTCGGGATATTTGCGCCGAAGCTGGCGCGTCATGCGAAGCTGCTGCACCGGATCGTCCATGGTCAGGACGACGGCGTCGGCCACCTCGATCCCCAGATGGTCGAGGCTGCCCGGCCGCGCGACGTCGGCGAAGCGGACCGTGAAGCCGTCGCGCCGCGCCGCCGCGACCGTGTCGATATCGGCATCGACCGCGATATAGGGGCGTCCATGCTCGCGGAGCAGTTCGGCGACGATCCGCCCGACGCGGCCGAAGCCGACGATCACGGTGCGCCGCGGCGGGGCTTCCTCCCCGATCTCGGCATCCGCGTTCCGCATTTCGATGCGGCGCGCGATGTCATGGCCGATCCGGGCGAGCAGCGGGGTGATCGTCAGGCCGATCGCGGTGACGAGCTGCCAGAATTCGGCGGTTTCGCGGCTGATGAGCTGCGCCTGGAACGCCGTCGCGAGCACGATCAGCGTCGTTTCGGACGGGCTCGCCATCAACAGGCCGACCTCGGCCGCGGTCCCGCGCCGCGCCGCGCCCGAGAAGCGCAGCAGTGCGGCGGTGACGGCCGCCTTGACGATGACCACGCCGACGACCGCGGCGATGAGTTGCGGCCACAGCGCGGCGATGCTCTTGAGATTGAGCCCCATGCCGACGCTGATCAGGAAGACCCCGAGCGCTAGCCCCTTGAACGGCGCGGTGATCGCTTCGACCTCGTTATGATATTCGGTTTCGGCGATCATCAGTCCGGCGAGCAGCGCGCCGACAATCGGCGACAGGCCGACCGCGGCGGTCGCGAGCGCCGCGACAATGACCACGAGCAGGCTCGCGGCGAGGAAGAGCTCGGGATCCTTGGCGCGCGCCGCTTGCGCGAAAATCTTGGGCAGCAGGAACCAGCCGCCGATCGCCAGCCCGGCGACGACGACCGCGCCTTGCCACAGGGTGGTGAGCAGCAGTTCGGTGCTGTTCCCTGACGTCGCGGGTGAAAATGCCGCGAGGACGAAGATGATCGGAACCAGCGCCAGATCCTCGAACAGCAGCATCGAAAAGGAGGCGCGGCCGACCGCCGATTTCGTTCCCGCGATCGGCAGCACCAGCGCGGTGGACGAAAGGGCGAGGGCGATGCCGAGGCCATAGGCGGCGGCGGTGGAGAGATTGCCGACGAACAGCAGCGCGGTGCCGAGGATCGCGCCCGCCACGAACAACTCGGCGGCACCGATGCCGAACACCAGCTTGCGAAGCTGCCACAGGCGGCGGAACGACAGTTCAAGGCCGATCGAAAAGAGCAGCAGCACGATGCCGAGTTCGGCGAAGAGCGCGATCTCCTCGGCCGACCCGATGGTGACGTGGCGCAGCCAAGAATAATCGCCGGTCAGCGATCCGAGGCCCGACGGGCCGACGAGCAGGCCGACAAGAATGAAGCCGATGACCGGCGAGATACGAAAGCGCGCAAAGGCGGGAATGATGACGCCCGCGGCGCCCAACACCACCAGCGCGTCGCCGATGAGGGATGTGTCCGTTTCCGATACCATATGGGGCCGACTTTATGCAGGCCGGCCCCGATTGGCTAGATGTCTATCCCAACCTTTTTGGTTGTTTATGGATTGCGGCCTCAGGCGCCCATCTTCTTGTCGAGATTCTCGACGATCGCTTCGAAGAAACCTTCGGTGGTCAGCCAGTTCTGGTCGGGTCCGATCAGCAGCGCGAGATCCTTGGTCATCTTGCCGCTTTCGACCGTCGCGACGCAGATTTTTTCGAGGTCGTCGGCGAACTTCGTCACCTCGGGCGTGCCGTCGAGCTTGCCGCGATGCTTGAGCCCGCCGGTCCAGGCGAAGATCGACGCGATCGGGTTGGTCGAGGTCGCCTTGCCCTGCTGGTGCATACGGTAATGGCGGGTGACGGTGCCGTGCGCGGCCTCCGATTCGACGGTCTTGCCGTCGGGGGTCATCAGCACGCTGGTCATCAGGCCGAGCGAGCCGAAGCCCTGCGCGACGGTATCCGACTGGACGTCGCCGTCGTAATTCTTGCACGCCCAGACGAACTTGCCGCTCCACTTGAGCGCCGATGCGACCATGTCGTCGATCAGGCGATGCTCGTAAGTGATGCCGAGCTCGTCGAACTTCGGCTTGAACTCGTCGATATAGACTTCTTCGAACAGATCCTTGAAGCGGCCGTCATAGGCCTTGAGGATCGTGTTCTTGGTCGACAGATACACCGGCCACTGGCGCGCGAGGCCGTAGTTGAGGCTGGCGCGCGCGAAGTCGCGGATCGAATCGTCGAGGTTGTACATCCCCATCGCGACGCCCGAGGAGGGGAACTGGAACACCTCCTCGTCGATCAGCGTGCCGTCCTCGCCCTCGAACACCAGGCGCAGCTTGCCGGGGCCGGGGACGCGGAAGTCGGTCGCCTTATACTGGTCGCCGAAGGCATGACGGCCGACGACGATCGGGTCGGTCCAGCCGGGGACGAGGCGCGGGACGTTCTTCATCACGATCGGCTCGCGGAAGACGACGCCGCCCAGGATGTTGCGGATCGTGCCGTTCGGCGACTTCCACATCTTCTTGAGCCCGAATTCCTCGACGCGCGCTTCGTCGGGGGTGATCGTCGCGCATTTGACGCCGACGCCGTGCTTCTTGATCGCGTTCGCGGCCTCGACGGTGATCTTGTCGTCGGTGCGGTCGCGTTCCTCGATGCCCAGGTCGTAATAATGGAGGTCGATGTCGAGATAGGGCAGGATCAGCCGTTCGCGGATCCATTGCCAGATGATCCGGGTCATTTCGTCGCCGTCGAGTTCGACGACCGGATTGACTACCTTGATCTTGCCCATGCGTTCAGCCTTTTTCCTTGGGGAGTCGGAGTTGCAGCGGGCCTTAGGGAAAGCGGCGCGATTGATCAATGGCCGTGGTGGAACCCGCGGGGCGGCTTATTCGATTGTCTATGACCGTTCGCCTTTCTAGAAAGACCGGCATGTCCTCTATCCTCTCTTCCAATCGTCCGGGCGGCGGCATCAAATGGCGCTGGCCGTCGATCCACCCGGAAGGCCGCAAATTCCTGCTGATCGCGGGCGTCGTCACCCTCTGCTTCTGGCTGCTCGGGTGGGAGATCGCCGGCTGGCTGGCGTTCGGCGTCACCATCTGGGTCGCGGCCTTCTTTCGCGATCCGGTGCGCGTCACGCCGACCGGCGCCGATGTGGTGATCGCACCCGCGGATGGCCTCGTGACCCAGATCGCCGAAGTTCTGCCGCCGCCCGAGATCGCGGGCGCCGATGGCCTCGGCGACGCGCCGATGCTGCGCGTGTCGATCTTCATGAGCGTCTTCGACGTCCACATCAACCGCACCCCGGTCGCGGGGACGCTCCGCAAGCTCGTCTATATTCCCGGCAAATTCGTGAACGCCGACCTCGACAAGGCGAGCGAGGAGAATGAGCGCCAGCATTTCGTCGTCGAACGCGGCGACGGCGTCCGCATCGGCTTCACCCAGATCGCCGGGCTGGTCGCGCGGCGCATCATGCCGTTCGTGAGCATGGGGACCGAGCTTCAGACCGGGCAGCGCGTCGGGCTGATCCGTTTCGGCAGCCGCGTCGACGTCTATCTGCCCGCGGGCACGACCCCGCAGATATTGCTGGGGCAGCGTGCGCTCGCGGGCGAAACGGTGATTGCGCGGATCGGCACGTCCGAAATCCTCGACGGCATCGGGCAATAATGTCCGACGCGCCGCAGACGAGCGTCGACGCCGAACAGCGCCGCCTGGGCGGCATCCCGCTGCGCGCTTTCGCGCCCAATGCGATCACCGCGCTCGCGCTCTGCTTCGGGCTGACCGGGGTGCGCTTCGCGATCGGCGAGGAATGGGAAAAGGCGCTCGCCGCGGTGATCTTCGCCGGTGTGCTCGACGGGATGGACGGGCGCATCGCTCGCCTGCTCCGCGCGCAGAGCAAGTTCGGCGCCGAGCTCGATTCGCTCTCTGACGTCATAGCCTTCGGCGTCGCGCCGGCGATGATCCTGTTCCTGTGGTCGCTGGACGACGCGCCCAAATTCGGCTGGACCGCGGCACTGGCGCTCGCAGTCGGCTGCGCGCTGCGCCTCGCGCGCTTCAACTCGCGCATGGACGCCGACGTCCAGCCGCACAAGTCGGCGGGTTTCAACACCGGCATTCCTGCGCCCGCCGGGGCGGGGCTGGCCTTCGTTCCGGTCTATCTCTGGCTTTCGAGCGGCAACGACCTGTTCCGCGAATGGTATGTCGTGATGCCCTGGGCGCTCGGCGTTGCGATGCTGATGATTTCGGCGATCCCGACGTATAGCTGGTCGTCGATCCGCCTGCGCCGGTCGTGGCGATTGTTCGCGCTTGCCGGCGTGGGCCTGCTCGGCGCGGCGCTCGTCACTGCGCCGTGGCAGACCTTGCTGGCGGTCTGTGCTGTCTATGTGACGTTGCTGCCTTTCGGCGTCGCGAGCTATGCTAGGGTCAGGCGGCGCGGCTGAACTGCGGTTGGGTGCGGACCTCGGCGCGAAGCGGGCGCGGCGCATCGCGGCGTTCGGGCGACCGGCGCAGCGTCACGACGCGCGAAGCCGGGCCGGGCTGGGGCGCGGCCTCGGCCGGAAAGGCGCCTTCGCCGAGCAGCGCCGAAAGAATCGCTGTCTCGTTGGTTTTCAGCATCGCGAGGATGACCGTCAGGCCGAGCCCGGCAGCGACGGCGAAGAGGAGAGCGGCAGCGACCTGAACCATGAGCTTGTCCTTCCGGCTTCGATGTGCGAAACCCGTGTCCATTGGACGGTTTCCTTGCGTTCTTCGTTCCATGTTCCTGTTTTGTTCTCAATGATGTTGCGATGAACCGTTTGGTTTCGTCGATGAGTTGAGTGTGTTTGAGGCGTGGGCTTTGGGAGAGGGATGGGCATTCCCCATTTTCTTTCGCGGGAATGATGAAGATAAGAGATGCTGAGCGCGATTTTCAGACTCTCGTCATCCCGGACTTGATCCGGGATCCATCAACCGGCGCTGCGAGAATGGATCCCGGATCAAGTCCGGGATGACGATGAAGATAGGTCCGCTTCCGGTCGTCCTCCACCTTTCCCATCTCCCGCTGCGCATCCCGCCGCAACCGTTTGTCCTTCTCCCCTTGCATTTCCGCGTCGGCCCCGCTAACGGGCCGCCCATTCCACATGGAAGGCGCACATACCGGTGCCGGGTCCATCCCCTCGCGGATGCCTCGGTTCTTGCCTTCCAGAGGACTAACCGGAAGGAGAAAGACTATGGCGGCCCCTGTCGTCACGATGCAGAATCTTATCGAGGCTGGCGCCCACTTCGGCCACCAGACCCACCGCTGGAACCCGCGCATGAAGCCGTATATCTTCGGCGCGCGCAACGGCATCCACATTCTCGACCTGTCGCAGACCGTGCCGCTCTTCGCGCGTGCGCTCGACTTCATCTCGTCGACCTCGGCGGCGGGCGGCAAGGTGCTGTTCGTCGGCACCAAGCGCCAAGCGCAGGGTCCGATCGCCGATGCGGCCCGCGCCTCGGGCCAGCATTTCGTCAACCACCGCTGGCTGGGCGGCATGCTCACCAACTGGAAGACGATCTCGAACTCGATCAAGCGCCTCAAGACGCTCGAGGAACAGCTTTCGGGCGACACCTCGGGCCTCACCAAGAAGGAAGTGCTCAACAAGACGCGTGAGCGCGACAAGCTCGAAATGTCACTCGGCGGCATTCGCGACATGGGCGGCATTCCCGACGTGATGTTCGTGATCGACGCGAACAAGGAAGAGCTGGCGATCAAGGAAGCCAACGTCCTCGGCATTCCCGTCGTCGCGATCCTCGATTCGAACGTCTCGCCCGACGGCATCGCCTTCCCGGTTCCGGCGAATGATGACGCCGCGCGCGCCATCCGCCTTTACTGCGACGCGGTGGCCCAGGCGGCGACCCGCGGCGGCCAGCAGGCCCGCGCCGATCGCGGCGAGGATCTGGGCGCGGCCGTCGAGCCCGTCGCCGAACCGGCGCTGGTCGAAGCCGCTCCGAACGAAGACGAGCAGGTTCCCGCCGAAGCGGCGGCCGAAACCGAACGCCAGAGCGACGCCTAATCCGCTCTGGGCATGACGGGGCGGCGCGGCATCATGCTCGCGCCGTCCCTGTCATCCCTTTGACTTATCGCCCCGCCATGCGCGCGGGCGTCCCGCGGGCCCGAACGCGCCCGCCCCTTTGGAAAGGAATATCCCATGGCTGAGATCACGGCCGCCCTCGTCAAGGAACTGCGCGATCGCACCGGCGCCGGCATGATGGACTGCAAGAAGGCGCTCGCCGAAAACGGCGGCGACATCGAGGCGTCGATCGACTGGCTGCGCACCAAAGGCCTCGCCGCCGCCGCCAAGAAGGCCGGCCGCGTCGCCGCCGAAGGTCTCGTCGGTTTCGCGACCGACGGCGCCAAGGGCGCGCTCGTCGAAGTGAACAGCGAAACCGATTTCGTCGGCAAGAACGAGCAGTTCCAGGACTTCGTCCGCGACGTGACGCAGGTCGCGCTCGCGAACAATATCACCGACATCGATGCGCTCGCCGCTGCGACCTATCCGACCGGCGGCACCGTCGCCGAGAAGCTGACGAGCAACATCGCGACGATCGGCGAGAACCAGTCGCTGCGCCGCGCGGCGATCCTGTCGGTCGGCTCGGGCGTCGTCACCGGCTATGTCCACAACGCCGCCGCGCCCGGCATGGGCAAGATCGGCGTGCTCGTCGCGCTCGAATCGACCGCGGGCGCCGACGTTCTCGAACCGTTGGGCAAGCAGCTTGCGATGCACGTCGCGGCCGCGAACCCGCTGGCACTGAACGGCGACGACCTCGACGCCGACCTGGTGGCGCGCGAACGAGCGATCGCCGAGGAAAAGGCGGCACAGTCGGGCAAGCCTGCCGAGATCGTCGCCAAGATGGTCGACGGCTCGATCGCCAAGTTCCGCAAGGAAAACGCGCTGCTGTCGCAGCTGTTCGTGATGGACGGCAAAACCCCGGTCGCCGAAGTCGTCGCCGCGGCCGGCAAGGATGTCGGCGCGACGATCACGCTCAAGGGCTTCGTCCGCTTCCAGCTCGGTGAAGGTATCGAGAAGGAAGAAAGCGACTTCGCGGCGGAAGTCGCTGCGGCCGCCGGCGTCTAAAAAGAAGGAACGGATTGCTGCGCCGAGGCGCGGCAGTCCGCTTGGCAATGGCGCGCGCCTTCACTAGGGTGCGCGCCATTCGCATTTGGTGAGTTTGCAAGAGGTTCCCCCCGACATGGCATTGCCCGGCATGAAACGCATATTGCTCAAGCTGTCGGGCGAGGCGTTGATGGGCTCCACCCCCTTCGGCATCGATCCCGAAACGGTCGCGAGCATGGCCGCCGAGGTCAAGGAAGCGAAGGACCGCGGGCTCGAAATCTGCCTCGTCATCGGCGGCGGCAATATCTTCCGCGGCATGGCGGGCGCCGCCAAGGGCATGGACCGCGCGCAGGCCGACTATATGGGGATGCTTGCGACGGTGATGAACGCGCTCGCGATGCAGAATGCGCTCGAACAACTCGGCGTCCAGACGCGCGTCCAGTCGGCGATCGAGATGGACAAGGTGTGCGAGCCGGTGATCCGCCGCCGCGCCGAACGCCACCTCGAAAAGGGCCGTGTCGTGATCTTCGCCGCGGGCGTCGGCGCGCCTTATTTCACCACCGACAGCGGCGCCGCGCTGCGCGCCGCCGAGATGAAGTGCGACGCGCTCCTCAAGGGCACGAGCGTCGACGGCGTCTATAACGCCGATCCCAAGAAGGACGCGAACGCGGTCCGCTATGACAGCCTCAGCTACGATCGCGTGCTCGCCGACAATCTGAAGGTCATGGACGCGAGCGCGGTGGCGCTCTGCCGCGACAACAATATCCCGATCGTCGTGTTCAACATCCGCGAGGCCGGCAATCTGGCGCGCGTGCTGGCGGGCGAGGGCGTTGCCACCGTCGTTGGCCAGGCCGACTGACGAGATCAAGAGAGGAAAGACAGATGGCGAAATATGACAAGGCCGACCTCGAACGCCGGATGCACGGCGCGGTCGAATCGCTGAAGCACGACCTGGCGGGCCTGCGCACCGGCCGCGCGAACAGCGCGTTGCTCGATCCGGTGACGGTCGAGGTCTATGGCAGCCACATGCCGCTGAACCAGGTCGCCTCGGTCAGCGTTCCCGAGCCGCGGATGCTCGCGGTGCAAGTGTGGGACAAATCGAACGTCGGCCCGGTCGACAAGGCGATCCGCTCGGCGGGCCTCGGTCTCAACCCGATCGTCGACGGCCAGCTTTTGCGCCTGCCGATCCCCGAAATGACGCAGGAACGCCGCAAGGAACTGTCGAAGCTCGCCGGCCAATATGCCGAAAAGGCGCGCGTCGCGGTCCGCAACGTCCGCCGCGACGGCATGGACAATCTCAAGACCGACGAGAACAAGAAGGAAATCAGCGAGGACGAGCGCAAGCGCTCCGAAACCGAGGTCCAGAAGCTGACCGACAGCACCATCGCCGACATCGATGCGGCGGCGGCGGCGAAGGAAAAGGAAATTTTGGGCTAAACGCATGCGCGACGGTGCCGCCATCGCGATCCTCCCCGGCACGGGGAGGGGGACCATGCGAAGCATGGTGGAGGGGCGCCCTCCATCATACGCTTCGCGTGGCCTCATGTGCCCCTCCACCACCTTCGATGGTCCCCCTCCCCGTGCCGGGGAGGATTTATGAGCGACCACGGCGCGCGCCATGTCGCCATCATCATGGACGGCAATGGCCGCTGGGCCAAGAAGCGCTTCCTGCCGCGCGTCGCCGGGCACAAGGCCGGGGTCGAGGCGGTGCGCACGATCGTCCGCGCGGCGGCGGAAATGCGGCTGGAAGCGCTGACGCTCTACGCCTTTTCGTCGGAGAACTGGAAGCGGCCAGAGGAAGAGGTCAGCGACCTGATGGGGCTGATGAAGCGCTTCATCCTCTCCGACCTCGACGAATTCGCCGCGAATGACGTGAAGCTCAAGATCATCGGCAACTGGCGCGCGCTCGCGCCCGACGTTGTCGAACTGATCGAAAAGGCGCTCGATCGCACCGCGCATAACAGCCGCACGACGCTGGCGGTCGCGCTCAACTATGGCGCGCAGGACGAGCTCGTGCGCGCGGCCACCGCTGCTGCTGCGGCGGGAGCGATCACGGCCGAGGCGATCGAGGCGCATCTCGACACCGCCGATCTGCCGCCGCTCGACCTGCTCATCCGCACCTCGGGTGAAGTGCGCCTGTCGAATTTCCTGCTGTGGCAATCGGCCTATGCCGAGCTCTATTTCACCGATACGCTGTGGCCCGATTTCAAGCCCGCCGACCTGCAGGCGGCGCTCGATCATTTCGCGCGGCGCGAGCGCCGCTACGGGGGGCTTTGAGATATGGTGGCTGGTAAGTCGGACCTTTGGACCCGCGTGGGATCGGCGATCGTCCTGTTCGCGATCGCGGGCACCGCGCTGTGGTTCGGCGGCATCGCCTTCGGCCTGCTGCTGCTCGTCGGCGGCGCGCTCGTCGTCGTCGAATGGCTGGCGCTCGTCCGCGCGATGACGCTGGGCGGCGGCGCGAAGATGGCGCTGATGCTGCTCGGGCCGCTCGCGATCCTTGGCGCGATGGCGGGACTCTGGTTCATCCGCGACCATCTGGGCATGACCGCGGCGCTCTGGGTGTTCGGCATGGTGTGGGCGACCGATATCGGTGCCTATTTCGCCGGCCGCGCCTTCGGCGGCGCGCGCCTCGCGCCCGCGATCAGCCCGTCGAAGACCTGGTCGGGGCTGATCGGCGGCATGGTCGCCGCGCTCATCGCCAGCGCGACGATCGGCGATCGCGCCGGTATCATCGGCGTGCCGCTGTGGATCGGCCTGTTCATGGGGCTGCTCGCGCAGCTCGGCGACCTTGGCGAAAGCTGGATGAAACGCCGCGCCGGGGTCAAGGATTCGGGCAAGCTGATCCCCGGCCATGGCGGGCTGTTCGACCGCGTCGACGGGCTGTTGCCGGTGGCCCTGCTGCTCGGCGCGCTGGCTTTCATGGGCGATATCGCTGTGCGGGCGGCCGGCTGATCATGCGCCGCCTCTCGCTCTTCGGCGCGACGGGGTCGGTCGGGCAGTCGACCCTCGACCTCGTGCGCCGCGATGGCGAGGCGTGGCGGGTGAGTGTGCTGACCGCGAACAGCGATGTCGGCGAGCTGGCGCGCCTCGCGCTCGAATTTCGGCCCGAGCTCGTCGTGATTGCCGACGAAGCGCGCCATGCCGAACTCAAGGAAGCGCTCGCGGGCACGAATATCGGGGTCGCGGCGGGGGCCGAGGCGTTGATCGCGGCGGCGAAGCATCCGACCGATCTGGTGATGGCGGCGATCGTCGGCACCGCCGGCCTTGCGCCGACGATGGCGGCGCTTGAGGCGGGCATCGACGTCGCGCTCGCCAACAAGGAAGCGCTCGTCTCTTCGGGCGAACTGATGACCGCGGCGGCGCGCAAATCGGGCGCGACGATCCTGCCGGTCGACAGCGAGCATAATGCAATCTTCCAGTGCCTCGCGGGCGGGCGCATCGATCAGGTGCGGCGGATCATCCTGACCGCCAGCGGCGGGCCGTTCCGCACGATGAGCGCCGAGGCGATGACGCGCGTCACCCCGGCGCAGGCGGTCGCGCATCCGAACTGGTCAATGGGCGCGAAGATCAGCGTCGATTCGGCGACGATGATGAACAAGGGGCTCGAACTCATCGAGGCGCATCATCTGTTCCCCGTCGGGCTCGACCGCATCGAGATTCTCGTTCACCCGCAGTCGGTGATCCACAGCCTCGTCGAATATGTCGATTGCTCGACGCTGGCGCAGCTCGGCTCGCCCGACATGCGGATTCCGATCAGCAGCGCGCTCGCCTGGCCGCAGCGGATGGCGACGCCCTGCGCGCCGCTCGACCTCGCATCGATCGCGCGGCTCGACTTCGAGGCGCCCGACGAGATGCGCTTTCCCGCCACCGCGCTCTGCCGCGCCGCGATCGCCGAGGGCGGCGCGCGCCCGGCGCAGCTCAACGCCGCGAACGAGGTCGCGGTCGCCGCGTTCCTCGCGGGGCGCATTTCCTTCCCGGCGATCGTCGATACGGTGCGCCGCGTGATCGAGGCCGAGGCGCCCTCGCTGCCCGTGTCGCTTCAGGACATATTCAGCGTCGATGCCGCATCGCGCGCGGCCGCGCAGCATTTTGTGGACCGATACGAACATGCATGACGTGCCCCTGTGGCTGTATTTTGTGGGCTTCCTGCTCGTGCTCGGGCCGCTGGTCTTCGTGCACGAATATGGTCATTACATCGTCGGCCGCTGGTGCGGGGTAAAGGCCGACGCCTTCTCGATCGGCTTCGGGCGCAGAATCGTCGGCTGGACCGACAGGCGCGGCACCGAATGGAAGATCGGCTGGCTGCCGCTCGGCGGCTATGTCCAGTTCGCGGGCGACCGCGATGCGGTGAGCCAGCCCGATGCGGGCTGGCAGACGCTTCCCACCGAAGAGCGATCGCACACCTTTCCGGCGCAGCCCGTGTGGAAACGCGCCTTGATCGTCCTTGCGGGGCCGCTCACCAACTTGCTGTTCGCGATCCTGGTTTTCGCGGGTTTCTTCATGGCCTATGGCGCCCCGGCGCTTCCGCCCGTTATCGGCGGGGTGCAAGCGGGAAGCGCGGCGGAGGCCGCTGGACTCCGCGTCGGCGACCGCATCGTGCGGATCGACGGGCAGGCCATCGAAAGCTTCGATGCGATACCGAATATGGTCGCCTATGACCTCGGCCGGCCGGCCGTGATCGAGGTGGAGCGCGGCGGCGATCGGTTCACCGTCACGCTGAAGCCGCGGATCACGACGATAACCGATGATTTCGGCAACAAGGCCGACATGGCGATCATCGGCATCCGGTCGGGGCCGATCACCCACACGCCCGTGGGACCCTTGGCGGCGGTTCAGGCAAGCGCGGCACAGACCTGGGACATCATGCGCCTGACGGGCAAGGCCCTGGGCCAGTTCCTCACCGGGCAACGTTCGGTCAAGGAAATGGGCGGCCCCTTGCGAATCGCGAAGCAATCGGGCGAGCAGGCGTCGCTCGGGCCGACGGCGCTGATCTGGTTCATCGCCTTCGTGTCCATCAATCTGGGGTTCATAAATCTGTTGCCATTGCCGATGCTCGATGGCGGCCATCTGCTTTTCTATGCCTATGAGGCGATCCGGCGCCGTCCTGCCCCCGCCGAGGCGCAGGAATGGGCGTTCCGATTCGGTTTCGTGGCGATCGTGACGCTGATGCTGGTCGTGACTTTCAACGATTTGGGCTCAATCGGGGTCTGGGACCGGATCGCGCGCTTGATTGGATAAGCGGACTGGGGCAGGAGTGCGCGCGGACCTGTGGGCAAGCGGGTTTGTCGCTTTTGAGTTATTTTTGCGGGATGAACAGCGTGGCTTCACAAAAAATCCGGGCGCGGACCCAGCTATCGGCGCTTCTTATGGCGGGAACCATGCTCGCATGGCCGACAGCGGCGCTCCACGCACAGGAAGCCGCACCGCCGACCGTTCCCGCGCCGAACGTCCCCGCGCCCACGGGGGAGGCGGTTCCGACCGCGACGACCGTGAAGTCGATCACCGTCACCGGCAACCAGCGGCTCGAGGCGCAGACGATCCTGTCCTATCTGCGCCTGCGCGTCGGCCAGCCCTATACCCGCGCGACGCTCGACCAGGCGCTCAAGGACCTCGCGGCGACCGAATTGTTCAAGGATTATCAGATCAGCGACGAAGACGGCGCGCTGACGATCCAGGTGGCCGAGAATCCGGTGATCAACCGCGTCATCCTGGAGGGCAACAAGCGCCTGAAGGAAGACAAGATCCGGCCCGAGATCAAGCTCGCGCCGCGCCAGATCTTCACGCGCTCGAAGGTCCGCGCCGACGTCGCGCGCATCATCGAGCTCTACAAGCGTCAGGGCCGCTTCGCCGCGACCGTCGAGCCGAAAATGGTCTCGCTCGACCAGAACCGCGTCGACGTGGTGTTCGAGATCAACGAAGGGCCGAAGTCGAAGGTCCGCCAGATCAACATCATCGGCAATGAGAAGTTCAGCGACGGCGACCTCAAGGACGAGATGGCGACCAAGGAGTCGGGCCTGCTGACGATCCTGTCGTCGAACACCAGCTACGACCCCGATCGCCTCGCCTATGACCAGCAGAAGCTGCGCCTCTTCTACCTGCAGAACGGCTATGCCGACTTCCGCGTCATCTCCGCGGTTGCCGAGCTGACCAGCAACAAGCAGGATTTCATCATCACCTATGTCGTCGAGGAGGGCGAGCGCTACAAGTTCGGCGACGTCAGCGTGAAGAGCGAATTGCGCGACTTCAAGCCCGAGATGCTGCAAAAGCTGCTGCCGATGAAGACCGGCGACTGGTATAATGCCAAGCAGGTCGAGGATACGGTCGAAAGCCTGAGCGAAACCGCCGGCCTGTTCGGTTACGCTTTTGCCGACATCAATCCCGAATTTCACCGCAACGCCGAAACGCGGACGATGGATATTTCGTTCGACGTCGGCGAAAGCCCGCGCACTTATGTGGAGCGCATCGACGTCAACGGCAACACGCTGACCCACGACAAGGTGGTGCGCCGCGAGTTCCGCCTGAACGAAGGCGATGCCTTCAACAGCTTCGGCGTCAAGCGCACCGAAAACCGCCTCAACAGCCTCGGCTATTTCCAGGAGAATCTGGAGATCGACCGCAAGGAAGGCTCGACCCCCGACCGCATCATCCTGGAGACCAATGTCGAGGAAAAGCCGACGGGCGAACTGTCGTTGTCGGCCGGCTTCTCGTCGATCGAGAATTTCCTGCTTCAGGGTTCGATCCGCCAGCGCAACTTCCGCGGCCTCGGCCAGCAGCTTCAGGCGTCGGTCAACTATTCGAGCTATTCGAAGTCGATCGAACTCGGCTTTACCGAACCCTATCTGTTCGACCGCAATATCTCGATCGGCGGCAGCGTCTATCGTCGCGATCTGAACTCGTTCAACTTCATCAACAACGACCGCCGGACGACGTTCCAGCAGGTGACGACCGGCGCGCAGATCAACGTCGGCGTGCCGCTGACCGAGTTCATGTCCTTCTTCGGCCGTTACACGATCAACTTCGACGATGTGTCGCTCGACAAGAATCTCTATTATTTCGGCGGTCAATGCGATCCGCTCGTCGCCGGCCGCTATCTGTGCGACGCGATCGGCAAGCGCACGACCTCGCTGCTCGGTTACACGCTCGCCTATGACGACCGCGACAACCGCCTGCGTCCGACGCGCGGCCAGTCGCTGTCGCTCAGCCAGGATTTCGCGGGGCTCGGCGGCAGCGTCAAATATGCCCGCACCCGCGTCCAGGGCAGCAAGCACTTCAACCTGGGCAACCGCTTCATCCTCAACGTCTCGGCCGAGGGCGGTTATATCTATCCGTTCGGCGGGCGCCCGACCCCGACGAGCGACAAGGTGCGCCTCGTCGATCGCTTCCAACTCGGTGAGCCGCAGATGCGCGGTTTCGACATTCGCGGTATCGGCCCGCGCGTCATCCGCTTCACCGACGTCGATCTGACCGATCCGGCGAACCCCGTGCTCAATTCGGACCTCAAGAACCGCAACAACCTGATCGACGACGCGCTCGGCGGGCGTGCCTATTATCAGGGCCGGCTCGAGATGGACATTCCGCTCGGCACCGGCGCCAAGGAACTGGGCCTGCGTCCGTCGATCTTCCTCGATGTCGGGTCGGTGTGGAGCGTGAAGCGCCCGACGCTGACGACGCTCGCCGATTTCAGGGATCCGTCGGACGGCCTGACCAAATATAAGTGCCGCAACGCGACGACCGGTGACATCAAGTTCGCGACGTTGACGACAGGCAGCACGACGCTCTATTCGACCTGCGACAGCGCCAATGGTTATGCCGCGCTCGCGCCGTTCGAAGAACGCTTTTACGGCAATAGCTGGATGCCGCGCGTCGCGATCGGCGCCGGCGTCAACTGGAACTCTCCCTTCGGACCCTTCCGGATCGACTTCGCTTATGCCCTCCGCAAAGAAGAGGGTGACGATACCAAACGCTTCTCATTCAACGTAGGAACCCAATTCTGATGAAGAAAATTTTCACCGCTTCGGCGCTTGCCATCGCCGCGCTGTCGGTTTCGCCCATGTTCGCCGCGCCCGCCGCCGCGCAGGCCCGCGCTGTCGCGGTCGCCGACGTGCGCGCCGCCGCCGCCAAGTCGAACGCCTTCACCGTCGCCTCGCAGCAGATCCAGACGACCTACAAGGCGCAGATCGACCAGCAGGAAACCCGCGGCCAGACGCTGCAGGCCGAAATGAACGTGCTGATCGCCAAATATAATGAAGAGGCGAAGAAGAGCCCGCAGAACCAGACCGCGCTGCAGGCCGCCGCGAAGGCGGTGCAGGACAAGCGTCAGGCCGCGCAGGAAGAGCTGGGCAAGATCGGCGAGCCCGTCGAGCTCGCGCTCGCCTATGTCGAGGATCAGATCAGCGTTCGCATGAACGAAGCGATCAAGGCCGCGATGACCGCCAAGAAGGTCGACCTGCTGCTGCAGCCCGACGCGGTGCTGGCGCGCGAGAATAATGTCGACATCACGGACGCGGTGGTCGTCGAGCTCAACAAGATCCTGCCGAGCGTGACGATCACGCCGCCCGCCGGCTACAAGCCCGGCCAGCTTGTCCAGCAGCGCAACCAGCAGCTGATGGACGCGGCGCGCGCCGCGCAGCCGGGCGCCGCCGCCACGCCGGCCGCCGGCACCCCGCCGACGACGCGCTAAACCGTATGGCGGACGGGGAAAAGGGTGAAGCCATGGGTCCGGCGGACATCCGCCGGATTCTCGGCCTCTTGCCGCATCGCTATCCGATGCTGCTCGTCGACCGGGTGGAATCGATGGTCAGGGACCAGTCGATCCACGCGGTCAAGGCGGTCACCATGAACGAGCCTTTCTTTCAGGGCCATTTCCCCGGCCGGCCGATCATGCCCGGCGTCCTCATCGTCGAGGCGCTGGCGCAGGCGGGCGGCGTGCTCGCGATCGAATCGCTCGGCCTCGCGGGATCGGGCAAGCTCGTCTATTTCATGGGCATCGACGGCGTGAAGTTCCGCAAACCCGTGGAGCCGGGCCATCTGCTCGACCTCCACGTCTCCATCCTGCAGGCGAAGCGGAACATCTGCAAGTTCGAGGGACGGGCGATGCTGGGCGATCAGCTGGCGACCGAATGCCAGTTCACCGCGATGATCGCCGACCCGCCGAGCGACTGAACCGATCCATCCTGCCTCGTCACCCCGGACTTGATCCGGGGTCGATGGCTTCGGCGTCGCTGTAGATCCCGCATCAAGTCCGGGATGACGAGGCAAGGTGTTGCATTTTGCGCCGTTCACCGTTAGGGGCAGCCGCTTCGCGGGCCCCGTGACGGGGAAAGCATCGACTCAAGCTCGCCGGTCGGTAACCGGCGGCACAGGAGCCAACAGATGAAAAAAGACATTCACCCCGATTATCACATGATCACGGTCAAGATGACCGATGGCACCGAATATCAGACGCGTTCGACCTGGGGCAAAGAGGGCGACGTGATGACCCTCGAAATCGACCCGACCGCGCACCCGGCCTGGACCGGTGGCCAGGGCCGTATGCTCGACGCGGGCGGCCAGGTTGCGAAGTTCAACAAGCGTTTCGGTGGGCTGACGCTCAAGCGTTAAGATACGTCGTCCCCGTGAAGGCGGGGGTCACGGTTACGCCAAAACCTTTGCAAGCGCGCTTTGCCACCCGGCAAGGCGCGTTTTGCGTTTGTCGGCGTCCAGCGCGGGCGTGAAGCGCGTCGCGGTGCCGCGCATCGCGGCGGCGGCGCTCGCAAGATCGGGATAGAGGCCAGCGCCGGTCGCAGCGAGCATCGCGGCGCCGAGCGCGGTACTTTCGACGAAATCGGGGCGCTCGACGGCGATGTCCAGCATGTCGGCAAGGTCCTGAGCCATCCAGTCGTTCGCGGCCATGCCGCCATCGATGCGGACCTCGGCCCAATCGACGCCGTCGGCGGCGAACGCCGATTTGAGGTCGTGCGCCTGATAGGCCTGTGCCTCGAGCGCCGCGCGCGCGACATGCGCCTTGGTGCTGGCGAAGCTCAGCCCCGACAGCGCGGCGAGCGCATCGGGCCGCCAGTGCGGCGCGCCGAGGCCGGCGAGGGCGGGGACCAGATAGACGCCGCCAGTATCGGCGACCGAACGCGCGAGTCCCTCGCTCTCGCCCGCGCTCGCGAGCAGGCCGAGCCCGTCGCGCAGCCATTTGATCAGGCTGCCCGCGACGAACACCGATCCTTCGAGCGCATAAGAGCGGACGTCGCCTTCCTGCACGAGGATCGTCGCGAGGAGGCGGTTGTTCGATACGGGCCGCGCGGTGCCGCTGGCCGACAGGATGAAGGCGCCGGTGCCGAAGGTCGCCTTGGTCTGCCCCGGCGACAGGCACGCCTGGCCGATCGTCGCCGCCTGCTGGTCGCCCGCCATGCCCGATATCGGGATAGCGCCACCGAACAGTTCTGGGTCGGTCGTCCCGACGGCGGCGGTGCAGCCGGTGATTTCGGGAAGAAGCGCCATCGGCACGCCGAGCAGATCGCACAATCCCTCGTCCCAGCCGCCCGCGCCGTTGATGTCCATCAGCAGCGTGCGCGAAGCATTGCTGGCATCGGTGACATGCGCCCCGCCGGTCAGGCGATAAACGAGATAGGATTCGATCGTGCCGACCGCGAGGCGTTCACCCGCCTCCTTGAGCTGCGGCCAATGGCGGAGCGCCCAGCCGATTTTGGTGCCCGAAAAATAAGGATCGAGCAGCAGGCCGGTCTTCGCCTGCGCCTGCGGTTCGTACCCCGCTTCCTTCAGCGCGGCGCAGTCGGCGGCCGAGCGCCGGTCCTGCCAGACGATCGCCGGGGCGAGCGGCTCGCCGGTCGCGCGATCCCAGAAGACGACGGTCTCGCGCTGGTTGGTGATGCCGATCGCCGCAACCGCGCCGGTGCCGCCCGCCTGCTCGATCATCTCGCGCGTGCAGGCGAGGGTGGCCTCCCAGATCTCGGCGGCGTCATGCTCGACGAGGCCGGGGCCAGGGTAATGCTGCCGAAACTCGCGCTGCGCACTGCCGAGCGGCGTGCCGTCGGCGCTGAAAAGCATCGTGCGGGTCGAGGTCGTCCCCTCGTCGATGACGATGATCTTTTCGGCCAAAGCACTACCCCTCATCCGTTCGTCCTGAACTTGTCGGGCCGCCAGGCGACCGCAGGTCAACCACAGGTCTTCCCTTCCCATTTCATGAAGAAAGAACGGCTATTCGACAAGCTCAGGGCGAACGGGAATAGGTAGGCAAGCAATAATCTTGCAATTTCGCGCAACCCATGCCATATGTTGTGCAGCGCAGCATGGCGGGCTTCCCCGCCGTAACCACCGGCAGCGTGATTTTCCCGCCCATTTCAGGCGCGGGCGAGCCGGACCGGCGCTTTGTCCCCAGAGGCACCCTTTCACGCGGGTCGTTTCGAACCCGCGGCCGTGCGCCGTCCGTTCGATGCGAGCGGATGCGCCTGCGCGTCGCCCATAGTGAGTATTTTATGACGAGTTTCAATGACTTTGGCCTGCACGCCGACATCAATCGCGCGCTTGCCGCCAAGGATTACACCACGCCGACCCCGATCCAGGTGCAGGCGATCCCGCCGCTGATGAAGGGCCGCGACCTGTGTGGCATCGCGCAGACCGGCACCGGCAAGACCGCAGGCTTTTCGCTGCCTTCGATCCATCACCTCCTGACCTATCCCCATCGCGCTAACCCGCGCGGCTGCCGGATGCTCGTGCTCGCGCCGACCCGCGAGCTTGCCGCGCAGATCGCGCAAAGCTGCCGCGACTATGGCCGCTTCACCAAGCTCAGCGTCTCGACCGTTTTCGGTGGCGTGCCGATCAACAAGCAGATTCGCGATCTGGCGAAGGGCGTCGACATTCTCGTTGCGACACCGGGCCGTCTGCTCGACCTGATCGATCAGCGCGCGCTACGCCTCGACGATGTCGAGATATTCGTTCTCGACGAAGCCGACCAGATGATGGACATGGGCTTCATCCATTCGCTGCGCCGCATCGCCAAGCTGCTGCCCTCGCGCCGCCAGAATCTCTTCTTCTCGGCGACGATGCCGAAGGAGATCGCGGGCCTGGCCGACCAGTTCCTCAACGATCCGGTCACTGTGTCGGTCGCGCCGCAGGCGACGACCGCCGAAAAGGTCCGCCAGCAGATCACCTTCGTCGAGCAGAAGGAGAAGCAGGCGTTGCTCCATCATGTACTGAAGGCCGAGGAGATCGACCGCGCGCTGATCTTCACGCGCACCAAGCATGGCGCCGACCGCGTCGTCCGCCACCTCGCGGGCGCGGGCATCCAGGCCTATGCGATCCACGGCAACAAGAGCCAGGCGCAGCGCACGACGGCGCTCCAGGCTTTTCGCTCGGGGCAGGTGCGCCTGCTCGTCGCGACCGACATTGCGGCGCGCGGGATCGACGTCAGCGGCGTCAGCCATGTGATCAACTTCGAGATTCCGAACGTTCCCGAACAATATGTCCACCGCATCGGCCGCACCGCGCGCGCGGGGGCGGAGGGCATTGCGATCAGCTTCGTCGCACCCGACGAAAAAGCCTATCTGCGCGATATCGAGCGCGTGACGCGTACCCGTGCCGAGCCGGTGAAGCTGCCCGACGGCTTCAACGAAATGGTGCGCAACCTGCCCAAGCCGGTGCAGGCGCCGCGCAACACCGGCGGCAAGGGCCGCGATCCGCAGCGCCAGCGCGAGGATGCATTGCGCCGTAACGGCGAGAAGTCGAACCGCGGCCCGCGTCGCGAAGCGCCGGCGGGCGAGGGCGCGCAACCGCAGCGCAAGCGCCGCTTCCGCCCGCGCCGCGGCGGCGTCGGCGCGCACAAGGGCGCGGTGACGCGCGTCGGTTGACACCTCCAATCTCGTCATTGCGAGGAGCGTAGCGACGAAGCAATCCAGGGCGCGACAACCCGCTCTGGATTGCTTCGCTCCGCTCGCAATGACGACCTTTTCGGTTCGGGTGTCGGCGAACGATGTCTGCGTCATTGACGCTACGCGGTGACCGACTACCGTCCACTCCCATAAGGGGTGAAGGGGTAGCGGATGACCGACGGCGCAGGCGCAGCAGCACTTCCAGCCGAAACCCGGCAGAGCGAGCGCAAGGTGATCCTCGCCTCCTCGCTCGGCACCGTGTTCGAATGGTATGATTTCTACCTCTACGGCCTGCTCGCGGGCGTAATCTCGGCGCAGTTCTTTTCGGGCGTCAACGAGACCACGGGCTTCATCTTCGCGCTTGCGGCCTTCGCCGCGGGTTTTGCGGTGCGCCCTTTCGGTGCGCTCGTCTTCGGACGGATCGGCGACCTCGTCGGGCGCAAGAATACGTTCCTCGTCACCATGGGATTGATGGGCGCATCGACCTTTCTCGTCGGCGTGCTGCCGAGTTATGCGGCGGCCGGCGTCGCGGCGCCGATCCTCCTCGTTCTGCTCCGCCTCGTCCAAGGGCTCGCGCTTGGCGGCGAATATGGCGGCGCTGCCACGTATGTCGCTGAACATGCGCCTGAAGGAAAGCGCGGCCTTTTCACCAGTTTCATCCAGACCACCGCGACGCTCGGTTTGTTCGCGGCCTTGCTCGTCGTCATCGTGACCCGCTCGCTCGTCGGCGAAGCCGCCTTCGCGGACTGGGGCTGGCGCATCCCTTTCCTGATCTCGGCCATTCTTCTCGGCGTGTCGCTGTGGATTCGACTGCAGCTTGAGGAAAGTCCGGTCTTCCGGCAGATGAAGGAAGAGGGCACGACCTCTAAGGCGCCGCTGACCGAGGCCTTCGGGCGCTGGGCGAACCTCAAATGGGTGCTCGTCGCGCTGTTCGGCGCGGTCGCGGGGCAGGCGGTGGTCTGGTACACCGGGCAATTCTACGCGCTCTTCTTCCTCGAAAAGACGCTGAAGGTCGACGGCGCGACCGCGAACATATTGATCGCCATCGCGCTGGCGCTCGGCACCCCCTTCTTCATTCTCTTCGGCTGGCTCAGCGACCGGATCGGACGCAAGCCGATCATCCTTGCCGGCTGCGCGCTCGCGGCGCTGACCTATTTCCCTTCGTTCCAGATGCTGACGGAGGCCGCCAATCCAGCGATGGCCAAGGCACAGCAGCAAGCCGCGGTGATCATGGCGGCGGACCCCGGCGCCTGTTCCTTCCAGTTCGACCCGATCGGGCGCAACAGATTCGAGGATAAGGGCTGCGACATCATCAAGTCGGCGCTGGCGAAGGCCGGCGTCAGCTACACCGCTTTCACCCGCGAACGCAGGACGGGCGATCCGGCACGGGTCCGCATCGGATCGCATGTCCTCGCCGCACCCGATCCGTGGCGCCTTGCCGAAGAGGATCGAGCGGGGGCGGTCGCCTCTTTCCGCGCCGACCTCGAACGCGCGCTCGCGGACGCGGGCTATCCGGCGAAGGCCGACCCGCAGGCCATCGACAAGCCGCTCGTCGTCGCGATCCTCTTCTACCTCGTGCTGCTGGTGACGATGGTCTATGGCCCGATCGCCGCGCTGCTCGTCGAGCTCTTCCCCAGCCGCATCCGCTACACCGCCATGTCGCTTCCCTATCATATCGGCAACGGCTGGTTCGGCGGCTTCCTGCCGACGACTGCCTTCGCGATGGTCGCGGCCACCGGCAACATCTATTACGGCCTCTGGTATCCGGTCGCGATCGCGGCGGTCGGCGTGGTCGTCGGGTTGTTGTTCCTGCCCGAAACCTTTCGTCGCCCCATATATGAATAGCGTGGATTGACGCCACGAGCCTGCCCGCTAGGGTCTTTCTCGCTCTGAGGGGGGCCGGATGCCGACGATCGACGAAGATGATTTCGAACCGCTGCCGCCGCGGCGGCCGCTCTTCCGGCGCAAGCGGGTGCTCATTCCGCTCGCGCTGCTGCTCGCGATCGTCGCGCTCTTCTTTGCGCTTCGGACGCCCGATACCGACCGCGACGCGATGATCGCCAAATATGGCGGCCCGAACGCCGCCTTCGCGGCCGGGCCGGCGGGGCAGCATATCCATTACCGTGACCAGGGGCGCCGCGACGGTCCCGTCATCGTGTTGCTCCACGGCGCCAATTCGAGCCTCCAGACGTGGGAGCCGCTGGTGAAGCGGCTCGGCGCGACCTATCGCATCGTCACGCTCGACCTGCCCGGACACGGGCTGACCGGCGGCACGCCCGACAAGGATTACAGCGCCGACGGGATGATCGCGGCGGTCGATGTCGTCGCGGCAAAGCTGGGCCTCGACCATTTCATCCTCGGCGGCAATTCGATGGGCGGCTGGGTCGCGTGGCGCTACGCGCTCGACCGGCCCGACCGGGTCGACGCACTGCTGCTGCTCGACGCGGCCGGGATGCCGCTGCGCAAGGGCGAGAAAGCGCCCGAATCGAACATCGGCTTTCGCATCCTGCAATACCCGTTCGGGCGCTGGCTGGCGACGCAGATCACCCCGCGCTCGCTGGTCGAGGAATCGCTGCGCGGTTCGGTCGCGCGGCAGGACATCGTCGATGATGCGATGATCGACCGCTATTGGGAGTTGCTGCGCTTTCCGGGCAATCGCGAGGCGACGGCGCTGCGCGCGCGGATCGACCGCGAGCCCGCGATGGCGGATCGGATCGGCGAGATCAGGGCGCCGACGCTGATCCTGTTCGGCAAGGAGGATCGGCTGATCAATCCGACCGCCGCCCAGACCTTCCACGAGCGGATCGCGGGGTCGGAGGTCGTGCTGCTGGACGGCATCGGTCATCTGCCGATGGAGGAAGCGCCCGATGCGACCGCGAAGGCGATCGCGGACTTCCTTACGCGGCGGCTCGCGCCGCAGGCGGCGCCTGCTCCAGAAAGTCGTTGATCCGCGCGGCGATCGCCGCGGCGTGGGTGAAGGGGAAGAGGTGCGATCCCGGCACCACCTCCAGCACCGCGCCGTCGATCAGCTCGGCGATCGTCTGTCCGTGGCACGCGGGCACGACGCCGTCGCGCTCGCCCATCAGGATCAGCGTCGGGATATTGCGAAGGTGCGGCAGCATCGCCGCGCTCGTCCAGCCCGCCATCGCCATCGTCTGCCAGGTCAGGCCGAGCGGAGTCGCGGTCGGCAGCTTGAGACCGCTGGCGAGCATGTCGTCGTCGAGCAGCGCCGCCCAGCCGATGCCGGGCGCGCCGACCGTCGGGGTCGTCGCCATCAGCACCAGGCGGTGCACGCGCTCCGGAAACTGCACCGCGATCTGCTGCGCCAGTGCGCCGCCCCAGCTGAACCCCGTGACGTCGAGCAAGTCGTGGCCGAAGCGACCCGCGATCTCCATCACCGTCGCCGCCATCGTCGGCGCGCTATAGGGGAGCAGCGCGTCGGGCGAGCCGCCGACGCCGGGCATGTCGAGCGTCCACACCTCGCGGCCCTGGATTTGCGCGAGCAGCGGCGCCGCGGCGGCGATGTCGGCTCCGATGCCGTTGAGGAAGAGCAGCGGCGTGCCGGGCGCACCCTCATGCCAGCGCGCGACGCGCAGGCTGAGGCCATAGACATGTTCGGTGCTGATCGAGGGGCGGCCGCTGATCCTGCTCATGGCATCGGCCTTGGCACAGCTTGATGACGGGTGAAAGGTCGCGCGTCGCTATGCCTGCGGTTCGGCCGCGGTTTTGGCAGCCTGTTCATAGTGCAGGCAGTCGAAAATCTTCGCGCCGGCGAGGAAAACCGAACCGCTGCACGCCGCCATCAGCAGATAGCCGCCGAAACCGGGAAATTGATGCAGATAGGCCGTGCCGCGCGCCATCGCCCCCATCGCGAGCGCATAGACGATCAGACACGCCTCGAAGCGGGTCTTGATGACGAACAGGCGTCCGATCTTTTTCAGCATCATTCCCATCCAAGCAAGCGCCGTGCCAGTGGCGCAAATCGGGGATTCGACGCGACTGGCTGATGGTAAACTGTAAATTAACCCGACAGCGGAGGGAAGGGCGGGTTCGTATCGGGGTGGCAATTTCGGATGGCGGGTCGGCACAAGGCGAGTGAGGCGGGCGTCGCGGGATGCCGGGGAGCAGTGCGAAACGGCGCGATGGCATAGCCGGTGGCCGGCGCTTTATGGCATCTGCATCGGCGGCATGTGCCCCCAAACTCTATTCGGCGCGACGGTCGGAATCTCCGGGCCATGCGTCGGTCATCGGATGCTCGGCCCGTCGCGCAAAACTGTCGATGCCGAAGACCGAACGTCCCGGACCCTTCGGCAGTCGATCGAGCACGAGCGCCAGCCCGGCCCGGTCGTCCTGATAGGGCGCGAAATGCGTGCCCAATTCCATCACGTCGGCCGACCCCTTGGCGAAAAGGGGCCAATGCGGCAGGTCCGCACCATTGGGGTCGCCGCTTTTAACGAAATTGGCCCACAGGCGCGACATTCTGGCGGCGATCAGATGGTCCCGATCATCGAAGGGTCGGTCTGGAGATGCTTTCAATGAATTGAAAACATAGGGGATTTCGGCCGAATGGAAGGCGCCGAACATGTCTTTGCCCGGCCCGGGCTCGGGGTGGGTGTAATAATAAGTGAAAATCGGTCCGCGATGCGCCCGCGCCCAGTCGATGAGCGATGCGAGACCATAGAGGCGCGTCAGCCGCTGGCCGGCGGCACGCGCCGCCGCTTCGCTGTCGAGCGGGGTGCCCGCCAGCAGGATATCGGCGTCGGCCTCTCCGACCATATGGGACGCGCGGGCGCGCACTTCGGCGGGTGTAGTGTGGAAATAGGCGGGATTCAGCACGCCTTCGTCGGCGTTCAGCCCGGCCATCACCGGAATCACCTGCCGCCCGCCTGCCGCTTCGAGCGCCTCGATCTGGTCGGGCAGGATCGACCCATCGACAACCGGACCGAGCAGCGGCAGGCCGCCGACGTCGCCCGCTCCGGCGAGCGGGCCGGCATCGAGCAGCGCCATCACCCGGTCGGCGGGCAGCTGACGCAGCGCGGCGGTGTCGGACAACCCGGCGCGCGCCAGCAGGTCGGCGCCGCGGCGGTCGGCTTCGGCGCGGTCGGGCAGCGGGGTCTCGACGATGCCGCTTTGCACGATCGCGCGAGCGAACAGGCCTTCGGCTTGCGGGGAGAGGAGCAGCATTTGCACCGCCATGCCCCCCGCCGACTGGCCGGCGATGGTGACCCGTTCGGGGTCGCCGCCGAAGGCCGCGATATTGCGTTGCGTCCAGCCGAGCGCCGCAATCATGTCCTGCAAGCCGAAATTCGCGCCGCCGCCCGGCTCGCCCGCCAGATCGCGAAAGGCCGAAAAACCGAAAACTCCCAGGCGATAATTGATCGATACGACCATGATGCCCTGCCGCGCCAATTCGGTGCCGTCATAGATCGGCACCGCGTTCGACCCCGACATGAAGGCGCCGCCATGGATCCACAACATCACCGGCAACGGCCCCGCGTCGTGGTGCGCCGGCGCCCATATGTCGAGCGTGAGGCAGTCTTCCGAGACCGGCGGCGGGGCGACATATTCCCGGGTCCAGGGACCGAAGCCGTCGGGTGTGATCGCCTGCATGCAACCGGGGCCCTGGGTTTTTGCCGCACGCCGCCCCGACCACGGCAATGCCGCCTGGGGCGCCGCCCAGCGCCGTTCGCCGACCGGCGGAGCGGCATAGGGCACACCCAGAAAACGGATCACGTCATGATCGACCGTGCCGGCCAGCTCGCCGCTCTCGATCTTGACCACTGCCTCCTCCGCGGTCGCCGGCGGTGCAAGCGGGAGCGTGCCGAACAGAAGGGCGAGAGAAAGGAAAAGGCGCATCGCTATCGCTCCTGCCCTTCAGGGCGTCTTAGCGGTTATGGTCCGTTCGACGAAGTCGAGCCGCGCGCGGATCGGATCGGGCTCCTGATGGGCGCCCGTCGCGTCGAAAATCATCACGGCGTCGCTTGCCGCCGCATAGGGCGACCAGCGTCCGCCACCGATGGCCGAGGGCGTGCCGGTCTTTGCGAAATTGACCCAATAATCATGCACCAGCCGTGCCGCCGTGCGATCGGCGGGCGTCGTCGCCGCGCCGTGGCGGACGTCGACGGTGTCGAAGAAGAAGGGCAATTCGCTGGCATGGAAAGCGCCGGGCAGCTTCGCACGCAAATATTCGGGCACATAGCCGAAGCGATAGGTGAAAACGGGTTGTCTGCGTCCGGCAATGATCCGCGCGACGTGGCGTGCGGGTTCGAGGAACATCGTATCGGCGGAGACCGCGACCCCGATGCGCATTGCGTCCCTGCGTCCTTCGGGGTCGTAAACCGGTTCGGCTCCGGCCCGCATGGCGGCCAGCGGAGCATAGGCCTGTTCGACCCCGCCGCCGAAGAAAAAGCCGTCGGCGTCGTTGGCGCCGATCACCATCGGGATCGGCGCGCCTTCGCCTGCGGCATAGGCGGCGTCGACCGACCGGCGCACGATTTGTCCGTCGGCATAGAGCGGCGTGAAATCCTTGGCGTCGAACAGGGTCATCAGGTTGAGGCCGCTCATCACGCTGTCGGCGGGCAGCGCGCGAAGCGCGGCGAGCGCGTCGGCGCCGTCGCCCTCGACTCCCTTGGCCCGCGCGAAGTCGGCGCCGATCGTTTCGGCCTCGGCCGCGGTGCGCAGTGGACCCATCAGGTCGCGCCCACCGCCCGACATGACGATCGCCTTGTGGAAGAGTCCCTTCGCGAGCGGGGTTGTCGCCAGGGCATGTACGGACATGCCGCCCGCCGATTCGCCGAAGATGGTGACATTGCCGGGGTCGCCGCCGAACGCCGCGATATTGTCGCGCACCCATTGCAGCGCGGCGATCTGGTCGAGAATCGCATAATTGCCGTGCGGTGCCCCCGCGGCTTCCTGGGTGAGTGCGGGATGGGCGAAGAAGCCGAAGCGGCCGAGACGATAGTTGAAGCTGACGAATATCACGCCCGATTCGGCGAAGGACCGGCCCGAATAGACGGGCGGGGAGCTGCCGCCGTTGACGAAGCCGCCGCCGTAGATCCAGACCATCACCGGACGCTTTTCGCGCGAGGGCGCGGCCGGCGTCCAGACGTTGAGATACAGGCAATCTTCCGACGGCTTGACTCCCAACGGTGCGGCGTCGGCCTTGTAGGGGATCTGCATGCAGTCGGGACCGAATTGGCCGGCGATGCGGACATTCGGCCAGCGGTCGGCGGGTTGCGGCGCGCGCCAGCGCAGGGTGCCCACCGGCGGCAGGGCATAGGGCATGCCGCGATAGGCGATGCTCTGCCCCTCCGCCACACCCTGCACGACGCCGCTGTGGGTTTCGACGACGGGTTGCGCCGAGGTCTCCGCGGCCGCGGCCGGAGAGGCGAGCGCAAGGGCGAGCGCGATGGCAGGAAATATCCGCATATTCTGTCCTTTCAGACTCGGGTCCGCACGAATCCTAGCGCGACGGCGCAGGCGGCGTGAGACAGGTCGTCCCGGTATCGCCGAGTTCGAGGCATTCTCCATCGACCGGATCGCTCGGCGCGATCCGCATGTCGGCTGCGAGGGTCGGCGCGAGATCGACCACCCGCACCGGCAAGGCACGCTCCTGATGGACCACGCCGGGCCACCAGAATAGGATGGGGACGCGCCGGTTGAAATCGCTCGGTCCCGAATGCCCCATCATGAACAGGCCGGGGAGCGGCGGCGCGGCGATCTTGAGGGGATCGGTCGCGAGCAGGACGTCGCCGCTGCGCTCGGGATAGAAGGACAGCGCCATGCGATCGGCAACCGGCAATAGATCGGGAGAAAGGCGCGGATCGGGGTGACGCGCCCGCAACTGCGCGGCGGTCCACGCGCCCGCAATGCCGGGCAGAGCGAGGGCCCGCGTCGCGGCGGCTTCGGCGATGCGCGCCTTGAGGGCGGCGTCGGCAAGCGAGCGTCCTTCGGCATCGACGACGAGGAGCTGGGTCGGATCGAAATAGGCCGGGCGCAGCGGATCCCAGCCGATGCCGGCCGCGGTGCGCGCCGCGGCGTTGAGATCGGCCAGCAAGGCCTTGGCATCGATACGGCCGGCATCGCGATAGCCGCGCATCGTCAGCCGTTCGGGGATGTCGCCGCCGCCATGGTCGGCGGTGAGCGCGACGAGTACGGGAATATGCAGGTCCTCGACGCGCTTCAGAAGGCGCCCGACTTCTTCGTCGACGCGCGCCATCTGGTCGCACATCTCGGGCCCCTGCGTGCCATAGGCATGGCCGACCATGTCGGTCGCGGAAAGGCCGACCGCCAGCAGATCGGTTCCCGCCGCGCGGCCGAGCGCTTCGCTGTCGATCAGGCTAAGCGCGGCGTCGATCGTGGCGCTGTCATAGAACCAGGGCGGCAGCGACGGGCCGTTTGCGGCCGGTTGTCCCGGGATCGCCGCCGCCGGATCGGGCGGCAGGTGCGCGTGGAAATTTCCGCCGCCGGGCAGGGGGATATAAGCCTCGCGCTGACGGCAGGCCTCGCGCCGATAGGTCCAGGGGGGCGGTGCCGCGAGGCGCTTCGCGAGCTTCGCGTTGAGGCGGTCGAGCGGCGCGAGGCGTCGCTGTGCCTGCTGCGGATCATCGCCCCAGCTATCGAAGCCCTGCTTGCCGTCGAACCAGAAGGCGCCGTCGGGATGACGGCCGCCCATCATGATCGCCGAGCGGTCCTTGCCCGCGACCGAAAAGACGCGGTTGGCGGGCGAAGCGGCCTTCAGCCAGTCGCCGAGCGTGGACACTTCCAGCATCCCCGGCCCGACGCCGAGCTTGCGGCTGGCGCGCGCCGCGACGTGGACGCCGTCGTCGGTGCAATAGCGATCGATCGCGCCGCGCTGGTCATACCATTGGTTCGCGATGATCCCCGTCGCATTGGGGTGCCGGCCGCTGGCGATCACGGCATGGCCGGCGCAGGTCTCGGTCACACCGTGGGCGTGGAAGGCATTGGAATAAACAATCCCCCCCGCCAGCGTCGCGAGCCCGCCATGAAAATCGCTGCGGCTGGCGTTGAACAGATCGGCCGAAAACTGGTCGATCGAAATCAGGATGACCAGCTTCGGCGCACCGGGCTTTTCCTCGGCGGCCGCGGGCGATGTTGCGGCTGCCGCGATAGCCAGGGCGCCGGCCGCGGCCGCGATCCATTTTCTCATCATAGTCAACCTTCCGGTTGCGCCGGGTCGCCGCGACCGGCGGCCCGGCGCCTTACACTTTTTCAGAAACGCCCTTCGAGCGACACGCCGAGCGTGCGGAACGAGTTGAGGCCGAACATGTGGTAATAGTCGCCGCGAGACTGCGAGTTGGAATTGATGAAGGTCGGCTGGCGCTTGTCGAAGCAATTGCGGCAAAAGAGCGTCAATTTATATTTGTCGTCGATTTCCTTGAGCCCGATGCTCGCGTCGAACAGCGTATAGCCCGGCAATTCGGTGCTCGGATCCGCGGTCGAGCTGAAGTTCGACTTGGTGCGGCTGTAGAGCGCACCTTGCAGGAATACCGCCATATGTTCGCTGACCGGCGTTTCATAGCGGCCCGTCAGGCTGATCGTCCATTTGGGCACGTTCGGCAGGCGGTTGCCCGACGAGTCGATCGTGCCGTTGGCGCGGCAGTCGGGTTGGAAAGGATAGCATTTGTCGGCCTGGAAGTCCGAGAAGAAGGCATCGACGTAGCTCACCCCCAGATTGAACACGAGCCCCTGCGCCGGCAGAGCTGATGCCTCGATCTCGAACCCGCGCGATTTGAGCGCGCCCGCGTTGAGCAGCACGTAGCCGTTGCTCGCGGTATCGAAGGCCTGCGCTTGGAAATTCTTGAAGGTCGAGGTGTAGCCCGAAATGTTGAAGATCAGGTGGCGATCGAGCAGCGTCGACTTGATCCCCGCTTCGTAGGAGGTCGGAATTTCGGGCATGATGAGCGGCGCGTTCGGATCGATCGTCAGATTGAAACCCGGCCCCTTGTATCCGCGTGCCACCGATGCATAGGCCATGACGTCGTCGGTGAGGTCATATTGCGCGCCGACGCGCCACGAGAAATTCTCCTCGCTGATGCGCTGATCGCGCGACCCTGTTGCGCCGAGCGGCACGACGAACCCCGTGTCGTCGCTGATCGATCGCAGCTTGAGCTTGTCGTAGGTGTAGCGGCCGCCGAAGGTGAAGCGGAACCGGTCGCTGAGATTCAGCGTGCCCTGCCCGAAGGCGGCATAGCTTTTCGATGTCATCGAACCGGTCGAGCGAATGCCCAGCCAGGCATCGAAGCCCGCGGGCGGCGGCGCCGTCTCGCCATAGGCGCCGCTGGCCGTGATGTCCGAATCGCTTTTGGAATCGAAATAATAAAGCCCGAGCTGATATTCGAAAAATTGGCCCGTCGGCGATGCCAGCCGCAATTCCTCGGTGAACTGGCTAATCGTCGAGAGTTGGTGGTTGGTGTCGAGAATATCGATGCGGTGCTTGTCCGAATCGAACAGATTGTCGGCGTCGAACTTGCGCCACGCGGTGATGCTGGTCAGCGTGTGGCCGCCGGAGAATTCATAGTCGATATTGGCCTGCACCCCGCCGACGTCGAAGGTCGCCCTGGTCGGCGCGCCATAGCTCGAATAGAAATTGTCGGGGCTGGCGACGATGCCGAGATCGGCATTTTCGGCGGCGAACAGGCTGGTCGTCCGTACGATGCGGTCGGCGCTGCCGCCCGAGCCGACGCCCGAGGAATGGGCATAATCGCCGGCGATGTAGATGCTGAGTTCCGGCGTCGGTTCCCAAAGCAGCTTGGCACGCAGGCTGGTCTGGTCCTGGCCATATTGGCTGCCAGGCACGGTCACCAGATTCTTGATGACGGGATCGGTATGCGTCTGCGAGGCGCTGACGCGCAGCGCGGCGGTGTCGCCCAGCGGCACGTTGACGATGCCCTGAAGGCGATAGAGCAGGCCGTCGCCCGGCACCTTCATCTGCGCAATCTCGCCCGAGAGCTGTCCGTCGAAACGGCCGATCTCCGGCCGCCGCGTCGTGATGTTGACGAGGCCCGCCGATGCATTTTTCCCGAACAACATGCCTTGCGGCCCGTTGAGCACTTCGATTTGCGCGAGGTCGAGATAGTTCATGAAGCCGAGCGACGGATTGCCCATCACCACGCCGTCGATCACCGAGGTCACGCTCGATTCGATCGTGTTCGAAAAGCTGAGCGTGCCGACCCCGCGAACCGAGAAGTTGGACGCGCCGAGCGCGGCGTTGAAGCTTTTGACCTGGAGGCTTGGCGCGACGAGCTGAAGCTGAGACGGATCGAATATCTGGCGCGATGCGAGTTGGTCGCCGCTGACGACGGTTGCCGAGATCGGCACGTCCTGCAGATTTTCGGCGCGCTTCTGTGCGGTGACGATGATGTCGCCGAAGCCGCTGCTTTGCCCGTCGGTCGCCACTTCCTGCGCGAGTGCCGGCGTCGCGGCGGCGAGGGCCGCGGTGAGTGCCATGGCGGAAGTCCAAATCCTCTTCATGTCGATCCCCTGTCCTGATTATCTATTGGCGGTAGTTCCAAGTCCTTTCAGCGAGCGTGACGCTCGTTTCCTCGATCAAATCTTCGGCCGACGCGCCGAGCGCGAAACGGTAGGTGCCGGGCGCGATGGTCCAACCCTTTGCGGTCCAGTCGGCGAGCAGTCGCGGGTCGATCGGCACCTCGACCGTGCGGGCTTCGCCGGGCTTCAGGTCGACGCGTGCGAAAGCGACGAGTCGGCGCGTCTTGCCGCGCGGCGTTTCGACCAGATAGACCTGCCCGACATCAGCGCCGTCGCGCCCACCACTGTTCCGCAGCGTGAAGGACGCGCTGGGGTTGGCGCCCCCCGATACGGCAAGGCCCGAGCGTTCGAAGCTGGTGTAGCTGAGCCCGTAACCAAAGGGATAAAGCGGCTTTTCCTGTTTGCGGGCGAACCAGCGATAGCCGACGTCTGCTCCTTCGACATTATAGTCGATGTCGAGCGTCTGGCCGGGTTTTCCGTGCCCGCCGAAGCTGGGCGCGACCGTTTCGGCACCGGGCAGGGCGGGGCGCGGAAGCTGCGCAACGGAGGCCGGGAAGGTCACCGGCAGGCGCCCCGACGGATTGACGTCGCCGAACAATATCGCGGCGATCGCTTCGCCGCCGCGCGCACCGGGATACCAGGCCTCGACGATCGCGCCGACATCATCCTTCCACGGCATGGCGATTGGGCCGCCGGTTTCGAGGACGACGATATTGTTCGGATTGGCCTTCGCCACCGCCGCGATCACCGCATCCTGCCCTTGCGGCAGTGACAGGTCGGCGACATCGAGTCCCTCGGTCATCCACTGGGTGCCGAAGACGATGACGAGATCGGCGTTCTTCGCCGCCAATGCTGCTTCGGCGGGATAGCGGCCGTCGCGGAAGACGACCTCGGCCTGCGGGGCCCGGGCGCGAATGGCGGCAAGCGGCGAGGAGCGATGGAAATTCTGCGCCATCATCGCGGTGAACGGCCCATCTTCGATGGTGGGGAGCGAGACGGCCGGGCCACCCTGACCTTGCACCTGCGACGACCCGCCGCCCGAGAGCACGCCCGCGTCGGCATAGCCGCCGACGACGAGAATGCGCTTGGCGGAGGCGGCCAGCGGCAGGATGCCGTCGCGGTTCTGGAGCAGGACGATGCCCTTTTCGGCAATTTCCTGCGCGACCGCGGCGCCGGCGGCGGCATCGACCGGCGCCTTGCTAGGCGGGTTGCTGTCGACGCCGACGGCGTAAATGGAGCGCAGCACGCGCCGGCTCATATCGGCGATGCGGTCGCGGTATCGCTTGTCGCGCTTCGCGGCGTCTAGCAAGGGCTGGCCAAAGAAAACCGAGGCATCGAGCTGCGCACCCGATTGCTGGTCGAGCCCCTCGATCGCGAAATCGGTCGCCCGCACCGCGCCCCAATCGGACATCACCCAGCCCTTGTAGCCCCAGTCGCGTTTGAGGATGCCGTTGAGCATCCGGTCGTTGCCGCACGCCTGCGCGCCGTTGACCTTGTTATAGGCGCACATGACCGACCCGGGCTGGCCCTTTTCGATCGCGATCTCGAAGGCGAGCAGATCGCTCATGCGGAGGGCGCCCTCGTCGATGATGCCGTTGTGGAACTGGCGCCCGGTTTCGGTCGGGTTGAGCACGAAATGCTTGACCGTCGAAATCACGTGGCGAGACTGGATGCCCGCGACCGCCGCACCGCCGAGCAGCCCCGAATGAAGCGGATCCTCGCCCAGATATTCGAAGGCGCGGCCGCCGCGCGGATCGCGGACGAGATTGATGCCGCCCGCGAGCAGGACATTGAATCCCTTAGCATGCGCTTCGTCTGCGATCCGGGCGCCGCCCTTGTGCATCAGTTCCGGGCTCCACGTCGACCCCATCGCCATCCCGGAAGGCAGCGCGGTCGCGCCGTCGCCACGCAATCCGCCGACATAGGAAACGCCGAGGCTGGCGTCGGTTTCGGTAAGAGGAGGAACGGCGAGGCGTTCGATGCCGGGAATATAACCCGCGCCGAAAGGGACGCCTTCGGGTATCTTCACGTCGCCATAGGGCATGGCCATGATGCCGTGGAGCAGCGAGACCCGTTCGGCGTCGGTCATCGCCGCTTCGGTCGAGGCGGCGCGGCTGTCGGCGTTGTTCGTCGTATCCTGCGCTTCTGCCCGCTGGGCGACGGCGAAGGTCGAGCAGGCAGCAAGCAGCCCCGCGCAGCAAAGCCACGATTTCATGAAACTCTCCCCGATTTCTTTTGTCTTGAATCGATAGCTAACTAATAATGTCAGCGCTGACAACGCAAAAATGTCAGCGCTGACATTGATGCTGGACTGGATACGTATTCCGTGTCTAACAAGGCGCGATGAATCCTATCGGTCCTCGCGTGAAAAAGCCTGCAACCCTGGACGATGTGGCGGCGATCGCCGGTGTGTCGGCGAAGACGGTGTCGCGGGTCGTCAACCGCAATGCGAATGTGAGCGCGGCGACGCGCGAGCGCATCGAGGCGGCGATCCGCGAAACCGGTTACCGTGTGAACCAGGCCGCGCGATCGCTGGCGGCGTCGCGTTCCTTTCTGATCGGCGCTTTCATGCCGCATCTTTCCTCTTTCTATTTCGCGGAGATTTTCCGGGGTGCGGCAAAGGCCTGCCGTCAATATGGCTATCATCTTGTCCTCGAGGAATTCGACCATGGTTCCGACAGCGTCGTCGACCGGTATGAACAGGGATTGCGCGGCGCCCGTTGCGATGCGCTGATCCTGACGCCGCCCGTCTGTGACGATGAGAGGTTGCTTGATGCTCTTGACCGCGACGGTGTGCCCTATGTGCGCATCACTCCCGGCACGCGGATTGACCGGTCGATCGCGGTCAGCGCCGACGACCGCCACGGCGTGCGGCAACTTGCAAGGCATCTCTGGGACAGCGGGCGCCGCCGCTTCGCCTTCATCGCGGGGCCCGCCGACCACGCCGCCGCGTCGATCCGCGAACGGGCTTTCGGCGAGGCGTTGGCCGAATTGGGAGGCGACCCGGCGCGCATCGCGCTTTCCCGCATCGAAGTCCACGAATCGATTTCGGAAAGCGGGCGGCTTGCGACGGTCGATCTTCTGAAGGCCGCGGGGCCGTGGCCCGACGCGATTTTCGCGTTCAACGACGAAGTTGCCATCGGCGCGATGATGGCGATCCGCGATCGGGGCCTGTCGATTCCGGACCAGGTCGCGATTGCAGGGTTCGACGACAGCTATATCGCGCAGCTCGCATGGCCGCCCCTGACCACGGTCCACCAACCCATTGCCGATCTTGCATTCCGGGCGGTGAGCATCGTGGCAGATGCGGCAGATCCCGGGGGGAAACGCGACATCGTGCTGCCCACGCGCCTTATCGTTCGAGGTACGACCTAGCGGTTGGGTTCCTCGACGCAATCGGAGAGGCCGGGGGCAACACGGCGGCGGTCAGCGCCGCCGGACGTCGTAGTCGATTCTGATCCTGACCCAACTGCCCACCAAAGTCCGTCCGCCGAGCCGCGGAGGTCGCACCTTGAACTGCCACGCCGCGGCGAGCACTGCGCGATTGATCTGCGACCCATAGGGATATTCGTCGAGCCCGACGCAGTCCTCGACGCGATAATCCGGCGCCGTGCGGCAGGCGATCAGACCCCAACCGGGCCCGCTGGCGGTGGACAGATAGCCGCGCAGTTCGTCATCGCTCGGCTCGCGATACCAGGTCGCGGCATAGAGCGGCTCGCCATTGGGCGCCGTTCCCACGCGCTCGGAGTCGCGGGAGGCGGGGGAGCCGCCGGTGTCGGGCGGCCCATAAACCCGCCCGTTTGACGGGCGAAGGACGTTCGGGGGGCTGGGCGGCGATGGCGGCACTGCCAGCGGCGGCGCGGCTGGCGGCGTAATGGGTGGCGGGGGCAGTGGTTCGGGTGGTTGCGGCGACTGCGGTTTTTCGGGGGGTGGCTGCGACTGCTCCCTGGTCCGCTCGGGCTTCGATTTGCTCGGTTCGGGCGACTCTTTCCCAGCCTCGGAGACGCTCAGGCTCACCACGCTGACGCGCTCCTGCCTGGTGCCCGGCGGCTTTCCCGGACCAAAGGAAAACAGCATGAACAGCAGCAGCGCCGTGATCAGCACGGCCAGGCTTATGGCAAGCGTGCGGCGCCCAGGCCCGATGCTGAGCTGTTCGACGTAGGGAATGGCTGGAACAGGGTTCAGCTGAAGCAATCTTTGGTTGCGGCGTCCGCTGGTTGATATGCCCCCGGGGTTCGTGACGCGACGGATAGTCGGGCGCCGGACCTTTGACAAGGGAGCATACCAACTGTCGCCGCGGATACAGGACAAAGCCTCGCGGTTCGTCGTGCGCGCAGGTGCGACCCTGCTTTGGCGGCTCGCGCCGCGAGCGAAGCGGCATCCCCAGCCGGATGGTCGACATCCTTGCGGCCTCATTGTTTGCATTTTTGCGCACCCGCGGTTGACGTGAACGTCAACTGCGGCCTACCGAAGCGGTAAGCCGAGGCTGGCCCTCGGCACGAGGAGAGAGATTATGGAAGCTTTGCCGATGGCTGAAGATCCGACCAGCGAACGTATCGTTCCGCTCGATCCCGCCTGGCCCAGCATGTCCATCGCCGAGGCGAATGCCCTGCTTACGGCGCCAGGTGCCAAGTTCGAAATGGACCATGCCCTTGTCGGTGGCATTCCGACGCGAATTTGGAAGAATGCGCCACACGATCTGGGCGAGCTCCTCGACCTCTCGCGCACCCACGGCGAACGGCTGTTCACGATCCTCGACGACGAGCGAGTCAGCTATGAGGCGAATTGGCGCGCGACCGCCACCCTCGCGCGCGCGTTCCGGTCGATGGGTGTAGGCAAGGGGGATCGAGTCGCCTTCGCGATGCGCAACCTGCCCGAATGGCCGATGATCTTTTTTGCGATCGTGACGATCGGCGCGATCGCGGTGCCGCTCAATGCCTGGTGGACGGGCGCCGAGCTTGCCTATGGCATCCGCGATTCGGGTGCGAAGCTGCTCCTCGTCGACGCCGAGCGCCATGCGCGTATCCGCGACCATCTGGAAGCGATGCCCGCGGTCGAACATCTGATCGTGGCGCGGGCGGATGCGCCCGTCGCGGGGGCGACCGCGCTCGAAGACATCGTCGGCGTGCCGCATGGCTGGAGCGGCCTGCCCGATGAGGGGCGGCCGCAGGCCGCGATCGAGAGCGACGACGAGGCGACGATCTTCTATACCAGCGGCACGACCGGCAATCCCAAGGGCGCCCTCGGCACGCACCGCAATCTCGTCACCAATATCCTGTCGGGCGGCTTTTCGGCGGCGCGCAGCTTTCTGCGCCGTGGCGAGCCGATTCCCGATCCGATGCCGCGCACGCTGCTGACCGTCATCCCCATGTTCCACGTCACCGCCTGTTCGGCGATGTTGATGGGAGCGATGGCGGCGGGCCACACCACCATCTTCATGCGCAAATGGGACGCGGGGCGCGCGATGGAGATCATCGAGCGCGAGAAGGTCAATGTGACCGGCGGCGTTCCGACAATCGCGTGGCAGTTGATCGAGCATCCCGACCGCGCCCGCTACGACCTTTCCTCGCTGGAGGCGATTTCATACGGTGGAGCGCCGTCGGCGCCCGAACTGGTGAAGCGCATCTATGAGGAATTCGGCGCGCTCCCTGGTAACGGCTGGGGTATGACCGAAACGACGGCGACGGTCACCTCGCACGGGGCGGAGGATTATCTCGCTCGCCCGACCAGCGCCGGGCCGCCGGTCGCGGTTGCCGACCTTGAAATCCGCGCCGACGATGGCGTTACCCTGTTGCCCGTGGGGACGGTCGGCGAGCTGTGGGCGCGCGGCCCGATGATCGTGAAGGGCTATTGGAACAAACCCGAGGCGACAGCGGAAACCTTCGTCGAGGGTTGGGTGCGCACCGGCGATCTTGCGCGGCTCGACGACGAAGGTTTTCTCTATGTCGTCGACCGCGCGAAGGACATGGTGCTGCGCGGCGGCGAGAATATCTATTCGTCCGAAGTCGAGAACATACTCTACGAGCATCCGGCCGTGACCGACGCCGCGGTCATCGGCATCCCGCACCGGACACTGGGAGAGGAACCGGTCGCGGTCGTCCACCTGGCGCCCGGCATGTCCGCGAGCGAGGCCGAACTGCAGGGCTGGGTCCGGGCGCGCCTTGCCGCCTTCAAGGTTCCGGTCGCGATCCGGTTCGCGCCGGACATGCTGCCGCGTAATGCGAACGGCAAGATACTCAAAAAGGATTTGAAGGCCTTGTTCGAGGTGTAGCGGAGAAAAGCCCCGGAAACTCATCTTCGCCCCAGAGGCGAGATGATCGACGGTCCGAAAAATCATACGCAAACACTATGCGGCCCGAGATTTCGCGCTCTCGAATTCAAACGCGGCTTTCTCCTATTTGAGCCTCCTGCAGACGACTCGCCCATTCCGTGGCCCGCGTCTTGCCGGAGCAACATCATGCAGGATCTGATCTGGATCGGCATCATCCTCGCTCTCCTCGCCGCGAGCCTCGGCTATGCGCGGCTGTGCGACGACGCATAGGGATCGATGCCCATGTCTCTCGACCTCTGGCTCGCGGGCCTCACCGCGCTTGGCCTTCTGCTCTACCTCGTCGCCGTGCTTGCGCGGCCCGAACGCTTTTAGGGGAGGCGCGCCGTGACCTTTCAGGGATGGCTGCTGATCGCCGTTTTCACCGGCCTGCTGCTCCTGCTCGCAAAGCCGATGGGCCTGTGGCTTTTCGCGCTCTACGAAGGGCGGCGCACGCCGCTCCACCGCTTGCTCGGCCCGGTCGAGGCGGGCTTTTACCGCCTGTCGGGGATCGACCCGAACGAGGAACAGGGCTGGCGCCGCTATGCGGTCCATATGCTGATCTTCAATGCCGCGCTGCTGCTCTTCACCTATGCGGTGCTGCGTTTGCAGGGCGTGCTGCCGCTCAATCCGCTCGGTCGCGACGGGACGAGCGCGGACCTGGCTTTCAACACGGCGATCAGCTTCACCGCCAACACCAATTGGCAAAGCTATGGCGGCGAATCGACGATGTCGAACCTCAGCCAGATGCTGGGGCTGACCATTCACAATTTCCTGTCGGCGGCGACCGGCATCGCGCTCGCCTTCGCGCTGTTCCGCGGTTTCGCGCGGCGCGAAACGAAGACGATCGGCAATTTCTGGGCCGATATGACGCGCGTGACGCTCTATCTGCTGCTGCCGGTCTGCGTCGTCCTGGCCCTCTTCTATATCGCGAGCGGAGTGCCGCAGACGCTTGCCGGCTCGGTCGACGTGACGACGCTCGAGGGCGCCCGGCAAACGCTCGCGCTCGGTCCCGTCGCGTCGCAGGAAGCGATCAAGCTGCTCGGCACCAACGGCGGCGGCTTCTTCAACGCCAATAGCGCGCATCCGTTCGAAAATCCGACCGCGCTGACCAATTTCGTCCAGATGCTGTCGATCTTCGCGATCGGCGTCGGGCTGACCTGGACCTTCGGCAAGGCGGTGGGCAATCCGCGCCAGGGCTGGGCGATCCTCGCCGCGATGATGGCGTTCTTTCTCGCCGGCGCCGCGATCACCTATTGGCAGGAAGCCGCCGGCAACCCGATCCTGCACCAGCTTGGCGCCGCGGGCGGCAATATGGAAGGCAAGGAGGTGCGCTTCGGCATCGCGCAGTCGGCGCTGTTCGCGGTCGTGACGACGGCGGCCTCGTGCGGCGCGGTCAATGCGATGCACGACAGCTTCACTGCATTGGGCGGGATGATCCCGCTGTTCAACATGCAACTTGGCGAAGTCGTGGTCGGTGGCGTCGGCGCGGGCATCTATGGTTTCCTGCTCTTCGCGATCCTTGCGATTTTCGTGGCCGGGCTGATGGTCGGACGCACTCCCGAATATGTCGGCAAGAAGATCGAGGCGCGCGAGGTCAAGCTCGCGGTGCTCGCGATCGCGGTGCTGCCGCTCGTCATCCTCGGCTTCACTGCCATCGCATCGGTGACCGGGGCGGGGCTGGCGGGGCCGCTCAACAAGGGGCCGCACGGCTTTTCGGAGATCCTCTACGCCTTCACCAGCGCGGTCGCGAACAACGGGTCGGCCTTTGCGGGGCTCAACGCCAACACGCCCTTCTATAACGGCCTGCTCGGCGTCGCGATGTGGATCGGCCGGTTCTTCATCATCGTGCCGATGCTGGCGATCGCGGGCGGCCTGGCGGCGAAAAAATATACGCCGGCGACCACGGGCAGCTTCCCGACCACCGGGCCGCTGTGGACGGGCCTGCTGATCGGCATCGTGGCCGTCGTCGGCGGCCTGACCTTCCTGCCCAGCCTCGCGCTCGGCCCCGTCGCCGACCATCTTGCGATGGTGGGCGGCCAGCTTTTCTGAGGATCATTTCCATGGCTCGGTCCGAAACCAGGTCTGTATTCACCGCCGATCTTGTCGTCCCGGCGATCGGCGGGGCCTTCCGCAAGCTTCATCCGCGCGACCTGATCCGCAATCCGGTGATGTTCACCACGGCGGTCGTCGCGTCGCTGCTGACCATGCTGCTCGTTATCGGGCAGGATGGTCTCGCGACCGGCTTCAAGCTGCAACTCGTCCTCTGGCTCTGGCTCACCGTCCTCTTCGGCACCTTCGCCGAAGCGCTCGCCGAAGGGCGCGGCAAGGCGCAGGCGGCCTCGCTGCGCGCCGCCAAGGCCGAACTGACGGCGAAAAGGTTGCAGGGTGGCGGTCCGGCGTGGGACGATATCCCCGCCAGCGCGCTCAAGGTCGGGGATGTGGTGCTTGTCGAGACCGGCGACCTCATCCCGTCGGACGGCGAAGTCGTCGCGGGCGCCGCGTCGGTCAACGAGGCCGCGATTACCGGCGAAAGCGCGCCGGTGATCCGCGAGGCCGGGGGGGACCGCAGCGCGGTGACCGCGGGTACGCGCGTCATCTCCGACGCGATCCGTGTCCGCGTGACCGCGGGGCCGGGCCAGGGCTTTCTCGACCGGATGATCGCGCTGGTCGAAGGCGCCGACCGGCAGAAGACCCCGAACGAGATCGCGCTGACGCTGCTGCTGGTCGGTCTGACGATCATCTTTTTGATCGCCGTCGGCACCATCCCCGCCTTTGCGTCCTATGCCGGCGGCGCGATCCCCGTCGCGATTCTGGCCGCGCTGCTGATCACGCTGATCCCGACGACGATCGCGGCGCTGCTTTCGGCGATCGGCATCGCGGGCATGGACCGGCTCGTGCGCTTCAACGTGCTTGCCAAGTCGGGCCGCGCGGTCGAGGCGGCGGGCGATGTCGATGTGCTGCTGCTCGACAAGACCGGCACGATCACCGTTGGAGACCGGCAGGCCACCGAATTTCGTGCCGTGGGCGGTCATTCGGCAGCGCAGCTTGCGGAGGCGGCGCTGCTCGCGAGTCTTGCCGATGAAACGCCCGAAGGCCGCTCGATCGTCGCGCTGGCGCGGGAGGATTTCGGCCAGGCGGCGGATTTGCCCGCCGGTGCCGAGCCCATCGCCTTTACCGCACAGACGCGGATTTCGGGCATCCGGATCGGCGAGAGCGTGATTCAGAAAGGCGCGGTGGACTCGATTCTGCGCGCCAATCCCGGTGCGGATGCGAGCGCTGCCGCAACCGAATTGCGCCGCATCACCGACGAGATCGCGCGCGCGGGCGGGACGCCGCTGGCGGTCGCGATGGACGGCAGGCTGCTGGGCGCGATCTTTCTGAAGGACATCGTCAAGGCGGGCATCCGCGAACGTTTTGGCGAGCTTCGCGCAATGGGTATTCGAACGGTGATGATTACCGGCGACAATCCGCTCACCGCCGCGGCGATCGCTGCCGAGGCCGGGGTCGACGATTTCCTCGCGCAGGCGACACCGGAGGACAAGCTGGCCTTGATCCGCAAGGAACAGGCGGGTGGACGGCTCGTCGCGATGTGCGGCGACGGCACCAACGACGCGCCGGCACTGGCGCAGGCCGATGTCGGCGTCGCGATGAACACGGGCACGCAGGCGGCGCGCGAGGCGGGCAATATGGTCGACCTCGACAGCGACCCGACCAAGCTGATCGAAGTCGTCGGATTGGGCAAGCAACTGCTCATGACGCGCGGCGCGCTCACGACCTTTTCGGTCGCCAACGACGTCGCCAAATATTTCGCGATCATTCCCGCGATGTTCGTCGCGCTCTATCCGGGGCTCGGCGTGCTCAACGTCATGGGGCTGGCCACCCCCGAAAGCGCGATCCTGTCGGCGATCATCTTCAACGCGCTGATCATTCCGCTGCTCGTGCCGCTCGCGCTCAAGGGCGTGTCCTATCGCCCGATGGGGGCGGGACCGCTGCTCGCGCGCAACCTCGCCGTCTATGGCCTCGGCGGCCTCGTCGCACCCTTTATCGGCATCAAGCTCATCGACCTGGCCGTGGGCGGCCTCGGTCTTGCCTGAGGAAATGGATGTGAACAAGGATATCATCGGTTCGCTGCGCCCCGCGCTCGTCATGACCCTGCTGTTCGCGGCGCTGCTCGGGCTTGCCTATCCGCTCGCGATCACAGCCGTCGGACAGGCGCTCTTTCCGGTTCAGGCGAACGGCAGCCTCGTGCGCGACAACGGCCGGGTCGTCGGTTCGACCGTGGTCGGGCAGGCGTTCGCCAGCGACCGTTATTTCCATAGCCGGCCCTCGGCGGCGGGCGGCGACGGATATGACGGGCTTGCCTCGTCGGGGTCGAACCTCGGCCCGACGTCGCGGGCGTTGGCCGAGCGCGTGAAGGCGGATGTCGCGCGGCTTTCCGGAACGGCGCCAGGGCCGAACGTCCCGCCTGACCTGGTGACGACCTCCGCCTCGGGGCTCGACCCCCATATCAGCCCCGAGGCGGCCCTTTATCAGGTCGAGCGCGTCGCGCACGCGCGTTCGCTCGATCCGGCGAACGTGCGCAGGATCGTCGAGCAGGCAATCGAGACGCCGCTGCTTGGTTTCCTCGGCGAGCCGCGGGTCAATCTGTTCAAGCTCAATCGACGACTCGATGCACTTGGGGCTAAACCCGCCGCGTGACCGAAAAGGATCGACCACCACCCGAGGCTTTTCTGCGCCAGGCGGCGCAGGAAGGCCGCGGTCGTCTCAAGCTGTTTCTCGGCGCCGCGCCCGGCGTCGGCAAGACCTGGGAAATGCTGACCGATGGCCGTCGCCGCCGCGAATCCTGGGTGGATGTGGTGATCGGCGTCGTCGAAACCCATGGCCGCCGCGAGACCGAGGCGCTGGTTGATGGCTATGAGATCATCCCGCGGCGCGCGGTCGATCATCCGGGGCACAGCCTTGGCGAGATGGACATCGACGCGATCCTCGAACGGCGGCCGCAGCTCGTGCTGGTCGATGAACTGGCGCACACCAACGCCCCCGGAAGCCGTCACCCCAAGCGCTATCAGGATATCGAGGAACTGCTGGACGCCGGGATCGATGTCTATTCGACGATCAACATCCAGCATGTCGAGAGCCTCAACGACATCGTTGCCTCCTTCACGCGCGTTCGCGTCCGCGAGACGGTGCCCGATACCATATTGGAAAATGCCGAGATCGAGGTCGTCGATATTCCGCCCGACGAACTGATCGAGCGGCTGCGCGACGGGAAGGTCTATATCCCGCAGGAGGCGTCGCGTGCGCTGACGCATTTCTTTTCCAAATCGAACCTCACCGCGCTTCGCGAACTGGCGCTGCGCCGGGCGGCGCAGGCCGTCGACGTCCAGATGCTCGACCATGTCCGCAGCCACGCGCTGGCAGGCAGCTTCGCGGTCGGCGAGCGCATCGTCGTGGCAGTGAGCGAGCTTCCCGTGGCGGCGGGGCTCGTCCGCGCGGGCAAGCTGCTTGCCGATGCGCTGAAGGCGCCCTGGACGGCGGTCTATATCGAAACGCGGCGGAGCCGGGCGATGTCCGATGACGATCGTAGGCAGCTTGCCGATACGCTGGCGCTCGCCTCGCGGCTCGGCGCTTCGACCGCGACCGTTCCCGCCGCGAGCGTCGCCGAGGGGCTGCGCGCCTTCGCGGCGGACGCGCGCGCGACGCAGATCGTCATCGGAAAGTCGACCCGGCCTTGGTGGTTCGAGATGCGCCACGGCTCGATCGTCGATCAACTCGTCCGGACGATCGACGATGTCGCGGTCCATGTCCTGCCCGGCGAAGTCGACAAGCCGACAGGCCAGCGCAGCGCTGCGACTCAGCCCGGGCGCTGGGGCAAGCCGTCGCACTATGCCGTGTCGCTCGCGATGGTCGCCGCGATGACCGCGCTCGGTCGCCTGTTGCTCGAAGCCATTGATCTCGGCAATATTGCGCTTCTCTACCTTGTCCCCGTCATGTTCGCGGCCGCGACCTTCGGCCTGCGCGCCGGGCTGTTCGCAGGACTCGCGTCGAGCCTCGCCTATAATTTCTTTTTCCTGCCGCCGACCGGCACGCTGACGGTCAACAATCCTGAAAATGTCATCAGCATCCTGGTGCTGCTCGGGGTTGCGATCGTGACCAGCCAGTTCGCGGCGCGGGTGCGGGCGCAGGCGGATCTGGCGCAATCGAGCGCGCGCCAGAATGCCGCGCTTGCCAGCTTCTCGCGCCAGTTGACCGCGGCGCCCGATCAGGACGCGCTGATGCAGGCGATCTGCGCCGAGGTCGGGCGATTGCTCGACGTTCGTGCGGTGCTGCTGCTGCCGTCCGCCGACGGGCCGATGCTGCGCGCCGCGGTGCCGCCCGAGGACCGGCTCGAACAGATCGAGCGCGCCGCGGCGCAATGGGCGATCGACAATGCGCAGCCTGCAGGACGCGGCTCGGCCACGCTCACCGCGTCGGACTGGCTGTTTCATCCGCTGCGCACCACCCGCGGCGTGCTCGGCGTGCTCGGGCTGACCCGCGACGACGCGGGCGAGCCGGTGCGGTCCGATCAGGTGCCGCTGCTGATGAGCCTGCTTGATCAAGCCTCGATCGCGCTCGACCGCATGGAGCTTGAGGAGGCATCGCTGCACGCGCGGCAGGTCGACGAGCGGGATCGGCTGCGCTCGGCTCTGCTGTCGTCGGTGAGCCATGACCTTCGCACGCCGCTCACCACGATATTGTCGGCGGCGCAGGAGATGCGGCGTCATCCGTCGGCCGAAATGGCAGAAACGATCGAGGCCGAAGCGCTGCGCCTCAACCGCTTCGTCTCGAACCTCCTCGACATGGTGCGGGTCGAAGCCGGCGCCCTGCCGATGAAAGTGGAAGCGACGGAATTATTCGATGCCGCGGCGAGCGCGGCACACGATACCCGTGCGTCGCTTGCGGGGCACGACGTCCTGATCGACATCGCGTCCAGCATACCGCTCGTGCGGGTCGATCCGGTGCTGCTTCATCACTGTCTGATCAACCTGCTCGACAATGCCGGGCGATACGCCGATCCCGGCACCCCTATCGCCATTCGCGCGAACCGCGCCGCCGACGCCATCCTGCTCTCGGTGATCGATCAGGGGCCGGGCATCGCGCCGGGCAGCGAAAAGCGCGTCTTCGAAACCTTCACGCGGTTGGAGGGCAGCGACCGCGTGAAGCACGGCACCGGGCTCGGGCTTGCGATCGTCAAGGGTTTTGCCGAGGCGATGGGGTTGACGGTCGAAGCGGGCAACAACAGCGAGCCGCATGGCGCCCGCTTCACGATCCGCATCCCCGAGGCGTTGATCGCCACCGATCTGACCGACAAGGATATCCGATGAAGGTTCGGCACAAGATTCTGATCGTCGATGACGAAACGCATATCCGCCGCCTGATCCGCGCGGCGCTGGAGCGCGCCGATTATGCGATCGTCGAGGCCGGGAACGCGCGTGCGGCGATCGAACGGCTCCGCGAAGAGCGGCCCGACATCACCTTGCTCGATCTCGGCCTGCCCGATCGCGACGGGCTGGAGCTGGTTCCACTTTTCAAGCAGCAGTCCGAAACGACGCTGATCGTCGTATCGGCGCGCGAGGCGACCGAGGAGAAAGTGGCGGCGCTCGATCTTGGCGCCGACGATTATCTGACCAAGCCGTTCGACACCGACGAACTGCTCGCGCGGGTGCGCGTCGCTCTGCGCAATCGCCTGACGCGCGACGGCGGCAATCTTGTCGTGACGGTGGGCGACGTCAGATTGGATATGGTCGCCCGAACGGTGACGAAGGGCGGCAGCGAGATTCATCTCACGCCCAAGGAATATGCGGTGCTCGCGCAGCTCGCCCGCTTTCCCGGCCGCGTGATCACCCACAAGCAGATCATGGCCGAGGTATGGCCGCGCGAGCATGAGCATCATGTCGAATATCTGCGCGTGCTCATTCGCACGCTGCGCCAGAAGCTGGAGGCCGATCCGCAGCAGCCACGGATCATCAGCAACGAACTCGGGATCGGCTATCGCCTGCGGCTCGAGGCTGAGAAGGCGGGGGACGCGGAGGGGTAGGCCCGGCGCCGCGCCGACAGGATCGCCGCCAGGGCGAGCGATCATATGCAATCTCAACGCGGCGCCGCGTTTCGCGGCCTCGAAATCCTACGCCGCCCTGCGTAGTTGAATGACCTCCGTCGGAGGTGTCGCATGAAGAAATGGCATGAAACGCTCGCGGCCAATCTGGGCCTGCGCCTTGGCGGCATCATGCTGTTCGTCATCGGCTGGTCGGCAGCCGACCGCCTTCACGGCATTGCGCTGACGACATCGGCGCGCGATGCGACGTCTTCCATGATGATGCTCGCCGCGATGATCTTCATCTGCGGAAGCGCGGGCAGCGCGCTCCTGTTCGTCGGCCCCGGACTCTGGGATAGCGTCGAGGTCTCGGAGCGATGGCGCTCGCCCCCGGATCAGGGCTGGCCCGGTGATGGAAAGCGATTATGAAGGAATGTGGCTCCCCGGGTAGGATTCGAACCTACGACCGATCGATTAACAGTCGATTGCTCTACCGCTGAGCTACCGAGGAACACGCCGCCGAAGCGGGAAGGCGGACCCTTTGCCGCCGGTCGCGGGATTAATCAAGCCCTCAAACGATAAATTGTTCCATCGCGATGCGTTCGTCCAGACCCTGGTCGGGATCGAACAGCAAGGTCAGCGGGCGGCTGCGGTCGGTCGTCACCAATACCGTCTTCACATCGCGGATTTCGCGTTGGTCGGCGACGGCGCTGACCGGGCGTTTCGCGGCCTCGCGAACGTTGAAGCGGATGCTCGTCGATTCGGGGACGAGTGCGCCGCGCCAGCGCCGCGGGCGGAAGGGGCTGATCGGGGTCAGCGCCAGCATCTCCGATTCGAGCGGGAGGATCGGGCCGTTGGCGCTGAGGTTGTAGGCGGTCGATCCCGCCGGGGTCGACACCAGCACACCGTCGCATGCCAGTTCCTCTAGCATCGTCTTTTCGTTGATCATCACCTCGAGCTTCGCGGCCTGGCGCGTTTCGCGGAGCAGCGAGATTTCGTTGATCGCGGGCAGGATATGGCGCTCGCCGCTGATCGTCGTGATGTCGCCCGACAAGGGATGGATCAGAAAGGGCCGTGCCGCCGCGATGCGGTCGAGCAGCCCTTCGACGCGGAACTCGTTCATCAGGAAGCCGATGGTGCCGCGGTTCATCCCGAAGACGGGCAGGCTGCGCCGCTGGTCGAGCAGCTGGTGCAGCATGTGCAGCAGGAAGCCGTCGCCGCCGAGCGCGATCAGCATGTCGGCCTCGGCCAAGTCGACGAAGTCGTAGAGCGGGCGCAGCTCGGCCTCAGCCTCCAGCCCCGCGGGCGCGTTCGACGCCACCAGTGCGATCTTGCGTTGCATTCGGTCCCCGTGCCCCCATTTCTGGGCGACGTGTCAGCCGCCCGTTGCACTCATATGACGCGCGACCGCCGGTCTGGACTTTCGTTCGATGTGAAAGTCGTGCGCGCGGGGTTTGCCAGCCAATGCGGCATCAATCAAGCCGTCGACGTCGCCGCCGTCGCGTAGGGCCGCGCGCAGGTCGACATGATCGTCCTGGCCGAGGCACATATAGATGCGCCCCTCGACGGTCAGGCGGATGCGGTTGCACGTCGCGCAGAAATTGTCGCTGAGCGGCGTGATGAGGCCGAGGGTGACCGGACTGTCCTCGACCGCGAAATAGCGCGCGGGACCGCCGGTGCGCTTGTCGACGGGAAAGAGGCCGCGCTCGGTGCGGAGCGGGGCGATGAAGTGATGGAGCGGGATATAATGATCGCTGCGGTCCTCGGCGACCTCGCCGAGCGGCATCGTCTCGATCAGCGTCAGGTCGAAGCCGTTACTGCCGCAATAAGCGAGCATCGGCAGCAACTGATCCTCGTTGAGCCCGGCGAGCGCGACCATGTTGATCTTGACCGCGAGACCAGCATCGCGCGCGGCCTCGATCCCGCGCAGCGCGACCGCGAGGTCGCCGACGCGGGTGATATGGCGGAAAGCCCCCGCGTCGAGCGTGTCGAGGCTGACGTTGATCCGCCGCACCCCCGCCGCCGCCAGCATCGGCGCGTGCTCGGCGAGGCGCATCGCGTTGGTGGTCAGCGTCAGCTCGTCGAGTCCGTGCCCGATCAGCGCGCCGAGCCGCATCGCCAGCATATCGATTCCGCGCCGTACCAGCGGCTCGCCGCCGGTCAGGCGGATGCGCCGGATGCCGCGTGCGATGAAGCGCGCGGCGAGGTCGCCCATCTCCTCGATGCTCAGCACCGCAGCGCGGGGCAGGAAGGTCATGTCCTCGGCCATGCAATAGCGGCAGCGCAGGTCGCAGCGATCGGTCACCGACAGCCGCAGATAGTCGATCCGGCGGCCGTGGCCGTCGGTGAGCGGGGCAGGGAAAGGCGAAAGCGAGGCCATCGGTGCGATTGTGATGCAAAAGGGAAGGGCTTGGCAAGAAAAGCCTGATAAGGGGGCGCGATGAATCGCGTACCCGACTCCGTATCCGGCTGTGTCCGGATGCTCGAAGACCTGCATATCCGACACGAAACCGACGCCGGCGTCATGCTGGTGCAGGTCGACCAGATGGCGCGTATCAACAACAGCGCCGGGACCGCGGCGGGCGACGCCGTGCTCGACGAGATCGGGCGGCGGCTGGAAAATTTCGCCGGCGACGAGTTCGGACATGGAAGCTGCGTCCAGCGCCTCGACGGGCCGCGCTTCCTGATCGTTCCGGCGGTGCCGCTGTCGCTCGGCGCCCTGCGCGCGCAGGAACGCGCGCTGCATGTCGCGCTCGCCGAGCCGATGGTCGGCGATCCCAAGGGGCGCCTCGCGATCCGCATCGCCGCGGCATTGATCGTTCGCGACGAGCCGATCGTCGATCAACTCCGCACCGCGAGCGACCAGCTTGCGCGCCCCGCATCGGCGCGCGACGGCGCGATGGTGACGTCGGCGCTGTCGCGCGGCGAGGTCGTGATCCATTATCAGCCGCAATATGACGTCGCGACCGGCGCGATGACCGGAGTCGAGGCGCTGCTGCGCTGGCGGCATCCCGAGCTCGGGCTGCTCGGCGCGGGGCCGCTGGTCACCGCGGCGCGGGCGGCACGGCTCGAACGCGAACTCACCGAACATGCGCATCATGTCGCGCTCGCTGAGATCGCGGCTTGGCCGCGCGCGCTCGGCAAGCTGCGCGTGTCGCTCAACATCACCGCCGCCGACCTCGGCGATCCCGAATTCGCCGATCGCTTCGCGGCGATGGCGAAGAAGGCCGGGGTCGATCCCGACCGGCTGACGCTCGAACTCACCGAACAGGCGATGCTCAGCGATCCGACCGGCGCGGCGGCGCAGCTTGCGCAGATCCGCGCGCTTGGCTCGGCGATCGCGATCGACGATTTCGGCACCGGCTATTCGAGTCTTTCGCTGCTCGCGCAGTTGCCGATCGATTATCTCAAGATCGACAGCGGTTTCACCCGCAGCCTCGACGGCAGCGACCGCGACCGCATCGTCGTGCGCGCGATTGTCGATCTGGCACGCGCGCTCGGACTGCTGGTGGTTGCGGAGGGGATCGAGAATGAGGCGCAGCTCGAACGGCTGCGGGAGCTGGGAGTTGCGACCTGGCAGGGGTTCCTGAAATCGGGACCTGTGCCGGGGGAGGAATTGCTGGCGTTGATGCAATAGGCTTCGTCTTAAGTCGCCTGCCGCGCCAATTTTCCCAGCCCCTTCGACAATTGCAGCGCGCCGTTGAGTCTCGCCCCCGCGCTGCCCCAGTCGCCGCTGACCGACAGCCTGTTGTCGGGCCGGATACGCGCGCGGCCTTTCAGCCGCTCGACATAGGCGATCAGACCGGGGACGTTGGCGAACTGGTCGCCGTGGAAGCTGACGAGCGCGCCCTTGGTGCCGACGTCGAGCTTGGCGATACCCGCGGCCTTGGCGTTTGCCTTGATCTCCATGAGCTGGATGAGGTTCGCGGTTTCGGGCGGCAGCGGGCCGAAGCGGTCGATCATCTCGGCCGCGAAACCGTCGAGCCCGGCGCGATCCTCGGCCTCGTTGAGGCGGCGATAGAGCGCCATGCGTAGCGGCAGGTCGGGGACATAATCCTCCGGGATCAGGATCGGCGCATCGACGGTGATGACCGGCGACAGCGCCTCGCGCGGTGGCGCGGCGCCCATGCCCTCGGCCTTGGCGACGAGAATCGCCTCTTCGAGCATCGACTGATAGAGTTCGAAGCCGACCTCGCGGATATGCCCCGACTGCTCGTCGCCGACGAGATTGCCCGCGCCGCGAATATCGAGATCATGGCTCGCGAGCTGGAACCCCGCGCCGAGCGTATCGAGATCGCCGAGCAGCTTCAGCCGCTTTTCGGCGGTATCGGTGATCGCGCCGCCCTCTGGCGTCGTGAGGTAGGCATAGGCGCGCGTCTTCGACCGCCCGACGCGGCCGCGAAGCTGGTAGAGTTGCGCGAGGCCGAACCGGTCGGCGCGGTGGACGACCAGCGTGTTTGCGCTCGGAATGTCGAGGCCGGACTCGACGATCGTCGTCGAGACGAGCACGTCATATTTGCGGTCGTAGAAGGCGCCCATCCGCTCCTCGACCTCGCCCGGCGCCATCTGGCCGTGCGCGACGACATATTTGATCTCGGGCACGCGGGTGCGCAGGAATTCCTCGATATCGGGCAAATCCTTGATCCGCGGGGTGACGAAGAAGCTCTGGCCGCCGCGGTCATGCTCGCGGAGCAGCGCCTCGCGGATCACCACGGGGTCCCACGGCGCCACATAAGTGCGGACCGCGAGGCGGTCCACGGGAGGCGTCTGGATGACCGAAAGCTCGCGCAGCCCCGACATCGCCATCTGCAAGGTGCGCGGGATCGGGGTCGCGGTGAGGGTCAGGACATGGACGTCGGCCTTGAGCTGCTTCAGCCGCTCCTTGTGGACGACGCCGAAGCGCTGCTCCTCGTCGACGATGACGAGGCCGAGATTCTGGAACTCGACCGATTTCGCAATCACCGCGTGGGTGCCGACGACGATGTCGATCTGGCCGTTCGACAACCCGTCGCGTGTCTTCTGCGCTTCGGCCGCCGGAACTAGCCGTGACAGTCTGCCAATGTTGATCGGGAAGCCTTTGAAACGTTCGACGAAATTGGTGAAATGCTGGCGTGCGAGCAGGGTGGTCGGACAGACGAGCGCGACCTGCACCCCCGCCATTGCGGCGACGAAAGCGGCGCGCAAAGCGACCTCGGTCTTGCCGAAACCGACGTCGCCGCACACCAGCCGGTCCATCGGGCGCCCCGACGCCATGTCGGCGAGAACGTCGCCGATCGCGCGGTCCTGGTCGTCGGTTTCCTGATAGGGGAAGCGGTCGGCGAAGGCGGGATAGGAGGCGTCCTGCGCGAGCACTTCGCCGGGACGGAGCGCGCGCTGCGCGGCGGTGGCGAGCAGTTCGCCCGCGATTTCGCGGATGCGCTCCTTCATCCGCGCCTTGCGGCGCTGCCACGCCTCGCCGCCCAATTTGTCGAGCGCAACGCCTTCGCTCTCGCCGCCATAGCGCGAGAGGACGTCGAGATTCTCGACGGGGACGTAGAGCTTGTCGCCGCCGGCATAGGTGAGCGCGACGCAATCGTGCGGGCTGTCGCCGACCGGGATCGAGGTCAGCCCCTCGTAGCGACCGATGCCATGGTCGAGATGGACGACGAGATCGCCGACGCTGAGCGTTGCGAGTTCGGCGAGGAAGGCATCGGCGCTCTTGCGACGCTTGGCGCGACGGACGAGGCGCTCGCCGAGAATGTCCTGCTCGGTAAGCAGGCTGATCGCGTCCGAAGCGAAGCCGTGGTCGAGCGGGAGGACGATGAGGGCGACGGTGCCCGTTCCCCTCCCGCTTGCGGGAGGGGCTAGGGGAGGGCGTGTCTCGGGCGCTGTGCCGTCATCAGACAGGCCCTCCCCCGACCCCTCCCGCAAGCGGGAGGGGAGACTGGCACCCAGCGCCTCCTGCCACGTATCGACCTGCGCCAACCCATCGACGCCATGCTCTTTCAGCAACCCTGCCAATCGTTCGCGCGCGCCGCCCGAATAGCTGGCGATGATCGTCTTGCGCCCCTTGCGGCGCTCGTCCGACAGATGATCCGCCACCTTGTCATAGACGTTGAGGTCGGCGGTGCGCTCGGGGGTGAAATCGCGCGCGGCGAAACTTTCGAGGTCGATCACCGTCGCCGACGGCGGGACATCGAAGGGCGTGACGATATGGACCGGGCGCCGCTCCGCCGCCGCCCATTCGGCTTCGGTCAGATAGAGCGCTTCGGGTTTCAAGGGACGGTAGCTGCCCGCCTGCTCCTGCGCGGCGGCGACGCGGTTGGCATGATAGTCGGCGATCGCCGCGAAGCGCGTCTCGGCGGTCGCTTCGGTGCGATGGCCGCGCAGCACGGGGGTGGCGGGGTCGATATGGTCGAACAAGGTCGCCAGCCGTTCCTCGAACAGTGGCAACCAATGGTCCATCCCCGCCTGCCGACGGCCTTCGCTCACCGCCTGATAAAGCGGATCGCCGGTTGCCTGCGCGCCGAAGATTTCGCGATAGGCGGAGCGGAAGCGCTTGATCGTCGCCTCGTCGAGCAACGTTTCGGCGGCGGGGAGCAGTTGCAGTGCCTTGGCGGGACCGAGGCTGCGCTGGTCGGCGGGGTCGAAGCGGCGGATACTTTCGATCTCGTCGCCGAAGAAATCGACGCGCAAGCCCGTTTCCTCGCCCGCCGGGAACAGGTCGACGATGCCGCCGCGCACCGCGAACTCACCCTGGTCGGCGACGGTATCGACGCGGTTGAAGCCGTTCGAGACGAGCAGTTCGGCGAGCGCGTCGCGATCGATCCGCTGCCCCGGCGCGAGCGTCGTCGCGAGCTGGCGGATGCGGAAGGGGGTGAGCGTGCGCTGGGTGATCGCGGCGACGGTGGTCAGGATCAGTTCGCCGCGCTTTGGGGCCGCCTGCAAGGCCGACAGGGTGGCGAGCCGGTCGGCGCTGACGCGCATCGACGGGCCGGCGCGGTCGTAGGGCAGGCAGTCCCACGCCGGGAAGCGATGCACGACAAGATCGGGCGCGAAGAAGGGCGCGGCGTCGGCGATCGCCTGCATCGCCGCGTCGTCGGTCGCGACATAGAGCAGCCTTTTGTCGCTCGCCCGCGCCAGATCGGCGAGCAGCAGCGGCAGGAAGCCGTCCGCCGTGCGCGCGAGCGTCAGCGGCGCCGAGGCCGACGCGATGGCGGCGAAGATGTCGGCGGCGGGTCGAGTCATGGCAGCGGGATATAGTCCAGCCGCCGCATCGCGGCGATCAACTCGGGGCGGTCGAGATGCGCGGGCGGATGGCCGGTGCCGAGCGCCCACGCCATGATATCGACGTCATCCTCCTCGACGACCAGTTCGTACCAGGCAAGCTCCGCCTCGCCCCATTCGGGCGCATAGCGGTCGAAGAAGCCGCCGATCATATAATCGGCCTCGCGCGTGCCGCGGTGCCAGGCGCGGAATTTGAGGCGTTTCAGGCGGTCTTGCATGGCGGGCCTTCTAATCGCGCAAGCGATGAAGTGAAAATGGACGTCGCCCCCACTCACCGTTCGCCCTGAGCTTGTCGAAGGGCTGTTCTCTCTTTCCGCCGCCGGAAATAAGGACGGTGCTTCGACAAGCTCAGCACAAACGGAAGAGAGGTTGGGTTTCCTTCGCTCGACACGAACGGAAAGACGAGGCTAGACACGCCCTAGCCATGCGACCCGAAATCCTCAACCCGCTCTTTGCCGCGCTGACCGACCTCAAGGGCGTCGGGCCGCAGCTTGCCAAGCCGCTGACCCGGCTGGGGCTGGAGCGCGTGGTCGATGTGCTGTTCCATCTGCCGACCGGCCTCATCTCGCGCGTGCCCGTGGACCGGCTCGATCAGGCGCAGGCAGGGCAGACGATCATCGTCGAGCTGACCGCGCAGGATTACCGCCCCGGCCGCAGCCCGCGCGCGCCCTTCGGGGTCGAAGCGTTCGATCAGGCGGGCGACCATGTCCGGCTCGTCTATTTCGGGCGCACCTCCGGGCTCGCGCGCAAGCTGTTCCCGCTCGGCGAGAAGCGCCGCGTATCGGGGCGGCTCGACCTCTATGGCGATATGCGCCAGATCGTCCACCCCGACCATGTCGCCGAGTCGGGCGACGAGGCGGGAATCGCGGTGCACGAGCCGGTCTATCCGCTGACCGAGGGCCTGACCAACGCGCGGCTGTCGCAGCTGGGGCAGGTCGCGCTCGAACGGCGACCCGACCTTGCGGAGTGGATCGATGCGCCTTTGCTCGCCAGCCGCGGCTGGCCGGCGTGGCGCGAGGCGGTCGAGCGCGCGCACGCGAGCCCGCGCGACGAGGCGGCACGCGACCGGCTCGCCTATGACGAGATTTTCGCGAGTCAGGTCGCGCTGATGCTGATCCGCGAAGGGCTGCGCGCGCGCAAGGGCCGCCCGATCGCCGGCAACGGCCGGTTGATCGATGCGCTGCAACTGCCGTTCGGCCTGACCAATGCGCAGGAGCGCGTCGGGCGCGAGATCGCGGGCGACATGGCGCAGGACCGGCCGATGCTGCGGATGCTGCAGGGCGACGTCGGGTCGGGCAAGACGCTCGTCGCGCTGCGCGCAATGCTGACCGCGGTCGAGGCGGGAACGCAGGCGGCGCTGCTTGCGCCGACCGAAATCCTCGCGCGCCAGCATTTTGCGACGCTGCAACGGATGCTGGGCGGATTGCCGGTCAATCTCGCGATCCTGACCGGGCGCGACAAGGGCAAGGCGCGCGAGTCGACGCTGATGGGGCTTGCCGACGGCAGCATCGACATTCTCGTCGGCACCCACGCCATTTTCCAGCAGGCGGTGACCTACAAGGATCTGTCGCTCGTCGTCGTCGACGAACAGCATCGCTTCGGCGTCGCGCAGCGGCTGATGCTGACCGCGAAGGGGCAGCGCCCGCCGCACCTGCTGGTGATGACCGCGACCCCGATCCCGCGCACGCTGCTGCTCGCCAATCATGGCGAGATGGACGTCTCCCGCCTCGACGAAATGCCGCCCGGCCGCACTCCGGTCGATACGCGCGTCGTGTCGGTCGAGCGGCTCGATGAAGTGGTGGCCTCGCTCGACCGCCATCTGGCGACCGGCGCGCAGGCTTATTGGGTGTGCCCGCTCGTCGCCGAGAGCGAAGGAAGCGATCTCGCGGCGGCAGAGGAACGCGCGACGCTGCTCCGCGCGCGGCTTGGCGAGGCGCGCGTCGGGCTTGTCCACGGCCGCATGAAGGGGCCCGAGAAGGACGACGTGATGGCGCGCTTTCAGGCGGGCGAGATCGGCGTCCTCGTCGCGACGACGGTGATCGAGGTCGGGGTCGATGTGCCTGCCGCCAGCCTGATGATCGTCGAACATGCCGAGAATTTCGGGCTCGCGCAGCTCCACCAGCTTCGCGGCCGCGTCGGGCGCGGGGCGGCGAAATCGGTGTGCCTGCTGCTGCGCTCGCCCAATCTGTCCGAAACCGCGCGCGAGCGGCTGGCGCTGATGCGTGAGACGAACGACGGTTTCCTGATCGCGGAGAAGGATCTCGAACTGCGCGGCGGCGGCGAACTGCTCGGGCTCAAGCAGTCGGGCGACGCCGATTACCGCGTCGCGACGCCCGAGCAACTGGTGCGGCTGCTGCCGGTTGCCCACGACGATGCACGGCTGTTCGTCGAGCGCGACGGCGGCATGGAGGGCGTGCGCGGCGAGGCGGTGCGGCTCTGCCTCTACCTCTTCGAGCGCGACGCAGCGGTGCCGCTGCTGCGGAGCGGTTAGTTGACGTCCCCGCGCGCGCCCATCGCCCGGATCATCGGCAGATAATCTTCGGCGGCGATCGATTTTTCGAACTGGACGCCGGTCTTGCCGCCGAGCGACCAGATCACTTTCGCCGCGGTGCGGCCGATGATCGGCATGCGGAAGACGACGAGGTCGCCGATCTCCAGCCCGCGCTCGTAACGCATCAGCATGCCGTCGGCGCTGATGTTGACGCAGGTACACATTTCCTGGCGCCCGTCGGGCAGCACGAAGGGCAGACGGCAATAGACGTCGCTGCGCGGTGCAATCCGCTGGTCGAGGCCGACATAATGGGCCTTGTTGGTATCGATCTTACGCATACGTCCCGGACCTTTGTCGTTTGCCATGGATCGTTCTACGCCATTGCTGAAGAATCGGTAAATGCGCTTCGCCGCATCAGCGGGTCACGAGGCCGTGTTTCTTCGCCCCCAGGCTGACCGGAACGTCGGCGCCCGCAGGCTGGATTCGATGCTGCGGATCGCGGACCACGACCCCTTCGACCTTGACCGCGCCCTCGTCGAGCTTGCGCCGCGCTTCCTTGTTCGACGTCGCGAAGCCGAGCTCGCGCAAGGCGTCGACGATGGTGATGCCGTCCGCCGGCGCCGCAACGTGCGGCAGGTCACCGCCGATCTGTCCCTTTTCAAAGGTTTGCGCGGCGGTATCGGCAGCAGTCTTCGCCGCTTCGGCGCCACGGCAGAGCGCGGTCGCTTCGTTGGCGAGGATCTTCTTCGCCTCGTTGATCTCGGCGCCTTCGAGTGCTTCCAGCCGCGCGATCTCGTCCATCGGCAGGTCGGTGAACAGCTTCAGGAACTTGCCGACATCGCGGTCGTCGCAGTTGCGCCAATATTGCCAATAATCGAAATGGGGCAGCTGTCCCGAATTGAGCCACACGGCGCCCGCCGCGGTCTTGCCCATTTTGGCGCCCGCGGCGGTGGTGAGCAGCGGAGTCGTCAGCCCGTAAAGCTCGGCCCCGTCCATCCGGCGTCCCAGTTCCATCCCGTTGACGATATTGCCCCACTGGTCCGACCCGCCCATCTGGAGCCGCACCCCGCGTTCCTTCGAGAGATAGCGGAAGTCATATCCCTGCAGGATCATGTAATTGAATTCGAGGAAGGTCATTGGCTGTTCGCGCTCGAGCCGCAACTTGACCGAATCGAAGGTCAGCATGCGGTTGATCGTGAAATGGGTGCCGACTTCCTGAAGCAGTTCGATATAGCCGAGCTTGCCGAGCCAGTCCTGATTGTCGACCATCACCGCGTCGGTCGAGCCGTCGCCGAAGGTCAGGAAGGGTTCGAAGATCGTGCGGATCGAGGCGATGTTCGCGGCGATCGTCTCGTCCGACAGCATCTTGCGGCTTTCGTCGCGGCCGGTCGGGTCGCCGATCCGCGTCGTGCCGCCACCCATCAGCACGACGGGTTTGTGCCCCGTCTGTTGCAGGCGGCGCAGCATCATGATCTGGACGAGGCTGCCGACGTGCAGGCTCGGCGCGGTCGCGTCGAAACCGATATATCCCGGGACGACCTGCTTCGCGGCGAGCGCATCGAGCCCTTCCGCATCGGTCATCTGATGGATATAGCCTCGCTCGTCGAGCAGGCGCAGCAGGTCGGATTTGTAATGGGTCATAGCGGGCGGGCGCTTAGCACGCGAAAGGCGCAAACCCAACCTGTTCATATCTTCATCATCGTCACCCCGGACTTGATCCGGGGTCCCGCTTACTCAAGAAGGACAGCGGGACCCCGGATCAAGTCCGGGGTGACGAAGAACCATGTTCTGCAACAAGCCCAGGACAAACGGAGAGAGTGAGTGTCCGACCCCGAAAGCAACTCACGCATTGCCCTCCTCTGCCACCCCGACACGCCCGCAAAAGCGGTACGGTCGATCGCGGTCGAGATCGGGCTGTCGTTCGACGATGGCTTCGCGCTTCGCTTCATTATCGATGGAGAGATTGGCGCGGTCGTGCTGCCGCAGGGGGAGGGGGAGCTGGTCATCGCCGACGGCGGGGCCGACGGGCTCTGGCAAAGCACCTGCTTCGAGGCGTTCCTGACCGAGGAAGGCCAGCCCGACTATACCGAGTTCAACTATGCGCCCGACGGGCGCTGGGCCTGTTACCAGTTCGACGATTACCGTTCGCTGCTGCGCGCCGATCCGCTCGCCCCTTGGCGCATGGAGGCCGAGCGGAGCGCCGATCGCTATGCGCTGCGCATCGAGCCGGGGATTTTCCCCGACAAGGGCTCGAAGCTCGCGCTGTCGGCGGTGATCGAGGAAGTCGACGGCACCAAAAGCTATTGGGCGCTTTGCCATCCGCCCGGAAAACCCGACTTTCATCATCCCGATTGCTTTAGGGTGACGCTTGGGGCACCCGACGCGGCATGACTGTTTCCTTCGGCATCGACCGCCTGCTCGCCGACCCCGCGCTTCGCGCGCCGCTGGAGGGAAAGCGCGTCGCGCTGCTCGCGCATCCCGCCTCGGTCACCGCCGACCTGACGCACAGCCTCGACGCGCTTGTCGCGGCGGGGATCGACATCACCGCGGTGTTCGGGCCGCAGCATGGCGTGCGCGGCGACCTTCAGGACAATATGATGGAGTCGCCCGACTTCACCGATGCGACCTATGGCATGCCGGTGTTCAGCCTCTATGGCGAGGTGCGGCGGCCGAGCGGCCAGTCGATGCATACGTTCGACGTGATGCTGGTCGATCTGCAGGATTTGGGTTGCCGCATATACACTTACGTGACGACCCTGCTCTACATTCTCGAAGCCGCGGCGGCGCACGGCAAGGCGGTGTGGGTGCTCGACCGGCCGAACCCGGCGGGGCGCCCGGTCGAAGGCACGCTGCTGCGCGCGGGGTGGGAGAGTTTCGTCGGCGCGGGACCGATGGCGATGCGCCACGGGCTGACGATGGGCGAGATGGGACACTGGTTCATCCGTCATTTCGGGCTCGACGTCGAGTACCGCGTGATCGGGATGGAGGGCTGGGAGCCCGACGGCCCCGGCTTCGGCTGGCCCACCGACCGCATCTGGATCAACCCCAGCCCCAATGCGGCGAACGTCAACATGGCCCGCGCCTATGCCGGGACGGTGATGGTCGAGGGCGCGACGCTGAGCGAGGGGCGGGGGACGACGCGCCCGCTCGAACTGTTCGGCGCGCCCGATATCGATGCGAAGGCGGTGATCGCCGAAATGCACCGGCTCGCGCCCGAATGGCTCGCCGGGTGCAAGCTGCGCGATATCTGGTTCCAGCCGACTTTTCACAAGCATGTCGGGCAGCTCAACAGCGGCGTTCATGTTCATGCCGAGGGGCCTTGGTACGATCCTGCGGCCTTCCGGCCGTGGCGCGTGCAGGCGCTGGGGTTCAAGGCGATCCGCAGCCTCTATTCCGATTATCCGATCTGGCGCGGCAAGGATTTCAAATATGAATATACCGACGACGTGCTCGCGATCGACGTGATCAACGGCGGGCCGGACTTGCGTGAATGGGTCGACGATGCGGGCGCGGCGCCGGGTGACCTCGACGCGCTCGCGCTGCCCGACGAGGCGGCGTGGCGCGAGGAGATTGCGGATTTGCTCATTTATTGAGGAGAGGGATGGCGATGGATCGACGGCAGTTTCTCGGAACGGCGACGCTCGGCGGACTGGCCGCGAGTTTGCCGGCATCGGTTCTTGCCGCCGACACGGCGGACCTGCCCAACCTCGCCGCCAAGGCGGTCCCGATCGGGACCGACGAGCGCATGGCGCGGATCGCCAAGGCGAAGGATCTCATGCGCGCAAACGACATCGGCGCGCTGCTGATCGAGCCGGGGTCGAGCCTCATCTATTTCACCGGGGTTGAATGGTGGCGGAGCGAGCGGCTGACCGCCGCGGTGCTGACGCGCGAGGGCGAGGTGGCGATCGTCACGCCCTTCTTCGAGGAGCCGTCGGTGCGCGAGACGCTGGGCGTGCCGGCCGAGGTGCTGACCTGGAACGAGGACGAGAATCCGCTCGCGGCGATCGCGGTCTGGCTCGGCAAGCGCGGCCTCGCCAAGGGACGGATCGGGGTCGAGGAGACGGTGCGCTATTTCGCTGTCGACGGGCTGCAGAAGGCGATGCCGGGTGCAGGCGTCGTCAACGGTGCGCCGGTGGTGCGCGGGTGCCGGATGCACAAGTCGGCGGCCGAGATCGCGCTGATGCAGGTCGCGAACGACATCACCGTCGCCGCCTATCGCCACACCGCGCCGCGGATCGAGGCGGGGATGACGCCCGCCGATATCGGCGCGATCATGCGTGCCGCGACGGTGGCGCTCGGCGGTGCGAGCGAGTTCGAGCTGATCCTGCTCGGCGAGGCGAGCGCCTATCCGCATGGCAGCGGCAAGCCGCAGGCGGTGCGCGACGGCGAGGTCGTGCTGATGGACTGCGGCGCGACGGTGCACGGCTATCAGTCCGACATTTCGCGGACCTTCGTTTACGGCAAGCCGAGCCCGCGCCAGCGGCAAGTGTGGGACGAGATGCGCAAGGGGCAGGATGTCGCCTTCGCCGCCGCGAAGATCGGCACGCCGGCGGGCAGCGTCGATGATGCGGTGCGCGCCTTTTACCAGAATCTCGGTTGGGGGCCGGGTTACCGGCTTCCCGGCACCTCGCATCGCACCGGGCACGGCATCGGGCTCGACGGGCACGAGCCGGTCAATCTGGTGCGCGGCGAGACGATGAAGCTGGCACCCGGCATGTGCTTTTCGAACGAGCCGGGCATCTACATCCCCGGCGAATTCGGCATCCGCATCGAGGATTGCTTTTACATGACCGACAGCAGGCCGGAGTGGTTCAGCGAGCCGCCGCCCTCTATCGATCAGCCCTTTGGCTGATCGGGCGCTTTCGGGCGCTGAACCAGGCTCACCAGAACGAAGCTGATGATCATCAGCAGATACCAGCTTCCAAGCTTCTCGACCCCGACCATGTGCCAACCGTCCTTCTGGCTGGGATAGGTCCAGGCGCGGGCAAAAGTGCCGATATTCTCCGCGAACCAGATGAACAGCGCGACGAGGCCCCAGCCAACGAGCAACGGCATGCGGCGGTGGACGTGGAGCGGACGGAACCACACCTGGCAGCGCCAGAAGAGCAGGGCGGTCGCCGCGAACAGCAGCCAGCGGATGTCGGGCAGCCAGTGGTGCGCGAAAAAATTGACATAGATGGCGGCGGCGAGGACGTAACTCGTCCAGAGCGGCGGGTAACGCGTGTAGCGGAAATCGAAGATGCGCCAGACGCGCGCGATGTAACTGCCGACCGCGGCATACATGAAGCCCGAGAACAGCGGCACCGCGCCGATGTGGAGCAGGCTGCCCTCGGGATATTGCCACGATCCCGCGGCGGTCTTGAAGAGCTCCATCACCGTGCCGACGATGTGGAAGATCAGGATGACGATGGCTTCCTTCGGCGTTTCGAGCCGGAAGGCGAGCATGGCGAGCTGGATCAGCACTGCCCCGATAGTGATCGCGTCGTAGCGGTGGATCGGCGCGCTTTCGGGCCAGAAAAGATGCGTACCCAGCAGCAGCGCGAGCATCAGGCCGCCGAACAGGCACGCCCAGCCTTGCTTGAACCCGAAGACGATAAATTCGAGGAACCAGCCGCGCGGTCCCGGCTCGACGGCCATCGCTTCGAGGCGGGCGCGGACGGCGTGGAAGCGGCTGTGGCTGCGCGGCGCCTCAGACGTGCACGGAGACATAGGCGATCAGCGTTGCCGCGGGGAGCAGCAGCGCCTGTGCGAGCACCGTTCCGGCAAGACGGCTCAGCGAGATGAAGGTGATCGCGCGGCGGAAATCGCCCTCGTCGACTTTGCCCTCGACCGCATCGTCGGTCATCACCGACAGTTGCGGGTCGATGAAGGCGAACAGCAGGATCGTCGCGAAGCCGTTGATCAGCGCCGAAAGCTGCGACGCGGTGACCCGGAATTCGGGCGCGAGATAACCGGCGTAGAGCGACGCGACGACGCCGACCGCGAGCAGCGACTGCGCAAGGCAATTGGCGATCAGCACGCCCCAGCCGATCCCTTGCGGCATGTGCCACCCTTTGAGATGCGCGAGGCTGGGGAAACGAAGCGACTGGCGCAGGGTGCGCAACCCGGCGGGGCTTGCGGCCTTCAGCGCGAGCTTCGTCGTCGAGCGATTGTCCTGATACCAGCCGATCGCGGCGGCGAACATGCGCTGCCCGGTGGGGACGAGCAGGATGCCGATCAAGGTCGCGACGCTTGCGGCGGCGAGGACGAACTGCATGTCGATGAACAGCGATGCGCCCGATCCGTCGTGGATGCGCGTTTCGATCCGCTTGGCGAGGAAGGGGCCGAGAAAGCTGTTCGAGGTGCGCGAGAAGAGTACGAGGATGTTGAACAGCGCAAAGGACATCGCGATCCGCCGCGTCCGCACCCCCGCGATGCGCGCGGCATAGGCGAGCGCGCCGATCAGGTTGATGAAGCCGGTGAGGAGAAGGATGGTGACGAGGGGGAGGTCTATCATCCTCGCGCCTTAGCGCATGATTGCGGCCAGAGAAATCGTCATCCCGGCGAAGGCCGGGATCTCGACCTCGCGCAATAATGCTCCGGTGAGATCCCGGCCTTCGCCGGGATGACGGAAGTGCAGATCAATGTTTCCGCGTCAACTCGCGCATCGCATCGTCGAGCCCGGCAAGGCTCAGCGGATACATGCGGTCGCTCATGAGCTGTTTGATGAGCTTCACCGACTGGGTGTAGCCCCAATGTGCCTCGGGCACCGGGTTCAGCCACACCGCGGCGGGATAGACATGCGTCATGCGCTGAATCCAGACAGCGCCCGATTCCTCGTTGAAATGCTCGACGCTGCCGCCCGGATGGGTGATTTCATAGGCGCTCATCGACGCATCGCCGACGAAGATCAGCTTATAGTCATGGCCGTATTTGTGGAGGATGTCCCACATCTGGTGGCGTTCGGACCAGCGGCGCTTGTTGTCCTTCCACACCCCTTCATAGGGACAATTGTGGAAATAGAAGAATTCGAGATTCTTGAATTCGCTCGTCGCGGCGCTGAACAATTCCTCGCACAGCTTGATGAAGGGGTCCATCGATCCGCCGACGTCGAGGAACAGCAGCAGTTTCACGGCGTTGCGCCGTTCGGGGCGCATATGGATATCGAGCCAGCCCTGCCGCGCGGTGCCGTCGATCGTGCCGGGAATATCGAGCTCGTCGGCCGCCCCCTCGCGCGCGAACTTGCGCAGACGGCGGAGCGCGATCTTGATGTTGCGGGTGCCGAGCTCCTTGGTGTTGTCGAGATTGGCGAACTCGCGCTTTTCCCAGACTTTCAGCGCGCGCTTGTGCTTGCTCTCGCCGCCGATCCGCACCCCCTCGGGATTATAGCCCGAATTGCCGTAAGGGCTCGTGCCGCCGGTGCCGACCCATTTGTTGCCGCCCTGGTGGCGCTTCTGCTGTTCCTCGAGCCGCTTCTTCAGCGTCTCCATGATCTCGTCCCAGTCGCCGAGCGACTTGATCGCCTCCATCTCCTCGGGAGTCAGATATTTCTCGGCGACCGCCTTCAACCATTCCTCGGGGACATCGACGGGGTTCTGGCCGTAATCGGTAAGCAGGCCCTTGAAAACCTTGTTGAACACCTGATCGAAGCGATCGAGCAGCCCCTCGTCCTTCACATAGATGGCGCGGGACAGATAATAGAATTGCTCGGGACTGCGGTCGATGACCTCGCGGTCGAGCGCCTCCAGCAATAGCAGATGTTCTTTCAGGCTGGCGGGAATGCCAGCGGCGCGAAGCTCGTCGAGGAAGCCGAAAAACATGGGGCAGGGTTAACCTGTCGGAGCGCCGGGCGCAATCACTTTACGTTTACGGAAAGTGGCGCCGCGAGTCGAAGAGAAAGGGCGGAAAACTGCGTAACGTCATGCGCAATTCGGGAATGCGGGTCAGCCGACGCACGCTCCGGGTTCCCGCTTTCGCGGGAATGACGAAAGAAAAGAACCTCCGCTCCCCGCGCCGAGCCAGTCGGCTACCGGCCGCCGGAATGTCGCTGCGGTTTCGAGCCGCCTCAGGCGCCCGGCACTTCCCACAGGATCAGCTTGGTCGCGTTGACGTTCTCGCGCGCTTTCGCCGTATCGAGGCGCGTCAGCTTCACGCTGCCCTTGAGCGCGCCCATCTCGATCATCGCGTCGATCACGACCACGCCGCCGGCACCGACATCCACCTCGATCTCGGCAGGCTTCGCGAGCTTGGCCTTGGCGGTCGAGACGTGGAGGTGGTGCGTGCCAGGCTCGACATCGGCCATCAGCATCTGGCCCGACTTGATCTGGCCTTTCGCCACGCCATCAAGCGTCACGTCCATCCCCTGCAGCGCGGCGACGAAGCCGCGGCGGGTGATGTAGAGGCGCGCCTTGCCCGCGGGTGCCTGCATCGCGCGCGCTTCGGCAAGCGCCGCGGTTTCGGCCTTCTGGCCGCCCTTGTTGCTCGACAGCGCCCAGATGCAGAAGATGATGATCCCGCCGATCAGCACCACGGCCAGGATCAGCATGGTTTCCAGCGAAAGGACGCTGGCAAGCGAAGGCCCCAGAAACGCACCGAAAATCGCGGCTGCGAAAATGATCGTCAGCCACATGGCATTCTTGCTCATCGTCTTTCCCCTGTCAGGCGGGGGCAAAGACCCCCGTTTCCTCGTCCATCACATGCAGGACGCCATCGTTGATCGCAAAGAATGCACCGCGCAGGCGAAGCGTTCCCTTCCGCTCCTTTTCCTGGATGCAGGGGAAGGTGCGCAGGTTCGCCAGGCTGACCCGCACCGCCGCCATTTCCATCGCGCGGCCTGCCTCGCGGTTGTCGTAATCGGGATAGCGCGCGCGGATTTCGGCGCTCGCATCGTCGAGCATCTCGATCCAGTGGGCGATGAAGCCGCCGCGTCCGGGCTCGGCACCCTCCATCGTCCGGTGGAGCGCCGCGTGACAGCCGCCGCACATGCCGTGACCCATGACGACAATTTCCTCGACCTTCAGGAACTGGACCGCGAATTCGAGCGCGGCGGAGACGCCGTGGCGGCCGGGATTGGTCTCGAACGGCGGCACCAGCGCGCCGACGTTGCGGACGACGAAAATCTCGCCCGGATTGGTATCGAATATCTGCGACGGTTCGGATCGGCTGTCCGAACAGGCGATCACCATCACCTTGGGCGATTGCCCCTCGGCAAGCTGTTCCCAGCGGTCGCGCTGTTCCTGCCAGCCGCCGTTACGGAAACGCCGGTAGCCTTCGATCAATTCTGCAAAGCGAGTCATGGACGCCCCTTAGCATAGGTTGAGAGGTTGAGAAGAGGCGCGCGCGCGACTATGTGGACGCGATGAACGCTCCCGCACAGCCGCCCCAGCCTCTTCAGCGCCCTCGCAAGCCCGACTGGATTCGCGTCAAGGCGCCCACCAGCCCCGGCTACGCCGAGACGAAACGGCTGATGCGCGACCTTGGCCTGCACACCGTGTGCGAGGAAGCGGCGTGCCCGAACATCGGCGAATGCTGGACGAAAAAGCATGCGACGGTGATGATCCTCGGCGACACCTGCACGCGTGCCTGCGCCTTCTGCAACGTCAAGACGGGGATGCCGCGCCCCGTCGACCTGCTGGAGCCCGAGCATACCGCGGCGGCGGCGGCGAAGATGGGGCTGACGCACATCGTCATCACCTCGGTCGACCGCGACGACCTGCCCGACGGCGGCGCGAGCCAGTTCGTCAAGGTGATCGAGGCGCTGCGCCGCGAAACGCCGAAGACGACGATCGAGATATTGACCCCCGATTTCCGCAACAAGCCCGAAAGCGCGGTCGCGGCGATCGTCGACGCGCGGCCCGACGTCTATAATCATAATCTGGAGACGGTGCCGCGGCTCTATCCGACGATCCGCCCCGGCGCGCGCTATTATGCGTCGCTGCGCCTGCTCGAAAGCGTCAAGCGCCGCGATCCGTCGATCTTCACCAAGTCGGGCATCATGCTCGGCCTTGGCGAAGAACGGATGGAGGTGCATCAGGTGATGGACGACATGCGCAGCGCCGACATCGATTTCATGACGATGGGCCAATATCTGCAGCCGACGCCGCGCCATGCCAAGGTCGCCGAATTCGTGACCCCCAAGGCGTTCGACGCCTATGCGCAGATCGCGCGTGCCAAGGGCTTCCTGCAGGTCGCCTCGTCGCCGCTGACGCGGTCGAGCTATCACGCCGGCGACGACTTCGAGCGGATGCGCGTCGCGCGCGAGGAGCAACTCGCCCGCGCCAGGGTGGGCTGATTGCCGCGGCACCACGAAACGCGCGAGCTTCCCTACAGCGACGAACAGATGTTCGCGCTCGTTACCGACATCGCGCGCTATCCCGAATTCCTGCCGTGGGTCGTCGCGCTCCGCCTCCGCAGCGACAGCGAGCATGAGGCGGTCGCGGACATGATCGTCGGCTTCAAGGGGCTGCGCGAAAGCTTCTCGTGCCGCGTCCACAAGGAACGGCCGCGCGCGGTGACGGTCAGCTATATCGACGGCCCGATGAAGCATCTCAGCAACGAATGGCATTTCGCGCCGCTGGCGGGCGGAGGGTGCCGGGTCGATTTCATGGTCGATTTCGCATTCCGCAGCCGCGTCTTCGAAACGCTCGCCGGGCAGATGTTCGACAAGGCGCTCCGCAAGATGATCGCGGCGTTCGAAGCGCGTGCGGGCGAGCTCTACGCCGCTCTTCCTTCGTGAGCCGGCGGTAGCGGCCTTTTTCGTCCTTCCCGCGAAGGCGGGCGCAGCCAGGGAGCCGGTGCGCTGGACGATCAATGTCGAAGCCCACCGCCGCGATGACGAAATCCATTGGGAAGGAATCTGCGCGTCTTTCCGATGCACGGCTGCAAAGCATCTAATGTGCATATTTCTGCATGTTGACGAAGCTGAAGGGCGGGTCCAGCCTTCGCTGATCCCAATGAGTCGTTGGGGAGACGACGATGAGATCATCGAAAATCATGACTTGTGCGGTGGCCATTGCCGTTTCGGCCGCGGTCCCGGCTCTTGCCACCGAAACCGTCACCTACAGCTATGATGCCAGGGGCCGGCTGGTGAAGGTGGTTCGCACCGGCACGGTGAACAATAATGTCACCGTCGAATATACGCACGACAAGGCCGACAACCGCACCCGGCTGAAGGTAACCAATTCGCCCAATCCGCCGCCCTGATCGAACGCGACGGGGTTTTTCGGCAAAGGGGGAAGCGGATGCGAAATCGGGGCGACGGCGGGATCGGGAAGCGGGCCGGGGGACGGACCGGCTGCTGGCGGATCGGCGACTGGCTCGCGCGCGCGGCGGCCGCGCTGCTGCTGCTGGCCGGGGCCTGCGGGCCGCAGGCGGCGCTGGCGCAGGCGTCGCCCGCGTTCCGCAATCTCGACGCGAACGGGGTCGACGTGATCACCGGCGACCTCGTCCTCGACGTGCCCGAGGCGTCGATCGGCTCGGGCGACGCAAAGCTCTCCCTGACACGCCAGAACAACCAGTTCGCGCCGACGCAGTGGGACGGCTATTATTTCATCCTGACGCGGAGCGGAACGACGACGACCATCCGCATCGGCCTGGCCGACGGGACCGCCGACACGTTCGTCAACGGCGTTGCCTCCAAAGCCAACGGCGCGACGCTGACCGCCGACAGCACCAACAGCTATACCTACCGCCACCCCGACGGCACGTCGGTGACCTTCACCGACCAGAATGCGCCGGGAAGTTCGGACGGGGTCATCACCAATTTCTGCGGTTCCGAAGGCACGGCGCTGAGCTGCGAGCTGCTGCCGACCACGATCACCGCGCCCGGCGGCCGGACGGTCACGCTGATGTTCGGGCGCTACAGCTATCCGGGGGTGCCGCAGGGGACGACGCCGACCACCGTCTACGGCAAACGGCTGTGGATGGTCACCAACAGCTATGGCTATCAGATCAAGTTCGCTTATGTGGGCAGCGGCCTTTTCCCGCACGGTTCGGGAAGCGCGCCGCCGCCCGCATCGTGGCTCACGCGCACCGCGGCTAAATTCTACAACACCGCGGTCAGTACGACGGTGCCGCAATCGACGGTGAGCTATGCGACCCCGTCGACCGGCGTCACCGAAGTAACCGACCCGTCGGGCGAGGTGACGACGGTGACCGATGGCAGCGTCCAGCAGCCCGGCGACACCACCCCGTCGCTCGACACGACGAGCAGCGGCGGCTCGGTCATATCCGCGACCAAGAACGGCGTGACGCGCAGCTATGCGGAGACGGTCGTGGGCGGCATCCGCCGGACGACGATCACCGATCCCGACGGCAAGACGCGGGTGATCGTCCACGCGACGGGCGTCGACCGCCCGGCGTCGGTCACCGACGAGAATGGCGACACCGTCAGCTATACCTATGACACGGCCGGACGGATGACGCGCAAGACCTTCCCCGAGGGCAATTATATCAAATACACCTATGACGGTCGCGGCAACATCACCGAGACGCGGCTGGTCGCAAAGCCGGGATCGGGCCTCGCCGACATCGTCAGCACCGCCGCCTTCCCCGCGACCTGCTCGAACCCGCTGACGTGCAACAAGCCGACCAGCGTCACCGACCCGCTGGGCAAGGTCACCAGCTATGCCTATGACGCGACGCACGGCGGGGTGACGAGCGTCACCGGGCCCGCGGTCGGCGGCGTTTCGCCGCAGATCCGCTACAGCTACACGCAGGTCGGCGGCGCCTACAAGGTGACGGGCATCTCGCAGTGCCGCACGACGGCGAGCTGCGCGGGGACGGCCGACGAGGTCAGGACGGTCATGGCCTATGACACGAACGGCAACATAACCTCGATCACCGACGCGGCGGGCAACGGCAGCGTCAGCGCGACCTCGACGATGAGCTATGACGCGCGCGGCAATCTGCTGACGATCGACGGGCCGCTGGCGGGCAGCGCGGACACGGTCACCTATCGCTACAATGCGAACAACCGGCTGGTCGGCATCATCGCGCCCGATCCCGACGGGGCGGGGCCGCGGCTGCGCAGCGCGATCCGTTATCGCTATGCGCCGCGCGGCGCGGTGGTCGGGACCGACTATGGCACGGTGGCGGGGACGTCGGACACCGACTGGGCCGCCTTCGCGCTCAGCTATCAGCAGAATGTCACCTATGATTCGAACCACCGGCCGAGCGTCAGCAAGCTGGTATCGGGCAGCACGACCTATGGGCTGACGCAATATAGCTATGACGCGCTGGGGCGTCTCGGCTGCGCGGCGGTGCGGATGAACCCGGCGGTCTTCGCGTCGCTGCCCGCGAGCGCCTGCACCGCGGGGACGACGGGCAGCGCGGGCGCCGACCGGATCACGCGGACGAGCTACGACGATGCGGGGCAGGTGACGAAGGTCGAGACGGCGGTGGGAACGGCGGAGGCGGCGAACGCCGTGACCAGCGCCTATACCGCGAACGGGCAGCTCAGCTATGTCATCGACGGGGAGAACAACCGCACGACCTATATCTACGACGGTTTCGACCGCCTGTCGCAGACGCGCTATCCGGTGACGACGCAGGGGGCGAACAGCAGCAATGCGAGCGATTACGAGCAGCTCGGCTACGACGCGCGGAGTAGCGTGACGCAGCGGCGGCTGCGCGACGGGACGAGCATCGGCTATACCTACGACGCGCTGGGACGGGTGACGGCGAAGGATCTGCCGGGAACCGAACCCGACACGAGCTACAGCTACGACCTGCTGAGCCGCGCGACGGGGGCGGTGCAGGGGACGCAGACGTTGAGCTTCGTGCAGGACGCGCTGGGGCGGCTGACGAGCCAGACGGGGCCGCTGGGGACGACCGGCTACACCTACGACGCGGCGGGCCGGCGTCTGACGATGAGCTATCCGGGCGGGGTGCTGACGCTGACCTATGATTACGACCCGGTGGGGAACGTCACGAAAATCCGCGAGAATGGGGCGACCTCGGGCGTGGGGGTGCTGGCGTCTTATGCCTATGACGACCTCGGGCGGCGGACGAGCGTGACCTATGGCAACGGCAGCGTGCAGAGCTTCGCCTATGACGCGGCGTCGCGGCTGTCGACGCTGACGAACAATCTCGGCGGAGCCGCGACGACGCACGACCTGACGCAGACGTTCACCTACAACCCGGCGGACCAGATCGCGAGCGTGAGCCGGAGCAACGACGCCTATGCGTGGCAGGCGCATTACAATGTCGACCGCAGCTACACGATAAACGGGCTCAACCGGATCATGAACATCGGCTCGACGGCGTTCACCTATGACGGGCGCGGCAACCTCACCAATGACGGAACGAACGCCTTTACCTACACGAGCGAGAACCTGCTCAAGACGGGTCCGTCGAGCGCAACCCTCGGCTACGACCCGTTAGGGCGCCTGTACCAGACGGTGGGCGGCGGTGTGACAACGCGGTTCCTCTACGACGGCGCCGACCTGATCGGCGAGTATAACGGATCGAACGCAGTGCAGCGGCGCTACGTCCATGGCCCCGGCGTCGACGAGCCGATCGTCTGGTACGAGGGCAGCACCGTCAGCAACACGACGCGGCGGTTCCTGATGGCCGACGAGCGGGGCTCCGTCGTCAGCGTTACCGACTCATCGGGTGCTACCATCCATATCAACGCCTATGACGAGTACGGCATCCCGGCCCCCGGCAACATCGGGCGGTTCGGCTACACCGGTCAGACGTGGCTCCCCGAGCTAGGCATGTGGTATTACAAGGCGCGCATCTACTCGCCGACGCTGGGGCGGTTCCTGCAGACCGATCCCATCGGTTACGCCGATGGCATGAACTGGTATAATTATGTCGGCTCCGATCCGGTGAATGGGATCGATCCGACGGGGCTGTGCGATGAAAACACAGGTGAGGCGACAGGCGGTGTCCAATGCCCACCGATCGTTGTAAATGGGGGCGGTTTCTGGTTTCCAGTTCGCAACATATTTAAAGCAATCGACATCATCGTCGACTATGCAAATCGGAATGACGGCGGAGGAGGAGCGAAGAATGGTAAGCCAAAGTACAAGATTTGCACTGGCAGTGCGCTAGTCTATGCGGGCAATCCAAAGCATGTCGGACGGCGAGGAGGAATGTTGCGTCCGATCCGATCTGGCGCAGCAGGGATTATTCCGAGCCAATGGACTGGAACGCATACAGCAGGACCAATGCTTCGTAGTCAAGGAGCATTAGTGGGTGGCGTAACTGGCGGAGGGCAGAGGTTTTCTAGTCTTGATGATACTGCAGGAAATACGGACTTGGGTCCTGACCCGCAAGGTGTTTTGCTTAATAGGGCGAACGGAGCATTGTATATTGAACTGATTACGGGGCATGCGGAAGGGCCGTCAACAATAGTAGATATCGCTCAAGCCACTTCTATAATATTAGCAATCCCGATCGATAGTCCATTGGGTTGCCCGGATGGGACCACTCAGACAGGAACGCGATAGAATGAGGAATCCGTTTCGAATTATAGTCTTTGTCGTAATTTTGGCTTCTTGCGCTGGAACTTCGAGCTCTTTAGCCGATCAAATTGAGGAATCGCATTTCTCATCGAAGGCAAGCTTTGCCAGAGAAGGATATGAGGTCCATTTTCCGGTATCGAATCGTGACGGTAAGCAGGTGCTGGAAATATCTTGCTACTCTCTCGACGACGAGAGTCGCGAGAAATTTGCTTCGCGCAAGGGAACTGACCCAGTTTCTGATCTTAGCTGCTATGTGAAAGATTTTAGCAGAGAGAATGAATACACCATGCTCGGAATTTATGGAGAATCTCTCCAGTTTACTCCAGCTTTTTTCTGGTTCTCTGAAGTCAAAAAATGTGCTCCACATTCATATTTTCTAAAATCATCGCTTCGTGGTATTTTAATATCTTTTGAATTATATAATATAGATGAAGAAAATAAGTCTGCCAATTTAAATATAGACATTATCCCTATGGCGTCGGCTACAAACGACAATCTCACGGATGACACATTTAAGACTATATGTAATTAGAATTACGGTGACAGGTGCATAATTCCCTAATTAATGAAATAAGGGATTGTTGAACCTGTCACCATAATTCCGTAATTCAACCTTATATGAATCGGGTTGTTGAGCGTGAAAGTTCTGATCACGAAAATTCATCTCGTTATTGCCCAGATAATGCCGCTTCTCTCGTTGTGTGAATTTGTCATGCTGCATTCAATCTGGTCCGCGATCGCGACCTTTCCAATAGTCTTTTCCTTAGGTTTATATCACTGCCAGAACTGCTCAACCCCGCTCTGGGATAAGCGGATCATTGGGACGCGATTACCGGTTTCCTCTCAGGTGTTTGATAGATGTGGTGTGTGTGGCGAGATAATGATAAGTAATCACAGTAATAGAAACGAAACTCTCTAATTAAATGAATTACGGTGACAGACAGAATTACGGAATTACGGTGACAGTGCACTAATTAACGGCGGATCAGCGGCTGACGATGAGCTACCCGGGCGGGGTGCTGACGCTGACCTGTGATTACGCAGGATCCCGCCATGCCGAGATCAGGCGGTCGCCGACCCGCTCAGCGCGCGTGCCAGCGCGACCCATTCCGCCACGCTGACCGTCTCGGCGCGGCGGGTCGGGGCGATGCCGAGCACGTCGAGCGCCTCGACCGCCCCCGCCATGCCTTTGAGGCTCTGCCGCAGCATCTTGCGCCGCTGGCCGAAGCCTTTTTCGGTGAGCTTCGACAGGATGCGCGGATCGACGCCTTCGGGTTCTTCGACGGGCGTTACATGGACGATCGCCGACATCACCTTCGGCGGCGGGGTGAAGGCCGAGCGGTGGACCTTCATCGCGATTTTCGCGCTCGAGCGCCATTGGGCGAGCACCGCGAGCCGGCCATAGGCGTTGCTTCCCACCGGCGCGACGATGCGTTCGGCGACCTCCTGCTGGAACATCAAAGTCAGCGATTTCCAGAGCGGCGGCCAGCTTTTCGGCTCGAGCCAGCGCGTGAACAGCGCGGTCCCGACATTATAGGGCAGGTTCGCGACGATATGATAGGGCCGGCCCGCGAGCGCATCGGCGTCGATCGCCATCGCATCGTCGGGGATCACCGTCAGCCGCCCGTCGAACGCTTCGCCAAGCTCGCCGAGCAGGGGCAGGCAGCGGTCGTCGCGCTCGACCGCGATCACCTGCGCGCCCGCGCGGAGCAGCGCGCGCGTCAGGCCGCCGGGGCCGGGGCCGACCTCGAACACCGTCTGGCCGTCGAGGTTGCCGGGCAGCGCCGCGATGCGATCGAGCAATTGCTCGTCGAACAGGAAATTCTGCCCCAGCGCCTTGCTCGCCGACAGGCCATGCGCGCGCACCGTCTCGCGCAGCGGCGGGAGCGGACGATTGGGCGCGGCGGTCACTTCGCCGGCGCGCTGCTGCGCTCGCGGGCGGTCGCCATGCGCGCCGCCATCGCGATCGCGGCAATGGTCGGACGCGGATCGGCGCGGCCGGTGCCCGCGATGTCGAACGCCGTGCCATGGTCGGGCGAGGTGCGGATGATCGGCAGCCCCAGGGTCAGATTGACCCCGTCGTGAAAATGCAGCGCCTTGAACGGCGCCAGCGCCTGATCGTGATAGCCGCAGAGGATCGCGTCATATTGCTCGCGGATGCCGGGGGCGAACAGAGCGTCGGCGGCAAGCGGTCCGTCGATGGCGACGCCCTCGTCGGCGAGCTGCGCGACCGCGGGCGCGATGATGCGGATTTCCTCGTCGCCGAGCCGGCCGCTCTCGCCCGCGTGCGGATTGAGGCCCGCGATTGCGAGGCGCGGGGCGGCGATGCCGAAATCGCGCGACAGGCCGCGCGCGACGATGCGCGCCTTGGCGACGATCAGGTCGGCGGTCAGCCGCTCGGGCACTTCGGCAAGCGGAATGTGGACGGTCAGCGGCACGACGCGCAGCGCCGGCCCGGCGAGCATCATCACCGCATTGGTCGCGGTGACGCCGCAGCGCTCTGCGATGAATTCGGTCTGGCCGGGATGGGTATAGCCGATGCCGTGCAGCGCATGTTTCGACACCGACCCTGTGACCAACGCGTCGCTCGCACCGGTACGGGTCAGGCCGATCCCGGTTTCGAGCGCGTGCAGCGCGCAGGTCGCGCCGGCCGGGGTCGGGTGCCCGGGGGTCAAGGCACCGCTGTCCTCGAGATGCCAGACGGGAAGGGCGGTGCCGAACGCCCGCACCACCTGCTCCATGTCGCCGACGCGCGCCACGGGGCCGTCCCAAACGGCCTCGATCGCGGCGATGTCGCCGATGGCGACGAAAGGCGGCAAATCATGCTCGCGCCGCGCGGCCCAGGCCCGCGCGGCGACTTCGGGGCCGACGCCGGCCGGGTCACCCATGGTGACCGCGATCGGCCGTCGCTCGTCGATATCAGGCATCAGCTATATTCGATCACCGCGTCGCGCCGGAGATCGCGCAGATAGCGCTGGGCCCGCTTGTTCACCTTGTCCTCGAGGATTTTCTCCTCGATCTGGGCGCGATCGGGTTCGGCGACGCTGTTCGGCATCTCGCGGCCGCACAGCACCAATACGCTGATGCCTTCGTTCGCCGCGCCGAAGGGCTGCGTCGTCTGGCCGACCTGCATCGTCGCGAGGGTCGACTGCAACTGCGGCGGCAGCGCGCGCATCGCGATATTGTCGCGCGCGACGACATGCGCGCCCAGCGAGGCCGCGACGCTGTCCGCGCCGCCGCACCCGGCGATGCCGCGCGTCGCTTCGGCGAATTTGCTCGCAAGCGCGGCTGCCTGCGTTTCGCTCGTGCCCGGTGCGAAGTCGAGCGAGACCTGCTTCAGGCTGAGCACCGCGTCGCGCGGATCGGCGGTCAGCACCTGACGCCGGTCGATCATCAGCAGGATCGATATGCCGCCCGGCACCTCGAGGGGGCCGACGAGCTGGCCCGGCCCCATCTCCTGCGCTGCGTTCGCCATCGAGGCGGGCAACTGGCCGCCGCGAACCCAGCCGAGGTCGCCGCCGACGACCGCGGTCGACGCTTCGGAGAATTGGCGGGCATAGGCGGCAAAGCTGCCGCCGGCCTGGAGCGCCTGGATGATCTTGCGCGCGTTCTCGGCGACCGCGGCGGCATTTTCGGGCGTCGCCGACAGATAGATTTCGCCGAGGTGGAATTCGTCCTGCCCTTTGGCCTCGTTCATCTGCTTGACGATCGAATCGACTTCCTCGGTCGACACGTTGGTCGTCGACTGGATGTTGCGCGACAGCAGGCGGTCCCAGGCATATTCACCGCGAATCTGCTGCTTCACGGCCGCGGCGGCCGATCCTTTCGATTCGAGATATTGAGAAAATTCCTCGGGGGTCTGCTTGAAGCGCGCGGCCAGGCGGGCGAATTGCTCGTTGATGACATTCTCGTCGATCTCGATCTTCGCGGCCTTGGCTTCCTGAATCTGCAATTTCTCGTCGATCAGGTTGCTGAACACCTGCTGGCGCAACCGCTGCAATTCATCTTCCGGCAGGTCGACATTGCTGTTCGCGATGCGGATCAGCGCCATGCGCTGTTCGATGTCGGTCGCGGTGATGATCTCGCCGTTCACCGTCGCCGAGGGGCGATAGACGTTCGGCTTGTCGTCGCCGTAAAGCTTGACGTTGCCCGGGATATTCAGGCTCGTCGTTGGAACTTCGGTGTCGGGGACGGTCTGGCCCAGCACCGGCGTCACACCCACGGCCGCCACGGTGATCAGCCCGATCATGGTCGAAAATTTGGTCATTGCCATCCTATTCGAGAAATACCGGCACGCTCCGTATCAGCGGACACGCCCGATGGTCCAGCGCAATCCGCGCCAGCATGCCATAACTGGGGTTCGATCTAGCTTCGCGACGCTGAATGGAAGCTGAGCGGCCAAGCAATGCCGATGCCGGCGCGGGAAGCCGCCCTCGTTAGAACCCCAGATTGCGGAAGGCGATGCGGAACGAGAAGCTGTTGCCGCGGCGCGCGTCGCCGGTGTCGATATAGTCGCGACGCCAGGTCAGCGCGATCGACAGACATTCGTCGTCATAGGCGAGGCCCAGGCGGTGGCGAATCGGGTCGAAGCCGTCGGCGACGCCCAGCGGATCGTCGCTCTTGCGCGTCAGGTCGACGATCGCCGATCCGAAGATCGACCAGTTCTTTGCAAAAGCGACGCGGCCGCCGGCGCGCACTTCCTCGCGATCCTGCAGATCCTCGCCGAGCAGCAGGATGTCGCGGTTGAGCCGCGAATAGCCGAGCACGGCATAGGTCGAGCGGCTGCCGATCATCGCATCGATCTCGTTCCGCCGCACCGCCAGATTATCCTTGTCGAGCCGGAAACGGTGCGTCAGCCGCAGGAAATCCTTGTAGGCGATGGTGGTGCGGCCGACGATGTCCGACGTGCGGTCGGTGAGGCCGGTGCCGTCGGGAAACAGGCTGGGCTTGTCCGACAGACGATAGCTTTGGCCGATGATGCTGTTGATGTTGAGGCCCGGCCGGCTGAAATTCCATTCGAGGCCATAGGTGATGCGCGCGCCGTCCTCGAAGCGGTCGTAGCCGTTGAAGCGGTTGATCGCGAACAGATTGCTGTCCTCGAGGTCGAAGGCGCGCGAATCCTCGTTGGGGATATCGAGGTTCTTGAGACTGGGGGTGGCGACGATCTGGACGCGCGGAGTCAGCGTCTGGGTGCCGCCCAGAAATTCGCCGACGAAAGGCCAGCGCATGTCGGCGGCGACCGCCGCGATGCCGCGGCCTTCCCAGCCCGATTTGCCGCGATAGCCGGGGATCGCGGTCAGCAGATTTTCATCGCTGTGATAGACGTCGCCGCGCACCATCGCGGTCAGCACGACCTCCTGGCCGAGGCCGGTCAGGCCGCGCAGATTCCAGGTCGCGCCGGCAAAGGCGCGCTGCGTGTCCTGCCCTGCGGTGCGGGCGATCGCCAGCGTGTTGAGCTGCAATTCGATCTGTCCGCCGAGCAGCGGGTCGGCGAGCCGCTGGCGATAGTCGATGATCGGCAGCGCGATCGGCTGCTGGCCCTGCACGTCGTTGCGTCGCAGCGTCTGGGTCGCCCAGCCCGCGATCGACAAATAGCTCTGTCCGCCGATCCGTTCGAGCTCGAAGGTCGAGCGCAGCCGGTCGTCGCGGCTGATATCGTAACGGCGCATGAAGGTGCGGTCGGTCGTGATGCGGCCCGAATAGGACAGGCTCCACCGCGGATCGAACTGGAATTTGCCCGCGCTTTCCAGATAGCCGCGGAATTGGCGGTTGGGGTCGATCACCTGCCCCGATACCGGAACGACCGAGCTGTGGGTCGCATAGCCGTTGATGCGGAACGAGCCGATGTCGGTGAGCGCGCGAAACTCGCCTTCGATCATCGGCACCGATCCGGTGTAGAGATGCGGCGTGATCGTGATGTCGCGGTCGGGCGCGAGGCGCAGATAATAAGGCATCGCGATCTCGAAGCCGTTGGTGCGGTCGAGACGGATTTCGGGAACGAGCAGCCCGCTGCCCGCCTCGCTGTTCGCGGGATGGCTGAGCCCCGGCAGCGGAATCAGCGGCAGGCCGAAAATCTCGACCCGCGCCCCCTTGTAGCGCACCTTGTTCTTGCCGCGGTCATAGATCACGCGGACGGCACGGATCTGCCAGCTCGGTTTCTTGGGACAGCCCGACCCGTCCTCGACGGGGCAGGGGGTGTAGGCGGCGTTCTCCAGCTCGATATTGCCGTTGTCGAAGCGCGTGCCCTTCACCGCCGCGAGGCGCGCGCCGTTATCGAGCACGACGAGCATATTCTCGACCACCCCGTCGCGCAGCGTGTCGGTCAGGACGATGCGGTCGCCATAGGCGGTGTCGCCCTCGGGATTCTTTAGCGCGACATCGCCCTCGGCGACGACCTCGCCGGTCTTGCGGTTCCAGGTCACCTTGTCGGCGCGCATCTCGACCGTGTCGCGCTTCATCTCGACATTGCCCTCGGCCACGACGATGTCGGTCTCATTATCGTAGTTGAGGTTGTCGGCGGCGAAACCGATCTGTTCGTCGGACTTGGGCGCGGGAGCGTCGACCGTATCGGCCGGGACGTCACGGTCCTGAAGATCGGGCTGGTCCTGCGGTGCCTGCACGACGGGCGGTTCGGCTGTCTGCTGCGCGGCGACCGGGCACGCCATGAGGGCGACGCCGCTCGCGGTCGCAAGCCAGAGCGGCTGTGCGCGGGAGGACCGATGGAACAAAGCCCAGCTCATTTGATATATTTGTCCCACGCCTTATCTAGTGTCCACCCGTGCCGGGCCGGCTGCTTTGTTTTGCAACTCGCAGGCGAAACCCCTATCGGTCCGGCACGTTCCAATCAATCATCGCATGAGAAAGTTAAGGCATGGACATCCAGTTTGTCGCGCAAATCGATGCGTCTGCCGACGTTGTCGCTTTTCCGGTCCGCAAGGGCGAGGCCGCCAAGCTCGGCGCGCTGCTCGGCGCGGCGGCGGCGCAGGCGCGGTTCGAGGGCGCGGCGGGCGCGGTCGCGGAGACCGCGGCGCTCGACGGCGAGCAGGCGAAGCGGCTGCTGCTGGTCGGAATCGGCGACGGCACGACGCACGACCTCGAACGCGGCGGCGCGGCGCTGACGGCCAGGCTGCAGACGAGCGGCGTGGCGGCGGTCCATGTCGACTTCGCGAGCGCGGGGCAGAGCGACGAGGATGACGTCCTCGCCTTCGCGATGGGCGCGCGGCTGCGCGACTGGCGCCTCGACACCTATCGCACCCGGCTGGCCGATACGGCGAAACCGAGCCTGAAGACGATCGTGATCGCGTCGCCGGCGGGCGACCTGTCGGCGCGTTGGGGCCGCTATTCGGCGGTCGCCGACGGCGTCGCGCTGACCCAGACGCTCGTCGCCGAGCCGCCGAACATCCTCTATCCCGAGACGTTCGTCGAACGCTGCCAGCATCTGACCGACCTCGGCGTCGAACTGGAAGTGCTCGACGAGCGGCAGATGAAGGCGCTCGGCATGGGCGCGCTGCTCGGCGTCGCGCAGGGCTCGACCCGCCCGCCGCGGCTGCTCGCGATGCGCTGGAACGGCGGCAATCCGGGCGAGGCGCCGGTGGTCTTCGTCGGCAAGGGCGTCACCTTCGACACCGGCGGCATCAGCCTGAAACCCGGACCGGGCATGGACATGATGAAGTGGGACATGGGCGGCGCGGGCGCAGTCGCGGGCGCGATCAAGGCGATCGCCGGACGCAAGGCGAAGGCGAATGTCGTCGGCGTCGTCGGCCTCGTCGAGAATATGCCCGACGGCAATGCGATGCGCCCCGGCGACATCGTCACGACGATGTCGGGGCAGACGGTCGAAGTGCTCAACACCGACGCCGAGGGCCGGCTTGTCCTGTGCGACGCGATCGCCTGGGCGCAGAAGGCCTATGATCCCAAGGTCGTCGTCGATCTCGCGACCCTGACCGGGGCGATGGTGATTTCGCTCGGCCACGAATATGCGGGGATGTTCACGAACGACGAAGCACTCGCGGCGAACCTGCTCGAGGCGGGCGAGGCGAGCGGCAACAAGCTGTGGCGCTTCCCGCTGTCGCCCGCTTACGACAAGTTGATCGACAGTCCGATCGCCGACATGAAGAATATCGGCCCGCGCGAAGGCGGCTCGATCACCGCGGCGCAGTTCCTCAAGCGCTATGTGAACGAAGGCGTCGCCTGGGCGCATCTCGACATCGCGGGCATGGCGTGGGCCGACAAGGACGGCCCGGTCTATGGCAAGGGTGCGACGGGTTACGGCGTGCGCCTGCTCGATCGTTTCATTGCGGATCATCACGAGGGGTGATCCACTATACCCGTCATTGCGAGGAGCGAAGCGACGCGGCAATCTCCAGCCATCGGCCTTGCGCGAGGTCGATGGCTGGAGATTACTTCCCCCAGCTTTCGCCGGGGTCGCAATGACTGAACAGCAGATACCTCGCGTCGATTTCTACCGGCTGACCCGCGACCCCGTCGAGCGGGTGCTGCCCGCCATTGCTACGCGGGTTCTGGGCAATGGCGACCGCCTGCTGGTGGTCGCGGCCCCGGCGATGCAGCGGCAGGCGATCGACGGCGCGCTCTGGACGCTCCAGCCCGCGAGCTTTCTTCCGCACGGTCCTGCCGGTTCGCCCGACGAGGCGATCGAGCCGATTTTGCTTTCGGGTGCGATCGCCGCTGACGCGCCCAACGGCGCGACGCACGTCGCGCTTGCCGACGGAGAGTGGCGCGAGGAAGCGCTTGGTTTCGCGCGGGCCTTCCTGCTTTTCGACAACAGCCGCATCGACGACGCCCGCGCGACATGGCGTGCGCTCGCGGCGCGCGAGGATGTCGATAATCGTTTCTGGAAACAGGACGATCGCGGCCGCTGGTCCGAAGGGCCCTGATCTTTCGGCTGTGACATGGGTCACGGACAGCGGACGCGTTGCGTTGCAGATCATACCCCATGATTTTTCAGGAGCTTGGAATGACTATACGCACGAATCTCGCCCTCGCCGCCGTCATGGCATTGCTCGTCGCGGGTTGCGGCTCGAAATCGGAGAGCGAGGTCGCCAGCGGCACCTATACCGATCCCGCGACAGGCAAGACCGCCGAATATAAGGTCAGCGGGAGCAAGGACGGCGAAGAGGGCAATGTTACCGTCAAGACCGAGGATGGCGAGGTTCGTTTCGGCACAGACGCCAAACTGCCCGCGGGCCTCACTCCTTATCCGGGATCGAAGATGACCGGCGGATTCGCCGGGTCGTCCGAAGGCAGGAAAGGCGGCATGGCGGGGTTCGAGGTCAAGGCGAAGGTCGCCGACGTCGTCGCCCATTACCGCAGCCAGATCGAGGCGGCGGGACTCAAGGTCAAATCCGAAATGACCGCCGACGACACGATGATCATCGGCGCCGAAAAGCCCGGCGACGAAAAGACGACGATCCAGGTCACCGCGACGCAGGAAGGCGACATGGTCAATGGCGCGATCACCTATGGTTCGGGCGGGTAGGGGCTGACTGCGCTCCGACCTTGCAGTGCAGCAAAAGCGCGGCTAGAGGCGCGCGCATTGCAGAAAATACCAACCCAGGAGCTTTCCCATGGCGGTCACCCGCACCTTTTCGATCATCAAGCCCGACGCGACGCGTCGCAACATCACCGGCGCCGTCACCAAGATGCTGGAAGACGCCGGCCTTCGCGTTGTCGCCTCGAAGCGCATCCACATGACCCGCGAGCAGGCCGAAGGCTTTTACGCGGTCCACAAGGAGCGTCCCTTCTTTGGTGAACTCGTCGAATTCATGACCTCGGGCCCGGTCGTCGTCCAGGTTCTGGAAGGCGAGAATGCGATGCAGCGCAACCGCGACATCATGGGCGCCACCAACCCCAAGGACGCCGCCCCCGGCACGATCCGCAAGGAACTGGCCGAGAGCATCGAGGCGAACACGGTCCACGGTTCGGACAGCGACGAGAATGCGGCGATCGAAATCGCCTATTTCTTCAAGCCCGAAGAGATCGTCGGCTAAACGATCCAAGCCGCAAGGCCGCAAGGGGCCGCCGGAGCGATCCGGCGGCCCTTTTTGCGTTCAGAGCAGCGGGCTCACCGTCGCGACGAGATTTTGCCACAACCGCCGAACGATCCCGAAGTCCGCGACGTCCTGAGCCGTCACGCGGTCCGATGCGGCGATATACTCGGCCTGACGCGCGCGGATTTCGGCGGCGAACGCCTTGTCGCGCAGCAGGATATTATTCTCGAAATTGAGCTCGAAGCTCCGCCGGTCGAGGTTGGCCGATCCGATCAGCGCGACCTCGCCGTCGACGAGCATCGTCTTGGCATGGAGCAGGCCGGAGCGATATTCGTAGAGCTTCACCCCCGCCGCGACGAGATCGGCGTAATAGCTGCGGCTTGCGCCCGCGACGATGCGGCTGTCGTTGCGCTTGGGGAGAACCAGCACCGTCTCGACCCCGCGCCGTGCGCAGTCGAGCAGCGCGAAGAGCAATTGCTCGTCGGGCACGAAATAGGGCGTGGTGACGACAATCTCGCGCCGCGCCGAATGGATGAGCGAGGTGAAGCAGGCGGTCATCGCGGCATAGCGGAGATTGGGGCCGGTGCCGATCACCTGTGCCGCGATCCCGGGCACTTGTGCGGGTTCGGGTTCGGCGCCGTCGCGGAGCAGGTCGCCGATGTCGTCGCCGCGCTCGCTTTCCCAATCGGCGGCGAAGACGAACTGGCAATCGCGGACGACAGGGCCTTCCCAGCGCGTCATGATGTCGACCCACGGGGCATATTTGGACTTAATCCGGAATTCGGGATCGGCGAGATTCTGGCTGCCGCACCAGGCGATGCGATTGTCGACGATCAGCTGCTTCCTGTGATTGCGCAAGTCGAAGCGGCCGCGGATCAGCGTCCAGATCAGGCCGCCGATCGGCAGCGCGATTCGCGCGTCGATTCCCGCATTCTGCAACTCGATCCAATAGGCCGAGCGGATGAAGCCGCGCGAACCGAGCGCGTCGGCGAGCACGCGCACTTTCACCCCGCGCTTCGCCGCGCGGACCAGCGCGTCCTTGATCCGGAAGCCGTTGTGGTCGGCAAGCCAGATATAGAAGCAGAGGTGGACGGTCGATTTGGCGTTGTCGATATCGTCGACCATCTCGCGGATCGCGGCGTTGCTGTCCGCCGCGAGGCGCGCGCGGTTCCCGGCGGTCGGGGGCAGCGCATTGACCGTCTCGGCGAGCGCGAAGGGCGCAGCCCAGGCGCTGCGCGCGAGCGCGCGGCGTACCTCGGCGCGCTCGTGGGGGTGCGGCAGATGCGCCTCGATCGCGGCATAGCGCGCGCGTCGCTTGGCGCTGATCCGCGCTTCGCCGAGCAGCAGGTAAGCGAGGATGCCGACCACCGGTACCGCGATCGTCGCGATCAGCCAGGCGAGCCGTGACGCGGGCTCGCGCTGCGGCCGCAGGATGATCCGCCCCATGATGACGATGAAAGCGGCGATATAGGCCGCAGACAGGATCAGGGCGAAATCGAATTCCATTACCCCCAATTCACCGCGCTTCGGTGGAAAAGGCCAGCGCGAAATTTTGGGGTGAGGGGCAAGCCTTTAATCTGACCCATCGTCCCGTTCGTGTCGAGCGAAGTCGAGACACCCATTGAGGTAGCGCCTGGCCTGATGGGTGTCTCGACTTCGCTCGACACGAACCGAATTGGGGGGGCGATTTAACGCGCCGCGCTCTAAAAATCCTCAGTCACCGCCATCAGTCCCGCGAGCTTCTTCGGCGCAATCGCGAGCCAGCTCTTGCGGAGCCATTCGCCGATCGCGTCCCAGTCGGTATCGCCGAGATCGAGGCGGATGCCGATCCAGCCGTCGCCGAAATAGGCGGGGCGGTAATAGCGCGCTTCGTCGAGTTCGATGAGCTGTGCCTGTTCGTCGGCGCCGCTGATCTTGACCAGCAGCGCGGTCCGGCCGTCGCCATGATGATCGTGCGTGAAATAAGCGAACTTCTTGCCTTTGACGATCCCGAAGCAGGGCATGCCGTGAGAGGTCGTCTCGTCGGCCTCGGGCAGCGCCATCGCCAACTCGCGGAGGCGGCCGAGCAGCCAGTCGGGCGAGCGCTCGCGTGACACGAAGGCGGCGAGGGTGGCGGGGTAAAGCTGATGCTCGGCGAACTGGACCCGCCGCGCGAGGCTTTCGGCGGTGTCGCCGCGCGCGATCGCGACCGGCGTCTGCGCCAGCACCGGGCCGTCGTCGAGCGCCTGGGTGACGACATGGATGCTGCATCCGCCATGGGTATCGCCGGCGTCGATCGCCTGTTGGTGGGTGTTCAGCCCCTTGTATTTGGGGAGCAGGCTCGGGTGGATGTTGAGCATCCGTCCGGCCCAGCGCGTGACGAAATCGTCGCTCAGGATGCGCATATAGCCCGCCAGCGCGACATAGTCGGCGCCGGCCGCGCGGAGCTGTTCGTCGACCAGCGCGTCGAAGGCGTCGCGGTCCATGCCCTTGTGTGCGTGTGCCCACGTCGCGATGCCCTCGGCGTTGGCGAGCGCCAGTCCCGCCGCATCGGGGTTGTTGCTGGCGACGAGCACGAGTTCATAGGGGCAGGCCTCGGCCTTCGCGGCATAGAGCAAGGCCGCCATATTGGTGCCGGTGCCGGAGATGAGAACGGCGACGCGGGCTTTCACACCGATCCTCCCCGGAACGGGGAGGGGGACCATGCGAAGCATGGTGGAGGGGCGCAAGCGGAGTCGTGCGACATCTTGAGGATGGATGACACCGCACATGCCCCTCCACCCCCCGCTTCGCGGGCGGTCCCCCTCCCCCCGTGGGGGAGGATCCTATGCATGATGTGTCGCGCTCCACGCGCCCATCGCGCTCCACGTCTCCGACCCGCCCGACACGGTGCAGCCCTTCTCACCCTCGGCGATATGCCCGATCCGGTGCACTGTCTCGCCCGCGGCCTGCAGCGCCGCTGTCACCTCGGCGACGTCGCTCTCGGCCACGACCACCGCCATGCCGATCCCGCAATTGAAGGTGCGCGCCATTTCCTCGGGCTCGATATTCCCCTGCGCCTGCAGGAAGGCCATCAGCCGCGGCTGTTCCCAAGCGTCGGCGTCGATATGCGCGTGCAGCGTCTTCGGCAGCACGCGCGGGATATTCTCGAGCAGCCCGCCGCCGGTGATGTGCGCGAGCGCGTGAATCCGGCCGATCTTCACCAGCGGCAGCAGGCTCTTCACATAGATGCGCGTCGGCGCCATCAGCGCGTCGATCAGCAGGATAGTCTGGTCGAACAGGGCGGGGCGGTCGAGCTTCCAGCCCTTGTCGGCGGCGAGACGGCGCACGAGCGAAAAGCCGTTCGAGTGGATCCCCGACGAGGCAAGGCCGAGAATGACGTCGCCCGCCGCGACCTTGTCGGCGGTGAGCACCTGGTCGCGCTCGACCGCGCCGACGCAGAAGCCCGCGAGATCATAGTCGCCGTCCGAATACATGCCCGGCATTTCGGCGGTCTCGCCCCCGATCAACGCGCAGCCCGCCTGCTTGCAACCCTCGGCGATGCTCGCGACGACCTCGGTCGCGACATCATTGTCGAGCTTGCCGGTGGCGTAATAGTCGAGGAAGAACAAAGGCTCTGCGCCCTGAACGATCAGGTCGTTGGCGCACATCGCGACCAGATCGATGCCGACCCCGTCATGCTTGCCCGAATCGATCGCGAGCTTGAGCTTGGTGCCGACCCCGTCGTTCGCCGCGACGAGCAAGGGATCGCTGAACCCGGCGGCCTTGAGGTCGAAGAAACCGCCGAAGCCGCCGAGGTCGGCGTCGGCGCCGGGGCGGCGCGTCGCTCGGGCGAGCGGAGCGATGGCACGGACCAGCGCATTGCCGGTCTCGATCGAGACGCCGGCCTGCGCATATGTGTAAGGGGCGGGCTGGTTGTGCTTGGAATCCATGGCACGCGCGACTAACGGTTCCAGCCGATAATTGCCATGATTTCCTTGTCCGGGCCCGCGCTTTTGGGCAGAGCATAGAGAAGATATGACCTCGGCTGCTTTCCCCCGTTCGACTCCCGGTTTCCCGCTCCGCTCGTTCGTGTCCCGCGATTGGCGCTGGGCGGCGCTTTTCGGGCTGTTTCTGGCGGTCCTGGTCGCAGGCCTCGTCGAGGGACAGATCGCGCGCGGCGATCGCGGCATCACCCCGATCAACAGCAGCGGCGATTTCCTCGCGAGCGGGATCACCGTCGATGTCGTCGGCGATAACGCCGAGGATGCGCGCGAAAAGGGCTGGCGCGAGGCGCAGCGCAAGGGCTGGGCGCAGCTCTACAAGCGGATCAACGGCAGCGACGGCCCGGCGCTCGGCGATTCGGTGCTCGACGGCATCGTCACCGCGATCGTCGTCGAAAAAGAGCAGATCGGCCCGCGGCGCTATGTCGCGACGCTCGGCGTCCAGTTCGACCGCGTCCGCGCGGGGCAGATTCTCGGCGTCAGCGGCCGCACTTTGCGGTCGCCGCCCTTGCTTGTCATTCCCGTCTATTCGATCGACGGCATCGAGCAGGTGTTCGAGCAGCGCAGCGCATGGCAGCGCGCCTGGGCGGAATATAATACGGGGCAGAGCGCGATCGACTATGTTCGCACCGCAGGCACCGGCGCCGACACTTTGCTGCTCAATCCGGGGCAGACCGGCCGCCGCGGCCGCGTCTGGTGGCGCGTGATCCTCGACCAATATGGCGCCGCCGACGTGCTGATCCCGATCGCGCGGGTCGAATACAGCTATCCCGGCGGGCCGATCCGGGGCGTCTTCACCGCGCGCTTCGGCCCCGACAACAAGCTGATCGACAGCTTCACCATGACCGGCCCGAGCCCCGCCGCGCTGCCCGACATGATGGAGAAGGCGGTCGCGCGGATGGATGCGATCTACACCGGCGCGCTCGCGGCGGGCGTGCTCAGGACCGACACCTATCTCGTCCTCGAAAAGCCGGTCGAAAAGGCCGACCTGCCCGAGGAAACGGTGACCGAGGACGATGCGCTGCCGACCGAAACCGACAGCAGCACCCCCGTCGCGCCCGTCGCCGGGATGCAAAGCTTCACCGTCCAGTATAGTTCGCCCGACGTCGATTCGGTCTCCGCGACCGAACGCGCGGTCGGCGGCGTCGCGGGGGTCCAGTCGGCGTCGACGACCAGCCTTGCGCTCGGCGGCACGTCGGTGATGCGCGTCAGCTTCCGCGGCGACCTCGCAGCCCTGAAGGCGGCGCTCGCCGCGCGCGGCTTCAAGGTGCAGGAGGGCGGCGGGCAACTGCGGATCAGTCGCTGATGGCCGGGCCTTCGGGACAGATCGCGCTGCCGCTCGACTGGAGCGCCGGCGGCGCCAACGACGGACCGCTGATCGTCGGCGCGAGCAATGCCGACGCGGTGCGCTACCTTCGCCATGTCGCGACCTGGCCGGTGCGGACCGCGGTGCTGACCGGCCCGCGCGGATCGGGGCGTAGCCTGATGGGTCGGCTCTTTGCGGCGGAGACCGGCGGGCGCGTGATCGACGGTCCCGCCAGCGTCTCCGAGGAAGAGATTTTCCACGCCTGGAACGCGGCCCAATCCTCGGGCACGCCGCTGCTCATCATCGCCGACGCGCCGCCGGCGGAATGGAATATCGCGCTGCCCGATCTGCGCTCGCGCCTCGCCGCCGTCCCGGTGCTGACGATCGGCGAGCCCGACGATTGCCTCGCCCGCGACCTGATCGAGGCGCTGTTCGCGCAGCGCGGCATCGCGATCGCGCCCGAAGTGCCGTCCTACATCGTGCCGCGCATGGAGCGCAGCTATGCGATGATCCACCGCATCGTCGCGGCGCTCGACGCCGCTTCGCTCGAAAAAGGGCGCGGCATCGGCATTCGTCTTATTCGTGAAACATTACTGTCACAGGGGCTGATCGATCCCGATTTATTGGAGCGCGAATCCTGTTCCAACAGGCCCGAGGTTTGAAGCGATTTCGCTCAGTGCTAGGAAGACAGGCGTAGGAATATGTCGATATTTCAAGACTGGCTGACGACGCAATGAGCGAAATCGGTCAAATCCCGAAGGGACAGCGAAATGGCTTCCATCTCGGGCGAAATCGCCCTTGGAAAGGCAATCAGCCTTCCCTGCGGTCGATTTCGCCCGATATGTTCGCCATTTCGCTGCCTCGGGCCTGTTGGAACAGGATTCGCGCTCCCCAAAGACAGGATGCAGCGACATGTCGATAGCCGGCGGCCCCCTACGCGCAGACAATGACGCCGATACGGCGCCCCCTTCCTTCGGGCCCGAACGCTTCTTCAACCGCGAACTGTCGTGGCTCGCCTTCAATCGGCGAGTGATGGAGGAGGCGCGCAATCCCGCGCATCCTTTGCTCGAACGGCTGCGCTTCCTGTCGATTTCGGGGAGCAACCTCGACGAATTCTTCATGGTCCGCGTCGCGGGGCTGAAGGGGCAGCAGCTTCAGGGGATCGACGATCCGTCGGCCGACGGCCGTTCGCCGGGGCAGCAGCTCGCCGAAATCGAGGCCGAGGTGAACCGCCTCGTCGACCAGCAGCAGAGCGAATGGCAATTGCTGCATCGGCAGCTCGGCGAACAGGGGATCGTCGTGCACGGTGCCGGGTCGGACAAGGATGCGCTGCGTACCCGGCTGCGCCAATATTTCATCGACCAGATCTTTCCGATCCTCACCCCGCAGGTGCTCGACCCCGCGCATCCCTTTCCCTTCATCCCCAATCGCGGGTTGGGCGTGATCTTCGATCTTCAGCGCAAGGCGACCGGCGATACGGTACGCGAATTGGTGATGATCCCCGCGTCGCTGGCGCGCTTCGTGCCGGTGCCGGGGGAGCCGGGCAGTTTCGTGCCGATCGAATATCTGATCGAGCTGTTCGCCGATCTGCTGTTTCCGGGTTTTGCGGTGCGCTCGCTCGGGGTCTTTCGCATCATCCGCGACAGCGATATCGAAATCGAGGAAGAGGCCGAGGATCTCGTCCGCCTGTTCCGCACCGCGATCCGCCGCCGCCGCCGCGGCCGCGTCATCCTGATGGAGGTCGAGGCCGACATGCCGGCCGAACTCGCCGCAGTGCTCAACGCCGACATCCAGGGGCATGAGGCGATGGTCGCCAAGATCGGCGGCTTCATTGGTCTCGCGGCGCTGTCGGCGCTCGTCGACATCGACCGGCCCGACCTCAAATTCCCCGCTTACTCGCCGCGCTTTCCCGAGCGCATCCGCGAGCATGGCGGCGATTGCTTCGCGGCGATCCGCTCGAAGGACATCGTCGTCCATCATCCCTATGAGAGCTTCGACGTCGTGGTGTCCTTTCTGCGGCAGGCGGCCGCCGATCCAGATGTCGTCGCGATCAAGCAGACGCTCTATCGCGCGGGCAACCAGTCGCCGGTGATCCGCGCACTGATCGAGGCGGCCGAGGCAGGCAAGTCGGTGACCGCGATCGTCGAACTCAAGGCGCGCTTCGACGAGGAGCAGAACCTCCTTTGGGCGAACCAGCTCGAACGCGCGGGCGTGCAGGTCGTCTATGGCTTCATCGAGTGGAAGACCCACGCAAAAATCTCGATGGTCGTACGCCGCGAAGGGCAGGGCTATCGCACCTACTGCCACTTCGGCACCGGCAATTATCATCCAGTGACCGCGCGCATCTATACCGATCTGAGCTTTTTCACCGCCGACCCGCGCGCCGGGCGTGATGCGGCGCAGCTCTTCAATTACATCACCGGCTATGTCGAGCCCGAGCGGCTCGAACTCATCACCATGTCGCCGCTCAACATGCGCCAGCATCTGTGCGACCTGGTCGATGCCGAGATCGCGGCCGCGAAGGTGGGAGGGGCGTCGGGCCTGTGGGCGAAGATGAACAGCCTCGTCGATCCCGGCATCATCGACAAGCTTTACGAAGCGAGCGCGGCGGGGGTGCCGATCGACCTGATCGTGCGCGGCATCTGCTGCCTGCGTCCCGGCGTGCCGGGGCTGTCGGAGACGATCCGCGTCAAGTCGGTCGTCGGCCGCTTTCTGGAGCATAGTCGCATCTGGGCCTTCGCCAACGGCGCGCGCCTGCCGCACAGCGGCGCGAAGCTCTATATCTCCAGCGCCGACTGGATGCCGCGCAACTTTGATCGCCGGGTCGAATATATGATCCCGATCGAGAATCCGACCGTGCACGACCAGATATTGGACCAGGTGCTCGTCGCCAATCTGATCGACAATGAGCAAAGCTGGGTGCTGCAACCAGACGGCACCTATCGCCGGCTGGTTCCGGGCGACAAGCCATTCAACCTGCATCATTATTTCATGAACAACCCGTCGCTGTCGGGCCGCGGCACCGCATTGCACAAGCGGCATGACGTTCCCACGCTCGACTTTCCCATGCGCGAGGATCGATAGATTTTGAGCCTTTCCCGCTCCCCGAAGAACGCCGTGCGCCGCTCGGCGGTGATCGACATCGGCTCCAACTCGGTCCGCATCGTCGTTTACGAAGGCCCAGCGCGCGCGCCGGCGGTGATCTTCAACGAAAAGGTCGCGGCAGGGCTTGGCCGCGGGCTCGCGATCGACGGCCGGATCGCGCCCGAGGATGCCGAGCGTGGTCTCGTTGCGCTGCGCCGCTATGCGCTGCTCGCGCGGCATATGGGGGTGACCGACCTGCAATGCGTTGCGACCGCGGCGGTGCGTGACGCCGCCAACGGCCCGGTTTTCATCGCCGCCGCTGCCGAAGCGGGGCTCGAAATCCGCCTGCTGTCGGGCGAGGAAGAGGCCGAGGCGGCGGGCTATGGCGTGCTGTCGGCGATCCCCGACGCGTGCGGGATCGCGGTCGACCTGGGGGGCGGCAGTCTGGAGCTTGCCGAGGTCGCCGACGGCGCGGTCGGGCGGCGCGCTTCCTTTCCGCTCGGCGTGCTGCGCCTGCCCGCGCTACGCAAGGATGGCGAACAGGCGTTCGAGCGCGCGATCCGCAAGATGCTGAAAAGCGCGGGCTGGCCGAACGGCGGGCTGTCGGGCCTGCCTCTCTATCTGGTCGGCGGGTCGTGGCGCGCGCTGTCGCGCCTCGACCTCGAACTGACGAAAGATCCGCTCGCGGTGCTCGACCAGCACAGGCTGCCGCGTACCGCGCTCCGCCGCCTGATCCGCGCGACCAAGCGCTTGAGCTTCGAGGAACTGCGCGCGATTCCCGGCATGGCGGCGAACCGCGCGGCGGCCTTGCCCGACGCTGCCGCGCTGCTCGCCGCGCTCGTCAATATTCTCGACGTGCCCGAAATGACGGTGTCTTCTTCGGGTTTGCGCGAAGGCCTGCTGTTCCAGGCGCTCGATGCCGAGACGCGTGCGCAGGACCCGCTGATCATCGCCGCCGATTTCGAGGGGCGTCGATTGGCGCGGTTCGCGCCGCATGGCCGGGCGATCGCCGAATGGATCGCGCCGCTGTTCGCGAACGAGGCGGTCGCCGACAGCCGCGTCCGTCTCGCCGCGAGCCTGCTCAGCGATGTCGCCTGGTCTGCGAACCCCGATTTTCGCGCTGAGCGTGGCACCGAGATCGGTCTGCACGGCAATTGGCGCAGCATCGACATTCCGGGGCGCATCCTGCTCGCGCGCGCGCTGTATGCGGGTTTCGGCGGTGCCGATGCCGATTTTCCCATCATGGGCCGGCTGGTCAGCGACGAACGGCTGGCGCGGGCGCGGCAATGGGGCCTCGCGATCCGTCTCGCGCAGCGGCTGACCGGCGGCGTCGAGGCGCCTTTGAAGGCGAGCGGTATCGCGCTCGCCGACGGCAAGCTCAGGCTCTGTCTCGATGCCGGCTGGCATCATCTGGCGGGGGAATCGGTCGAACGCCGCCTGCGCATCCTCGCGCAGGCGCTCGACGCGAAGCCGGAGCTGGTGTTGCTCTGATAGCGAAAGAAAGCAGCGTGTCCCCGCGAAGGCGGGGACCCATCTCCTGCCGGCTCGGAATGGAACCGTCCGGCGATGGACCCCCGCCTTCGCGGGGGCACATGATCTTTTAGTCAGACTTCGCTGACCGTCGCGGTGTCGATTTCGCTCATCACCAGCTTGCCGTTTTTCACGGCGAAACCCATGCGCCCCTCGACCAGGTCGAGCGCGGCGTGGCCGAAGACATCGTAGCGCCAGCCCTGCATCAAGGCGATGCCGTCGCGGCCGCCCGCCGCGAGCGCTTCGAGATCGTCGCTGCGCGCGATCAATCGCGCGGCTGCGTTGAGTTCGCGCGCGCGAATCTTGAGGAGCAGCTTCAAAAGGTCCGCGACCAGCGCGCCTTCCTTGCCGAGCCCCGGCCCGCGCGGCGCGCGATCGGGCATGTCCTCCTTCGACAGCGGCTTGGCGCTCGCGAGCGCGTCCATCAGCCGACCGCCGATGTCGTTCGCTTTCCACGTCGCCGACAGTCCGCGCACCCCGCCCAGCCCTTCCTGCTGCTTCGGCGGATGCGCGGCGAGGTCGGCGAGCGTCTCGTCCTTGACGATGCGGCCGCGCGGGAGATTCTTGGTCCGCGCCTCGCGTTCGCGCCACGCGGCGAGCGCCTTCAGTCGCCCGAGCACGTCGGGCTTGCGCGACGGAATCTTGATCCGCTGCCACGCCTTGTCGGGATCGATGCTGTAGTTGGCGGGGTTGGCGAGTTTCTCCATCTCCTCGTCGAGCCAGTGGCCGCGGCCGGTCTTGATCAGCTTCTTCAGCATCATCGGGAAAATCTTCGCGAGATGGGTCACGTCGCCGATCGCATAATCGATCTGCCGCTTGTCGAGCGGGCGGCGGCTCCAGTCGGTGAAGCGCGCGCCCTTGTCGAGCTGCAGCCCGATCCACGCCTCGACCAGGTTGGAATAGCCGACCTGCTCGGCCTGCCCCAGCGCCATCTGGCCGATTTGCGTGTCGAAGATCGGGTGCGGCGTCTTGCCGGTCAGGTTGAAGATGATTTCGACATCCTGCCCGCCCGCGTGAAAGACCTTTAGCACGTCCTGATTGTCGACGAGCAGGTCGAGCAGCGGTTTCAGGTCGATCCCCGGCGCCATCGGGTCGATCGCTGCGGCATGTTCGCTGTCCGCGACCTGGATCAGGCATAGTTCGGGCCAGAAGGTGTTCTCGCGCATGAATTCGGTATCGACCGCGACGAAATCGCTGGTCTTGATCAGGTCCAAAAATTCGACGAGCGCTGCGCTGGTTTCGATAAGCGGATGGATTTGCATATTGGGCCTATACAGCGACTTTTTCGCGACGGGCAGGAAAAATTCGGGGCACCCTTCAGGTCGCGCGGGTGGCGGTCTCGTCCCACGTCCCCAATCTTCAGGCGGGTCAGGCCGCGGTGAAACCCGCATCGATGGCCAGCACGGTGCCGACCGCAGAAGCGGCTCCCGGGGAGCTCAGCCACAATATTCCCGAGGCGATTTCTTCGGGCGTGCTCGATCGGCCCAACGGATAGAGCGCGCCTCCTCCGGACGGGGCGTTCCCATCATAGGATGCGATGATGCGCTCTGCCATCGGGGTCTGTACGCCCGCCGGACATACCGCGTTGATGCGGACACCCCGCTTTGCATATTGCAGGGCGGCGCTGCGGGTCAGGCCGATCACCGCATGTTTGGACATGCTATAGATGGCCGACCGTCTGGAGCCGACCAGACCGGCGCCCGAAGAAACATTGACGATACTGCCGCCCTCGGGGTTTTCGAGCATCGCCGAAATCTGGATCTTCATGCACTGCCATATGCTGCGCAGGTTGATGTCCATGACGCGATCGTAGAGCGCGTCGTCTTCGTCGAGGAGGTTGCACGTCTTCCCCTCGACTCCCGCGGCATTCACGGCGCAGTCGAGGCGCGACCAGCGTCGATCGATGGCATGGGCGGCGGCCTGGACAGCCGCGCCGTCTGTCAGGTCGCAGGCGCATTCCAGACACTCGCCGCCTTGCGTCTCTATGGTCCGAGCGACTATTTCGAGCCCCGAACGATCGACATCCAGAAGCGCGACGCGGGCACCTGCCTCGGCGAAAGCAAGCGCCGTGGCCCGGCCGATACCCGACGCCGCCCCCGTCACGAGTGCCACCTTGCCCTTGAACGGCATCGCTCGTTCCCCTCGCTGCAACTAGCCCGTGGTTGCCAGGCCGCCATCGACGTCGACGATCGACCCCGTCATGTAGGGATTGGCGGCGCAAGCCAGTATCTGGAACGCGATTTCCTCGGGCAATGCGACACGCGCCATCGGCACCGCGGGAGCGGGCGCATTCGCGCCGCGTGCTGCGCGCAGCATCGGCGTGTCGACCAATCCGGGCGCGACGCAATTGACCCGCACGGGCGCGAATTCGGCCGCGAGGACGCGGGTCAGCGCCTCGATTGCGGCACTCGCGGCCGCCACCGGCGCCCGGCCCGCGCGCGGGCGCCGCGCCGCGGCTCCCGACACGAGCGTCAGCGAACCCGCGTCGGTCAGCCGCGCGAACCGGGCGACGACATAAGGCCCCCAGAATTTGGAAGCGAAGGTCGCGCGCGCCGTGTCGAGCGGCAATTCGCGCACGGGGGCGGAACGGATCGCGGCGGCGGTGACGACGATATGGTCGAAGGGGAGATGCGCGCTGAAGAAGCCTTCCACCGCCGCTTCGTCGATCATGTCGAAGGCGGCATATTCCGTGTCCGCACCGATGCTTGCGGCGGCTGCCTCGGCGCGGTCCGGGTTTCGGCCCGCAACGCTGACCTTCGCGCCATGGGTAGCGGCAAGCCGGGCTGTGGCGAGGCCGATTCCCGAACTTCCCCCGACGACGAGAAACCGCTGCGACGCGAAGTCGGCAAAGCCGGGTGCTTCGCTCATGCCCAAACCTCTGCCATCTCCACCGCCTCGCGCATCTGGCGGCGGCCAAGCGCGAAGCAAGCCGCCGCGAACAGGCCCAATACGACGCAGGTCAGCGCCATCGCCAGCCCGACTTTCGCGGGGTCGTGAAAGATCAGCTCGGTGCAGGTCGCGACCACGGTCGGGCCGGTTCCTGCGCCGAGCAGCGTGACGACGAACAGATAGATTGCCGACACCGTGCCGCGGAGTTCGTTCGGCGTGACGATCTGGATCGACGCCGACGCCATGCCGCCGATCGGCGCGAGCAGCTTGAGGACCGTATAGAAGAGGAAGAAAAGGACGATGCTGGACGAGGAAAAGCCGATCGCGCCGCACAGCGCGATGGTCAGCGACAACCACACGGCGAAGCGGAAATGCGCGTCGCGCACCCCGCGCGCCATCTGCCGGTCGACGAACATCCCCATGCCGAGCAGCCCCGACGAGCCGGCAAGAGCGGTCAGCGCCGCCATGGTGAAGCCGGTCTGTGTCACCGACCAGCCGAAACCGCGCATCAGATGCGCGGGCACCCAGGCGATGGTGCCATAGGCGATCGCGGCGACCGCGCCATAGCCGAGGAAGTGGCAGGTGAAAAAGCGGCCGCGCTCGGCGATGAAGCGGAACGCCTCGCCGAAACCGGCCTTGCCGCCGCCTCGCAGACCGCGCCGCACCGGCTCGGGAAACAGGAAGACGAGCAGGGCGAAGGCGATGCCGGGAAGCCCGGTGACGATGAAGACGAATTGCCACGGTCGCACTTCGCCGACCAGCGGCAGCGAAAGGCCACCGTCGGCGGTCAGCGCCATGCCGATCACCAGCCCGCCGATCGCGAAGGCGATGGCTTGCCCGACGATCGAACCGATCGCGAAGACCGACATGGCGGTGGTGAGCCATTCGCGCGGGAAGAGGTCGCTCAGCATCGAATAGGCCGACGGCGCGAGCGCCGCTTCGCCGAGCCCGACGCCGAAGCGCGCGAGCAGGAGGTGCCAGAAATTGCGCGCGAGGCCGCACGCAGCGGCGGCAATTCCCCAGGCGATCACGCCGATGCAGATGATCTGGCGGCGCGGGAAGCGGTCGACCAGCCAGCCGAGTGGAATGCCCATCACCGCATAGCAGAGCGCGAAAGCGAAGCCCTGGAGCAGGCTGATCTGGAAATCCGAAATCGCCAGGTCGCGGCGGATGTCGTCGACCATCAGCGAGATGATCTGGCGGTCGAGAAAGGCGACCGCGCCAAGGATGAAGAGGACGGCGACGGCGCTCCACGCGACCGGGGAGGAGGGGTAATCCTCCCCGGTCGCGGGAGCGGCGCGGAGCTCGGAAGGGCTCGCGTCCATGCCTAGTAGCTGAAGCCGATCCGGACCCCATAGGTTCGCGGTGCGGCGTAGCGGTCGAACACGGCGGGTTCCCCGACCAGTCCGTTCGCGGTCGACAGCTTGCCCGACCCGATGCCGTTGGTGACATAGAGGACGTCGAAGATGTTCTGCACATAGCCCGCGATATACCAGCTACCGCGATCATAGCGGATCTGGGCGTTGGTCATCCATTGCGGGTCGACCGAATGCGTCTTGTATTCGAACGGCGTCCAATAGGTGCGCGAGCGATAGGCGGCATCGACATGCAGCGATACTTCGCCGCCCGCGACCTCGCGCGGGATCGTGTAATCGACCGCAATGCTGCCCGTTGTCCCGGGCGCGCGCGGCAGGCGGTTGCCCTTTACGTCGACGAGCGCGGGCGCGTCGGGTGAATTGCAGGGGCCGATGACCGAATCGCACAGGATCGCCGATCCATATTCGCTGTGGAGCAGCGACAGGCCGAAGGTCAGACGCAGGTTCGGCGTCACCGCCCAATTGCCCTCGGCATCGAGGCCCCAGATCTTCGCCGTTCCGGCATTGGTCACCACGCGCTGAAGATTGGCGAGCGTCTGCGAGACCTGAATGTCCTTGTAGCTATAATAGAAGCCCGACAGGCTGGTACGCAGCTTGCGGTCGAACAGGCTGGCTTTGATGCCGCCTTCATAGGACCATATGCTCTCGGGCTTGAAGGGGTTGAGCGGGTTCTGGAGGTTGAACCCCCCGCTCTTGAAGCCGCTCGTCGCATTGGCATAGAGGAGCACGTCCTCGCTCGGCCGGAATTCGACCCCGACGCGCGGCGAGAAGCTGTCCCAGCTTGCCTTGTTGCTGACCCACGGCACCGACGGAATGATGCGAAGCTGGCGATAATCGCGCTTTTCGTCCGAATAGCGCAGGCCCGCGCTGATCGTGAACTGCGGCGCCACGTCCAGACTGGCATCGACGAAAACCGAATAGGCGTCGGTCTTGCCATAGCGGTCGTAGGACGAAAGCCCGCCCGCATATTGGTACTGAAATTCACGCGCATTTTCATGGAAATAGTTGAATCCCACGATGGCGTGGAGCGGTTTCGACGTGTCGGTCGCCAGATAGGTTTCGTGGTAATAGGAGGTCGAGGTCGTGATGTCGCCGAGATAGGAACCCTGATAGGGCTTCCCGTTGACGATTCCCGGCGGCAGCGCGACCTGGTCGAGATCGAGGAAGGTCGGACCCGAATCGAAATGACGGCGGCTGGTCACCGATTTGACCGTGCCGATCCCGGTGTCCCAGCGCAGGTGGAGCGACTGGCCGTCGTTCTCGATCGGTTGCGCCGCGCCGACGTCGCCCATCACCTTGCGCGGATCGTCGACATATTGGTCGACCGGCGAGATCAGATACCACCAGGATTCGGGATTGCGGATCTTCAGATAGTCGGTGTTGTTTGAATTGCTGTAGTCGGCGCGCAGGATCGCCTCGAAATCGGGCGACAGCTTCCAGCGCAGCGCCGCGCGCACGCCGGTCGAGCTCTGGCCCTGCATCCGCTGGCCCAGATAGATATTCTCGTTATAGCCCTTGTGATAGGCCGACTGGACCGAGACGCGTAGCGCGAGCTTGTCTTCGACCAATGGCGCGTTGATCGATGCGCGCGCGGCGAGGGTGCTGTAATTGCCGAACGAGACGTCGGCCTTGCCGCTCGGCGTGAAGCTGGGATCGGTGGAAATGATGTTGATCGCACCGCCGGTCGCGTTGCGGCCGTAAAGCGTCGCCTGCGGTCCCTTGAGCACCTCGACGCGCTCGACGTCGTTGAATTCCTGAAACACCTGGATGCTGTTCGGAACATAGACGCCATCGACATAGGTCGCGACGCTGTTGCCGGCCGAGATGCCCTGGAGGTTGTTGCCGACGCCGCGGATATAGATCTGGGCTTGCTGTCCCGAATCCTTGGCGATCATCAGCCCGGGGACCTGATATTGCAGGCCGCCGCTATCGGTGATCCCCGATTTTTCAAGCTGGGTCGACGACAGGGCGGAGATCGATGCCGGGACATCCTGAAGCGAGGATTCGCGGCGCATCGCGGTGACGACGATATCACCATCCCGATCCTGTGCGCCCGCTTCGGCGGCCTGGGTGCTGGCATCCGCGGCCGCCGACTGCTGGGCCTGCGCTACGCCCGCCGACATCAGCATGGCGCTTGCAATCGCAAAACTCGAAACGCCTTTTCGCAACATATCATCTCCCCTGTATGCCCTGAACTCGGACGGCCAATTGCCGATAATGGTTAGTATTCGAAGTATTTGGAATTTTGTCAATGCTGCGGGGGATATTTTTCAATATATTGAAATATCGTGTTTTTATTTTGGCCGAACATCATCGGCCATGCTTCATGGAGCACCCCCGATAAGGGGCGGCAAGGCGTTCGGGTGGCGTTTCGGGAGCGGAGGTTGCTCAGTCGATCCCGTTGCTTGATGGCTCGCTCGTATCGGGCGCAGCCGAAGCCGGTCCAAGCCGGACCCGACGCAAGGAGGCTAAGCCGATTCGGACCTGGGCAGGCAGCTTGTCTCGCCTCGATACCCGTCCCAGGCGCAGGCGAGGGCTATTCCGACTGCGCTTTCAGATACAGGATCAGCGCCTTGCGATCCGCGGCGTCGTCGATGCCGGCAAACGCCATGCGGGTGCCGGGAAGCGCCTTCATCGGCGCAGTCAGGAAATGATCGAGCGCGGCCTCGTCCCAGACGCCGCCCTTGGCCTTCATTGCCCCCGAATAGGAAAAGCCCTCATGGCTGGCGACCGCGCGGCCGACGACGCCATGAAGGTTCGGGCCGATGCCGTTGGAGCCGCCCTTGTCGATCGTGTGGCAGGCGACGCAGCGCTTGAAGACCTGTTCGCCCATCGCCGCGGTCGGTTCGATCGCGGGTGCGGGATCGGACGCCGACGCGCTATCGGTGGTTGCCGCAGCATCGGCCGGCGGCCCGGCCTTGCCGCAGCCGGCGAGCATCAGCGCGCCCGCCAGCACGACGGGCGCGAGGCGCATTATTTCTTGGCTTCGGCGGGAGCGGGGGCGGCGCCTTCGGCTGCCGGAGTGGCCGCTGCGGCTTTATCCGCACCTTCGGCGGCCGGGGCCGCAGCCTTGTCGCCTTCGGCCGGCGCGGCGGCCGCATCGCCCGCGGGCGCCGCTTCGGGCTTCGGCAGCGGCAGGTTCGAACCCTGCGCGTTGAGATAGACGATCAGGTTGGCGCGATCTTCGGGGCTCGACAGGCCCGCGAACGACATTTTGGTGCCGGCTGCGAACTTGCGCGGGCTGGTCAGCCAATGGTCCATCTTGTCGAAGTCCCAGTTGCCGCCGACGCCCTTGAGCGCGTCGGAGAAGGCGAAACCGCCCTTGCCCTGGCCGATCGCTTCGCCGAGCGTGCCATAAAGGTTGGGGCCGATGCCGTTGGCGCCGCCCTGGTTGATCGTGTGGCACGCGGCGCACTTCGCGAACACTGCCTCGCCCTTCGCGGCGTCGGCCGCAGCGAGCAGGTTGGGAAGCGGAACGGCCGCCGCGCCGCCGCCTGCGCCGCCCTCGGCATCCTCGATCGGAAAGCCGGGCTTTTCGGGATTGTGACTGGCGAACAACATGCCCGAGCCGATCGTCAGGCCCAGCGCGCAGATGCCGGCGAACAGCACCCAGCCGGCAATAGTGTTGTTGCGATTGTCCATGCTTGCAGCCCCGTTCGCTAACGCCCGCCCATGGGCGCGTCTATGATTTGGACGCTCCCTTACTGGGGCGGGGAGCGCGGCGCAAGGGGATGAAATGCGATGCCGCGCCGGTTGCGCGCTGAGGGCGCTGCCGCTATGCGCCGCGCTTCTGGCGCGGGAAGGCGGTCATGGGCAGTTATTCGGCTTCGGCACAAGCATTGGTGGACGAAATGCGGGCGGCGGCGCTCGCCGAGCCGGCGCGCGGGCTCGCCTTTCAGGGCGCGCCCGGCGCGAACAGCGACCTGGCTGCGCGCGAATATGACGCGGATTCGCTGCCGCTGCCCTGCTATTCGTTCGAGGATGCGATCGAGGCGGTGCGTGATGGGAAAGTCGAGCGCGCGATCATCCCGATCGAGAACAGCCTGCACGGCCGCGTCGCCGATATCCATTTCCTGTTGCCCGAATCCGGCCTGTTCATCGTCGGCGAGCATTTCCTGCCGATCCGCTATGGCCTGATGAGCCGCGACCTTGGCCCCGTCACGCGGGCGATGAGCCACGAGCAGGCGCTCGGCCAGTGCCGCCAATGGCTGCGTGCGAACAATATCTCGCCGGTCGCGCACAGCGACACCGCGGGCGCCGCTGCCTGGGTCGCCGACAGCGACGAGGTCGGCCTCGCCGCGCTCGCACCGCCGCACGCGGCGGAACTCTACGGGCTGACGCTGCACGGCACCGGGATGGAAGACGCCGACCATAATATGACGCGCTTCGTCGTCCTCGCGCGCGAGCCGCTCGCGGAGCCGCCGGCCGGCGTGCCGCTGATGACGACCTTCGTCTTCGAGGTGAAGAATATTCCCGCCGCGCTCTACAAGGCGCTGGGCGGCTTCGCGACCAACGGCGTCAACATGACCAAGCTCGAAAGCTATCAGGTCGGGGGCAGCTTCGCGGCGACCAAATTCTATGCCGACATCGTCGGCGCGCCGGGCGACGAGCGCGTCGACCGCGCGCTCGAGGAACTCGATTTCCAGACCAAGTCGCTGTCGCTCCTCGGCACCTATCCGCAGGCGCGCCTCAGGCCCTAGGGACGGAGCCTTACCCTCCGCGTCCGCGGAGCATATGGGCCATTGCGAAGCTCTGCACCACGAAGATCGTTACGAGGATGCTCGCAACGACGAGGCCGAACAGGTCGAAGGGCGAGAAATTGGTTCCGCCGATGTCGCCGGGGCCGACGAGCGCCATGGTGACGGTCATCGCCATCAGCATCAGCCGAAGCTCGGTCGGCCCGCCCGCCATGTAGGAAAGGCGGAATTCGCCGACGACCTTCGCGGCGAGGAAAGTGTGGATCGACAGCAGGAAATAGCCGATCACCGCCATCAGCGCGACGTCGAGCCGCATATAGGGGCTGGCCCCGATCGCCCCGACCATCAGCAGCGTCCCGACCGCGTCGATGCTGTGGTCGACGAAATAGCCGTAGCGCGGCCGCTCGATCCGTCGCCAGCGCGCGAGGCTGCCGTCAAGCGAGTCGCCGAACCAGTTGACGATATAGCCGACGAGGCAAAGCCCCAGCCATTCGTCGTCGATCCAGCTCAGCATATAGCCCGCGGCGACGATGACGGCGCCGAGGAAGCCGAGCGTGGTGAGCTGATCGGGCGTGACCCATGCGGGAAGGCGAGGGCAAATCCAGTTGAGCAGACGGCGTTCGTGGCGCGCGAGGAAATTCTGCTGGATGCGGGTCGGCGCGCCGGCCGCCGGGGGGATCGTCATGAAAGCCTTTCGTCGTCGCCGTCGCAAAAATGTCGGCGGAATGTCATCGGGGCGTCATAGACCAAAGGCGTGGAGCCGCAAAGGCCGAGTGCGCCGATGGCGCATCGCTGCGACGGTTCGCCGCCGAAACGGCGCGTTTGGGCGATTGGCAGGTCCGGCGCGAACCGATAGTCTGGCTCGCAAAGGGGGATGGATATGACCGAGATTTCGATGGCGCAAATCGCGCGGCACGGGTTCGGCGGTCTGTTCGACCCTCGAGGGCGTGACGCGCGAAAGCAATATTGGCTGTTCCTGCTTCTCGTTTTCGGTCCGCTCGTGGTTGTGCAGCTTATCGTTCAACTGGTCCTGACCATCCCGCCGCTTGACCTGACCGCTGCAACGCATCCCCGCGATCCGTCGGCCAGCATGCACCTCATGCAGATTCAACTGCGGGCAATGGTGACCGCGGCCTATGCGAACATCGGGCTCTATCTGCTCGGCGCCCTGTTGCTGCTGACGGCAACGGCGCGGCGATTGCATGATCGCGGCCGGGCAGGCTGGTGGGCGCTGGCGTTGCCGGGGGCCATCTTTGCGACCGGCCTCGGGCAAGCGCGGCGTATGGCGGCGATGGCGGAGCAGATGCCGCAAATCCTGGCGGAGATGGAGACGAAGACTCGGCCCGATTTCGCCGATGCGTTGTCCTTTCCCGCGAGGATGCAGGCATCGGCCGGGATCGATTGGCCCTCTATCGTCGGCGGGCTGATCCTTCTCTGGCTTATTGTCGAACTGGTGCGGGCGGGAACCGATGCGCCGAACCGGTACGGACCGCCACCCGGTCGGTAATCATTCCTGCCAGGGACCGATTTCGCCGACTTCGCCGATCATGCGGAAACGCACGTCGTCATCGACCCACGCGACCTCCCACATCGGTGCCGGCCGCGCCCATTCGCCGATCACGAACAGCGGCAGCTTGTTCGCGGCGACGAAGGCGAGGTCGTCGGCCGTGGGGCCCGGGACGACGGTTTCGGATTTCTGGTGCAGCCGCACGACGGCGAGCGTGCCATCGGGCGGCGCGGGCAGCGACTGGCGCGCGGGAAAGCCGAGGCTCGCGGCGACGACGGGATAGCCCTTGCCGTCGCGGCCGAGCAGCAGCAGCTTGTCGGCGGTGGCATAGGGGCCGCCGACCGGTCGCCCCGCGACCTTGCGCCCCGCGACCGCGGCATATTCGCGAATGTCGCTGTCGGCGATCGTGGGCGGCGCGGCCTCGCTTTCGGCTGCGGGGGCGGGTGATGGCGGCGCGGTACCCGGATCGCCGATGACCGCCGCGGCGAACAGCAGCACCCCGATCAATGCGCGTCGCCCCAGCTTTTGCCGATGCCGACCTCGACATCGAGCGGCACCGACAGCGCCAGCACCGGCTCGGCCGCCCCCGACATCACACGGCGGATGACCTCGCCCGCGGCTTCGGCCTTGTCCTCGGGCGCCTCGAAGACGAGTTCGTCGTGGACCTGGAGCAGCATCTTCACGTCGCCAAGCCTCGCATCGTCGAGCGCTTTCGGCATCCGCGCCATCGCGCGCTTGATCAGGTCGGCGCTGGTACCCTGAATCGGCGCGTTGATCGCGGCGCGCTCGCTACCCGCGCGTTCGTTCTGGTTCGCGGCCTTGATGCGCGGAAACCAGGTCTTCCGGCCGAACAAAGTCTCAGTATACCCACGCGCGCGCGCGGTTTCGAGCGTGTCGGTGATATAGTCGCTGATGCCGGGAAAGCGCTCGAAATAGCGGCTGATCAACGCCTGCGCCTCATCGGGCGTCACTTCGAGCCGGTTCGCGAGACCCCAGCGCGAGATGCCGTAGAGGATCGCGAAGTTGATCGTCTTCGCCTTGCCGCGCGTGTCGCGGTTGACCTCCCCGAACAGTTCGATCGCGGTCGCGGCGTGAATATCCTGGCCCTGCGCGAAGGCCTGCTTGAGTTCGGGCACGTCGGCCATATGCGCCGCGAGGCGGAGTTCGATCTGGCTATAGTCGGCGGCCAGCAGCACATGGCCCGGCGCGGCGATGAAGGCGTCGCGAATCTGGCGGCCGACCTCGGTGCGGATCGGGATGTTCTGCAGATTGGGGTCGGTCGACGACAGCCGCCCGGTCTGCGCGCCGACGAGGCTGTAGCTGGTGTGGACGCGGCCGGTCTTCGCGTTGATCTGCCCTTGCAGCGCATCGGTATAGGTCGATTTGAGCTTCGCGAGCTGGCGCCACTCCAAAATCTTGCGCGCGATCGGCACGCCGTCGCGTTCCAGACGTTCTAGCTCGTTCTGGTCGGTCGACCAGTCGCCCGACTTGCCCTTGCGCCCGCCCTTCAGCCCCAGCTTGTCGAAGAGGATTTCGCCGAGCTGCTTGGGGCTGCCGATCGCGAAGGGCTGCCCCGCGAGTTCGTGGATTTCGCCCTCCATGCGCAGCATGTCGTTCGCGAACTCGCCCGACAGGCGCGCCAGATAGTCGCGGTTCACCATGATCCCCGCGCGTTCCATCCCTTCGACGACGGCGGCGAGCGGGCGGTCGACCATCTCGTAGATGCGCGTCCCGCCCTCGATCGGCAGGCGGAGCTTGAGCAATTTCCACAGGCGCCACGCGACCTCGGCATCCTCCGCCGCATAATGGGTCGCGCGGTCGAGCGGCACTTCGGCGAAGCTGATCTGCGACTTGCCGGTCCCGCACATCTCCTTGAAGGTCAGGCAGATGTGATCGAGGTGGAGCTTCGCCAACTCGTCGAGTCCGTGTCCGTGCTTGCCCGCGTCGAGCGCGAAGCTCATCACCATCGTGTCGTCATAGGGCGCGATGGTGACCCCGTGCTGCGCGAGGACGCCGATGTCATATTTGAGATTGTGCCCGACCTTGAGCACCGCCTCGTCGGCGAACAGCGCGCGCAGGCGCCCGAGCGCGTCCTGCATCGGAATCTGTTCGGGCTTTTCGGCGAACATGTCGGTGCCGCCATGGCCGAGCGGGATGTAGCACGCCCGGCCGGGACCGGTCGACAGGCTGACCCCGACAAGATCGCCGGTGACGCTGTCGAGGCTCGCGGTCTCGGTATCGACCGCGACGACATGCGCGGCGCGCGCGGCCTCGATCCAGTGGTCGAGCGCCTCGATCGTCGTCACCGTCTCGTACAAGGTGCGATCGATCGCGGGCCATGCCGGGAGAGTCGGCGTCGAGGGAGCGGCGGACGCCGCAGCGGGCGCGGCGCCCGCGCGCGGCAGCGTCGGCGGGCCGCTCGGCGCGACGCCATTGTCGAGCTTCGCCGACAGCGAGCGAAAGCCGTGCTCGTCGAGGAACAGCTTGAGCGGCCCCGGCGGGATCGCGCCGAGCTTGAGGTCATCGAGCGGGTCGGGGAGGGGGCAGTCGCGCTTGAGGTCGACGAGGATGCGCGACAGTTCGGCCATGCCGCGATGCTCGATCAGATTGTCGCGCAGTTTGCTGGCCTTCATCGTCTCGGCGCCGTCGAGCGCGGCAGTGAGATTTCCATATTCCTGAATGAGCTTGGTCGCCGTCTTGGGACCGACCCCGCGCACACCGGGGACGTTATCGACGCTGTCGCCCATCAGCGCGAGCACGTCGCCGACGAGGTCGGGGGTGACCCCGAATTTCTCGTTTACCGCTTCCATGCCCAGCCGGACGTTTTTCATCGTGTCGAGCATGTCGACATGCGGCGAGCCGTCCGTGGGTTCGCGGATGAGCTGCATCAGATCCTTGTCGGACGAGACGATGGTGACGTCCCAGCCCTCGCGCACCGCGGCCTCGGCATAAGAAGCGATCAGGTCGTCGGCCTCATACCCCGCCATCTCGATGCACGGCAGCGAGAAAGCGCGCGTCGCGTCGCGGATCAGCGGGAATTGCGGGCGCAGATCCTCGGGCGGCTCGGGGCGGTTCGCCTTATACTGGTCGTAGATGTCGTTGCGGAACGACTGGCTGCTATGGTCGAGGATGACGGCGAGATGCGTCGGCCCGTCGGCGTCGTGCAGATCCTTTGCCAGCTTCCACAGCATGGTGGTATAGCCATAGACCGCGCCGACCGGCACTCCGTTCGGGTTCGTCAGCGGCGGCAGGCGGTGATAGGCGCGGAAGATGTAGCTGGAGCCATCGACCAGATAGAGATGATTCTTCTCGGACATGGCGCGGGGTGTAGCAGGGGGATGCGGGGCGGCCTAGCTATGTCCGTGCGAGGCGTTGCAGTTGCTTTGAGGTGGAGAGCGGACATCCTTATCTTCGTCATTCCCGCGAAAGCGGGAACCCAGAGTGGGGTCAGCCGACGCACGCTCTGGGTTCCCGCTTTCGCGGGAATGACGAAGATAAGAGATGCTACGCGCGACTTTCAGACTCTCGTCATCCCGGACTTGATCCGGGATCCATTCTCTCAGCGCCGGTTGAATGGATCCCGGATCAAGTCCGGGATGACGATGTAAGGTAGGTCGGTTTCCGGTCGAAAACGCCGATCGGTGCGGCGGGTTTATTCCCGGTAGCCGATCTTCAGTTTTCCTGCCGCTGCCGCCGCAATCGCGCGCGCCTCGTCGGTCGTGCCGCTTTCGACGCGGGCGAGCGCGATTCCCATGCGGCGATACGAGCGCGTCACCGGCTTGCCGAAAATGCGGACATCGACATGGGTGTTCGCGTCCGGCGGAACCAGCGCCTCGGTGAGGCCGGTGATGGTGAAGTCCGCCGCGTCGCGGTCGGCGAGCAGGACCGCATTGGCGCTCGCATGCGGTACCGTGACGGCGGGAATCGGCAGCCCGAGAATCGCGCGGGCGTGGAGGTCGAATTCGGACAGCGATTGCGACACCAGCGTCACCATCCCGGTATCGTGCGGACGCGGGCTGAGTTCGGAGAAAATGACCGCGTCGCCCTTCACGAAAAATTCAACCCCGAAGATGCCGTGGCCGCCCAGCGCGTCGACGACTTTGGCGGCCATTTGCTGCGCGGCGGCGAGCGCGGCAGCGGACATCGCCGCGGGCTGCCAGCTTTCGCGATAATCGCCGCGGTCCTGCCGATGGCCGATCGGCGGGCAGAAGCTGACGCCGTCCTTGTGCCGTATCGTGAGCAAAGTGATCTCATAATCGAAATCGACGAACGCCTCGGCGATCACGCGCAGCCGGTCGCCGCGCATCCCGGCGGCGGCATAGTCCCACGCGGCGTTGATGCCCGCGGCGTCCTTCACCGTGCTCTGGCCCTTGCCCGATGAGGACATGACCGGCTTGACGACGAGCGGAAAGCCGACGCGCACCGCTGCGGCGGCGAGTTCCTCGCGGCTCGTCGCATATTCGAAGGTCGAGGTTTTCAGCGCCAGTTCGCTCGCGGCAAGGTTGCGGATCGCATCGCGGTTCATCGTGAGCCGCGCGGCACGGGCCGAGGGGACGATATGGAAACCCTCGGCCTCGAGCTCGGCGAGCACCTCGGTGCGGATCGCCTCGATCTCGGGCACCACATGATCGGGGCGGTGCTTTTCGATCACGGTGCGCAGCGCGTCACCGTCGAGCATCGGGAAGACCTCGCGCTCGTCGGCGACCTGCATCGCCGGCGCGCCGTCATAGCTGTCGCAGGCGACGACATGGCAGCCGAGCCGCTTTGCCGAAATGGTGAATTCGCGGCCAAGCTCGCCCGAGCCGAGGAGCAGGATTTTGGCGGTGGGGGTCATGGCTGTCTTTCCGTCGAGGTTGGGCGCAAGATTCGGGACGCGTCGCCGCGTCGCCCCTGCCATAGGAAGCTCATCGCCAAAGCGCGACAGCGAATGACAGGATCGAATCTATGACGCATGCTTTCAAAACCATCTGGTCGCCGGTCGGCGAACTGACCCTCGTCGCCGACGCCAAGGGGCTCGCCGCGATCCTCTGGGAGAAGGACCGGCCGGGCCGCGTCCAGCTGGGGCCGCTGACCGAGGATGCCGAGCATCCGGTGCTCGTCGAAACCGAACGCCAGCTCGGCGAATATTTTGCCGGCAAGCGCCGGACGTTCGACGTGCCGCTCTCCTTTTCGGGAAGCGATTTTCAGAAACGCGTGTGGAGCGCGCTGCTCACCATCCCGTTCGGCGAGACGCGCAGCTATGGCGAGATCGCGCAGCAGGTCGGCAGGCCGACCGCCTCGCGCGCGGTCGGCGCCGCCAACGGCCGCAATCCCATTTCGATCATTGCGCCCTGCCACCGCGTCGTCGGATCGACGGGCAAGCTGACCGGCTTCGCCGGCGGGCTCGACGCGAAGAAATATCTGCTCGAACTTGAGCAATAGGCCGCGCGCGACTGCTTATTGCGGCCAGCGATCGGTGTCGCGATCGGGATGCTGGTGGTTGCTCGCCCTGATCGCCCCGACATAGGCGGCCATCGTCTCTTCGGTCGTGCCTTCAGCCTTCAGCGGCAGATCCTCGAAAACGGGGAGCCGGGCTTCGAGGCCGAACTGGACCTTGGGCTGAAACCGCTCGGGCTCGTCGAACGATCCGGTCGTGAGGTTGATATGCCTGCTCTCGTGATAGTCGTAGGTGAGCGGCGTTCCGCAGTCGCGGCAGAAACCGCGCGCGGCCTTGTCCGAACTGGCAAAGGTTGCCGGCTGCCCGCGTGTCCAGGCGATCGCATCGCGCGGGACGCCGATCAGCGCGATGAAAAAATTGCCCGCTGCCTTCTGGCACATGCGGCAATGGCAGATATGCGATGTGTCGAGCACCGCTGTGATGTGCCAGCGCACCGCGCCGCACTGGCAGCCGCCCGAGGCTTCGGTTTCGATCCTGTCCATGACTGCGACTCGCTTGTCGATTTCGCCGGGAAGACAGGATAGGACAATGGGCGTTGCGCCGTCGAGCCGCTCGGCCGTCCGGAGGGTCATATGGTTCAGGAAGAAGGACCGGCGAGTATCGCCGCGCGATTTGCGGACGCATGGAACCGGCACGACATGGCGGCGTTCGCCGCGCTGTTCCATGTGGACGCGAGCTTCGTGAATCGCTTCGGCACCTACTGGCGCGGGGTGGAACAGATCGTCGCGGGCCATGCCCCGATCCACGAGACGATCTACAGCGATTCGACGCTGACCAACGAGGTCGCCGACGTCGATCCGATTTCGGACGATGCCGCGATCCTGCACATATGGTCGCGGCTGAGCGCGGGCGCGGCGCATCCGGTGGGGCCGCATCGGGTCGACACGATGATTCTTGCGGTCGTGACCCGGCGCGATGGCGCATGGAAAATCCAGGCGCTCGAGAATGTGACGCTGGTCAATCCGCGGACGGGTGAGCCGATATTGCGCGATTGAGCCGCCGTTCGCTCTGCCGGCGTCTGCTCAGCTCTGCGGCGCTCCGAAATAGACGAAGCTCATCTTGTTGCCTTCGGGGTCGCGGGCATAGGCGCCATAGAAGTCCGGCCCATAAAGTGGGCGCGGACCGGGGTCGCCGTCGTTGGTGCCACCACAGGCCAGCGCAGCGGCATGGGCCGCGTCCACCGCCGCTTGGCTTTCGCATAGAAAACCGGGCATGATTCCGTTGCCGGGAGCCGCCGCCAATCCGTCGTTCGGCTTGCCGATCCAGACGCGCTGTTCGCTCGGCATCGCATAGCAGCAAGCCTGGTCGCCATAGTCGACCTCCAGCCGGCCGCCGAGATGCGGCATGACCGCATCATAATAGCGCCGCGACCGCGCCATGTCGTTGGTGCCGATGGTGATATAGGCGATGGACATGGATCACTCCCACTCAATAATTCAGCGCGCTGTAACGCATTGGAAATGCGACAGAAAAATATTTAGTCTGAAATGACCGAGTAGCAGTCCGTCAAAAAATCTATGCTTATGAAAAATAAGGAGAAATTTCGCGATTCGGCCAAATCCCTATTTCGAGATATATTGGTTTGCCCGAAAACTGGGCGGAACTCTGCAATCAGGCACAAATTTGCGTGAATTTGCAACGGTTTCTTCTGCGGCGGCGCCCGTTTCCATTGATATTCGCCGTGCTTCGGGGGAGGCGCCTTTGGGTAGACATTGGGTCTCGACCGGACGAATCAGCGCTTTGAGAATTTGTTGTACGGGCCGCGAGTGAGCCAAGCGGCCACACCCGAAAGCGGTCAATCGGTTGAGACCGGACCACGACCTCTTCACGGCGCGCTACAGTCTATGGGATTCCGCAAAGATGCCGTTGCACCAGGGGGGTTTTCACTAACAATGGTGTGCCCGCCTTCGCGGGCAGACCACTCCCATGCACCTCGGTGATGTCTGCTATCGGATGAAACAGAGCGTTGACACAATGATCGCCGCGCGCGATGGTCGATCCGCCGATGTGGGAGAGACCGGATATTTCCGGCGCCGAAGGAGCAACCGCCCCGGAAACTCTCAGGCAGAAGGACCATGCGGCAATGGAATTCTGGAAAGTGACGCTTAGTGCGTCCGCCGACGGGATAGCGATCTCAGGCAAGCAGACAGAAGGGGCGCTGATGTCCGGCGAATGCCGGCAGGAGAGGCGCCGGTGTCCGCACAGATTCATACGACGAATGTCGCGTTCAGCATCTTTGATCTGTTCACGATCGGGATCGGGCCGTCGAGTTCCCACACGGTGGGACCTATGCGCGCAGCCGCGCAATTCGCCCGGCTCGCGATGGGCAAAGGCCACCCTGCGCGCGTCTCTTGCGAGCTGTTCGGCTCGCTTGCGCTGACCGGCAAGGGGCATGCGACGGACAGGGCAATCCTGCTTGGATTGTCCGGCCGGCTTCCGGAAGAAATCGATCCAGATCGGGTCGAAGAGATCGTTGCGGCGATAAGGGAGTGCCATTCACTTCGGCTCGCTGACTGTTGCCCGGTCGCATTCAACGAAACAGCGGACCTCATTTTCCGGCGCGGAGAATTTCTGCCCGGACATGCGAATGCGATGCGGTTCACGGCCCGTTATGCCTTCGGTGAGGAATTGACCCGCACCTTTTTCTCGGTCGGCGGTGGCGCGATACGCTGTGAGGGCGAGGCGGAGGCACGGTCGAACGTCGCCCTTCCTTACCCGTTCGGCTCGGCGGAGGAGCTGCTCGCAATCGGCCGGACCCACGGGCTTGCGATAGCCGACATCGTCCTCGCCAACGAGGAGGCGTGGCGCGCGCCGGTCGAGACGATTGCCTTCATCGATGCTGTGCGCGACGCCATGTTCGCCTGCATCGAGCGCGGGTGCCGCGGCGAGGGCGTATTGCCCGGCGGCCTCAACGTTCCGCGCCGCGCGCGGTCGCTGCACCATGCGCTGCTGGCCAAGGCCCCCTCGAACGACCCCACCAAGATCTTCGAATGGGTCAGTCTGTTCGCACTGAGCGTGAACGAGGAAAATGCCGCGGGCGGCCGCGTGGTAACTGCCCCGACCAATGGCGCGGCGGGCGTGCTGCCGGCGGTCCTCAAATATTATGAATCCTTCACCCCGGGCGCTTCGCGCGAGGGAAGCCGCATCCTGCTCGCGACCGCCGCCGCCATCGGATTCCTCTACAAGATGCGCGCGTCGATCTCGGCTGCGGAAATGGGCTGTCAGGGCGAAGTGGGCGTCGCGTGCTCGATGGCGGCCGCAGGCCTCGTCGCCGCGCTCGGCGGCACCAATGAGCAGATTGAAAATGCCGCCGAAATCGGGATGGAGCATAATCTCGGACTGACCTGCGACCCGATCGGCGGGCTCGTTCAGATTCCCTGTATCGAACGCAACACAATGGGGGCGGTCAAGGCGATAAATGCCGCGTGCCTCGCGCTTCAGGGCGACGGCCGGCACGTCGTCCCGCTCGATGCAGTCATCGAGACGATGCGCCAGACCGGCGAGGATATGCGCTCGAAATATAAGGAAACGAGTCTTGGCGGTCTGGCCGTCAACGTCGTCGAATGCTGACGGGCTGGTAACATTCCCCGCCGGGTGCGGGCGCTGAGCGCCAAATGCGTGGCGAGGTGAAGAATATCATCGAAGCTTCAGCGTGTCAGGGCAATTCGACGGACAGGCCACCACCGGGGCCGCACGATCAAGGCCGCCAATTCTTGGCAGCCGCTCCGAATCCATCGACGCGAACAATGGTCTGCGTCGATGGAAGGAGGGCCGGACCTCAGAATGACTGGTTGAGACGCATGAAGAAGGTGCGCCCGGTCAGATTATACTGATTCCCGGCGACCGATCCGATCCGATAGGTATAGGCATCGGGGCCGATCACCGGCGGCTTCCGGTCGAAGATGTTGCTGACCCCGGCGAGCAATGTCGTCTTGTCGAGAATCTGCCAGCGAACCGAGGTGTAGGCCGTCACATAGGCGGCGACCGACAGCTTTTCGCGAACCTCGGCGAAATCGTTCGAATTGCCGTAGACATTCCGGCCGGCATAGGCGCCATAGAAGCGGAAATGATCCGTGCCGGGAATGAAGGCGCCCTGTTCCTCCCAATAGCGGGTGTCGTCGACGCGGCCGACATAATTGGCGCCGACGAACCAGGTCAGCTTTTTGTAGTCGAGATGCGCTTCGGCATAGCCGGTGAGCTTGGGAAAGCCCGACAGCCCGTTGCGGTCGAGCTCGGGGCTGAGCGCGTCGCGCGTGATCGAATTTTCGAGGGCGCGCGTACCCCGGATCTCGAACCCGAGATTGGCGTCCGTCCCAAGTGGGAAGCCGAACTGGAGCGCGAAATCGATGCCCCGGGCGCGCTGCTGCGACAGGTTGATGTAGCGATCGTCGACTTGAGAGATGGCTCGCGTCACGGGATCGCGGGTGATCAGGCTGCAGAAGCTGTCACGCTGCGCGCCGGTCAGATTATAGCAGCTGTTGACGATATTGCTGACGCCGAAGGTGTCGACTTCGTTCTTCACCTTGATGTCGTAATAATCGACCGCGAGCTGGAGGTTCGCGAAGCCCGGACGAATGACCACGCCGGCGTTGAAGTTGGTCGAGGTTTCCGCCTTCAGCCGGCCCTTGCCGCCGCCGCTGACCCCGAGGATGCCGTCGTTGATCGGCGAGAAATCGGGCGCGAAGCCCTCTGCCTGGCAATTCTGGACGACGGCGTCGCTCGCGCCGTCGCCGTAGCGCTGGCAGGGGTCGAAATAGCCGAAGAAGGAGGTCTGGTCGGCCAGGTTGAGCTCATAGATCGTCGGGGCGCGGAACGAGGTGCCGTAGGAGGCCCGCAACGCGATGGCGGGCGAGATTTCCCAGGCGCCGGCGATGCGGTAGGTCGCGTTCGATCCATAGGATTTGTAGTCGGTGTAGCGCCCCGACGCGGTCAGCCGCAGGCTGTGGAAGAAGGGTTTGTCGGCGACGATCGGAACGCCGATTTCGCCATAGACCTCGCGCACCGTGTCCGAACCCGCGGTGCGCCCCGCGGTCGAGAAGGCGAAATAATTGTGGTTGCGGGCGTTGTAGCCCGGCGTGTCGTCGAGGTCGTCGGTGCGGATGGCGAAGCCGAACACGCCCGCGACCTCGCCGGCCGGAAGCGTGAACAGCGGCCCTGACAGGCTGCCCTCGATGGCGAACTGGTCGTATTTGGTATGGCCTTCCTCATAGCCTTCGAGGAAATTGCGTTCGGTGTCGGTCCAGTCCTGGTCGACGAGGAAGCGTTTGGTCAGCCAGGGGATCGAGACGCATTCGGTCGGACCCGAAATGGTGATCAGGCTGGGGTCGCAAGCGATGCCGGGCGCCGTCGCGGCGTTGAGCCGGTCCTGATAATAGAAGGTCTGGCCATAGGTGCCGCGCGACAGGCCGAAGCGGGCGCTGATGTCGTAATTCCAGTTGCGCAGCACTCCCCCGCCGAACTTGCCGCGCAGCCCGACGGTCGACTGGAAGAAATCGACCTTCTGCTCGGCGCGGAACGGCCGGACGATCTGCGGGCCGACGTCGCCCGACGAATTGCCGCCGCTCGCGATGATCAGCGCCTCCCCGACCGTGTTGTTCGGGTTGGTCGCCGACAGGAAGGGGTAGAGGAAATACCAGCCGTTCGATTGCGAATGGCGGTTCGAATAGAGCGCGCTGAAATAGAGCTCCGAATTGTCGCCGACGTTCACGCCCGCCGAAACATAGGCGTTGATGCGGCGATAGGGCGAGATGGAGTCGGCCTCGTCATAGGCGCGGCTGGTGTTGGGCGAATAGGGATAGGTGTCGGGAAAGCCGCCGCGGTTGGCGCGGACCCAGTCGAGCAGCGGCGCAAGGGCCGGATTGGTGGGATCCTGCAGCCCGAGCGCGGCGGGGGGATAGGGGCCGTTCGCCTGCGTCGGATCATAGACGAAGGCGCCGCCGTACCAATATTGATCGAAGAAGATGCCGTTCGGATTGTGGTTGATGCAGCGGAAGTTGCCCGAAGTGTCGCGGGCGTCGACGCGCTCGCCGCTCGTCGGATCGTAGACGAAATCCTGCCGGCACGCGGTCTGGGGCCGATCCTTGAGATCGAGCTCGAACTGCTGATCATATTCGAGCGCCGCGGTCACGTAGAAATTGTCGTAATTGCGGCCCCAGAAGGCGTTCGCCTGGACATAGCGCCCGCCGTGCTTTTCGGGGAGGCGGGCGAAGCCGCCGAGTTCGAGCCCGTCGCCGCCCTTGCGAGTGATGACGTTGATCACCCCGGCGATCGCATCAGAGCCATAGACCGAGGAAGCGCCGGTGGTCAGAACCTCGATCCGGTCGAGCGCGACCGAGGGGATGACGTTGAAATCGACCGGCGCGACCTGGCTTCCGGTTCCCGACGGGGCGATCCGCTGGCCGTTGAGCAGGGTCAGCGTCCGCGTCGCGCTCATGTTGCGCAGGCTGATCGTATTGACGTTGGCGCCGCCCAGCACAACCGATCCGCCGGCTCCGGTCGCCGAAAGCTGGTTGTTGATCTGCTGCGTGCCTGCCGCGGCGGTGGCATGCGCGACGATCTCCGCCGCGGTCGCATTGCCGAGCACGGCGCCCCGGTCCGCCTTGAGCACCTGCACCGGCGCGGTGGTCGAGAATTCCGACGGCAGGCGCGAGCCGGTGACGACGATGTCGCTTTCCGCCTCCTTGCTACCGGTATCGGGCGCGCTGTCGGCCGACCGGACCTCTGCGGCGTCGCCGTCGCGGGTGTCCGCATCGGCGGTTTGAGCCTGCGCCGCGGCCGAATGGGCGAGCGCCGCGATCAAAACCGCCGACGACACGCCATGAAAATTGAATCGCATGTTGATCCCTCCTCCCTGATCGGACCTTGCAGATTGGCTTCCGTTTGCGGACTGGCCCCCTAATGTCCGGTTTATGCAATGAGCTTGCTGATTTTCCCCGATACCGACACCTAGCATTCATCGGCCTTGCCGATCCCACCAAATTTCGGTGCCAAATTGGCTTGTGGAATGAAATATCGTCGTGATACGATATTATTATGGAAAATATGGAAACACTTGAGCTTGATCGGTTAGATTATCGAATCATGCATATCCTGGCGTCGGACGCGCGGTCGAGCGATGTCGCGATCGGCGAGGCGGTGGGGCTTTCGAGCAACGCCGCGGCGCGGCGGCGCCGGCTGCTCGAAGGCCATGGCGTGATCGAGCGATATACGGCGCAGTTCGATCTCGACCGGCTGGGTTTCGGCATCCTCGTCCTGGTGCAGATGGAGCTGGTGTCGCAGTCCGACGACGCGCTCGATCGCTTCGAAGCGGCGATCCAGAAATGCAGCGCGGTGTCGAAATGCTGGTTCGTGTCGGGCGACGTGGATTTCCTCGCGCTCGTGCATGTCCCGTCGCTGCACGACTTCGACGAAACCTATCGGCAGGAGCTGTCGAGCCTGCCGAATGTCGCGCGGATCCGCAGTTCCTTCGTCCTGCGCAGCGTGATCGACCGGCCCACGGCGCTGCGGGTGCTGGAGAGCGCCGGAAGGCCTTGACAAGCGGACGGACGCCGCGTCATCCTGAGCGAGTCGGATGGGAGAGAGCCTGCCTCGCGCAGGCCGCCGAAGGAGCAACCGCCCCGGAAACTCTCAGGCACGAAGGACCATCCGGCGCATGGAATCTGGAGAGAGGCGCGCAGGCGTCCGCCGACGGGATAACGATCTCAGGCACACGGACAGATGGGGCCCTGATACCTGCTCGGGAGGGGCTTCGTTCGTGAACTTCTTTTCAAAAGATCGTGCGCGCCAGCGCTTCATCGTCGCCGCGCTCCTCAGCAGCGTCGCCACCGCGGCGTCCGCGCAGGCGCCCGACCCCGCCGATCCTTATCTCCGTTATCCCGATGTGTGCGGATCGCGGATTGTCTTCAGCTTTGCGGGCGATCTGTGGCTACAGGATGGAACGGCGGCGGAAGCGCGGCGGCTGACCAGCACCCCCGGCCCCGAATATTTCGCGAAATTCTCGCCCGATTGCAAAATGCTGGCGTTCACCGCGCGCATCGACGGCGACGACCAGGCCTATGTGATGCCCGCCGACGGGGGCGAGGCAAGGCGTCTGACCAGCGCGCCCTCGCGCAAGGGGCTGTCGACGCGCTGGGGCAGCGATAATCAGGTGGTCGGCTGGACGCCCGATGGGAGCGCCATCCTCATCCGGTCGATGCGCGACGCGGCGATGCTGTCGCAGAGCAACCTCTATACCGTCAGCCTGGCGACGCGCACGATCGAGCCCGCCGGCACCGCGCGCGCCGGCGCCGGGGTCTTCTCGCCCGATGGAACGCAGATCCTCTATTCGCCCTGGTCGCGCGATTTCCGAACCTGGAAACATTATCGCGGGGGCTGGGCGCAGGACCTGTGGATCTATGATCGGTCGAGCGGCGCGGCGCGGCAGCTCACCCGGACCGATGCGACCGAACGCGACCCGATGTGGACACGGCAGGGCCTCTTCTTTCTCTCCGACCGGAACGGGGCGATGAACCTGTTCCGCGCCGATCCGGCAACCGGCGAGGCCGAGCAGCTCACGCGGCACGAGAGCGACGCGAAATGGGCGTCGGCCGATCGCGCAGGAGCCATCGTTTATGAGGTCGACGGCCGCATCTGGCGCTTCGATCCGGCGACCGGTGCCTCAGAGCAGCAGGTGATCCGGGTCTCGTCGGATGCGTTGCAGGCGCGCCCGCGCTTCGCGCGCTATGGCGAGGCGATCGACAGCTTCGTCCCGACGCCCGATGGCGATCGCGCGCTCTTCGTGGCGCGGGGCGACATATTCGATCTGGCCGCGGGCGACGCACCGGTCCGTGCCGTAACCGCGAGTTCCGACGCCCAGGAGCGCGAGGCCGCCATGTCGAGCGACGGCAAATGGATCGCCTATGTCTCCGACCGGGGCGGCGAGGAGGAACTGTGGATCGCGTCTGCCGACGGCGGTGCCGCGCGGCAACTCACCTCGGGTCACCATGATCGCTTCTCGCGGCCGCAATGGGCGCCCGACGGCAAGCGCATCGCCCTGTCGGGGAAGGACGGGGCAATCTATCTGGTCGATGTCGCGAGCGGAGCGATGCGCGAGGCTGGGCGCAGCGGCAGCGTCTTCGTCAACGATTATGCCTGGTCGCCCAACAGCCGCTATCTCGCCTACACGCGCTTCGGCCCAGCCGATATGGGACAGGTGCAGATCCTCGACGTTGCGACCGGCAAGACCGTCGCGGCGAGCGATCCGCTCTATAACATGTCGCAGCCGGCCTTTTCGCCTGACGGCAATTATCTCTATGCGCTGACCGACCGCCAGTTCCGGGGCCGGTTCGAGGGGCGCGAGTGGAATTTCCAGGTGCCGCGCCAGCGCTCGATCGCCATCCTGCCGCTTCGCGCAGGGCTACCCGATCCCTTCCTGACCGCGAGCAAGGACGAAACCGTTCCGCCGCTCGCGACGATCGATTTCGACGGGCTGATCGACCGCCTCGCGCCGACGCCGATCGCGAGCGCGAACATCGACGCCTTCACCGTCGGCAAGGACGATATTGTCTATTCGGCGGCGATCGCGGACGACGATGCCTATCGGCTGAGCGCCTATTCGTTCGAGAAGAAGGAAACGCGCACCGTCGCGGATCGCGTCGATGCGGTGGCTTTCCTGCCCTGGAGCGCGTCTGCGGTGACGCGGCGCGAGAAGGATTATGCGCTGCTCGATACCGCCAGCGGCAAGGCGAGGAAGCTCGACATCGGCCGCCTCACCGGAACGATCGCGCCGCGCGAGGAATGGCGCGCGGTCTTCGACGAGGTCTGTCGACGCTACCGCGACTTCTTCTACGACGCGAAGATGCACGGCTTCGACTGGGCGGCGCTGTGCGCGCGCTATCGCGCCGATCTGCCGCGCATCGGCAGCCGGGGCGACCTGACCGAGGTCATCGGGCGCATGGTGTCGGAACTGAACGTCGGCCATGCCTATATCGATGGGCGCGACGAATGGCAGCCCGCGACGCCGGGGTCGGCGGCGCTCGGCGCGGTCTGGGTCTTCGACGCCGCGAAAGCGCGCTGGCGCATCAGCCATATCTATGCGGGCGACCCCGTCGATCCGCTCTATCGCTCGCCGCTCGGCGCGCTCGGCAAGGAAGTGCGGGTCGGCGACTGGCTGTTCGCGATCGACGGTCGCGCGCTCGATGCCCGCACCGACCCGTTCGAGGCGCTGATCGGCAAGGCGGACAAGGAGGTCGCGCTGACGATCGGCCGCGACGGCGTGAAAGGCGAGCGGACGCTGGTCGTCAAGCCGATCGCCAGCCAGGAGGGGCTGGCCTATCGTGAATGGAGCGAAAACAACCGGCATCTCGTCGATCGGGTGTCGGGTGGACGGATCGGCTATGTCCATATCCCCGCCATGTCGCCGCAGGGGCTGGCGGAGTTCGCGCGCGGTTATTTCGGACAAATCCGCAAGGATGGGTTGATCGTCGATATTCGCGGCAATCTGGGCGGCAGCGGATCGCCGCTCGTCATCGACCGGCTGCTGCGCCCCTTCCTGACGACCGGGCATGTCAAGGGAATGGACTATCCGACGACCTACCCCTGGGGCGGGTTCACGCAGGTGTTCACCGGAAAACTCGCGCTGCTCGTCAACGAAGCAACGATGTCCGACGGCGATACCATGGCCTATGAATGGCGGCAGGCGAAGCTGGGTCCGATCTATGGAAAGCGGACCTGGGGCGGGGTGATCGGCACCGGATCGACCGGGCCGCTGCTCGACGGGACCGAGACCAATGTGCCGCAATATGCGCTCGCCGCAACTGACGGATCGTGGATCGTCGAGGGCGAAGGGGTGAAGCCCGATGTCGAAATCGGTTTCGACGCGGATGCGAAGCTGGGTGGCGACGATCCGCAACTTGCGGAAGCGGCGCGTCTGCTCGCCACGCAGATATCCGGGCACCCAGGGACGCTTCCCAACGCTTCGCCAGGGCCTGACAAGCGCGATGTGCAATCCGTTACGGGTACGAGGGATTGACTGGAATTCCATTCGCTAGCCGGTTTCGAGTGGCTGAAACCATAGGGCGGCGGTTGTTGGGCACCCCGCCGCTGCGGGCGAAGTGCTGACGGTGAGGCGTCACAGCCAAGCAAACTCGTTGGAGTTCGACGCAAGGCTGACTCCCCCACGCTCCCAGCCCCAGTTTTTCCGGGGCCGGGAGCCGGGGGATCAATTCTAGAAGCCGAAGGCCACGCCAACCCGGCCGCCAGTCGTTCCCTTGACGGTCGATCCGGCAAAGCCGCCGCTGACGTACACGCGCGGTGTCAGGCGAACCACCGCGGCGCCGGAGAAGCCCTGCTCGCCCTGATAGGTCGCAAGGTTGAACGAGACCGAGACATTGCTGTCGGGGACGATCATCGTGCCCCCCATCGCCATCGCGGTAACGATGCCGCCGGTCGCTTCGCGAAAGCGCCGGTCGTTGCCGAGGCTGAGCGCATCGATGCGGCTGTTGAGCGCGGCAACATTGGTATCGAGCGCGCCGATCGCCGAGCCGACGTCGTGATAGGCGGTGCCGCCGACCGAATAGCTCGGCGCGCTGACCGCCCCCGTCGCCGTATCATAACTCGCGCCGCTGCCGAGCGCCGCCGCCAGGCTGACCCCCGCGGTGTCGCCGCGCAGGACCGCCGTTGTCGCCGCTGCCTGTGCGCCGTTTGCCGTGGTCTGGGCGGTGGCGGCATTGGCGAGCGCGGTGTTCGCGGTGCCTTGCGCCGCCGCCGCTTCGGTGCGGGCGGTGTTCGCCGTTCCCTGTGCGGCGGTCGCGCCTGCGAGCGCCGTGTTTGCCGTCGTCTGCGCGGCCGCGGCGTTGGTCAGCGCCGTCGTCGCGGTCGTCTGGGCCGCGGCGGCTTCCGTGCGCGCCGTATCGGCGGTCGTTTGCGCGGTCGCGGCATTGGCCAGCGCCGTATCGGCCGTTCCTTGTGCCGCCGCGGCGTTGGCGAGCGCGGTGGTTGCAGTGGTCTGCGCGGCCGCCGCCGCATTGCCCTGTGCGGCGAGCGCGGCATTGAGCTGCGCGACGTTCACCGCGTCGGTATCGGTGGTGCCGGCGGCGACATTGGTGATCGCCCGCTCATTGCCCGCCGACCCCACCGACACGGTGTTGGCGCGCGTTGCGGTCGAATTGGCGCCGATGGCGACCGCGCCCTCGGCAAAGGCCGTCGCACTGTCGCCCAGCGCCACCGAACGGTCGCTGCTGGCAAAGGCGCCCGCGCCGATGGCCACGGCGTCCTCCCCGGCGCCGCCGCGGTTGCCCAGCATGATGCTGTCGGCCCCGTTCGCCAGCGCCTGGCCGCCGATGGCGATGCTGTTGGCGCCGATCGCGCGCGTCGTCAGCGTGTCGCCGCCGCCGATGGCGATGCTGTTGTCGCCGATCGCCTGCGCCTGTTGCCCCAGCGCCACGGCCGATTGTCCCGTCGCCTGCGTCAGTTCGCCCAGCGCAACGGTTCCGCGGCCCTGTGCATTGGCCTGGTCGCCCAGCGCCAATGCGCTGGCGCCGTTCGCGACCGAAGCATTGCCCAGCGCCACCGCACCGGTGCCGGTGGCGGTGTTGTCGGCGCCGACGGCGACCGCGCCGGTGCCGGTCGCGACATTGGGATCGCCGATCGCGACCGCGCCGTTGCCCGAGGCGACATTCTGCGATCCGATCGATACCGCCTTGCCGTCCTGCGCGGTGGCGCCCATGCCGATGGCGACGGCTTCGTCGCTGTCGGCTGAGGCGTCCGTGCCGACGGCAATGGCGTTTTCTCCGATCGCGTAGCCGCCGCCCACGCCGCTGTCCTCAAGGCGGGACAGGCGGCCGTCGGTATAAAAAGCCTCAGTTTCCAGGTCGAGGACGCGATCTTCGACGCCGTCGATCAGGTCGGTGGTGTCTGCGATGTCCTGCTTGACGGCATAAAGCTGGCTGCCGGTGACGGCATCCGAGCTGCCGTCGAATATCTCACCATCGGCGGCATTGATGATCCGCCGCTTGATCGTGTCGCTGCCGACGCTGACGACATATTCCCCCGCCGTTGTGGACCCGGTGCCGAGCGCGACCGAATTGCTGCCGGCCGAGCTGCCGTTGCCGATCGCCACACCGCCGCCCAGCGAATAGACATCGTTGCCGATCGAGATGCCGCCGGTGCCGCGCGCGAGATTGCCGATGAAGATACCTCCGCCATTGCCGGTGGCCTCGTGGCCGATCGCGATCGTGTTTTCGTCCGACGCGAATGCCTTGTAACCAACCGCGGTTGCGGTGGCCCCGGTCGCGTGCGCGAAAGCCCCGACCGTCGTCGCGCCTGCCGCATCGGCGCTGGACCCCGCGCCGACCGACACCGTCTCCTCGGCGGTGGCCTGCGCCTGACGGCCGCAGGCGACGCTGGAGGCGTTTGATACCGAACCGTCGGACTGGACCGCCTCGTTGATGTCGTTCACGCGCTTTGCACAGGTGACGTCGCCTTCCGCTGCCCGTGCCGCGTTCGGCATGGCGAGCAGCGCGATGGTCAGCGCCGGCGTGGCGGTGGCGATCAGCCAAGCATATTTACGCATCTTGTCTTCCCCTCGATCGAGCGAAGGCCGTCGGCCTCCACGGTGGATATCTCGACCCGGCGGGCGCCTGTTCCGGCGCCTCTCTCCCGCGCGTGCGGCCGCTAAGTCATTGCCGCGCTTGCCTTGCGTCCGCCGACCTGCGAAGAGCGGCGGACGCCTGACAGAGAGCGAGACGGAAAATTTCCGAGGAAGCGGACACGCCAGCCGAAAAAAATGGGGCCGAAAAAAATGGGGCGGGCAGCTCGGACGAGCTGATCGCGGGCCTGTATGGGGAATTACGGGCGATCGCGCGGCGCGAGCATTATCGTGCCGGCCTGCCGCAGACGCTCCAGACGACGGCGCTGATCAACGAAGCCTATGTGAAGCTGCGCAAGGCCGCCGGCTGGGAGAGCCGCTCGCATTTCCTCGCCTGCGCGGCGACCGCGATGCGGCATATCCTGATCGACGCCGCGCGGGCGCGGCTAGCGTCGAAGCGCGATGCGCCGACCTACAGCTTTACCCAGAGCCTCGACTCGCTCGCCGCCGCAGTGCCCGAGGATGAGCAGGTCGTCCGGCTGGGCGAGGCGCTCGAGGGGCTGAAGCGGCTCGACGCCAACCTCGCGCAGGTCGTCGACTGCCGTTTCTTCGCGGGGATGGACGAGAAGGAGACGGCGCTCGTCCTCGGCGTTTCCGACCGCACGATCCGTCGCTGGTGGGTGCAGGCGCGCGCCTGGATACACCATGAGATGGCGGCGGCCTGATCCTGGGGGCCTCATTCCCGCGGGGATGACGGCCTTATTCCGGCCCCAGCCGCGCCCGCAGCGCGGGGAAGGATTTGAGGTAGGAGGCGCCCGCCGGCCCTTCGGCCTTGAACAGCGCTTCGGCCCGGTCGGTTTCCCGCCGCGCTTCGCCGAGCTTGCCCGATTTGAGCAGCGCGATCGCCTTCGCGCGCGCGAAGATCGCTTGCGGCAGGCCTGGCTTGGGCAGCGCCGCGATCAGCGGTTCGGTCTCGGCGATCGTGCGCCGTGCGTCCGCGAGGTCGCCCGATTCGGCCTCTGCCTCGATCAGGCCCGCGGCGATGATCAGCGTCGGCGTCGCCTGGGGACTGAGATATTGCGCCGCCATCGGGCGCGCCTCGGCGAGGATCGCTTTCGCTTCGGCATATTTGCCGAGCGCCAGCTTGGCGCGGCCGAGCTGGAGGAGGTCGACCGCGAGCCCCGCCGAGCGGCCGAAGGTCGCGCGCCGCTGCGCCGCGACGCGCGTGACGATCTGCTCGGCGACCTCGGGCCGGTCGAGCTTGAGGAGGCGCACGGCTTTCAGTTGCGCGATCGCAAGCCCCTGCATGCTCGCCTGCTGACCGGTTCGGCGAAGCACGGCGTCGGCGCGATCGAAGATCGCGGGCATGGCGTCGAGCTGGTTCGCCTCGACCATGTAGACGAGAAGATTATTATAGGTCGTGAGCAGGTCGCGGTGGTTCTCCGCATAGACGATATCGGCGTCGGGCAGGGTGCGGATCAACAGCGAAATGGCATCTTCGAGCCGATCCGTTCGCCGCCAGAGCTGCGCGCGGGCAAGCGCGATTTCGACCAGTTCGCGTTGGAAATGGTCGGGATCGGCCCGGAAAACCGGTTCGGCGGCATCGACGTTGGGGGCGATTTCGTCGGCCCGGCCCAGCGCCGCGGCCGAAACCGCGGCCCGCATCCTGAGCTGTGCGGTCGCGACCGGGTCGCCGCGCCCGATCCCGCGCGCGAGCGCCTTTTGAATCAGCGCGTCGGCGCCCGCCGTGTCCTCGATATTCGCATAAAGGTCGAACAGGGTGACGATCAGGTCGGCCGATTTGGAACTGGTATCGAGCGACGCGGCAAGCCGGGCCGAGGTCTGGTCGAGCATCTGCTTGACGTTGATATTTTCTCCGCCCGCATCCTCGGCGGTATCGCGCATCATCACCGTCAGCATCCGGTTGATCGCTTCCGACCGCCGCGCCTCGGCGACCGCGAGGTCGCGCTCGATCGCGGTCTGGCGCGCCTGCCACGCGATCCCGCCCGCGCCGACGAGCAGCGCCGCGAGCACCGCCGCGGTCGCTGCGACCCCCCAGCGATAACGGCGCAGGAAGCGGCCGAGCATGTAGCGCGTCGACCCGTCGCGCGCATGGACGGGGAGATATTGCTGATGGCGCGCGATGTCTTCGGCGAGTGCGCTGACGCTGCGGTAGCGCTGCGCGGGATCGCGCCGCATCGCCTTCAGGATGATCGCGTCAAGGTCGCCTGCGATGCGGCGCGCGGGCACCGGCCCTGAACCCGCCGCGGCGGCGCGGCTCGGCAGCGCGGCATCCTCATAGAGGACGCGGCGAATCATCACCGGCACCGATGCCTTGCCGCTGCGCCACGGGCTCTGGCCGCTGACCAGTTCGTAAAGCAGCACGCCGAGCGCATAGACATCGGTCGCGACCGTCGCTTCCTCGCCGTCGAGCTGCTCGGGCGCCGCATAGTCGGGAGTCAGCATCGCCTGCGTCGTCGCGGGCAGCGCCGCACTCTCGTCGAGCAGGGTGCCGATGCCGAAATCGAGCAGGCGCGGCTTGCCGCCCGTGTCGATCAATATGTTCGACGGCTTGATGTCGCGGTGGACGACGAGGTTGCCGTGGGCATAGGCGACCGCGTCGCAGACGGTACGGAACAGGTCGAGCCGCGCGTCGAGATCGGCGCCGTGTGCGGTGCACCAGGCGTCGATCGGCTGTCCGTCGACATAGTCCATCGCGATATAGGGGCGCCCATCGGGCGCTACCCCGGCGTCGATCAGCCGCGCGATCCCCGGATGGTCGAGCCGCGCGAGCAGTCGCCGCTCGCGTGCGAAGCTTTCCGCGCGTTCGGCCGCGTCGATGCGAAGCAGCTTCAACGCGATGCGCTGGTCGAAGTCGGTGCCCGCGCGGTGCGCCAGATAGACTTCGCCGAGTCCGCCGCGCCCGATCGGCCGTTCTATCGTGAAGCCGCCGATGGTCTGGCCTTCGGTCAGCGAACTATGGCTGGGGGCTGTTTCTTCGGTCCCCAGCACCGGCGGGGCCATGTCCAATATTCCATCGCTCCGCGATGCTGTCAGCAGGTTGCGGACCGCGTCGATAACCGACGCCGGTTGCGCGACGCTGGCCAATCGCTGGCGCTGGGTTTCGGGCGGAAGGTCGACCAGCCGCTCGAAAAGGTCCTGAACCGTCCGCCATTCGTCCTGGTCCAGCCGCTTCATCGCCCATTCCCCCCCCACCGTCGGCCCGTCTTCAGATGATCCCATGCGCCGCCGCCGTGCAACCCTCTAATTTCAGGCGGATAGGGTTTTGAAAAATATTCGGGCCGGATGTCCGGCTTTGGTCCGTTTTCCCGTCTTGCCTTTCGACGTCCATTTCGGCGGCGAGAAGGAGACAGGCAATGCGAAACCGGACCTGGATGGCGGGGGCCCTGATCCCGCCGCTGCTGTTCATCACCGCTCCGGCATCGGCGCAGCTCGATGCCGAACCGGGAGTCGCCCGTGGCAATGTGCAAAAGGTTTCGCCGGTCGCGCAGCGTATTGGGGCGATCGACAATCGCGATGCGGAAGACGCTGCCGGCCTCGATCGCGGACCGGCGATCAGCAATCGCCTCGGCGGCAACAGCGGTTCGAATTCGGGTGGCCGTCGATCGGCGAACAGCGATCGCGGGAGTACGGCCGTTGGCTCCGCCAACCGGGGCAGAAACAGCGCCGGCGGCGGAGGAGGGTATAATTCGGGCCGGGAACTGGGCGGCAACGGCGGAGGTTTCAATTCGAGCGACGGTCATGGCCTTAATTCGAGCGGTGGCCTCAACAGCGACGGCGCGGGTGCCGGCGGTTTCAATTCGGGGCGCGATGCCGGGCTCAATTCGTCCGCAGCCGATGCGGACGTTGGTGGCCTCAACTCGGACACCGGCGGCCTGAACAGCGACCGTGGCGGCAGGAATTCCGACGGCGGCAGCGATCTCAATTCCTCCAGCGACACGTTCTACGGCGAGGGTGGTGGCCGGAATTCGGACGGAGGGCTGAACTCGGGCTCGGGCGGGTTGAACAGCGATCGCGGCGGCAGAAATTCCGGCACGGGCGGTTTCAATTCGAGCGGGAACGGACGAAATTCGGATTCGGGTGGACGCAATTCGGATGGCGAAGGTTACAACTCGGCCACGGGCGGGTTGAATTCGAGTGGGAGCGCGGGGTCGGATACGACTGGCGGCGGGCTGAACAGTCGCCAAAGCGGGCGAAATTCGGACACCGAGCGGCGGGGACGCGGCAACGACAACGGCGGATGGAACAGCGGCGGCTCCGGAGATGGCGCAAACCGGAACGAGGAGCGGCGCAATTCGGAGGACCGGGGCAACGCGAACGACCAGGGCGGCTCTAACGACAATGATCGCGGGACCGGCGATGGCGGCGGCAATGACAACGGCGAAGGCGACCGTGGCGGCGCCAACAGCAATTCGAACGGCAGCCCCGACCGACCCGAGGAAGATTATGGCAGTTCGGGCAACGCCGTCAACGGCGCCCTGACCCGCCGCCGCGTGCAGGATATCGCCGGGCGCGGTCTCGGGCGCGATGTAACTGGCGAAAAACGCGATGCCGAGCGTCAGGACAACAGCGATGCCGGGACCGTGCTGGGCGGTTTGCGCAATGTCCTGACCGGCGATCAGGCGATCAGCGCACCGGGCACGGCCGGGGCATCGCCCATCCTTCGCCGGATCGTCAAGGAAGCGCAGGAAAGGAAGAAAAGCCAATGACCATGATGTCGAAAGCCGCGCTGGGTCTGGCGCTGATGGTGTCCGCTGTCGCGATCGGGGCAACGCCTGGCGACGCGCAAAATGCCCAGAAAGATATCTTTTCCTATGCCGCCGGCGCGCGGCTGACAACGGTTCCGCCCGACTCCGACATGTCGCAAATGGCATGGAGTCCGCTCAATCTGATCGACGATACACCGGCGACCGATTGGCTGGGCGAAGGCGGCGAGGCTGTGTTCGTGCTCGAACTGGCCGAAACGACGCGGCTCGGCCGGATCGCTTTCGATACCGCGGGGCTCAACCGCGATCGCAAGGCGCCCAAGAACTTCACGATCGAAGTGTCCGAAACCTCATCGAAGGCCGGGTTCCGGCCGGTGTTGAGCGGCACCCTGCAGATGGCGCGCAACAACCAGAGCTTTGCCTTCAAACCCGAGGAGCGGCCGGTCGCGCGCTGGGTCCGCCTGATCATCCACGACAATTATGGCGATGAATATCAGGGGTTCACGGGGTTTCGCGGTTACGGCGAACAACTGACCCGCGACGCCACGCTTACGAACCTCACCGGCAATTACGACGGCGCCAGCGGTTGGGGATGGATTCATCTGGTCCAGTCCGGCGATCGCGTCAGCGGCTGTTACCAATATCAGAACGGCAGTTTCGATGGCGTCATCGACGGGCGCGTGATGCGTCTGACGATGCGCGACGAAGGCGCCGAACCGCAGACGGGGCTGTTCCAGTTCTCGCCCGACGGACGAAAGCTGGTCGGGATTGTCCGGACGGCGGGTCCGGCGAACCGCGACGGCTTTTACGCATATTACAGCGCTGAAAAGACCGGCAATCGTGCCGGCGGGTGCTGAAGGAGGGTCTATGAACAAGAAAATGATGCTTGCGTTGGCTCCGGTGCTCGCGCTCGCCGCATGCGGCGGCTCCCAACCGGACAGCAAGGATGCCAAGAGCGCCGCCGCCCAGGCGTCCGGCTGGGATGCGACGGACGCCTGTAAATTGCTCGACAAGGCAGCGGTTGGCGCGGCGCTCGGCGATACGGTTACCGAAACGAGCCTGGCTTTTGTCCATCAGCCGACCGCGGTCGAAGCCGCGACGTCGGAATGCACCTATCGGTTGAAGGGCGGTGGCACGGCGACGCTCATGGCCCGTCGCTCGCCGATTGCGGACAACACTCCCGAGGCGATCGCGCAGACGCGCAAGGCCACGGAGGCGACGATGCGGGCGTTCAGCGACAAGGCGATCGAGGATGTCCCGAACCTTGGCAAGGCGGCCTTTTTCGTGCCGGGCATAAACCAGATGAACGTCTTCCTCGACGACCAGAGATTTGTGGTCCTTACCGTGGGCTCGGCTTCAAAGGGGCGCGCGAGGGATGTGGCTGCCGACTTGGTGAAGAATATTTCCGATTAGGGGCTGTGGGGATTCAGAGGGGCTATCTGGTGTGAACCAGGCCCGGCCCGATTAGTGGTAGCTTGCTGATCGACGCGTTATCATCATCACCGATGCTCACCTGCTGCCGAAGTCACATGTTGACCGTGCAACCCGTTAGTAGTTGTTCGAATGGAGGCCATTTGGGCGGCAGCTTTTTACGATTTAGGGGCGAAAGCAGACCGGCTGCACGCGTTGAGAGTTTCGGACGCCGCCAGGCGTCGGAAAGTCTTCGATGCCCGAACCGCGGTGGTCATGGTGTGAGCTATGGGGAAAGCTGTTTTGCGGAGATCGTGGGGTAGCTAGGTGCTGCCGAAAAGCGGACGTGCGCGATAGCGGACCGTCTGCATATGGGTCGCAAAAGCGGACGCCGAAAAGCGGGCGGACCGATTTTGGTGGTGCGACGTCTGCTTTTGGGCAGCCCCGTCGCGAGCGGGTCCGCTTCCAGGCGCGGGTCTGCCCTGGACGAGGAAGGCGACGGGCCGTGCCGGGTCACGGCGCCGGTGTCCCGGGTGCGAGGGATGGCGGTGGCGGCGCGCGGGACTGGTAGCGGCGCTCGAAGACCTCAATGATGATCATGGTACCGCCGCAGCACGGGCAGGTCGGTCGGGGCTCTGCATCGTCGGCGGGCTCGTCGGTCGGTGGGGGTGCGACATCGAGCAGGCGGCGGGCGCGTTCGAGATGATCCTTGCGGTGTGCGCTGGCGAGGAGGCCATAGTGGCGGATGCGGTGGAACCCGCGCGGCAGGGCGTGGAGGAGGAAGCGGCGGATGAACTCGTCGGCGCCGAGCGTCATGACCTGCTGCCGTCCAGCGCCGGCCTTGCGGTAATCCTTGTAGCGGAAGGTGACGCCTTCCTCATCGAACCGGAGGAGCCGACTGTTCGATATGGCGACCCGGTGGGTGTAGCGCGCGAGATAAGCGAGCACGGCCTCGGGACCAGCGAACGGCGGCTTGGCATATACGACCCAGCGCTTCTTCCTGACGGGAGAGAGGTGCCGCAGGAAAGCACGTCGTTCGCCAAGATGAGTGAGGCTGCCAAAGAAGGCGAGCTTGCCGGCATCGTGCAGCGCGCGAAGGCGGGTTAGGAACAAGCGTCGGAACAGGGCACCAAGGACGCGGACCGGGAGCAGGAAGGCTGGGCGTGCGGATATCCAGCGCGTTCCATCGCGGGAGATGCCGCCGCCGGGCACGATCATGTGGATGTGCGGATGATGGGTGAGCGCCGAGCCCCAGGTGTGGAGGACGGCGGTGATGCCGATCCGGGCACCGAGGTGCTTCGGGTCGGCGGCGATGGTCAGCATCGTATCGGCCGCGGCCTTGAACAGCAGGTCATAGAGGGGCGCCTTATTGTGGAAGGCGATCGCGGCAACCTCGGCAGGCAGGGTGAACACGACGTGGAAATAGCCGACTGGGAGCAGATCGGCCTCGCGCGCCTCGAGCCAACTGCGCGCCGCAGCGCCCTGGCACCTGGGGCAGTGCCGGTTGCGGCAGCTGTTATAGGCGATCCGCCAGTGCCCGCAGTCGGTGCAGGCCTCGACATGCCCGCCGAGCGCGGCGGTGCGGCAATGTTCGATCGCCGACATGATCTTGAGCTGGTGCAGGCTCAGATGCCCGGCATGGGCGGCGCGGTAGGTTGGCCCGGCAGCGCGGAAGATGTCGGCGACCTCGAGTGAGGCGCGCATCGACCTCAGCCGTCGGGCGCTTCCTCGCTGGGCGATGCGAGCGCGAGCCTGTCGAGCGGGCTGACGATCGAGCGAACGGTCCTCGTCGCAACCTGGGTGTAGAAGGCGGTGGTGTTTAGCTTGGCATGGCCGAGCAGCGCCTGGATGACGCGGATATCGACACCGTCCTCGAGCAAGTGGGTGGCGAAGCTGTGGCGCAGCGTATGCGGTCCGACGCGCTTGTCGATGTCTGCTGCTTCAGCGGCTTCGACGACGACACGGTAGAGCTGGCGGGTGCTGATCGGCGCCGCTGTGCTCTGTCCGGGAAAGAGCCAGCCGTCGGGGACGAGGATGCCCTGTTGCCGCCCGGCGCGCCACCAGTCGCGCAGTAGCAGGAGCAGCCCTTCGGGCAGCATGGCATTGCGGTATCGCCCGCCTTTACCGTGCTCGATCCGGAGCAGCATCCGCTTGCTGTCGATATCGCTGACCTTGAGCGCCGACACCTCGGCGACGCGCAAGCCCGCGCCGTAAGCGACCGACAGCGCCGCCTGGTGCTTCAAGGAGCGCGTGGCATCGAGCAGGCGCTTCACCTCGGCCATGGTGAGGACGACCGGGATCTTGCGTACCTGCCTGGTGCGGACCAGCTTGCGCGCGAGGTCGGGGCGGTCGAGCGTGTGCGTGAAGAAGAACCTCAGCGCGCCGACGATGCTGTTCATGGTCGGCGCCGGGACGCCGGCTTGTTGCTGCTCGATCTGGAACTGCCGGATATCCTCGGCGCTTGCGGTGTGCGGCGAGCGCCCGAGCCAGGTCGCGAACCTCCCAACGTCGCGCAGATAGTTACGCTGCGTCTCCTTCGAGAAGCGGCGCATGGTCATATCGTCGATCAGGCGCTGGCGCAGCGGGCTGATCGGGCCAATCTGGATAAGTTCATTCATCGTTCGACTCCTCAGGTGAAGGAGCCGAAAGGGTCTGCCTGCGGCAGCCCACGTTCAATCAGGCGATGCGCTCGAAGGGCTGCTTTACATCGAGGCTAGCGCCAATCCGCGCAGCGGTTCGTGCACCGGCCAATAGCCGTCAATATCGAGTGTGCCATTGGAGATTCTTCTGGCCACAATCTCAGGAATCGATAATTTTATCAGACTTTTAGGGTCAAAAAAACACCGTCAGCGGAGCCGCCCGCGCGCGATCTGGCATTTTGATGGAAAATTGGGCCCAAAACACCGTCAAATTCCATCGCTATAAATCTGGCATTCGATACGACGCGTATAAAATTCAATGAGTTATCGCTCGTTGATGATACAGAACATATGATACGCAGTTTGGCATATAACATTTTATAAAGAAATGATAATTTCCTGAAAACAGGCCATTTCCTCATTCCCACTCGATCGTCCCCGGCGGCTTCGACGTATAGTCGTAGACCACACGGTTGATTCCCTGAACCTCGTTGATGATGCGCGTCGCGCAGCGGCTGAGGAAGCTGGCGTCGAAGGGGTAGATGTCGGCAGTCATGCCGTCGGTCGAGGTCACGGCGCGAAGCGCGCAGACATGGTCATAGGTGCGCCCGTCGCCCATTACACCGACGGTCTTGACGGGAAGCAACACGGCGAAGGCCTGCCAGATCGCGTCATAGAGCCCGGCGTTGCGGATTTCCTCGAGATAGACGGCGTCGGCCTTGCGGAGGATGTCGCAGCGTTCCTTGCTGACTTCGCCGGGGATGCGGATCGCGAGGCCGGGGCCGGGGAAGGGGTGGCGACCGACAAAGATGTCGGGAAGGCCGAGCTCCTTGCCGAGCAGGCGCACTTCGTCCTTGAACAGTTCGCGCAGCGGCTCAACGAGTTTCATGTTCATCCGCTCGGGAAGGCCGCCGACATTGTGGTGGCTCTTGATCGTCACGCTCGGCCCGCCGGTGAAGGAGACGCTTTCGATCACGTCGGGATAGAGCGTGCCTTGCGCGAGGAAATCGGCGCCGCCGATCTTCTTTGCTTCCTCTTCAAAGACGTTGATGAATTCGCCGCCGATGAACTTGCGCTTCTTCTCGGGATCGGTGACGCCCTTGAGGCCCGCCATGAAGCGTTCCTCGGCGTCCACGACCACCAGCGGGATGTTGTAATGGTCGCGGAACAGGCGCTCGACCTGCTCGCGCTCGTTCATGCGTAGCAGGCCATGATCGACGAAGACGCAGGTCAGCTGTTCGCCGATCGCTTCGTGGATCAGTACCGCGGCGACCGCGCTGTCGACGCCGCCCGACAGACCGCAGAGCACGCGCTGGTCGCCGACCTGGGCGCGGATTTCGGCGATCTTGGTGGCGCGGAATTCGGCCATCGTCCAGTCGCCCGAACAGCCGCACACGTGGCGGACGAAATTGGCGATCAGCCGGGCGCCGTCGGGGGTATGGACGACCTCGGGGTGGAACTGGGTGCCGTAATAGCGACGCTCGTCGTCGGCGATCAGCGCGAAGGGGGCGCCGTCGCTGATCGCGACGATGCGGAAGCCGGGCGCGAATTCGGTGACGCGGTCGCCATGGCTCATCCACACCTGATGCCGTTCGCCGACCTCCCACAGCCCGTCGAAGAGCACGCAGGGTTCGGTCACGGTCAGGAAGGCGCGGCCGAACTCGCCGTCGCGCTCGCCGTCCGCGCCGCCGGGCTCGACCTGTCCGCCGAGCTGCTGGCTCATCACCTGCTGGCCATAGCATATGCCGAGAACGGGAAGGCCGCTGTCGAACACCGATTGCGGCGCGCGCGGGCTGCCGGTCGCGGGGACCGAGGCGGGCGAGCCCGACAGGATCACGCCCTTGGGCCGCATCCGTTCGAGCGCGGCTTCGGCAGCGCTGAACGGGACGATCTCGCTGTAGACCCCCGCCTCGCGGACGCGGCGGGCGATGAGCTGGGTCACCTGGCTGCCGAAATCGACGATCAGGATGGATTCGGGCGAAGCGGAAGAGTCTGGAGTCGGCATGGCTGGCCGATAAGGAAGGCGGGCCATGCTGTCCAGCGGTCGATATCCGCCGTTAGTGGAATGGCGATGGTCCCGACACATTGTTGCGACAATTGCGACATAGCTGAACCGCGAACAAAGAGTGGCGTCAGCGAGCGTTAAGTCCCGCCATGCAAAGTAAAAACCAAGATAAAAAGAACAAGGCTCTCTCCTTATGACTAATCATCGCCTCTCCATGTCTACCCGCGCCGTCCTGCTGGCGGCCGGAGCGTCGCTGGCGCTGCCGGCGATGGCGGAGGCTCCTATCGGCTCTGCCGCCGTCGCGGCGGTAGCCGAACAGCCCGCCGATCCCGCCGTTGCCCCGTCTCAGGACGACGAGGACGATTATGATGATTATGTCGGGGACGAGATCATCGTCACCGCGCCGCGACTGGCGGGACAGCTCGACACCGACATCAAGGCCGAGGCCGAACTCGATGAAGCGGCGATCGCCAGCTATGGCGTGTCGAACGTCTCCGAACTGCTCGACGCGCTGGCGCCGCAGACGCGGTCGGGGCGCGGGCGCGGCAGCGGGCGCCCGATCATCCTCGTCAACGGCCGGCGCATCGGCGGCTTCGGCGAAGTCCGCAACCTGCCGCCCGAGGCGATCGCGAAGGTCGAGATTTTCCCCGAAGAGGTCGCGCTCCAATATGGCTATGCCGCGACCGACCGCGTCGTGAACCTCGTGCTCAAGCCCAATTTCCGGCAGCTCTCGGTGGAGGCCGAAGGCGGTATTCCGACCCAGGGCGGCCGTTTTCAGAGCGAGATCGAGCCGAGTTTCGTTGCGATCGGCAAGAATGGCCGCGTCAACCTCAATGGCGGATGGGAGCATGATACGATGCTCCTCGAACGCGAGCGCGGTTTCGGCGATACCGGGCGCAGCCTGCTTCCCGAATCGGACACCTATTCGATCGACGGGACGATCCAGCGCAGCCTGAACAAAGTGACCGATGCCTCGCTCAACCTGCGCCTTGACCAGACTGACAGCCTGTCGCTGCTCGGCCCCGGCGCGGGCGGGACGAGCGACCCGCTCGAACGCGACAGCCGCAGCCGCAACCTGACCTCGACCGCCAGCGTCAACGGGATGCTCGGCGACTGGCGCTGGTCGCTGTCGGGCAATTATGCCGATGCCGATCAGCGCACCTTCACCGACCGGATCGGCGGCGGGCGCGACCGGTTCGACAGCAGCCAGCAGACTTTCGGCGGCAGCGCCAATCTGTCGGGGACCGTCACCGAGGGCTGGGCGGGCCCGATCCGTCTGTCGATGACCGGCAGCTATTCGGGAATCCGTTACGACAGCCAGTCGGACCGCTCGGGCATAGTGACGACGAGCGATCTTGCCCGCGATCTGCCGGGCGTGTTCGGTTCGCTGACCATTCCGTTGCTCGACCCCGATTATCATGTCGGCAAGGTCGGCCGCGTGTCGCTGACCCTCAGCGGCGAGGTCCAGAACCCGAGCGATTTCGGATCGCTGAAAAGCTGGGGCGCCAACCTCAATTGGGGGATCACAAAAAATCTGTCGATGATTGCCAGCTTCAATCGTGACGAGGCCGCGCCCGGCATCCAGCAACTCGGCGCCGCACCGCTCGTGACGCCCGCGGTGACCTATTACGACTTCCAGACCGGACAGACGGTGCTGATCACGACGACCACCGGCGGCAATCCCTTCCTGCTCGCCGAACAGCATCGCGACTTCAAGCTGGGGCTCAACTGGTCGCCGCCGATGATCGACGGGCTCAACCTCTCGATCAATTACAACAGCAACAAAAGCTATGACACCGCGAACAGCTTTCCGCTGCTGACGCCGGAGATCGAAGCGGCTTTCCCCGACCGCGTGATGCGCGCCAATGACGGCACGCTGATCGCGATCGACCAGCGTCCGGTCAATTTCGACCGGGCGGAGAATTCGCAGATCCGCTGGGGTTTCAATTTCGGCAAGAGCTTTGCCCAGCCGAAGCAGGGCGAGGCGCGCGGCGGCGAGGGCGGCCCCCGACCCGATGGTGCGCGCGGCGATGGCGGGCCGCGGGGCTCGGGCGGCTCCGGCCGTGGTGGCTTCCGTGGTGGTCGCGGCGGTCCGGGCGGCCTGCTCGGCGGGCCGCAGGGCGGCCGCTGGCAGGTGTCGCTCTATCACACGATCAAGCTCACCGACACGGTGCTCATCCGGCCCGGCGTGCCTGAACTCGACCTGCTCCACGGATCGGCGACGGGCAATGGCGGCGGCAGCAACCGCAACCTCGTTGAGCTCGACGGCGGGGTCTTCTACAAGGGGATGGGCGCGCGCGTCAGCGCCAAATACGACAGCGGCAGCACCGTCACCGGCGGTAGCGCGGGCGACCTGAAGTTCGGCGACCTTGCGACCTTCAACCTTCGCGTCTTCATGGATTTCAACCAGCAGCCGAAGATGACGAAGGCGCTGCCGTTCCTCAAAAATTCGCGCCTGCGCCTGTCGGTCGACAATCTGTTCGATGCGCAGCGCAAGATCACCGACGCCAACGGCATCGTGCCGATCAACTATCAGCCCGGTTACACCGACCCGCTTGGCCGCTATATCGAGCTCGAGTGGCGCAAGTCCTTCTAGGCGGGATAGGGCGTGCCCGACGGGGCGATCGCCGCGGGTTCGGTGGGCACGAAGGTCAGCGCCTGGACGAATTGCGCCGTGCAGGCGGCCCAACTGTAGCGCGCGCCGAGGGCGACTGCGTTGATGCGGTCGCAGGCCAGCGCGGCGGCGATTGCGGCGTTCAGATCCTCGTCGAGCGCCCCCGCGCCGCCCTGCACGATGTCGCCGGGGCCGGGCACCGGATAGGCGGCGACCGGGGTTCCGCACGACAAGGCCTCGATGACGACGAGGCCGAACGTGTCGGTGCGGCTGGGAAAGACGAAGACGTCGGCCCCGGCATAGGCACGCGCCAGCGCTTCCCCGCCGAGCTTGCCGAGGAAAAGCGCGTCGGGATGACGCGCCTTGAGCGCATCGAGCGCCGGGCCGTCGCCGACGATCACTTTCGAGCCCGGCTGCGCCGTGTTCAGGAAGGCCTCGATATTCTTCTCGACCGCGACGCGGCCGACATAGAGCTGGATCGGGCGGGGCAGTTCCGCGAATGCCGGATGCGGCGTGCGCTCGGGGTGGAACAGCGCCTGATCGACGCCGCGCTCCCACGGCATCGTTTGGGTCAGTCCCTGATCCGCGAGCTCGCGGGCGAGGCTGCGCGTCGCGACCATGATATGGCGCGCCGGGCGGTGGAACCAGCGGATGAAGCGCCAGACGAAGGCGGGCGAAACCGGCAGCCGCGCCGCCACATATTCGGGAAAGCGCGTGTGATAGGCGGTGGTGAAAGGAAAACCTGTCTTCAGGCACCATCGCCGCGCGGCGAGACCGAGCGGACCCTCGGTCGAGATATGGATCGCCTGCGGGGCGAAGCCCCTGATCATCCGCCCGACCTTTCGCCAGCCGGCGAAGGCGAGGCGGATTTCGCCATAGCTCGGGCAGGGGATCGAGCGGAACAGGTCGGGTGAGATCACCGCGACCTCGTGCCCCGCCTTGCGGAGTTCGCCGATCGTCGCCTGCAAGGTGCGGACGACGCCGTTGACCTGCGGCTCCCAGGCGTCGGTGACGATCAGGATTTTCATGCGGCCGCCGGTAGCGCGAGCTGGGCCGGCACGGCGCGCGCCGCGACTTCCTCGGCCCAATGAAGGATTTCCATGCGTCCGTCATGATGCTCGACCAGCGCGGTGCAACCCTCGACCCAGTCGCCGTCGTTATAATAGAGCGCGCCGTCGATCTCGCGCATCTCGGCGCTGTGGATATGGCCGCACACCACGCCGTCGACCCCGCGCGAGCGGGCGGCGTGAGCGACGACTTCCTCATAGCGGCCGATGAACTGGACGGCGTTCTTGACCTTGTGCTTGGCGACCATCGACAGCGACCAATAGGGAAGGCCCAATTTGCCGCGGATGGCGTTGACCACCACATTCGCCTTCATCAGCGCGGTGTAGGCGGCGTCGCCGACGAAGGCGAGCCAGCGGTGCGCGAGCATCACTGCGTCGAATTCGTCGCCATGGACGACGAGCAGGCTCTTGCCGTCGGCGGTCTGGTGGATCGCCTCGCGGCGGATTTCGACCCCGCCGAAATCGAAGCCGTCGAACGGCTTCACCATCTCGTCATGGTTGCCGGGGACATAGACGACGCGGGTGCCGCGCTTGGCACGCTTGAGGACGCGCCAGACGACGTCATTATGCTCGGGCGGCCAGAAATGCCGCTTCTTGAGCCGCCAGCCGTCGATGATGTCGCCGACGAGATACAGCGTCTCGCAATCGACATGGTCGAAGAAGTCGATCAGCATCGCGGCGTTGCAGCCGCGCGTGCCGAGGTGGATGTCGCTGACCCACACCGCGCGATAGCTGCGCCGCTCGCCGATCACGCGCTCGGGGATATGCGGCTCGGTGGTGAAGGGGTCGGCAAAGCGGGCGGGGATCGGCAGGGTCGAAATCGTTGCCATGTCACGCACTCCGGGAGCCTCGGCCGAAGGCAGCCTTGGCTGCCCACGGCCTAGACAGGAGTTTTGTTACAGCGTGCGGGGTGGAGCGATGACGGTTCGAAGAAAGTTCGAAGGCGGTTCGGTGACGATAGGCTCCCCTCCCGCTTGCGGGAGGGGAGAGGGGGATCAGGCCCGCCGGATCACCAGATTCCGGATTTCGCTCATATCCTCCATCGCGAAGCGGATGCCTTCGCGGCCGAGGCCCGAATCCTTCACCCCGCCATAGGGCATGTTGTCGACGCGGTAGCTCGAGACGTCGTTGACGACGACGCCGCCGACGTCGAGATGGTCCCACGCCTCCAGCACCTGATGCAGATCGCGCGTGAAGAGGCCGGCCTGGAGGCCGAACTTGCTGTCGTTGACCTCCGCGAGCGCCGCGTCCCAATCGGTGAATTTCGAGAGGATGGCGAGCGGGCCGAACGCCTCCTCGCGGTAGGCGCTGGCGCGGCGGTCGACGTCTTCGAGCAAGGTCGCCTCCAGCATCGCGCCCTCGCGTTTGCCGCCGACGAGCAGCTTCGCGCCGTTCGCGACCGCTTCCTGAATCCAGCCATCGAGCCGCGCGGCTTCCTTTTCGGAGATCATCGGGCCGATGAAGGTGCTGCGGTCCTTGGGATCGCCCGCGACCAGCGTCTTGGTTTTTTCGACCAGCATGTCGCGGAATTGATCGTAGATGTCGGCATGGATGATGATCCGCTGGACGCCGATGCACGACTGCCCCGACTGGTAGAAAGCGCCGAAGATGATGCGTGCGAGTGCATGGTCGAGGTCGGCGTCCTTGTCGACGATCACCGCGGCGTTGCCGCCGAGTTCGAGAACGATCTTCTTTTTGCCCGCCTTGGCCTTGAGGTCCCAGCCGACGCCGGGTGAGCCGGTGAAGCTCAGCAGTTTCAGCCGCTCGTCGGTGGTGAACAGGTCGGCGCCGTCGCGGCTCGCGGGCAGGATGCTGAACGCGCCTTCGGGCAGGATGTCGCATTCGGCGAGCACCTCGCCCATGATGATCGCGCCGAGCGGGGTCATCGACGCGGGCTTCATCACGAAGGGGCAGCCGATCGCGATCGCGGGGGCGATCTTGTGCGCGGCGAGATTGAGCGGGAAGTTGAACGGCGAGATGAAGCTGCACGGCCCGATCGGCACGCGCTTCCACATCCCCATATAGCCCTTGGCGCGCGCCGAAATGTCGAGCGGCTGGACCTCGCCATAGTTGCGCACCGCTTCCTCGGCGGCGATGCGGAAGGTGTCGATCAGGCGGCCGACCTCGCCCTCGGCGTCGGCGATCGGCTTTCCCGCCTCGACGCAGAGCGCATAGGCGAGTTCGTCGAAGCGCTCCTGAAAGCGGCCGACGCAGTGGGTCAGCACGTCGCGCCGCTCATAGCTCGCGAGCTTCGCCATCGGCTCGGCGGCGCGCACCGCTCCGGCGATCGCTTCGTCGATCACGTCGGGGGTGGCGAGCGCGGTGCGGAACGCGACCTCGCCGGTATATTTGTCGGTGACGACAAGGTCGGTGTTCGGCTGCACCGCCTTGTTGTTGAGGTAGAGCGGATAGACGTCTTTCAACTTCACAATCATTCTCCAAGGCTGTCGGCACCCGCGTCGCCGCCCCTTAGCGTCATCCCCGCGAAAGCGGGGACCCAGGGGCGGCAAGCTCAGTCGTTGATCCGATCAAACAGATCGAGCCATTGCGGATTACCGTGCTCGATCAATTCCAGCTTCCACGCTCTGCGCCATTTCTTGATCGCCTTTTCCCGCGCGATAGCCTCGTTCACGTCGGAGAAGGCCTCCGCGTGTACCAGACGATCAACACCATATTTCGCAGCGAATTTCGAGCCTTCGCCGTTTCGATGTTGCCCCATCCGCCGGGCCAAGTCCCCGGTCACGCCGGTGTAAAGCGTGCCGTTGCGTCCGCTAGCGAGGACATAGACGTGATAGGTCTGGCTCATCCGACTCCTGGGTCCCCGCTTTCGCGGGGATGACAAGAAAGCTGGCGGCTCCGAAGGCGTTTAAAGTTCCTTCGACAGCTTCTTGATGTCGACGTTCAAAATCTGGTCGTTCTCCGAATAGTCCACCGGGCAATCGATCAGGTGGACGCCCGGCGTGCTCAGCGTATGCGCCAGCAATTCCTTTAGGTGGGCGGCGCTTTCGACGCGGTGGCCCTTGGCGCCGTAGCTCTCGGCATATTTGACGAAATCGGGGTTGCCGTATGTCAGCCCCCAATCCTGAAAGCCCATGTTCGCCTGTTTCCAGCGGATCATGCCATAGCTCGAATCGTTGAGGATCAGCACGGTGATGTTGAGGCCGAGGCGCACTGCGGTCTCCATCTCCTGGCTGTTCATCATGAAACCGCCGTCGCCGCAGATCGCCATCACCTTGCGATCGGGATAGACCATCGCCGACATCATCGCCGACGGCAGCCCCGCGCCCATCGTCGCGAGCGCATTGTCGAGCAGCACGGTGTTCGGGCGATAGGCGGTATAGCCGCGCGCGAACCAGATCTTATAGACGCCGTTGTCGAGGCAGATGATCCCGTCGTCGGGCATCGCATCGCGGACCTGCTGCACCAGATGCGGCGGGAAGATCGGGAAGCGCGCGTCGGCGGCGAGCGGCGCGGTATGGTCGACCTCGGCCTGGCGATAGGCGAGCATATGATCGAACGCCCAGCCGCCGTTGGGGACGATATCCTCCTTCATCTGCCAGATGGCGTTGGCGATGTCGCCGATCACCTCGATGTCGGGGAAATAGACGGGATCGACCTCGGCGGTCTTGGTCGAGACGTGGATGACGGTCGGCCCGCCCGCCTTCATGAAGAAGGGCGGTTTTTCAATGACGTCGTGGCCGATGTTGACGATGCAGTCCGACGCCTCGACCGCGCGGTGGACGAAGTCGCCCGCCGACAGCGCGGCGCAGCCGAGGAATTTCGGATGCCGCTCGTCGATCACGCCCTTGCCGAGCTGGGTGGTCAGGAAGGGGATGCCGGTCTTTTCGATGAATTGCAGCAGCATCCGGCTGGTCATCGTGCGGTTCGCGCCCGCGCCGATCACCAGCACCGGCGATTTCGCGTTCTCGAGCGCCTTCACCGCCTCGCGGATCGATTTGACGTCGGCGGTCGGCCGGCGCGAATGGCTGCGCTTCAGCGGCAGGCTTTCGGTATGCTCGTCGGCGATATCCTCGGGCAGTTCGATATGCACCGCACCGGGCTTTTCCTCCTCGGCGAGGCGAAAGGCCTCGCGCACGCGGCTCGGGATATTGTCGGACGAAGCCATCTGGTGGGTATATTTGGTGATCGGACCCATCATCGCGACAACGTCGAGAATCTGGAAGCGGCCCTGCTTCGATTTCTTGATCGGTTTCTGCCCGGTGATCATCATCATCGGCATCCCACCGAGCTGCGCGTAAGCCGCTGCAGTGACGAAGTTCGTCGCGCCGGGACCAAGCGTCGCGAGGCAGACGCCGGTCTTGCCGGTGTGGCGGCCATAGGTCGCGGCCATGAAGCCCGCGCCCTGTTCGTGGCGGGTCAGGATCAGCTTGATCTTTTTCGAGCGCGACAGGCTGTCGAGAAAATCGAGATTCTCCTCGCCGGGAACGCCGAAGATATATTCGACGCCCTCTTCCTCGAGGCATTCGATGAACAGGTCGGATGCTTTTTTCATGCTCTAGTCGCCCCCTCAGCCCATGCACCGTGCCGGTGCGGCTTTTCAGTCCGTGCCGGCGACCAGCGGCGCAATATCGGCGCGGCGGTTCCCGTCGTTGGTCGCGAGTCCCTGCTGTGCCGGGAAGGATTTGTAACGAGGGGGGAGGGGGTTGTCACGCGGGGCTTGGTGAGGGCGTAAACCATTCCTCTGAACCTCGTCATTGCGAGCGCAGTCATCTTATTCCTCTCCCGCAAGCGGGAGGGGCAGCGAGACTTGCGAGCTTGCTCGCTAGTCGCAGCGGGGACGGCTTCGTTACCGCTGCATCGGATAAGATTCGCGCAGAGGCCGCAGAGAAAAGGGGATTCACACGACAGCGCGGAAAAAGCGGGCGATCGTTAGGCGAGGCCTTCCGGAACCATGGGCAGGTCGTCGTCTGCCAGCCAAGGAACATCGTGCGATGTCCAGATATGAATCACGGGCCGAAGCACGGGGTCGGCATCGAGAGTGGCGACGCGCAGTATATATTCGTCTTGCCCGGTACGCATAGCAACGAGGTGTGACCCGCACCGGCCGCAGAAATACCTCACCTTGCCCGGTGAAGATTCATAGCCTTTCACAATCTCGTCGCCGATCAGCCAACGAAAATTCTCGCGACGGACCCGAGCGGTCGGGGCCGCTGCCGCTGCGTGGGCCTTTCTGCATGTGTGGCAGTGACAAAATCCGATGGGGCTCGACAGTTCATCGATTTCATATCGGACCGCACGGCACAGGCAACTTCCTTGGAGCGACATTGCTTGAACCCTTCATGCCCAGAGGAAGGCAAATAATCGCGCCTCAATCGATATCGAACAGCCCCGCCAGCTGCTCGACCATCGTTCCGCCCAATTGTTCGGCGTCCATGATCGTCACCGCGCGGCTGTAATAGCGGGTCACGTCGTGGCCGATGCCGATCGCGCAAAGCTCGACCGGCGAGCGGTTCTCGATCCATTCGATCACCTGGCGGAGATGCTGGTCGAGATAGGCGCCGTGATTGACCGACAGCGTGCTGTCGTCGACCGGGGCGCCGTCGCTGATCACCATCAGGATGCGGCGCTCCTCGGGCCGGTTGATGATGCGGTGGTGGGCCCACATCAAGGCTTCGCCGTCGATATTTTCCTTGAGCAGTCCCTCGCGCATCATCAGGCCGAGCGACTTGCGCGCGCGGCGATAGGGTTCGTCGGCGGGCTTGTAGATGATGTGGCGGAGATCGTTGAGGCGGCCGGGGTGTGGCGGGCGCCCGGCGGCGAGCCAGTCCTCGCGGCTCTGCCCGCCCTTCCAGGTGCGGGTGGTGAAGCCGAGGATTTCGGTCTTCACCCCGCAGCGTTCGAGCGTGCGCGCGAGGATGTCGGCGCTGATCGCGGCGATGCTGATCGGCCGCCCGCGCATCGATCCACTATTGTCGAGCAGCAAGGTGACGACGGTGTCGCGGAAATCGGTGTCGCGTTCAATCTTGTAGGACAGCGACTGGCCGGGCGAGACGACGACGCGGGCGAGGCGGGCGGCGTCGAGCTGGCCTTCCTCCTGATCGAAATCCCACGCGCGGTTCTGCTGCGCCATCAGGCGGCGCTGGAGGCGGTTGGCGAGCTTGGTCACCGCGCCCTGCAGATGCGTCATCTGCTGGTCGAGATAGGCGCGCAGCCGCGTCAGCTCGTCGGCGTCGCAAAGCTCGGTCGCGGCGACGATCTCGTCGTGCTTTTCGGTGAAGCGGATGTAATTGAAATCGGGGACGTCGGTCGGCAGGCGGTTGGGACGGACGGGGAGCATCCCCTCGTCGCCTTCGCCGCCCATCTCGGGCTCGCCGTCGGCCTCCATCTCCTGCGCGTCGGGGTCGGATTCGCCGTCGTCGGCCTGGTCGCCCGCCATTTCGGCGCGCGCGTCGACCTGGCTTTCGCCGGCGCCGCCGTCCTCGCTTTCCTGTTCCTCCTGGCTGTCCTCGGCCTCGGACTCATCCTCTTCGCCGCTGTCTTCTGAGCCTTGCTCGACCGGCTCGTCGCCCTGAATGAGGTCGAGGTGGCGGAGCGCGAGTTTCGCGGTTTCGGCGAAGGCGGCCTGATCGTCGATAAGCATTGCAAGCGCGGTCAGGTCGCCGCCCGCATCCTTGGTGATCCATTCGCGCACCAGCGACAGGCCGGTCTCGGTCCCCTGCGGCGCCTGCTCGCCGGTCAGCGCCTCGCGCAGCATCAGTTCGAGCGCGCTCGATATCGGCACGTCGTCCTTGGTCTGCGCACGGGCGATCGGGTCCGACCGCATCCGCATCGCGAGGCTGGCCGACAGGTTGGCGCGCATCCCCACCATGTTGCGCGCGCCGAGCGCCTCGACCCGCGCGCGTTCCATCGCATCGAACGCCGCGGCGGCGAGCGGTTCGGCGGGGCGCGCCGCGTTGTGCAGCTTGTCGCTGTGATGCTTCATGCGCAGCGCATAGCTGTCGGCGAAGCCGCGTGCCTCGGCGACCTGATCGCGCGGCAGCGTGCGCGACGGGGTCGGCACCTTGATCGCCTTGCCGATCTGCGCGGGGGCGTCGGCGGTGAAGCCGACCTCGACCTCCGCATCGCGGGTGACCGCGCGCGCGACGCTCGACAGCGCGGTTTTCAGATCGTCGAGGGGAGATTGGGAGGCCATGACGAGTCGGCTCTAACCAGCTTTTGGGACGGAAGGAAGGGGCGCCACGCTCAATCCTCCTCGTCGCCCGCGGTGCGATGGCAGATCGCATTGTCGTCGGGCTTGGGGTCGGCCGGATCGGGGATCAGGCGGAAGATATAGGCCCAAGGCGTCGCGACGCGCTCGGGCCGCGCGGGCTTGCCGGCGATCACGTCGACGAAGTCGCGGCAGGCGACCGCGCTGCGCAGGAAATTGCTATGCCCGGTCGATCCGCGCGAGACGTCGGTCGTGTCGATCACGGTCACGCCCGGCACTGCGCGCACATAGCAGCGCTCGGGCAGGCCCTTGGCGCGAAGGTCGGCAGCCTCGAACGGATCGAAGCAATAGGGCGAACCGAGCCGCGGATAGCCGTGCAGCGCGCGCGAGGCGGCGAGCGCCTTGTCGCGCAGCGAGACATAGATCGTCATATGCCGCCCGCGCTCGACGCGCTCGGGCGCCAGCACGTCGCCCGCGATGTCGCGCTCGAAGGTCTCGCGGTCGATGTCGGGCGAGGCGAGGATGATGTTGGAGATGTTCGTCGCGCGTCCGGCGCGGCGCGACAGCCGATCGGCGGTCGCGATCGCGGGGATCACCAGCCGCGCGCCGAGCGAGTGCGACACGACGACGATCTCCTTGACCCAAGGCCGATCGGCGAGGGTGCGCAGAAAATCTCCGAAATAGCGCACGTCATGATACATATTGGTTTCGTCGACCGCATATTTCAGTACTTCGCCCTGCGACGGCCAGCTATATTCGATTACCGGCCCGTCGAAGCCGGTCATGCGCGCGATCTGCGCAGCATCCTTCGAGGTCGTCTCGAACGTCTCGCGATAGCCGTGGACATAGAGGAGCACGCGGCCCTGCTTGCGGTCGGTCTCGGCCTGCAGCGCCTGCCACCAGTCGCCCTCGTCCTGGAACGCCATCGGCGTGCGGAATTTTTTCTTGCCGCCGATGGTGCTCTCGCCCGGTGCGGCGAAGCGGCCGTAGCGTATCGTGTCGCCGCGATGGTTGGTGAGCGTGACCGCCTCGGTGCGGCAATCGGGCAGCCGGCTGGTGACGAAGAAGAGCGGCAGCGCCGCTGCATCGACCGGCACTCCCGCCGCCGTGGTGCAGCGCGGGTCGGCGACATAGGCGGCGTGGCGGACATCGCCGTAATCGACGGGCGAGATGCAGCCCGTCAGCAGAAGGGCAGGAAGGGTCGAGGCTATCCAGCGTTGCATTGTCACGCGACGTCACCCCCTCCGCTGCGACTAGGCGGCAAGCTGCCAAGTCTCGCCGCCTCCCCCATCGAGGGGGAGGGGGTGGGGTGGCATTCGCATCACTTGCCGATCACGCCCTCGGGCAGATCCTCGCCGAACACGCGCTGATAATATTCGGCGACGATCATCCGTTCGGCTTCGTCGCACTTGTTGAGGAACGACAGGCGGAAGGCGAAGCCGATATTGTGGAAGATCGCGGCGTTCTGCGCCCAGCTGATCACCGTGCGTGGGCTCATCACGGTCGAGATGTCGCCGTTGATGAAGCCCTGGCGTGTCAGGTCGGCGACCTTCACCATATTGGCGACGGTCGCGTCGTCGGTGCCGGGAACCTTGGCGAGGATGATCGCGCTTTCGGTCGCGGCGGGCAGATAGTTCAGCGTGACAACGATGTTCCAGCGGTCCATCTGGCCCTGGTTGATCTGCTGCGTGCCGTGATAGAGCCCGCTCGTGTCGCCGAGCCCGACGGTGTTCGCGGTCGAGAAGAGGCGGAAATGCGGGTTCGGGCGGATGACCCGGTTCTGGTCGAGCAGGGTCAGCTTGCCCTCCGCCTCCAGCACGCGCTGAATCACGAACATCACGTCGGGGCGCCCCGCGTCATATTCGTCGAAGACGAGCGCGGTCGGGGTCTGCAGCGCCCAGGGGAGCAGGCCCTCGCGGAACTCGGTAACCTGCTGGCCGTCGCGCAGCACGATCGCGTCGCGACCGACGAGATCGATGCGGCTGATATGCGCGTCGAGGTTGACGCGGATGCACGGCCATTTGAGGCGGGCGGCGACCTGCTCGATGTGGGTCGACTTGCCGGTGCCGTGATAGCCCTGCACCATGACGCGGCGGTTGAACTTGAACCCGGCGAGGATCGCGAGCGTCGTGTCGCCGTCGAAGACATAGGCGGGGTCGAGGTCGGGGACTCGCTCGTCGGCCTCGCTGAACGCCGGCACCTTCATGTCGATATCGACGCCGAACACCTCGCGCGCGTCGACCTCGATATCCGGGGCCGCAAGAAGCGTCGAACCGTGATGGTCGGGGAGGCTGTTCGGGATGTCGGTCATGTTTCTTGTCCAGCGATAGATCAGGGAGAGTCGCCGCGCTGCGGCGCTTCGCCGTCGCGGTATCGCCATGGGTTGCGGCTTGCAACGGCTTATTCAGAAGATCTCGAGCGCCTTCATCACCGCCGACTGGTCGTAATAGGGGCGTTCGCAGACGATCTTGTCGCTGCCGGGCGCGAATTCGAAGCTTGCCGCCATGCGGACGCGAAAGGCCTTGCCGGTCGGCTCGATCGTGCGGAGGCCGAGCCGCAGCGGGCCGAGATGGGTGCCGGTCAGCCAGAATTCGACGAGAACCGTGTCGGTCGCCGCGTCGGCGGCGATCGCGATCACCTCGTTCGCCTGATCGGGAAAAGGCTCGCGCGAGGCGGCGAAATAGGAGCGCACGGCCGCTTCGCCGTCGAAGATGGTGCCGGGACCGAGCAGTTCGTAGCGCGGATGCTCGAAGGTCGCGAGGACGCCGTCCCAATCGTGCGTGATCTCCAGCGCCATGTGGCGGCGGACGGTTTCGATACGCCTTTCGTCGAGGTCGCTCATCGCGCTTCTCCTATGCGAACGCCTTCGTCTTTCTCAGCAACTGGTAGGCCGCGACCACTTCGCCGAGCCGCGTCTCGAAACTGCGGTCGCCGCCGTTGCGGTCGGGGTGATATTTGCGCACGAGTTCGCTGTAGCGGCGACGCAGCGCGGCGCGGTCGGCCTCGGGCGAGAGGCCCATCAGCCCCAGCGCGCGATGCTCCTCGCGGTTGAAACGCGGATCGGCGGCTTCGCGGCGCGCCTCGTACATTCGCTGGCGGAAACGCGCGCCGAGTGCGTCCATCGGATCCTTGAAATCGGCCCAGCGCGGCGGCAGATCGGCGCTGCCCGCGGGACGAAAGGCGCGGCTTTCGGTTTCCCAGCCGGCGGTCGGCGACTGCGCCGCCATGATCTGGTCGGCGCTCATCCCCTCGAAGAAATTATAGCCCGCGTTGAACTCGCGGACATGGTCGAGGCACAGATAGCGATAGGGGGGCGGGCCGTCGGGCGAGCGCTGCTGGGTCGCGGGCGCGCGAAACTCGCCGGGCTCGCGGCAACCGGCAACGGCACAGGGGGCTTCGCGCGGAACGCGGCCATGGAATCGGGGGGAGCGGGGGCTTGTCATGTGGATCGTCCGGTCCCAACATGGGGGCATGACGCAAAAAGGTCCAGTGCAACACGAGATGGAGGAGCGGCTGAGCGCGGCTTTTCCCGATGCCGATTTCATTCTCAGCAACGATAGCGCCCAGCATCACGGACATGCCGGGGACGACGGTTCGGGCGAATCGCATTTCAGCCTGAGCATCACCTGGGCGGGCTTTGCGGGGCAGAATCGCGTCGCGCGTCAGCGCGCGGTGAACAAGGCGCTCGGCGACCTGCCGGGGAACCGCGTCCATGCGCTGGCGATCAAGGCGACGGCGCCGGGAGAATAGGACGCGGCATGGCGGAGCATCGCATCTATCGGATGAGCTTTGCGAAGGTCTATCCCCTGCTGGTTGCGAAAGCGGAGCGCAAGGGGCGGACGAAGGCCGAGGTCGATGAAATCATCCACTGGCTGACTGGCTACAGCCAGGCGCAACTCGACGCAGAGCTCGCGGCCGGCACCGATTTTACCGGTTTCTTCGCCGCGGCTCCTGCGATGAACGCGGCGCGGGCCGAGATCAAGGGCGTCGTCTGCGGCGTGCGCGTCGAGGATATCGCCGAGCCGCTGATGCGCGAGATCCGCTATCTCGACAAGCTGATCGACGAACTCGCCAAGGGGAAGGCGATGGAGAAGATATTGCGGGCACCAGCGCCATGACGATCGACAAGGTCAATATCGCCGACGCCTTCGCGACCTTCGATGATCACTGGAACCCGCGTGTCGCCGGCGACATCAATGATTTCCAGGTCAAGCTGGTGAAGATCGACGGCAAGTTCGACTGGCATCACCATGATATAGAAGACGAATTATTCCTTGTCGTCGCGGGACGGATGAAGATGGCGTTTCGCGACCGCGACGTGATCGTCGGACCGGGAGAGTTCATCATCGTCCCCCACGGCATCGAACATTGTCCCGAGGCGCTGGACGGCGAATGCCATGTCCTGCTGCTCGAACCTAATTCGACGCGCAACACGGGCAATGTCGAAACCGAAAGGACGCGCCGGAAACTCGAAAGGATTCGCTGATGTTCACCGTCATCACGCCCTCTACCCACGATATCGGCGCCTTCGATGTGCGGCGGACGCTGCCCGACAAGGAGCGGACGATGGTCGGCCCCTTCATCTTCGTCGACCAGTTCGGCCCCGCGCATTTCGACATCGGACAGGGGATGGACGTGCGGCCGCACCCGCATATCAACCTGTCGACGCTGACCTATTTGTTCGAAGGGGCAATCGACCATCGCGACAGCCTGGGCACCTATGCGACGATCCGGCCGGGCGCGTGCAACCTGATGACCGCGGGGCGCGGTATCGTTCATTCGGAGCGCACGCCGCAGGCCGAACGCGCCACCGGTTCGCCGATCTCCGGCATGCAGACCTGGCTGGCGCTGCCCGACGGCAAGGAAGAGATCGACCCGGCGTTCGAGCATGTCGCGGCCGAAGACCTGCCGCTGGTCGAGGATGGAGCGGTCTCGGCGCGGGTGATCATGGGCAGCCTGTGGGGGGTGGCCGCCCCGACGACGCAGCACAGCGCGACGATCTATGCCGACATCGTGATGAACGCGGGCGCCAGCCTGCCGATTGAGGCCGAAGCCGACGAGCGCGCGGTGGTCGTCGCGATGGGCGATGCGAGCCTCGATGGCGAGGCGCTCGAACGCTACAGCCTTTATATCCTCAAGCCCGGCGAAGCGATGACGCTGCGCGCCGCGACCGACGCGCGGGTGATGCTGCTCGGCGGCGAGGCGTTCAGCACGCCGCGCCACCTGTGGTGGAATTTCGTCAGCTCCTCGCGCGACCGGATCAACGAGGCCAAGCACGACTGGAGGGACCGCAAATTCCCGCTGGTGCCGGGCGATACGGAAGAGTTCATTCCGCTGCCCGGGATGCCGAAGACGCCGACCTATCCTTGAGCTTAAAAGCGACATTCTGCGTTTCATGATTTTGTCATTCCCGCGAAAGCGGGAACCCAGAGCGCGTGTCGGCTGACCCCACACTGGGTTCCCGCTTTCGCGGGAATGACGAAGATGGGGGATGTCCGCTTCCCACCCCAAAAGTGGAGGAGCCGGGATCGTTGCCCCCTTGTCAGTAACCCCGCGCTCCGTCAGACAGTTTCGAAACGAAACCAAGGGAGCGATGCATGAGCGGCGATTTCGAGCAGGTGCGGGTGAAGCTGGCGACCGGAGTCGAGCTCGACGTCGTCGACGTGGGGCCGCGCGATGCGCCGGTGCTGATCTTCCTCCACGGCTTTCCCGAATCGCATCGCACCTGGCGGTTTCAGTTGCCGCATTTTTCGGACCGCTATCGCTGCATCGCGCCCGATCAGCGCGGCTATCGCGGCTCGTCGAAGCCGCAGGAGGTCGATGCCTATACGCCCGACAAGCTGATCGCCGACATCTTCGCGCTCGCCGATGCGCTGGATGTTGGGGAGTTCACGATCGTCGGGCACGACTGGGGCGGGGCGATCGCGTGGGGTGTCGCGCTGGGCGGCCAGCCGGGCGGGCTGCATCCCGTATGGTCGGGTCGGGTCACCCGCGCGGTGATCGCCAACGCACCGCATCCCGCTATCTTCCAGCGCTTGCTCCTCACCAATGAAGAGCAGCGCGCGGCGAGCCAATATATCCGCACCTTCCGCGACCCGGCAAGCGACGCGATCATCGCGGAGCATGGCATTGCCGGCATTCTCGCGCACGCCTTTGCCGGGCGCGTCCCGAGCGGCGGCATCCAGCCGCCCGATGAAATCGCCCGGCTGCTGAAAGACTGGGAGGATCGCGACACCTGCCGCGCGATGATCAACTGGTATCGCGCTTCGCCCGCGGTGGTCCCCGCGATGGACGAACCCTATGCTGCGCCGCCCGCCGCGCCCTTTCCGAAGCTGACGATCCCGACGCTGGTGATCTGGGCGCTCGACGACGTCGCCCTGCCCGCGTGCAACCTTGATGGGATGGACGAACTGGTGCCGCAATCGACGATCGTGAAGGTGCCCGGTTGCGGCCATTTCGTGCCGTGGGAAAAGCCCGACGCGGTCAACGCGGCGATGGATGATTTCCTCGCCGGCGGCTGAAGCCGCTTCAAAACAAACGGCTGAAATAGGAAGAAAAAGTTGGCAGGCGGCAGGGGTGCCGCCGCCTGCCGGGAGGGGTCGGTTCTGCGGGGTTGCCGCAATTGGTCAAAATCATGCGCCCGCGTAGCCCGGGCGCGAGTTAACCATAAGTTTGGTCCTAGTTGCAGGCTTTCAGATTCTCCCGCCTCTGGCATATTCGTGCCCATGAAAGTCGGCAGGCTCAGCGCGGTCACGACGGTCGACCGGATCGACGGCCCTTCCGATTGGACTATCGAGCGCGATGCCCATCTGCTCATTCTGCATGAGGCGGGAGGCTATCACTGGCTCGAAACCTGGCTCGACGGGCATCGCACTTCGCTCGGCGACCCGCTGCCGGGCGAGATGTGGTTTGTGCCCGCGGGCCATATCTATCGCGCCGCGGCCAAAGGGGGCGGGGTGCGGATCGTCGAGGTCGAAATACCGGCTGATATGCTGTCGGTTCCACCCGGCGCGCACCCGATCGCAGCCTATCAGGACCGGATGCTTGCCGGCCTCGTCCGCGAGATAGCCGAGGGAAAGCGGGCGGCAGCCGACGCGTTGCCGGTGCTGCTCGCCGAAACCTTCGCTCGCCGCATCGCAAGGCCTGTTCCCGCCGCGATCGCCCGGCGCATCGACGACCTGATGGCGTCGATCCAGACTCAGCTCGAAATGCCGATCCCGGTCGAGGAGATGGCGGCGGAGGCGGGCATGTCGGTCAACAGCCTGATCAGCAATTTCGCGCGCGTGACGGGGCGGACACCGGCGCAATATGTGCTGCACCAGCGCTTGCGGCGCGCCTGCTGGTTCCTTGCCAACCGGCCGCTGTCGGTCGCCGAGATCGCCTTTGCCACCGGCTTTTCGAGCCATGCGCATCTCTGTGCTGCCTTTCGCCGCAAGCTTGCTATGTCCCCAGGGGAATGGCGCGATTTTGCGAGGGGGAGAGTCGATTGTGACGGCTAAGGCGAAACTGTTCCGCGATCACGGCGGTCACGGCCATGCGCCGGTCACCAATATCGAGCTTTTCTTCGACCTCGTCTTCGTCTTCGCGATTACCCAATTGTCGCATACATTGCTCCACCATCTGGGGTGGCTGGGGGCGCTGCAGACGCTGCTGCTGCTGTTCGCGGTCTGGTGGGTGTGGATCTACACCACCTGGGTCGCGAACTGGCTCGACCCCGAACGCGCGAATGTCCGGCTGATGCTGATCGTGCTGATGCTCGGCGGGCTCGTGCTGTCGAGTTCGATCCCCGGCGCTTTCGGCAAGAACGGCTGGCTGTTCGCCGCGGCCTATTGTTCGATGCAGATCGGCCGCTCGCTCTACATGGTCTGGGTCAGCTGGGGCGTCCATCCCGCACGGGCGCGCAGTTTCCTGCGGATCACTTTCTGGCTGCTGCTGTCGCTGCCGCTGTGGGTCGCCGGGGCATGTGCTGCGCCCGAACAGCGGTTGCTGTTTTGGGGCGCGGCGCTGCTGATCGATTATTCGGGGCCGGCGCTTTTCTATCCGACCCCGATCCTCGGGCGCTCGCAGGCGGGCGACTGGGACATTTCGGGGGCGCACATGGCCGAGCGCTGCGCGCTGTTCATCATCATCGCGCTGGGCGAGGGGGTGCTGATCACCGGCGCGACCTTTGCCGAACTGCCGCAGGACCGGCTCCACTGGTTCACTTTCGCGATCTGCTTCCTCGGGTCGGCGGCGCTCTGGTGGCTTTATTTCGACAGCGGCGCGAAGCGCGGCAGCGAGCGGATCGAGGCGAGCGACCAGGCGGGGCTGATCGCGCGCAACGCCTATACCTATTGGCACATCGCGATCGTCGCGGGGCTCGTCGTCTCGGCGGTTGCCGACGAAATGCTGCTGATGCACCCGCAGGGGCATATCGAGCCCGGCCTGCTCGCGGTTTCGGTCGGCGGGCCGCTGCTGTTCCTGATCGGCAACATGGGGTTCAAGAAGGCGACGAACGATCGCCGCCTGCCGCCCTTTTCGCACATGATCGGCAGCGCCCTGCTGCTCGCCGCGGGCGCCGCGGCGTGGTTCGGCCATTGGCAGCCGATCGCGCTCGGCCTCGCGACCTTCGCGGCGCTCGTCTTCACCGCCGTCTGGGAGTGGGGCAGCTATCACGGCGGCTGGCAGCGCTGGGCGCCGTGGATCGAACGCTTCGACCGGAGCAAATAGACCGTTGGAAGGGGGACCAGCCCATGCCGCATAGCGTCATCATGTTGATCGCAGGCCTCGCGCTGCTGATCGTGCTGCGCCTTCTCGTCCGCGACAAGGCGCGGGCGACGTGGGCCTTTCTGTTTCTGTGGCTCATTGTCTCGCTGGGCACTCTGTTCGTCGGCGTGCTGTCGGCGGGCTATGGCTGGGGCGAGGAGATGGTCGTCTGGCTGTTCGTCTTCGGCGTGCCCGCCGCGCTCGCCCTGACGGCCGCGCGCCTCAGTTCGCGGGATTGATCAGGCAGCCGCTCGCCCCGGCATAGCGGGCGCTGCGCGATGCGAGCAGCGGCACGCTACCGGTGATGGTCCTGGTCGCCGCATCCTCGCTCAGCGATACCATTTCCATGCCGGGCTCGAAGTCGGTCTGGCAGCTTTCGAGGCTGCGCCCCTCGACATAGCGGCACGAGCAGCCGACCCGTGCGGCATAGGCCGACCCAAGTTCGGCCTGCGCCTTGAACGAGGGAAGCTTCCACACGAGGAACATTGCGAACAGGACCGCGAAACCAAGGGCCCACGGCATACAGCCACTCTGTTTGCCATCGCGCCGCTTGCCACCGCGCAGGTGTGGCGGCACCTCTGGCGGCGGCGTCTCGCCGGGCCGCTGGTCGACCGTTGCCGTTTCGGGTGGGTTGGTGTTACTCACGGGATCGCCATGATCACGAAAAAAGCCATGCTGGCAAGTGCCGCGCTGTTGCTGCTCGGCGGCTGGTCGCTTGCCGGGGCGGCAGGGCAATCCGGTACCCCGATCGGTGAGGCCCGGCCGGTCGACGCTTCGCCCGCGCTTCCCGCGCTCGATCCGACGATCCGGGCCAAGGCCGACGCGCTGTTTGCCGACGCCGACGATGTAGGTGAGACGCGCGCGCTGCTCGTGCTGCGCGACGGCGATCCGGTCTACGAACGCTATGGTCAGGGGTTCGACCGCAACTCGAAGCTGATCAGCTGGTCGATGGCGAAAAGCATCACCGTGGTGCTCGTCGGCTTCCTCGTCGCCGACGGGCAATTGTCGCTCGATGCCCCGGCACCGATCGCGGCGTGGCAGCGGACCGGCGATCCGCGCGGTGCGATCACGCTGCGCCACCTGCTGCACATGGCCTCGGGGCTCGAGCATGTCGAGACGGGCGACCCGGTGTGGAAGGGGGATACGGTCGAGATGCTGTTCGGCGGCGGCGCGGGCGATATGGCTGCTTTTGCCGAAGCCAAGCCCGCGGCCGCGAAGCCCGGCGAGATATTCAACTACAGCTCGGCGACCAGCGTCATCCTCGCCGATATCCTGGCGGACACGCTGACCCCCTCGCAAAATCCCGAGGCGCGGCGCGACGCCGTGCGCGACTTCATCCAGGGGCGGCTGGTCGAACCGCTCGGCATGACCAGCCTGACCCCCGAGTTCGATGCCAAGGGCACGATGATCGGCGGCTCGATCATGCACGCGACCGCGCGCGACTATGCGAAGTTCGGCGAGTTCCTGCGCAACCATGGCGTCACGGGCGGTCAGCGCCTGCTGCCCGAGACGTGGATGCGCTTCATGCTGACCCCGTCGGAGGACGATCCGGGTTATGGCGGCCATATCTGGCTCAACCGCCGCCGTCCGCAGGGCGCCGATGTCGCGCTATGGCCCGACCGCGGTCCGAACGACCTTTTCGCCTGCATCGGGCATCAGGGGCAATATATCATCGTCTCGCCGTCGCAGCGGGTGACGATCGTGCGGCTGGGGATCACGAAGGACGATCAGTTTTCGGCGCTCAGGCGGCATCTGGCGGATTTGACGGCGGCGCTTTGAGGGCGCCCATTGGGGCCGTCGCGACATTTGCGTCTTATAGCTTCGTCATTCCCGCGAAAGCGGGAACCCAGGGCGTGCGTCGGCTGACCCCACACTGGGTTCCCGCTTTCGCGGGAATGACGAAGATCGAGAACGCGACCTTCGCCCTTACACGCTACAGCAGAAATTCCCCCACCAGCGTCGTCACGCAGCGCCCCGTCAGTTCGACCCTGTCGCCGATCAGCCGACACCCCACATGCCCGCCGCGCGCGCTGGCCTGATAAGCGGCGAAGGCGTCGCGGCCGAGGCGGGTGGTCCAATAGGGCGTCAGCACGCTGTGTGCCGATCCGGTGACCGGGTCTTCGGGGATGCCGGCGCCGGGGGCGAAGGCGCGGCTGACGATGTCGGCGCCCGACGGATCGCCCCCACCGGGCGCGGTCGCGATATAAAGAATGTCGCCCTCGGACAGCGCAGCGAGATCGGGTGTCAGCGCGCGCACCTCCTCGGCGCTGTGATAGACGATCAGCGCATAGCCGCCGTCGTGCCACAGCGTCTCGACGACGTCGCCGCCCATCGCGCGCGTGATGTCGGGCAGCGGTTTGGCGCTGGCGCGATAGGCGGGCAGTTCCATGCGATAGCCTTCATCGTCGCCGTTCCGTGCGACCTGCAATATGCCGGCCTTGCGGGTGCGGAAGCGCATCTCGTTCCGCCATTGAGCGGCCGAGAGCAGCACATGCCCGCTCGCCAGCGTCGCGTGGCCGCAAAGCGCGACCTCGATCGCCGGGGTGAACCAGCGCAGCTCATAATCGGCCTCGCCGCTCTCGTCGGGGACGAGGAAGGCGGTTTCGGCGAGATTATTCTCCGCCGCCATCGCCTGCAGCACCTCGTCGCTCAGCCATTCATCGAGCGGCATTACCGCCGCCGGATTGCCGGTGAACGGCCGGTCGGCGAAGGCGTCGACGCGGGTGACCGGAAAGGAGTGGAGCGCGGTCATGGATAGAGAAGCCCTTTCGTCCAGCCGTCGCCGTCGCGCACATACAGGTTGCGCTCGTGCAGGCGATGTTCGCGGTCCTGCCAGAACTCGATCCGCTCGGGCGTGACGCGCCAGCCTGACCAGCGCGGCGGGCGCGGCACGTCCTGTCCCGCGAAGCGCGCCTGCATTTCGGCGAAGCGCGCTTCGAAGGTCGCACGGTCGTCCAGCGGGCGCGACTGGTCGCTCGCCCAGGCGCCGAGCTGGCTGTCGCGGCTGCGCGTCGCGAAATAGGCGTCGGCGACGCTGTCCTCGACCGGCGCGACCGGCCCCTCGATACGGATCTGGCGGCGCAGCGACTTCCAGTGAAAGAGCAGGGCGACCTGCGGGTTCGCGGCGAGTTCGCTGCCCTTGCGGCTGTCGAGATTGGTATAGAAGATGAAGCCGTCCGGGCCATGCCCCTTCAGCAGCACCATGCGGACCGAGGGGCGGCCGTCGGGCGTCGCGGTCGCGAGTGCCATCGCATTGCCGTCATTGGGTTCGCTCGCGCGCGCTTCGGCGAGCCAGGCGTCGAACAGGGGAAAGGGATCGGTCGTCATGCGCGCGGTCATAATATGTGACATGCGGATGGTCGAGCGAAAGACATGTTTTCTTTAGTTCGTCACCCCGGACCAAGTCCGGTGTGAAGAGGGAAGTAGACTTGACCGTCTCGAATACCCGCACCACATCGCGCGCTCATCAGGCCTTCACGGCCAGACACTTATCGGGCTACAGAAGACAGATGGCAGATCCCTATTCCACCCTCGGCGTCGCGAAAAGCGCGAGCGAAGCGGAGATCAAGTCCGCGTACCGCAAGCTCGCCAAGGAACTGCATCCCGACCGCAACAAGGACAAGCCGAACGCGGCGGAGAAATTCTCCGACGTCACCAAGGCCTATGACCTGCTGTCCGACAAGACGAAGCGCGCGCAATTCGACCGCGGCGAGATCGACGCCGACGGCAATCCTGCCATGCCCTTCGGCTTCGGCGGCGGGGGCGGCGGTTTTCGCGGCGACCCGCGCGGGCATCCGCAGGGCGGCTTCGGCGGCGACGGCGCCGATTTCGGCGATATTTTCGAGGGGCTGTTCGGCGGACGCGGCGGCGGTGGCGGCGGTCCGTTCGGCTTCGGCGGCGGCCGCCATGCGCCGCCGCCCTCAAAAGGTGCGAATGTCGCCTATCGCCTGTCGGTGTCCTTCGTCGACGCGGCGACGCAGGCGATGCAGCGGATCACGCTCGCCGACGGCAAGACGATCGACCTCAAGCTCCCCGCCGGAGTCGAGACCGGCACCCAGATGCGCCTCGCGGGCAAGGGACAGGCGGGACCGGGCGGCAACGGCGACGGCATCGTCACGATCAGCGTCGGAGAACATCCCTTTTATGAGCGCGACGGCGACAACATCCGGCTCGACCTGCCGATCACGCTGAACGAGGCGGTCAAGGGGGCGAAGATCAAGGTGCCCACGGTCGACGGCCCGGTGATGCTGTCGATTCCCGCCGGCTCGACCTCGGGCAAGGTGATGCGGCTCAAGGGCAAGGGGTTCAGCCGCAAGGGCGGCGGTCGCGGCGACCAACTCGTGCGGCTGATGGTCGATATCCCCAAGGAGGATGCCGAGCTTGCCAGGCTGGTCGAGGGCTGGACCGACGGCCGCGCCGTGCGGGCGGACCTCGGCGTGTGATGCGTGGCTGAACCGAGCGAGAAAAAAGTGGCGGCCGCGCTCGAACGCGAAGTCGCCGCCGAGGTCGATCAGCTCTTCCTGGCCGAAGGCCATTCGCCGCATTCGCCCGAAGCGCGGGCCGAGCGCGCCAAGCGCGTCAAATTGCGCGCGCGGGCGCAAGGCGTCATCGAGCGCGGCCGCGAGACGCTGGGGCCGGGAACGCGCGTCTTCCGGGTGATGCGCCGGGTGCTCGTCGGCACCTACACCGACGGCTTCATCCATGCGGGCAATCTCGCCTATCTCGCGCTGATCGCGCTGTTCCCCTTCTTCATCCTCGTCGCCGCCGTCGTCAGCCTGCTCGGCGGCAGCGCGGGGGGCGAGGCGGCGATCGAGGCGGTGTTCTCGGTCATGCCGCCGACCGTCGCCAAAGCGCTGGCGGGGCCGATTCGCGAGGTGATGGGCGCGCGCACCGGCATTTTCCTGTGGCTCGGCGCGATCGTCGCGCTGTGGACGGTCGGCAGCTTCATCGAGACGATGCGCGATATATTGCGCCGCGCCTATGGCACCCATTTCTCGCGCGGATTCTTCCACTATCGCCTGCTGTCGATCGGCATCATCACCGGCGCGGTCGTGCTGATGATCCTGTCGTTCAGCATGCAGGTGCTGATCGTCGGTATCGAGCAATTCGTGACGCGCGTGCTGCCGTCCGCCTATCAGGCGGCGGGAACGGTCGCGCTGTCGCGCATCGTGTCGGCGGCGGGGCTGTTCCTCGCCATCTACATGCTCTTTTATTCGCTCACTCCGTCGAAATACCGCCGCCTCAAATGCCCCAAATGGCCGGGGGCGTTGTTCACGACTTTGTGGTGGGTCGCGGTCACGCTCGCGCTGCCGCCGCTGCTCGCCAGCCTGATGAGCTATGACGCGACCTACGGCAGCCTCGCCGGGGTGATGGTCGCGCTGTTCTTTTTCTATCTCGTCGGATTGGGTATGGTGATCGGTGCCGAACTCAACGCCGCACTCGTCGAGGTTGAGGATTTGGGACACGACGCTATTGGGCGCGTGGACGACATCATTGTCGAAGAGAAAAAGGCCGGAGAAACGGAATGACGGGTCTGATGAAGGGCAAGCGCGGGCTGATCATGGGCCTTGCGAACGACAAGTCCCTCGCCTGGGGAATCGCCAAGGCGCTTCACGCGCACGGCGCCGAACTCGCGATCAGCTATCAGGGCGAGGTGATGGAAAAGCGGGTGAAGCCGCTTGCCGATCAGCTCGGCTGCGATTTTCTGATCGATTGCGACGTTGCCGACATGGACAATCTCGATGCCGCGTTCGCGACCCTCGCGGCGCGTTGGCCGACGATCGATTTCGTCGTTCATGCGATCGGCTATACCAACAAGGAGGCGCTGCGCGGCCATTATGCCGACGTGACCCTCGACGACTTTCTGATGACGATGAACATCAGCGTCTACAGCTTCACCGCGGTCGCCAAGCGCGCCGCGGCGATGATGACGCCCTTCGACCCCGAAACCGGCGCGGGCGGCGGATCGCTGCTGACATTGAGCTATTACGGCGCCGAGAAGGTGATCCCGCACTATAATGTCATGGGCGTCGCCAAGTCGGCGCTGGAAACCAGCGTCAAATATCTCGCCAACGATTACGGTCCGCAGGGAGTGCGCGTGAACGCCATCTCGGCCGGGCCGATCAAGACGCTGGCCGCAAGCGGCATCGGCGATTTCCGCCTGATCCTCAAGTGGAACGAGCATAATGCCCCGCTGCGCCGCAACGTCACGATCGACGATGTCGGCGGTTCGGCGCTCTATCTGCTCAGCGACCTTGCGTCGGGCGTCACCGGCGAAACGCATCATGTCGACGCAGGCTATCACACCGTCGGGATGAAGCAGGAAGACGCGCCGGACATCGCGCTTGCCTGACGGCTTCGTCATCCGTGCCGCGACAGCGGCGGATGCCGATGCCATCGATGCGGTCGTTCGCGCCGCCTTCGCCGGAACCGGCTTCGGCCATCAGGGCGAAGCCGATCTGGTGCGGGTGCTGGAGGCCGATGGCGATGGGCTGGTTTCGCTCGTCGCCGAAGCGGATGGCGTTATCGTCGGGCACGTGCTGTTCAGTCGCATGGACGTCGAGGCCGATAGTGCGCCGGTTTCGGCAGCGGGCCTCGCCCCCGTGTCGGTTTCGCCGGCGCAGCAAGGACAGGGGGTTGGTGGTAAGCTGATCCGCGCGGGACTCGACGCGCTGCGCGAGCAGGGCGCGGCGATGAGCTTCGTTCTCGGCGATGAAGCTTATTATCCGCGCTTCGGCTATTCGCCCGATCTGGCCACGCGCTTCGCATCGCCCTTTGCGGGGCCGCATTTCATGGCGATGATGCTGGACTCGGGCTCGCCTTGGCCGCTAGGCGGGCGCGCGGACTATGCGCCCGCATTCGGCCGGTTGGGGTAAGGCAATGAGTTTCAACAGCTTCGGACGCGTGTTTCGGTTCACGACCTGGGGAGAGAGCCATGGGCCGGCGCTCGGTGCCGTGGTCGATGGCTGTCCGCCGCGGCTGTCGTTGGCGGAGGGGGATCTCCAGCCCTGGCTCGACAAACGCCGCCCCGGTCAGTCGCGCCACACGACGCAGCGGCAGGAACCCGACCAGGTGCGTATTCTGTCGGGGGTGTTCGAGGGCAAGACCACGGGCACCCCGATCAGCCTGATGATCGAGAATGTCGACCAGCGATCGAAGGATTATGGCGACATCGCGCAGGCCTATCGCCCCGGCCACGCTGATTATGCCTATGACGCCAAATACGGCATTCGCGACTATCGCGGTGGCGGCCGGTCGAGCGCGCGCGAGACGGCGGCGCGCGTCGCCGCGGGCGGCGTCGCGCGGCTGGTGATCCCCGAGGTGCAGATCCATGCCTGGGTGTCGGAGATCGGCGGCGATGCGATCGATCTCGAAAATTTCGACCTCGAGGAAATCGACCGCAATCCCTTTTTCTGTCCCGATCCCGCCGCGGCGCAGCGCTGGGAAGCGCTGATGGACGCCGCGCGCAAGGCAGGCAGTTCGCTGGGCGCGGTCGTCGAATGCGCCGCGAGCGGCGTACCCGCGGGCTGGGGCGCGCCGGTCTATGCCAAGCTCGATGCCGACCTTGCTGCGGCGATGATGGGGATCAACGCGGTCAAGGGAGTCGAGATCGGCGCGGGCTTTCATGCTGCGCGCCTGCGCGGAGAGGAAAATGCCGACGCGATGCGTCCTGCCAGCGACGGCAGCAACCACCCCGATTTCCTGTCGAACAATGCCGGCGGCATCGCGGGCGGCATTTCGACCGGGCAGCCGGTGGTCGTCCGCGTCGCCTTCAAGCCGACGAGCTCGATCCTTACCCCGGTGCCGACGATCAACCGGGCGGGCGAGGCGGCCGACATCGTCACCAAGGGCCGCCACGACCCGTGTGTCGGCATCCGCGGCGCGCCGGTGGTCGAAGCGATGATGGCGCTCGTCCTCGCCGACCACAAGCTGCTCCACCGCGCCCAGTGTGGCTGACATGATCGAGGCGCTGCGATCTTTCATCGAAGCGCATCAAGCGGTCCTGTCCCTGGCAATACTGGCGGCGATGTTCGTCGGCTTTCTGATGGAACGTCTTCCCGCGACGGTGATCGCGATCCTCGGCGCCTGCACTTATCTCGCGCTCGGCATCCTCGATGCCGAGGCGGCCTATTCGGTGTTTTCCAACTCGGCGCCGATCGTCATCGGCGCGATGTTCGTGCTGTCGGGCGCGCTGATCCGCACCGGGGTGATCCAGCGCGTTGCCGACGCGATCATGGCGCGAGCCGAAAAACATCCACGCCTCGCCATCATCGAGGTGCTGCTCGGCGCGCTCGCCGCCTCGGCGTTTCTCAACAACACGCCGGTCGTCGTCGTGCTGCTGCCGATCATGATGAAACTGGCCGAAGTGACTGGGGTCAGCGCGAAAAAGCTGTTGATGCCGCTGTCGATCGCGGCGGTGCTCGGCGGCACGTTGACGCTCATCGGCACGTCGACCAACCTTGTCGTTGACGGCATCGTCCGCCAGGCCGGAATGCCGCGCTTCGGCATTTTCGAGATCACCCCGATCGGCCTCGTCACCGCCGCGTCGGGGATGATCGCGCTCGGGCTGATGTGGTGGTTGCTGCCCTCGGACAAGCCGATCGCGGGCGCCGCCGGGACGCACGATACGCATCAATATCTGACCGAACTGGTACTCGGCGACGATGATGATCTGGTCGGCATGACGGTCGAGGCGTTTCGCGATCTGCCGCGATCGGGCCGCGTCGTCGGCGTGCGCCGCGCTTCGGCCGTCATCCACGGCGCCGAACTCGATCACTGGACGCTTGCCGCCGGCGACCGGCTGATCGTCCGGGTCGATGGCGCGACGCTGGTGACCTGGCGGGAACAGGGGCGCTTCCTGCTGGGGATCGGCAACGGCGAGCCGTCCGCGAGCGATATGGTCGTCGAAACGATGATCGCTCCCACTCACCCATCGATCGGGCAGCGGCTTGCCGACATTCCATTTCTGCAAAAGATTCGCGCGCGCATCATCGGTCTCGACCGGCCGCTGCACGAAGCCGGTCCCGACCTCGCGAGCGTTCGCATCCGCCCCGCCGACCGGTTGCTGGTCACAGGCGGCCCGCGCGAGGTCGAGGCGCTGCGCGACAATCCCGGCCTGATCGGTGCCGACCTCGCCAAGACGCGGGCCTTTCGGCGTGGCAAGGCGTGGATTGCGATCCTGTGCATGGCGGGGGTCGTCAGCCTCGCGGCGCTCGACGTGATGCCGATCGGCGTCGCCGCGATCATCGCCATCGGCGTTATTCTCGTCACTCGCTGCATCGACAGCGACGAGGCGTGGGGAACGATCGATGGCGACGTGCTGATCCTGATCTTCGCGATGCTCGCGGTCGGCGTCGCGCTCGAAAACAGCGGCGCGGTCGCGATGATGGTCGGCTGGGTCGAGCCGTCGCTCGCCAGTGCGCCCCCCTGGGTGCTCGTCTTCGGCATCTATTTCTTTGCGCTGCTCCTCTCCGAGCTGCTCAGCAACAATGCGGTCGCGGCGCTGATGACCCCGGTGACGCTCGCGATCGCGGCCGAACTCGGCGTCGACCCGCGGCCGCTGGTGATAGCACTGATGATCGGTGCGTCGGCCTGTTTCGCGACGCCGATCGGCTATCAGACCAACACGATCGTCTATGCCGCCGGCGATTATCGCTTCGTCGATTTCGTCAGGATCGGCGTGCCGCTGAATATTATCACCGGCGTATCGACCTGCCTCGCGATCGTGTTTTTCCTGACCTGAGATTGCCCGCGGCCAGCCAGCCTGTTACCCCCGCCCGATAGCAACCGCCACCGGCGGGACAGGGGAGTATTGGATGGCGCGTCGCCTTACGGTTTTCATCTTGATCGGCATGGTTTTGGGCATCGTCGTCGGATTCGCGGTGCGAAGCTTCGTGCCCGCCGACAGCCAGGCCTATGAATATTGGCTACGCGGCTTCGGCACGCTCGCCACCATTTTCCTCAATCTGATCAAGATGCTCGTCGCGCCGCTGATCCTCGGCACGCTCATCGCGGGTATCGCGCATATGGGCGACAGTTCGGCGCTGGGCCGCATCGGCACCCGTGCGCTCGCCTGGTTCATTCTCGCCAGCCTGGTCTCGATCAGCCTCGGCCTCGTCATGGTCAATCTGCTCGAACCCGGCGCCGGGCTCCATCTGGCGGTCGGGGCGCATTCGACCGCCGAGGTCGGGGAGGTCAAGAAGCTCGACCTGTTCGAATTCATCGAGCATATCTTCCCGAAAAACGTCGTCCAGGCGATGGCGGAGAACAACGTCCTCCAGATTCTCGTCTTCGCGCTGTTTGCAGGCGTCGGCCTGACCGCGATCGGGGAGAAGGGGAAGCCGCTGGTGCGCGGCGCCGAGGCGCTGGCCGAACTGATGCTTCAGATCACCGGCTATGTGATGCTTCTTGCGCCGCTCGCGGTGTTCGGCGCGCTGGCAAAGGTCGTCGCGCAATATGGGCTCGCCATCCTCGGCACCTATGCCGAGCTTCTGACCGAATTCTACATCGCGTTGCTGCTGCTCTGGACTCTGCTCCTCGGCGCCGGGGCGATCTTTCTGCGCACGCGCATCTTCTCGCTCATCCGCTATGTCCGTGAGCCGCTGCTGATCGCTTTCTCGACCGCGTCGTCGGAGGCGGCGATGCCCAAGCTGTTCGAGCAGCTCGATCGTTTCGGCGTGCCGCGCCGCATTTCGGGCTTCGTGCTGCCCTTGGGGTACAGCTTCAATCTCGACGGGTCGATGATGTATGCCAGCTTCGCGACGATCTTCATCGCGCAGGCCTATGACATCGAACTGTCGATCACGACGCAGATCCTGATTCTGCTGACACTGATGGTGTCGTCGAAGGGTATCGCGGCGGTGCCGCGCGCCAGCCTGGTCGTCATCACCGCGACGCTGGCGATGTTCGACCTGCCGGTCGAGGGCGTCGCGCTCGTCTTTGCCATCGACCATTTCCTCGACATGGGCCGCACCGCGACCAACGTCGTCGGTAACGCGGTCGCGACCAGCGTCATCACCAAGTGGGAAGGGATGTTGGAGGTCGAGGAGCCCGTCGATGCCGAGCGCCCGCACGCGCCCGCGCACACCGCGCATCGCGGCGCGCGCGGGCTCGAACTGGCCGAGGATATGGTGACCGACGAGCGTAAGCCGCCCGCCGATAGCTGACCGTCAGCGCTTGTCTGACGCCTTGGGGCGCTCGAAACGAGGCCGCGGCCGCTCGGCAGGCGCTTGGCGCGGCGGCGTCGCCGGGCGAGCGACGGGCGCCGCCGGGCGCGCTGCCGAAGGCCGTGCCGCGGGAGGCGTCGCCGCCGCCGGCTGGGGAGTGGGCGCTGTGGCTTGTGGGCGGCGCGGAGGACCACCCGCGGTGGGTGACCAGTTGCGGGGCGGGCGGGCATTGCCATCCGGCGCCGGCCGATGAGGCCTCGCTGCGCCGGGGCCGCGGTCGGGGCGGTTCGGGCTGACCGCGGCTGGCGGCGGCGTGCCGGGTGCGGAGCCGTTTGGGGGCCTGCCGTGCGGGCCGTCGCGATCGCCGTGATTCCAGCCGCCGGGGCGGCCGGGCTTGCCGTCATGGCCTCCCTGACCGGGCCTCGGCGTCCAGTTGCCGCCGTTCGGGCGATCCTTGCGATGCTTCCACCACGCGCGGCGGCCGCCCCAATAGTTCAGATACTGGCCGCGCAGCGGATAGCGGTTGTGATAGCTGTCGAAGAGCCACATGCCGTAGCCCGGATAATAATAGTCGTCGTACCAGCCGCCGCCGAAGCCGATCTGCGCGAAGCCGCCGCTGTAATCGGCGGCGTCGTAGCAGTCATAGCCATAGCCGTCGTCATAGGCATAGCCGTCGCTGTCGTAATAATCGGCGCCATAGCGCGACGCGCAATCGCCGCCCGAGGCATAGCTGCTGCCGTAGACGTCGCCATAATAGCAGCCGCCGAGCGTCGTCGTTGCGAGCGCGCCGAGCGCGATGGAGAGAGAGCGCCTGAAACTCTGAGGCATGGTCTTGTCCTTTGGAGGGTCAACGGATGCGACCCGTCATCTTGAGTGCCAGATTGCGCGAGTCGAGTTGAATTTGCGGTGAATGGAGGCGGTGCACCGAAAAGGCGTTACTTGCATTGATGTCAGTAGTTCGATAGCCTCCTGCCATTGCAACGATGGACGAGGTCTTGCGCATGAATGCCCCCGCGAAATTGACATGGTCGGAAAGCCGGTTCGGGCCAGACACGGCGCATTGGCTGCCGCGTGGCTCCGAGAGCCTGCTCGATCATATTCCGGGCGAGGACGGCCTGCCGGTGATCGGCAACACCCTCGAACAATTGCGCGACTATCCGGGCTTCGCGCGGCGGATGGTCGCCAAATATGGCCGCGTCTATCGTAACAACAGCTTCGGCGGGCGCAGCGTCGCGCTGCACGGCGCGGACGCGAATGAACTCGTCATGTTTGACCGCGACAAGATATTCTCGTCCGAACAGGGCTGGGGGCCGGTGCTCAACCTGCTCTTTCCGCGCGGGCTGATGCTGATGGATTTCGAGAAGCACCGCGCCGACCGCAAGGTGCTGTCGGTCGCCTTCAAGCCCGAACCGATGCGCCATTACGCCGATTCGCTGAACGAGGGGATTCGCGACCGCGTCGCCGCGTGGAGCGGCAAGTCGTTCAAATTCTACCCGGCCATCAAGGAACTGACGCTCGACCTTGCCGCGACCAGCTTTCTCGGCATTCCCTGGGGGCCGGAGGCCGACAAGGTCAACAAGGCTTTCGTCGATATGGTGCAGGCGTCGATCGGCGTCGTGCGCCGCCCGCTGCCGTTCACTGCAATGGGCCGCGGCGCGAAAGGGCGCGCCTTTCTGGTCGATTATTTCGGCAAGATGGTGCCCGAGCGGCGTGAGGGCGCGGGCGAAGACATCTTCAGCCAGATCTGCCGCGCAAGGGACGACGACGGCGAATATCTGCCGGTCGACGCGATCGTCGATCATATGAATTTCCTGATGATGGCGGCGCACGATACGATCACCAGCTCGGTCACGACGATGGTCTGGCAGCTCGCCAAGCACCCCGAATGGCAGGACCGGCTGCGCGAGGAGATGCTGAGCGTCGCGCCTGCGGGCGAAGGCGTCGGGCACAACGGCCTCGGCGAGCTGGAAATGACCGAGTGGGCGTTCAAGGAATCGCTGCGCCTCGTGCCGCCGGTGCCGACCTTCCCGCGCCGCGCGCTCAGGGATTTCGAGTTCGGCGGCTACCGCATCCCCGCCGGCACCAGTGTCGGGGTGAGCCCCGCTTTCACGCACATGATGGAGGAGCATTGGCCCGACCCCGAGACATTCGACCCGATGCGCTTCGCGCCCGAGCCGACGCGCGAGCGGCATAAATATGCCTGGGTTCCCTTCGGTGGCGGCGCGCATATGTGCCTGGGGCTGCACTTCGCCTATATGCAGGCGAAAATCTTCTTCCATCATGTCGTGACGACGCATCGGGTCGTCGTGCGCGACGGCTACGCGCCCGAATGGCAGATGCTGCCGATCCCGCGTCCGAAGGACGGGCTGACGGTGACGTTCGAGCCGCTCTGACTGTCGCGAGGGCGACTATCAACCAAGTCCGTCATTGCGAGCGAAGCGAAGCAATCCAGGGCGTGACAAGCCGCTCTGGATTGCTTCGCTTCGCTCGGAATGACGATCCGAGATCTGCCTCGCTACATGGGGCGGTGCTGTTGTCTGAAGGCCGGGAATGTCCCATCTGGGAGCGATGACAAGCCTGCGCCCCTATCTGATCTGGTTCGCCGTTGCCGTGCTGCTGACGCTCGGCGCGATCCGGGCGATCGGATGGGCGAAGAAGCATCCCGAACATTTCCCCGGCGCGCGCTTCGAGTTCGACCAGCCGCAAGGCTGGGCGACGCATCGCAAGCTGGTGGGGCTTGCCGCCGACGATGCCGCCTGCTTCGCGGTGTTCGACCGCGCCAAGGTGGGCTATCTGCGGCGCCCGGTGGTGGGGCAGGGGATATGCCGCGCCAGCCAGCGCATGATATTGACCCGCGACCGGCTGGTGCCGACGATGCGCCCCGCGAATGCCGCGCCGGGCTGCGCGGTCACCGCGGCGATGGCGCTCTGGACGCGCGATGTCGTGCAGCCGGCGGCGCGGAAATATTTCGGGCAGCGGGTCGTCGCGCTCGAAAATCTCGGCAGCTATAATTGCCGCAAGATCGCGGGACAGCGCGCGCAGAGCGAGCATTCGACCGCCAATGCGATCGATATCTCCGCCTTCATCCTCGCCGACGGCACGCGCGTCTCGCTGTTGAACGACTGGAAGGACGAGGATGTGCGGAGCGAGTTCCTGCACGCGGTGCGCGACGGGGCGTGCGGGCTGTTCAGCACTGTGCTGTCGCCGGACCACAATGCCGCGCATGCCAATCATTTCCACCTCGACCTGGCGGCGCGGCCGCTGGGGTGGACGGTGTGCCGCTAGAGCATGATCATTTTTGATTGAATTGTCATCCCGGCGAAGGCTGGGATCTCGCGGGTGCGTAAGGCCGAGACGGTGAGATCCCGGCCTTCGCCGGGATGACGAGCTAAGAAAGGTAGTGTTTCAGTCCAACCCGATCAAGATCCGGGCCCCTATACCGTGAAGCTCTCGCCGCAGCCGCAGGCGCCCTTGGCATTGGGGTTCTGGAAGACGAAGCCCGCGGCGAAATCATCCTCGACCCAGTCCATGACGCTGCCGATCAGATAGAGCACCGACGCGCCGTCGATGTAGAAGATGCCGCCCGGCGTCTCGATCTTCTCGTCGAACTTGGCCTCCTCGGTCACATAGTCGACCGAATAGGCGAGGCCGGAACAGCCGCGCCTCGGGGTCGACAGGCGGACGCCGATTGCGCCGTCGGGAGCGGCCGCCATCAAGGCGGCGACGCGCGCCTCGGCGTTGGGGGTCAGGGTCACCGCGGCGGGGCGGGTGCGGGTGTTGGTGTCGGTCATCGTCATCTCCCCCCTCCGGCTTGCAGGAGGGGTCGGGGGTGGTTTCCGGCAATATAGGGACGGTTCGCGTTCGCGCCCACCCCTAACGAGTCCCGGTCAAAGCATCCCGAGTTCGAGCCGGGCCTCGTCGCTCATATTCTGCGGCGACCACGGCGGGTCCCAGACCAGATTGACCTCGGCATCGCCCACGCCAGGCACCGCGCCGACGCGTAATTCAACCTCGCCCGGCATCGATTCGGCGACCGGGCAATGCGGGGTCGTCAGCGTCATGGTGATCAGCACATGTCCCTCGTCGATCTCGACATTATAGATGAGGCCGAGGTCATAGATGTTCACCGGGATTTCGGGGTCGTAGATGTCCTTGAGCGCCCCCACGACGGCTTCGTAGAGGTCGCCGCCGACCGCGCTCGGATCCTCGGCGACCGGTTTGGCGGCGAGAAAACCTTCCAGATAATCGCGCTTGCGCTCCAGCTTCGCCGCAGGGGGCTCGGCGTCCTCGACGCGCGCCCTGGGCGGCGCCTCGACGCTTTCCACTTCCTCGATTCTGATCGTCCGCTCGTCGCTCATCCGAAAATCCTTTCGACGCGGGCGAGGCCGTCGACCAGCGCCGCCACATCGTCGTCGTTGCTGTAAAGTCCAAAGCTGGCGCGCGCGGTCGCCGGCACTCCGAGGTGCGCCATCAGCGGCTGCGCGCAATGATGCCCGGCGCGGATCGCGACCCCGCTTTCGTCGAGGATCGTGCCGATGTCGTGCGGGTGGACCCCCGCCATCGCAAAGCTGACGATCCCGGCGCTGTCCTCGGGGCCGAACAGGGTAATGCTGTTCTTGCGCGCGAGCTGTTCGCGCAACGAGCCGACGAGCGCACACTCGTGCGCATGAATGGCCTCGACGCCCAGCGCTGAAACATAATCGGCCGCCGCCGCGAGCCCCAGCGCCTCGACGATCGCCGGGGTGCCGGCCTCGAAGCGGGTCGGGGCAGGGGCGTAGGTCGTCTTTTCGAACGTCACGCGGTCGATCATCGACCCGCCGCCCTGCCACGGCGCCAGCGCGTCGAGCTTGTCGCTCCACAAGACGCCGATGCCGGTGGGGCCATAGAGCTTGTGCCCCGAAAAGACATAATAGTCGCAGCCGAGCGCGGCGACGTTGACCGGCAGCCGCGGCACCGCCTGGCAGCCGTCGATCAGCAGCTCGGCGCCGACGCGGTGCGCGAGCTCCGCCGCGCGCGCGACGTCGAGCGGGCTGCCGAGCACGTTCGAGACATGCGCGAAGGCGACCATCGTGTGATCGCGCGTCAGCAGCTTTTCCGCCGCGCCCAGATCGATGCGGCCGTCCGCCGTCAGTGGGCAGACGTCGATTTGCCAGCCCGCGAGCTGCCACGGCACGATATTGCTGTGATGTTCGAGCGTCGAGAGCAGCACGCGACCCTTGCGCGGGTGGCTATAGGCGACGAGGTTGATCGCCTCGGTCGCACCGCGCACGAAGGTCACCTGCTCCTCGATCCCGCCGATGAACGCCGCGATCCGCCGCCGCGCCGCCTCATAGGCGAGCGTCATGTCGGCCGACCGCGCATAGACGCCGCGATGGACGGTCGCATAGTCGCGCCCCATCGCCAGCGTGCAGGCATCGATTACCGCCTGCGGCTTCTGCGCCGTCGCGGCGGTATCGAGATAATGCCAACCGGGGGTGAGGCCGGGGAACTCGGCCCTTATGTCCCCCTCCCGCTTGCGGGAGGGGTTAGGGGAGGGCATGTCCGTGGCTGCCGCGACGCTCACACCAATTCTCCCAGCTTCGCCAGCGCCAGTTCCTGCAACCGTGCCTCGTCCTCCGCCCCGTCGAACACGCCGGCGACGAACGCCTGCAGCAAGATCTTCTTCGCCTCGGCGGGCGGCATCCCGCGCGACTGGAGGTAGAAGAGCGCTTCCGCATCGAGCTCGCCGATCGCGCAGCCGTGCGCGCATTTGACGTCGTCGGCGAAGATTTCGAGTTCGGGCTTGGCGTTGGCGGTCGCGCTGCGCGTCAGCAGCATCGCCTTCACATCCTGCGCGCTGTCGGTCTGCTGCGCCCCGCGCGCGACCGCGACCTTGCCGAGATAGGTGCCCGTCGCGGTCCCCGCCAGCACCGAGCGCACCACCTGCCGCGAGGTCGCGCCGGGCTCGGCGTGGGTGACGGTGGTGACGATCTCGAGCGTCTGTTCCCCCCCGCCGATCTGCACCGCGCCGAGCGTGAAATCAGCGCCCTCATGGAGGGTGACGTTCATCTCGATGCGCCCGTAGGCGCCGCCGATGTTCAGCACATGCAGTTTGGCAACCGCACCCTTGCCAAGGGTGAGGTTGATCTGGCGGATGTCGCCAAGGTCCTGCACGATCGCGCGCGCAAAGCTGCCGCCTGCGGGCACCATGATGCTTTCGGGCGCGGGTAGCGGCCAGAGGCGCGCCAGCGCCTCCATATCGCTATACCGCCACGCCTCGTCGCGGCGTGTAGGGAGAGTCGCTGCGCTCACGGCCTGCTCCTCTCCGCGTCTCCGCGTCTGCGCGTGAACAATATGAAGGATTCACGCGGAGACGCGGAGACGCGGAGAAAAGAAGAGATTGCGCCTGCGGCGCGAAAGCGGGTCACGCCACCACCTCCGCATAGCCATGTTCTTCGAGTTCGCGCGCCAGTTCGGGTCCGCCCGACTTGACGATGCGCCCGGCGGCGAGGACGTGGACGAAATCGGGCTGCACATAATCGAGCAGCCGCTGATAGTGGGTGATCAGCAGCACCGCCTTGTCGGGGCGCCGCATGATCGCGTTGATCCCGTCGCCGACGATGCGCAGCGCGTCGATGTCCAGCCCCGAGTCCGTTTCGTCGAGGATCGCGAGCTTCGGATCGAGGATGCCCATCTGCACCATCTCGTTGCGCTTCTTCTCACCGCCCGAAAAGCCGACGTTCACCGGGCGCTTGAGCATATCCATGTCGAGCTTGAGCAGCCCCGCCTTCTCGCGCGCGAGCTTCAGGAAATCGCCGCCCGACAGCGGCTCCTCACCGCGCGCCTTGCGCTGGGCGTTGAGGCTTTCGCGCAGGAACTGGACGTTCGAGACGCCGGGAATTTCGACCGGATATTGGAAGCCGAGGAACAGCCCCGCCGCGGCGCGCTCGTGCGGATCGAGGGCGAGCAGGTCGAGCGTTTCGGTGGTCCCCGTACCCCGGACAAAATCTGAACCGACTTCGTCGGAACCAGCGCCGGGGAACATGACATCGGGCATGAAACTCACCGACCCCTCGGTAACTTCATACCCCGGCCGACCGCCGAGCACATAGGACAGCGTCGACTTGCCCGCGCCGTTCGGCCCCATGATCGCGTGGATTTCGCCCGCATTGATGGCGAGCGAAAGGCCTCTCAGGATCGGCTTGTCGGCGACGGTGGCGTGGAGGTTTTCAATTTTGAGCATGTTACCGATTCTGAGAAAGAGCGTTGTTGAGGAAGAACATAATCATGAAGCAAAAGGCGAAAGCCACTATCGCCGCAACGGGCGTCCATACGATCATGTACATAGCGATGACGCTTCCGAGCGTTACAAAGCGATAGATCATCCATAAGGCAAACATGATTGCGCCTGCGGCGATTGGACTGCGGTTCCGGACACCCCACCACGCAAAGGCTAAACTAAACAGCCACAAGGAGGGGGCCAGAAGAAAGCCCGTGATCACTTGATTGATGTCGATCACCCCACGCTCCCCTCAAGGCTGATCCCCAGCAGCTTCTGCGCCTCGACCGCGAACTCCATCGGCAGTTGCTGCAATACCTCTTTCGCGAAACCGTTGACGATCAGCGCCACCGCTTCTTCCTGCGAAAGCCCGCGCTGCATCGCGTAGAAAAGCTGGTCGTCGCTGATCTTGCTCGTCGTCGCCTCATGCTCGACCTGCGCGCTCGGGTTGCGGACCTCGATATAGGGCACCGTATGCGCCCCGCAGCGGTCGCCGAGCAGCAGGCTGTCGCACTGGGTGAAGTTGCGTACGCCCTCGGCGTTCGGCGCGACGCGCACCAGGCCGCGATAGCTGTTGTTCGACTGGCCCGCGCTGATGCCCTTCGACACGATGGTCGAGCGCGTGCGCTTGCCGTTGTGGATCATCTTGGTGCCGGTGTCGGCCTGCTGGAAATTGTTGGTGACGGCGACCGAATAGAATTCGCCGACGCTGTCGTCGCCGTTGAGGACGCAGCTCGGATATTTCCAGGTGATCGCGCTGCCCGTTTCGACCTGCGTCCACGACACTTTCGACCGCGCGCCCTGGCACAGTGCGCGCTTGGTGACGAAATTATAGATGCCGCCCAGCCCCTCGGCATTGCCGGGATACCAGTTCTGGACGGTCGAATATTTGATCTCGGCATCGTCCAATGCGACCAGTTCGACCACCGCGGCGTGCAGCTGGTTTTCATCGCGCATCGGCGCGGTGCAGCCTTCGAGGTAGGAGACGTAGGCGCCCTTGTCGGCGATGATCAGGGTGCGCTCGAACTGCCCCGTATTCTCGGCATTGATGCGGAAATAGGTGCTGAGCTCCATCGGGCAGCGCACCCCCTCGGGCACATAGACGAAGGTGCCGTCCGAAAAGACCGCGCAATTGAGCGTCGCGAAATAATTGTCGTGCATTGGCACGACCTTGCCGAGCCATTTCTTCACCAGATCGGGATATTCGCGGATCGCTTCGCTGATCGACAGGAAGATCACGCCCGCGCGCTTCAGTTCCTCGCGGAAGGTCGTCGCGACGCTGACGCTGTCGAACACCGCGTCGACCGCGACCTTGCGCGCGCCCTCGACCCCGGCGAGCACTTTCTGCTCCTCGATCGGGATGCCGAGCTTCTTGTAGACTTCCAAAATTTCGGGATCGACCTCATCGAGGCTCGCCAGCTTCGGCTTCGCCTTGGGCGCTGCGTAATAATAGGCGTCCTGGTAATCGATGGGCGGGACGTCGAGCTTCGCCCAGTCGGGCGGCGTCATCGTCAGCCAGTGGCGAAACGCCTTCAGCCGCCAGTCGAGCATCCATTCGGGCTCGTTCTTCTTGGCGCTGATGAAGCGTACGATATCCTCGTTCAGCCCTTTCGGCGCGAAATCGGTTTCGATCGCCGACGACCAGCCATGTTCATAATCGGCGACCTTCGCCGCGGCATCGTGCGCGGCCTGGTCCTTGACGGGGAGGGTGGGGTTGTCGGTCATGCTTCTATCCTCCCCTCCCGCTTGCGGGAGGGGTTGGGGGAGGGAATGTCGGCGGAAGCGGGGGTGGCAACAGGCCCTCCCCAAACCCCTCCCGCAAGCGGGAGGGGCTTAACGAGGCTCGCGAGGCTGATCCCATCCAGCGCCGCGCGGACCGCGCCGTTGACGACGCCCAGATGCGGCTGCACCTGACACGCGCCCTCGAAGCCGCAGTCGTGGCGTCCCTCGTCGCAGCAGGCGGTGAGCGCGATCGGTCCCTCGACCGCTTCGATGATGTCGGCGACGCTGATCGCCGCCGCGGGCCGGGCGAGGCGGATACCGCCGCCGCTGCCGCGCGAAGTGACGAGCAGGCCGGCACGCGCGAGGCCGCTCACCAGCTTTTGCGCGGTGGGCCCCGGAATTCCCGTCTGTTCGGCGAGCATCCCGGCGCTGAGCGCCACCGATCCGCACTGGCGCGCGGCGGCGCTCATCAGCACGACGGCATAATCGGCAAGGTTCGACAGGCGCACGAAATCCTCGTTGGAATTGCGAATGATTCTTAACTGGAGCGAATTACTCCACTTATATAGGCGAGGGCTGCGCGCGGCGCAAGCAAGCGCGAATTGGGAGGTCCAAAGAAAAAGGCACCCGCCCGGCCGAGGCCGAACGAGTGCCGAGATGAAGGTCTCTGTCCTCGTCAGAGGAAGAGCTCTTCTGGGTCGCAAGCTCGAATTATGCCGACCGCGCGATTCGCGATTGGATGGAAACGCCAAATCGTCATCCGGCGCTATTTTCTTTCGTCCTGTCCCGGGACAGGTCGGGGATCAGGTGTCCGAGACGAGCGGACTGACCTTGCCCGCCATCTGCTTGCGCCCCTTGGTCGTTGCTTCGGTATAAAGCGTCGGGCGGGCGAGCTGGCCCGGTGTCGCGCCTGCAAAGCGCTTCATTTCGCGGATCAGGTGCGACTGGTCGTAAAAGGCGTCGCCGAGTTGCGCTTCCTCCAGGCATTCGCCGCGCGCGAGCGCGGAGGCTGCGCGCACCGCGCGATATTTGCGTGCCAGCATCCGCGGCGACAGGCCGTAATAATGTTTGGTCATCCGTTCGACCGAGCGGATCGACATGCCCGTCGCCTCGACGAGATCGGGAACCTGCGGCGATATCGATGCGGTCAGCCATTGGTCGACGGTGCGCGTGAACCACACCGGCGCCGGCTCGTTCTTCTTCAGGATCTCGCGGACGAAATTATTGGCGATCACCAGCCGCTCGGCGGTGTCGGCCGCGCCGATCAGCGTTTCGATCACCTCCTCGATCCAGTTTCCGAACAGGTCGGCGGCATCGATCGCGCGGTCGGTGAGCTTATCGGCATGATCGCCCATCAGCGTCGCCCAGCCCGCGGGCATCATCCCGAAGCCATAGATGCGAAGCGGGCCGCGGCCGATCGCGCGCACGCTGCCGCTCGTGGGGCCGATGATCGTCGCGCGCCCGGCGGGAAAGCGATGGCCGTCGGGGAAGACATATTCGCCCTCGGCCGTGCTCATGATCCGGAATTGCGGGCGGTCGGCGCGCTCGGCCTCGTCGAACAACGGCATGTCGATCCGCACGAAGTAGAAGCTCGATACCATCTCCGCCAGATCGGGATCGGGCGGGAAATATTGGAGCTCGAACGGCGCATCGCCCTCCGCGCCCGCTGGCGTAGCAGTTTCCGACATGACGAGACCGACCCCAGGCAGCTTTGTTGCCGCCTTTTTCTATCCGCCATAATTTTCCATTTACGGCGAGGCGTCAAGCCGCAATTCCGTGTCAGCCCTGCTTCTCGCTCGCGATCCAGGCATCGACCCGGCGCTCCAATATGTCGAGCGGCACCGGACCCGATTGCAGTACCGTGTCGTGGAAGGCGCGGATGTCGAAGCGGTCCCCGAGCGCGGTCTGCGCGCGGGTTCTGAGCTCCATGATCTTGAGCTTGCCGATCAGATAGGCCGTCGCCTGCCCGGGATAGACGATATAGCGTTCGATCGCTTTCTCGATGTCGCCTTGGGGGTTGGGGGTATTGTCCTTCAGATACTGGATCGCCTGTTCGCGGCTCCAGCGCTTGTCGTGGATGCCGGTGTCGACGACGAGCCGGCACGCGCGCCACAGCTCCATCCCCAGCCGCCCGAAATCGCTGTAGGGATCGGTATAGGCGCCCATGTCCTTCGCCATCTCCTCCGAATAGAGGCCCCAGCCCTCGGTATAGGCGGTGAAGCCGCCAAAACGGCGGAAGGGCGGCAGGCCGGTGAGCTCGGTCTGCACCGCGCGCTGGAGGTGGTGGCCGGGAATGCCCTCATGATAGACCAGCGCCTCGAGCTCGATCTTCGACATGTCGCGCAGGTCATAGAGGTTCACATAATAGGTGCCGGGCCGCGACCCGTCGGGCGAGGGCGATTGATAAAAGGCCTTGCCCGCCGATTTCTCGCGGAATGCCTCGACCGCCTTCACCTGCAAGGGCGCCTTCGGCAGCGTGTTGAAATAGGCGGGAAGCCGCGCCTCCATCGCCTTCACCTTCGCCGCGACGTCGGACAGATAGGCCTCGCGGGTCGTGTAATAATATTGCGGGCTAGTCCGCAGATGCTCGAAGAATTGCGGCAGCGCGCCCTTGAAGCCGACCTTTTTCATGATCGCTTCCATCTCGCCGTGAATGCGCGCGACTTCGGAAAGGCCGAGCGCGTGAATCTCGGCCGCGCTCATGTCGGTGGTCGTATAATTGGCGAGCAGCGCGGCGTAATAATCCTTGCCGCCGGGCATCCGCCAGACGCCGTCCTCGGTCGGTGCGGCCGCCTGCTGGCGTTCCATCTCGGCGCGCAGCCGTTCATATGCAGGCCGCGCTGAATTCTGCCACGCGCTTGTGGCATCCAGTATTAGGTTCAGCCGCATGTCGCGGGAGCGTCCGTCGTTGTCGGGTAGCAGTCGTCCGATCTTGGCATCAAAATCATCGAGGATGGGGCCTCCCTTATCCTTGAGCAGGTTGTCGATATCGGAGATGACATAAGCATAAACCCACTTTGGCGGCGCATAGCCTTGCGCGGCGCGTTTCGCCGATTCCGCCGACAGCGCGTCGAGCAGCGGCCCGAGCCCGCGAATGCGTTCGATATAAGCCAAGGCTTCGTCGGCGTTGGCAATGCGGTGAATGTTGATGAGGAAGGCGGGCAGCCGGCTCTGCGCGCCGTTCATCTGGTCGAAGATATAGTCGTGGTCGCGCCACGCGAAGAGCCGGTCGGCGCGCGCCGCCTGCGCGTTGAACAGCTCGAACGACAGCGCATCGTCGGCGGACAGTTTCGCCGGGTCGAAGCTCGCGCGCATCGCGTCGGCGCTCGCCTGCTGCAATTTGTGGCGCGCGACCGCAGCCTCGTCGCCAACATCGTCCCAGCGGCCATAATCGGCGTCGCGAATGCCGCGATAGGCCTTGCCCTGCGGGCTCAGCGAGAGTTGCGCATCGTCGTATTTCTGGAAGAAATCGCCGAGGCTGGCCCCCGCGGGCGGCTGGTCCGGCGCGGCCTCGGCGGCGGGCGTGACGACGCCGGGCTGCGCGGCACAGCCGGCCATGACGAGCGCCATCAGGCTGGCGGACAATGCGGCGATCAGGCGGCGGTGCGACACGATTTTCTCCCTGTTTTCCTGTGACGATGGACTTGCCATAGGGGCCCCGCGCGCGCAATGGCGGGCCCATGTCGCTCCTCGCATCCGCCGCCGACGCCGCCTATGCGCTCGTCCGCCCGCTCGTCCACGCCACCGATGGCGAAGCGGCGCATAATCTGACGCTGAACGCGCTCCAGCCGTTACCGCGCGCGCGGCATGCGCTGACCAGTCCGGCGCTCGCGACCGACCTGGCCGGGCTGCATTTCCCGAATCCCGTCGGCCTCGCCCCGGGCTTCGACAAGGATGCGCGCGTCGCGCACGCGATGCCGCATTTCGGCTTCGGCTTCGTCGAGGTCGGGACGCTGACTCCGTTGCCGCAGGACGGCAATCCGCGCCCGCGCCTGTTCCGGCTGGTCGAGGATCACGCGGTGATCAACCGCATGGGCTTCAACAACGGCGGGCAGGCGCGGGCGGCCGATCGCATTGCGTGCCTACGCCGTTACGGCCTGCCGGTGCCGCTCGGCATCAACATCGGCGCGAACAAGGACAGCGCCGACCGCATCGCCGACTATGCGAAGGGCACCGCCGCGATGGCGCCGCTCGCCGATTATCTGACGGTGAATATATCGTCGCCGAACACGCCCGGACTGCGCGCCTTGCAGGACAAGGGCGCGCTGGAGGCCTTGCTCGACGGCGTTGCGGCCGCGCAGCCGAAGGGCGGGGCAAAGCCGGTGTTCCTCAAGGTCGCGCCTGACCTCGAACCCGCCGACATCGACGACATCGTCGCGGTTGCCTTCGCCAAGGGGCTCGCCGCGGTGATCGTGTCGAACACGACGATCGCGCGGCCGGCGCTTGCCTCGCGCCATGCCGGCGAGGCCGGCGGGCTGTCGGGCGCCCCGCTCGCCGAACTGGCGCTCCAGCGCGTCAGGGATTTTCGCGCTGCGAGCGGCGGCAAGCTGCCGCTGATCGCCGCGGGCGGGATCGGCTCGGCCGAGCAGGCGTGGGAGCGCATCCGTGCGGGCGCCAGCCTGATCCAGATCTATTCGGCGATGGTCTATGAAGGGCCGGGGCTCGCGGCGCGCATCGCGCGCGGGCTGGAAACGCTCGCCGCGCGCGACGGCTTTGCGCGGGTGAGCGATGCGGTGGGGGCAGGCGACTGATTTCCCCTCCCGTAAACGGGAGGGGCAACGAGACTTGCGGACTTGTCCGCTAGTCGCAGCGGGGTGGGACCTCGCACCGCCGCTGGCCCACCCCCTAACCCCTCCCGCCTGCGGAAGGGGGAACAAGGGTTGCGCTACCCCGACCCCCGCGCCAATGTCGCGCCCATGATCAAACGACTCCTTGCGGCCTTCAGCCTCTTCGTCATCGCCTTCCCGTCGCTTGCGAGCGCGCAGGGCGTCACCTCGTCCGCCGATCCGCGCGCGACCGAGGCGGGGCGCGAGATATTGCACGAGGGCGGCACCGCCGCCGACGCCGCGATCGCGATGGTCGCGGTGCTGACATTGGTCGAGCCGCAGTCGAGCGGCATCGGCGGCGGCGGCTTCATGGTCTATCACGATGCCGGGGACGGCAGCATCTCGACGATCGATGGCCGCGAGACCGCGCCCGCCGCGGCGAAGCCCGAGCGTTTCCTCGGTCCCGACGGCAAGCCGCGTCCCTATATGGACATCATTCCGGGCGGCCTCTCGGTCGGCGTTCCGGGCAACGTCCGGCTGATGGAAATGGCGCACAAGAAATGGGGCAAGCTCGAATGGAAGGCACTGTTCCAGCCCGCGATCAAGCTGGCCGAGGAGGGCTATCAGGTCACCCCCGCGCTCAATAACTGGCTCGTCCAGTTTGAGCCGCTTTGGAAGGATTTCCCGGCGGCGCGCGCTATCTATTATGTGGGCGGCAAGCCCGCGCCGGTCGGCACGACGATCAGGAACCCCGCCTATGCCGCGATCCTCCGCGACATCGCGGCGCGCGGCCCGGAAGCTTTCTATTCGGGCGCCAATGCCAAGGCGATCAGCGACGCGGTCGCGAAGGCGCCGCGCAACGCGACCCAGCTCACGCTCAAGGATCTCGCCGCCTACAAGGCGAAGGAGCGCCCGGCGGTCTGCACCACCTATCGCATCTATAAAGTCTGCGGCATGGGGCCGCCCTCGTCGGGGGCGACGACCGTGTTCGGCATTCTCGGGATGCTCGAAGCCTATGACATGAAGACGATGGGCAAGGACGATCCGATGAGCTGGCACCTGCTCGCCGAGGCGATGCAGCTCGCCTATGCCGATCGGGCCGCCTATCTCGGCGACAGCGATTTCGTCGACGTGCCGGTGAAGGGGCTGCTCGACAAGGCCTATCTCGCCGAACGCCGCCAGCTCATCTCGCCCTTCGGCGCCGCGGGGCATTATGAGGCCGGCACTCCGCCGGGCGCCAAGCCGCGCGCCGCGGCGGCGCCGGTCAAGGAGCAGGGGACGACGCATTTCGTCGTCGCCGACAAGGACGGCGACGTGATGTCGATGACCTCGACGGTCGAGAGCATCTTCGGCAGTCAGCTCATGGCGAACGGCTATTTCCTCAACAACGAACTCACCGACTTCGACCATGCGCCGACCCAGGATGGGGTGCCGACGCAGAACCGGGTGCAGGCGGGTAAAAGGCCGCTTTCCTCGATGTCGCCGACGATCGTTTATGGCCCCGACGGCAAGGTCGTGCTCGCGCTCGGCTCGGCGGGCGGCAAGCGGATCATCATGCATGTGACCAAGACGCTGATCGGCGTCCTCGACTGGGGCCTCGACGCCAAGTCGGCGATGGAGCTTCCCAACCTCTTCTTCGGCCAGCAGGGCGTGCTGATCGAGAATAATGCGGCGGGCGAGGCGATTGCCGCGAAAATGAAGCCTTTCGGCTACAGCTTCACGCCGACTGACCTCGGCTCGAAACTCAATGCGATCCAACGGGTCGGGGATGGCTGGCAAGGCGCCGCCGATCCGCGCGGCCCCGGCACCTCGTCGGTCGATGGCGCGCCGGCGCAGAACTGATTATTACGGCCTTTTTCATCGTCATCCCGGCGAAGGCCGGGATCTCACCCTCGCGTCACAGCGCAGCGGCGAGATCCCGGCCTTCGCCGGGATGACGGAGGGGTTATGGGCTTCTATCGTGTGGCGATTGACCTTAAGAATGGCCCAATGACAATATAATCTCCCGAGGAGAGGCGCAGGCATGAAGCTGGTAAACCCCCATCTCGACCATTTTCCGAGTCTGGTCGCGATGTTCTTCGACCGCGCGGGGCGGGGCGGCGAAGATCCGTTCCTGTGGCGCAAGGCCGATCGCGCGTGGCAGCCGCTGAGCTGGCGGCAGGTCGCGAACCAGGTGTCGGCGCTCGCGCACAACCTGCGCGAACTGGGGCTGAAGGACGGCGACCGCGTCGTGCTGGTCAGCGAGAACCGGCCCGAATTCTGCATCGCCGACCTCGCCATCATGGCGGCGGGCTGCATCACCGTGCCGACCTACACCACCAACACCGAGCGCGATCACCAGCATATCCTCGACAACAGCGGCGCGAGCGCGGTGATCGTCTCGACCGCGAAACTCGCGCGGACGCTGATGCCCGCGGTGCTGCGTTCGAACGTCAAGCTCGTCATCACGATGGAAAGCCTGCGCGTCGGCCAGCAGGGCGATGTGCGCGTACTCGACTGGGACCCGCTCGTCACCGGCGGCGAGGCGTGGGTCGAGGAAACGAAGGCGCGCGGCCTCGCGATGACGCGCGACGACACCGCCTGCCTCATCTACACCAGCGGCACCGGCGGCGCGCCGCGCGGGGTGATGCAGCATCATGGCGCGATCCTGCACAATGGCGCCGGGGCGGCCGAGATTCTCGTCAACGACTTCGGGATCGGCGAGAATGAGACATTCCTGTCCTTCCTGCCCTTGAGCCACGCCTATGAGCATTCCGGCGGGCAGTTCCTGCCGATCATGGTCGGCGCGCAAATCTATTACAGCGAGGGGCTCGAAAAGCTCGTTTCGAACATCGAGGAGACGAAGCCGACGATCATGGTCGTCGTGCCGCGGCTGTTCGAGGTGATCCGCGCGCGGATGATCAAGTCGGTCGAGAAGCAGGGCAAGCTTGCGAACTGGATGCTGGGGCAGGCGCTGCGCGTCGGCGAAAAGGATTATGAACGCCGCATGGGCGTGTTCGACCGCCCCGTTGACCTCCTCCTCAACAAGCTGTTCCGCCCCAAGATCCAGCAGCGCTTCGGCGGCCGGATGAAGGCGCTGGTGTCGGGCGGCGCGCCGCTCAATCCCGAAATCGGGGTCTTCTTCCACTCGATCGGCCTGACCCTGTTGCAAGGCTATGGGCAGACCGAGGCGGGGCCGGTGATCAGCTGCAACCGCCCCGCCGCTGGGCTCAAGATGGACACCGTCGGCCCGCCGCTGATGAATACCGAGGTGAAGATCGCCGACGACGGCGAAATCCTCGTCCGCGGCGAACTGGTGATGAAGGGCTATTGGCGCAACCAGCCGGAGACCGAGCGCGTGCTCGTCGTCGACCCGGCGGAGCCCGACAAGGGGCCGTGGCTCCACACCGGCGACATCGGCCATATCGACGCCAAGGGCCGGATCGTCATCACCGACCGCAAGAAAGATCTGATCGTCAATGACAAGGGCGACAATGTCTCGCCGCAGCGCGTCGAGGGGATGCTGACGCTGCAGCCCGAAATCCTCCAGGCGATGGTCTATGGCGACAAGCGTCCGCATCTTGTCGGCATTCTCGTTCCCGACCCGGAATGGATGGCCGAATGGGCCGAGGCGGAGGGGTTGCCGAAAGAGCTCGAACGGCTCCGCGAGCATGAGAAATTCCGTGCCGCCGTCCGCGCCGCGGTCGACCGTGTCAACGAGCAGCTTTCGGTTATCGAAAAGGTGCGCAAGTTCGACTTCGCCGACGAACCCTTCACGATCGAGAATGAGCAGATGACGCCCTCGATGAAGATCCGGCGGCATATCCTGCGGCAGGTCTATGAGGACAAGATCGCGGCGCTGTACGGCGGCTGACGGGTAAGCAGAAGCGATTGCCGCGCAAGATCAGTGGCTTGACTCTTCGCGTTCACAGGGGCGTAAGGAAGAGGGGGCCATGTCCGGATGACGGACAAGCTGATACGAGAGGTGGCCTCCAATGCGTTATTCTGTCTCGATCCTGTGCCTGCTCGGCAGTCTCTGGGCAGCGCCCGTCCAGGCGCAATGCGTCGAGTGCGCGCAGCAGATGTTTCAGGCGACGCTGACGACCAACGTCTGGTACAATATCAATCAGGACCAGATCGACCAGACACGCAGCAGCGATGCGCGTAACGGCGTCTGCTACGATGCCAACCGGCGCTTCAGCGGTTGCGAGGGCAGAGCGATGCGGCCGCGTCCGACCGGCATCGCGTCGGCGGTCGCCAACCAGGCCGAAAATGCGGTGATGGCCGTCCTCAATGCCGAATATCGGCGCCGGCTGCAGGCCTATGGCAATGCCAATGCCGGTCAATGGCTCAACAAGGCGGCGGGCGATACCGGCCGGCAGGTCGGCGCGCTGAACGCCGAATACCGGCGCCGAGGTGTCGGCGCCGATAAATGGTATGTCGAAAGCGCGCGTGCGATCGCCGCCCGCTATGTGAGCGGCAGTCGCGGCGCGGCGATCGGCGAAGCGGTGATCGGCGGCATTCCCGCGGCGACGCGTAAGCGTGCCGAGGATGCGACCTTTGCGATCATCGAGCCGGAGATCGCACGTCGCAGCAACGCCCACGGTCGGGCGGAAACGGTCGAATGGGCGCGGTCGGTCGGATTGGCCGTCGGTTCCGGGGTCCGGAATCTCGCACCCGAATATGCGCAGCGCGCAAAGGTCGATGGCCGAACCAGCGCCGACGACTGGTATGTCGAGCAGGCGCGGACGCTAGCGACCCGGCAGGTACGTAGCGGACGCTAGTTCGATGCGAGCGCTGAGGTTGCAGGCGGGGATGCGACCCGAAAGAGCTCGGTGCAAACCGGAGCCCCGCCTGCGGACTGAGCCAGTGACTCAGCCAGCGTCCCCCGCCGGTTTGCGATAGGGGACGAATGGACCGAAGACGCAGGTCGGGCCGCGAATGCCGCTGCTGCGGTCGACCAGATGGAAGAAATCGCCTTCACAGGTCGATGAGCCGAACTGACGCACGACCATGATGTCGCTGTCGCGCGCGAGGCCCGGGCAACTTCCCTTGAGATCGTTGCGGTAGACGAGCTTGCCGCCCGCACGATAGAGCAGGATATTGTCCGAGATGCGGATCGTCTCGGTCGTGCGATAACTGGGCAGGCACTGGACCGGCTCGCCTGGCACCTTGCCCGCGAGCTGTTTGTCGAGCTGTTCGGCCTGCTTGGGGCTGAGCGCTGCGGCGCCGGCTTCGGTGGCGCCGCCGGGGGCGCAGCTTGCCATCATTGGCGCGGCCAGCAGCGTCAGTGCCGCGGCGCGGATCAACGCGGTGCCCGTTATCGTCAGGGTCATCGTCAGGCTCCTTGCAGCATCGGTGATGCTGACAGTTTCGAAATGAACGGATGGTGAAGTCGCGGCATCAGGCGGCGTCTTTCAGCGCGCGGATACGACCCAGTTCGGCCGCCGTGGCGGCGCGGAGGAAGGGGTTCGTCGCGCGCTCGGCGCCGATGCTGGTCGGTACCGTCGGCTCGCCCGCCGCGCGCGCGGCCTCGACCGCCGCCAGCCGTTCGGCGAGCGCGGCGTTGCCGGGGTCGACGGTGACCGCGAAGCGCGCGTTCGACAGCGTATATTCGTGCGCGCAATAGACGCGCGTCGCATCGCCCAGCGCGTCGAAGCGCCGCATGTTCGCGAACATCTGTTCGGCGGTGCCCTCGAACAACCGGCCGCAGCCCATCGCGAAGATGGTGTCGCCGACGAAGATCGCGTCGTCGGTCGCGAAATGATAGGCGATGTGCCCGGCGGTATGCGCGGGCACGTCCCAGACCTCGGCGACATGCGCGCCCAGCCGGACGCGGTCGCCGCCCGTCACCCGCACATCGAGCGTCGGGATGCGTTCATATTCCGCCGCCGGGCCTGTGATCGTGCAGCCTGTCGCTTCCTTGATCGCTGCGTTGCCGCCGGTGTGATCGGGGTGCCAATGGGTGTTCCAGATGTCGGTGATCGTCCAGCCGCGCGCCGCCGCCGCTTCGAGCACGGGCTCGGCGACGGCGGGATCGATGACCATCGTCGCCTGGCTGTCGGAATCGTGGACCAGCCAGACATAATTGTCATTGAGGACCGGAATGCGGACGATGTCGAGCGGGCTCACGAATATCTCCTTTCTTCCGGCCTCATGCCTCCCAGACGGAGCGCCGGGCGGTCAGCCTTGGCCGATTTACCAGACGCCGGTGTTGGGCATCGAGGCCCAGGGTTCCTGCGGCGGCAGATGGCCGTCCTGCAATAGTTCTACCGAAATGCCGTCAGGCGAGCGCACGAACGCCATATGCCCGTCGCGCGGCGGGCGGTTGATCGTCACCCCGGCGTCCATCAGCCGCTGGCAAGTCGCATAGATATCGTCGACGCGATAGGCGAGATGGCCGAAATTGCGCCCACCCGTATAGGCTTCGGGCGCGCTGCCGTCCTCGGGCGGCCAGTTATAGGTCAACTCGACCTCGGCGACGCCCGCCTGTCCCGGCGGCGCGAGGAAGATCAGCGTGAAGCGGCCCGCCTCGCTGTCGAAACGGCGCACTTCCTCGAGCCCGATCAGCTTGAAGAAATCGATCGTGGCGTCGGGATCCGACACGCGGATCATCGTGTGAAGATATTGGGTCATGCGCCCATGTTAGGCGCGAAGAGCCCGTCCTTCAAATGCTTCGAACAATGCGATGAAATCATCCGGCGCAGGCGTCGGCGCACCGCGCGCTTCGGCGACGTGGACGCTGACCTCGACGCCCGTAGCGCGCAGGTCGTCCGCGCCCTTGCCGTGGAGCTCGAACAGGAAGGTCATCGAACTGCGGCCGACGCGCGAGCAGCGCACGCAGATGTCGATCTCCTCGTCGAGAAGGATCGGCACCTTGTAATCGACTTCGGCGTGCGCGACGTGGAACTCGGGGCTGCTGTGGTCGGGCCAGCGGTCATAGACGCCCACCGCGCGCCAATATTCGGTGATGCCGATGTCGAAATATTCGAGGTAGCGGCTGTTGAACACGACGCGCTGCGCGTCGATCTCGGCATAACGGACGCGCTTGGTGACGTGGAATTTGAAGTCGCTGCGAGCCATGATGATCCTTTGAAACGCTTTGTGTCCCCGCGAAGGCGGGGACCCATCTCCGGACGGTTCGAGCTTGCGCCCACCGGAGATGGACCCCCGCCTTCGCGGGGGAACGGATTTTTTTCAATCAAAGTTTAATTTGCGGCCGCCAAATGCGCGACGGTATCGATCAAAAGCGCGATGTCGCCGTCGCGCGACAGGCGGTGATCGCCGCCCTTGACCAGCGTCACCTGCACATCCTCGCTGGCGAGCGCCGCGGCGAGGCGAAGGCTGATCTCGGGCGGAACGTCGCCATCCTCCTGCCCGTGCAGCAGCCGCACCGGACAGGCGAGCGGGATGTCGGCATCGAGCAGCCGGTTCGCCTCGCCCGACTGGAAAAAGCCGCGCGTGGTGACATAGGGCTGGTCGCTGTAGGGCGTCTCCTCGACCAGCGCCCCTTCGGCGAGGATGATCGCCTTCTCCTCGGGTGAGAAGCCCCAGTCGGTGAAGTCGGGCGCCGCCGCAATGCCCACGAGCCCCGCGATCCGCCTCGGCCCGTCGCGCCGGACCAGCGCGAGCGCCGCGAGCAGCATCAGCCAGCCGCCCATCGACGATCCGACGATCAGCACCGGTCCGTCGGTCTTCGCATCGATCAGGTCGAGCACATCGCTGCGCCAGTCGAGCAGGGTCTGGTCGGCGAACAGCCCGTCCGACAATCCGCAGCCGGCATAATCGAGCAGCAGGCAGGCGCGGCCTTCGGATGCGGCCCAATCGAACAGGGCGGTCGCCTTGCCGCCCGCCATGTCGGACATATAGCCGGGCAGAAAGACGATCGTCGGCCCCCGGCCCGCGACATGGCGATAGGCAAGGCGCGGGCGATCGGACCGGTCGAGATAATGGGGGGGTGTTTCCACCGGCGTCAGATGACCCAGTCGACCGTGTTCATCTGGATCGTCGCGAGCCCCTTGGCGGCGCGCTGTTCGACCATGATCCGGTTCAGGCGGCGGATCGTGTCGCTGCCGGTGGTGATGCACCAGCCGGGGACGACCGCGTGCACCAGTGCGCAGAGGCCGCCGAAGATCATCGTCACCCCGAATTTCGATGCGACGCCGAAATGCTCGACATAATTTTCATCGACGCTCTTCGGGTGATCGACGAACAGGCGCTTGAACATCTGGGGTGGCTCCTTTCCGGCTGCCGCCGCCCTAGCGGGAGAGGCTTTCTCCCGCAAGGGCGGCGCGCCGGGAAGCCGTCAATTCGCGAGGAAGGCGTCGACCGCGGCGGCAAAAGCGGCGGGCTGGTCGAGCATGATGAAATGGCGGCTGCCGTCGATCCGCTTCAGCGTCGCGGTCTTTGCGGTGGCGAAGGCGCCCTTGTAGAGGCCGTCGACCATCGCGGCCGGCATCGCGCTCACGTCGAGGGGATAGAGCATCGTCAGCGGCGCGCGGATCGCGCCGAGTTCGGGGCGCAGGTCGGTGGTCATGTCGTCGTATATGAGCTGTGCCGCCACCCGGGCGTCGGCGGTGGCCGTCCACGCCTTGACCTGGGCGCGCCCGGTATCGGTCGCCGACATGATCTGCAGCGTCTGGTCGTCGGCCTCCGCATTGCTCTTCGCGGCGAGCATCTTCTGCATCGCGGCCGCCTGCGGTTCGACGGTGGCGACGGTCGCGGTCGGGCCGAACAGCATCCCGAAGAAGGGCAGGCTGTCGACGACCATCAGCTTGCCGACGTCGTCCGGGGTGCGCGCCGCGATCATCATCGCGGTCAGGCCGCCGAGCGAATGGCCGATGATCGCCGGGGCGGGACGGTCCTGTCCGGCGATGCAGTCGGCGATGAAGCCGTGGACATCCTCGACGACGCGCGGCAGCACGGGTCCCTCGGCGTTCGGACCGGCATCGTCGCCGAAACCGCGGATCTGGACGATGTGGAGCCGGTATTTCGATTTCAGCCGCTCGGCGGTCGGGTCCCACACCGCGCGCGGGGTCGACAGGCCGGGGATCAGGATGACGTCGGGGCCCTGACCCTCGTTCAGGATCGTCACGCTCTTGCCGAGCGTGATGTCGGCCGAACAGGCGCCCTCGGTCGGGGCTTCCGCGGCGTTGGCGTGACCGGCAAGGTTCGCGACCAGCAGAGTGAACAAAGCGGCGATAGCGAGTTTTTTCATCATCAATCCTTCAGGAAAATCTCTTCGATGGGGAGGCCGAACAGGTCGGCGATGCGAAAGGCGAGGGGGAGCGAGGGGTCATATTTCCCCGTCTCGATCGCGTTGACCGACTGGCGCGACACTTCGAGCCGCTCGGCCAGATCCCCCTGGCTCCAGTCGCGCTCGGCGCGCAGCACCTTGAGGCGGTTCCTCATGGACACCCTCCGCCGGCCCCGAGCGTCAGCCGGTTGACCAGCCCGCCGATGGCAAGGCCGACGCACCAGATCGGAAAGACCCAGAAGATCGCGAGGCGCGGCACATTGGTGTAGATCTCCAATATCCCCCAGGTCGCGCTGACGCCCAGGGTCAGGGCGGTCGCGATCAGCGCCTTGCGCACTTCGAGCAGCCGCACATATTCGTCCTTGAGCTCGAACAAATAGCTGCCCATCGCCCAGATGAAGCCGACGACCGCAAGGCCGGGGACCAGCGCGATGGCGACGGTCAACGGGGTCGCGGGCGACCCGTTCGGAACGAGGCTGCTGGCAAGGAAGATCGCGGCCACATAAGCGATGCTGACCGGGATCATGCGGCCGATATAGCGCCGCTGCGCGGGATTCATCGCCATCGCTTCAGCCTTTCGCCAGCGCGGCTTCGTGCCGCTTGGCGATCAGCAGCGCCGCGGTGAAGGCGGGCAGCGCGACGATCAGCGTGCTGGTCAGGCCGGGCGACACCAGCCCGGCCGCCCCTGCAAGGGCCGCGATCGCGGCGGGCAGGGCGAGGATGCGGAGGGTTTTCGGCATTGGTCAAGCTCCCTTGTTAATCAGTAAAGGGACATTGACATCATGATTTGTGATTGTCAAGCGTCATTTACACAATGACAAGTAAGCCAACCCCGCGCGTTCAGATGCCGGGCGGAGTCTTGCCGTGGCGGAGCCGCCAATTGGCGATGTGGGCGCTCGCCAGACCGAGCGCGCCGAGCGAGGTGAGCAGGCGGTCGCCGGTTTCGGGATCGAGCCCCGCGATCCAGCCTTCATGCGCGGCGAGCCCGGCGGCGAGCAGCGCGATACCCGTCAGCGCCGCCGCGACGGGATAAGGATGCCGATGCCGCCGCCACCCGTCCGACAGCGCGAGCGCCGCCGCCGGCGCCGCGAGCAGCAGGACGATCGCGTGAAACGCCTCGGGCAGCGCCAGCCAGGCGCTGAGCGCCGGCGCCGCGAGCAGCAGCAGCGGCAGCGCGAGGCAATGGATCAGGCAGGCGAGCGACAGGCCGACGCCGAGCAGGTCGGCGGCGCGCGAGCGCAGCGAAGGGCGGGCGGGGAGGCACATGGTGGGGCTTTCGGAACAGGGCTTTCGGCGGGCGGATGGCACCGCACATAATGATACAATGTATCATTGCAACCCCTGGGCATGAAAACGGCCCTTGCCGCTGCTTTCGCGCGCTGGCAAAGGAGCGCGGCAATCCTGCCCAGAAAGGCTCCTTTTCCCGATGTCCCAGATGATCCGCGTCACCCTTCCCGATGGCTCTGCCCGTGAAGTCGCGCGCGGAACCACCCCGGCGCAGATCGCTGCGGACATAGGCCCCGGTCTCGCCAAGGCCGCGCTCGCCGCGAAGATCGACGGCGAACTGCGCGACATCATGCGTCCGCTGGAGGAAGATACCAACCTCGCGCTGGTGACGAGCCGCGACGAGGCCGACGCGCTCGAACTCGTGCGCCACGATTATGCGCATGTGCTGGCGGAAGCGGTGCAGAGCCTGTTTCCGGGCACGCAGATCACTTTCGGCCCCTCGACGAACGACGGCTTCTATTACGACTTCGCCCCGACCGCCGAGCATGGCGCGTTCCGCGACGACGAACTGCCGCTGATCGAGGAGGAGATGCGCCGCATCATCGCCGCCGACCTTCCCCTCACGCGCGAAGTGTGGGAGCGCGACAAGCTCATCGCCAAATGGCGCGCCGAGGGCGAGACGTTCAAGGCCGAATGGGCCGCCGAACTGCCCGAGGGCGAGGAACTGACCGTCTACCGCAGCGGCGAAGGCTGGATGGACATGTGCCGCGGGCCGCACTTGGCCTCGACCGGCAAGCTCGATCCCGCCGCGTTCAAGCTGACGCGCGTGTCGGGCGCCTATTGGCGCGGCGATCAGAAGAATGCGCAGCTTTCGCGCATCTACGGCACCGGCTGGCTCAACAAAAAGCAGCTCGCCGAACATCTCGTGCGCCTTGAAGAGGCCGCGAAGCGCGACCATCGCAAGATCGGGCGCGAGATGGACCTGTTCCACCTCCAGGAAGAGGCGCACGGCAGCGTCTTCTGGCACCCCAAGGGCTATCGCATCTATCGCGAGCTTGAGGCCTATATGCGCCGCGCGATCGACGGCGCCGACTATCAGGAGGTCAAGACCCCGCAGGTCATGGACGCGCGCCAGTGGGAGCAGTCGGGCCACTGGGGCAAATATCGCGAGAATATGTTCGTCATCCCCGACGAAATCCCGAACACCGAGGATGAGGGGCCGATCGTCTCGAACGACGCCGAGTGGATGGCGCTCAAGCCGATGAACTGCCCCGCGCATGTCCTGATCTTCCGTCAGGGGATCAAGAGCTATCGCGACCTGCCTTTGCGCATGGCCGAAATGGGCTGCTGCCACCGCAACGAGCCGCACGGCGCGCTGCACGGCATCATGCGCGTGCGCCAGTTCACGCAGGACGACGGCCATATCTTCTGCCGCGAGGACCAGATCGTCGAGGAAGTGCGCGATTTCTGCGCGCTGCTCGACCGCGTCTACAAGCAGCTCGGGTTCGAAAAATATGCCGTAAAGCTCGCATTGCGTCCCGATATGCGCTTCGGCACCGAAGAGATGTGGGACAAGGCCGAGGCTGAACTCCGCGAAGCCGTCGAACGCGCGGGTATGGCGAACGACGATTATGGCTGGGAGGAGCTGCCGGGCGAGGGCGCCTTCTATGCCCCCAAGCTCGAATTCCACCTGACCGACGCGATCGGCCGGACGTGGCAATGCGGGACGATCCAGTCCGACCGCGTGATGCCCGAACGCCTCGACGCCTCCTATGTGGGCGAGGATGGCGAACGCCACCGCCCGGTGATGCTCCACCGCGCCATCCTCGGCACCTACGAGCGCTTCATCGGCATATTGATTGAGCATTTCGCCGGCCGGTTCCCGACCTGGCTCGCGCCGGTGCAGGCGGTGGTCGCGACGATCGTCAGCGATGCCGACGATTATGCGAAGGACGCCGTCGAGCAGCTCACCGCCGCCGGCGTCCGCGTCGAGGCCGACCTGCGCAACGAAAAGATCAACTACAAGGTGCGCGAGCACAGCCTGCAGAAGGTTCCGTACCTGCTCGTCGTAGGTAAGCGCGAGGCTGACGAAGGCACGGTCGCGATCCGCACCCTCGGCCAGGACGGCCAGCGCATCCTGCCGCTCGCCGAGGCGATCGCGATGCTGAAGGGCGAAGCGACGCCGCCGGATCTGCGCACGGCTTGACCGGCCTGCACCCGATCCTCGGCTTCGCGCCGCTGACGCTCATCGGTGCGGCGGTGATGACGTTCGGTGCGGCCTTTGTGCGCGGGCTGACCGGGTTCGGCATGGCGATCATCCTCGTGCCGCTGCTCGGGCTGATCATTCCGCCGGCACAGGCGGTGGTGCTCGGCATCTTGCTGCAACTGCTGATCGGGCCGGTCGGGCTGGGGCTGATCCATGCCGATGCCGACCGCGCCACGGCGCTGCCGATCGGGCTGATCGCGATGGTGACGACCCCCATCGGCATGGCGGTGCTGGGCGTAACGCGGCCCGATGTCGCGCGGCTGCTGATCACGGTGGTCGCGGTGGGGGCGTTCGTCGCCGTGCTGCTCCCCAAACAGCCCGAGGGGCACAGGCCGGGCCGCGCCGCGGTGATCGGTACCGGGGTCGCCTCGGGCATCCTCACCGGCTTCGCCGCGATGCCGGGGCCGCCGGTCGTGCCCTTCTATCTGCGCCGCCGCCTCGAGCCCAAGACCGCGCGCGCGTCGATGCTGCTGATCTTCTTCCTCACCGCGATTGCCGGCACCGCGGCGGCGCTATGGGTCGGGATCGCGACGCAGCGCCTGTTCCTGCTCGCGCTGCTGCTTTTCGTGCCCATGTGGCTCGGCAACCGTGTCGGCGGTCGCCAGTTCGGCCGCGTGCCGCCGCATGTGTGGCAGGCGATGGTCGCGGTCGTACTGGGCGTTGCCGCAATCTCGGCGGTGGTGCGGTTGCTGTCCTAAAGGCTCCGCAGCGCCTGCGCGGGCTTGGCCGAGAGCAGCGGCCAGCTTCCCGCGATCCCGATCAGGAAGGACAGGCCCGCGCCGCCGAGCAGCGTTGCGCCGACGATCGCCGGATCGGGCGCGAAGCGGAAATCGAAAAGCTGCGTCACGACATACCAGGCGCCGGCAAGGCCGAGCCCCAGCGCAAGCAGCGCCAATATCCCCGCAAGCACCGCATATTCCAGCCCCTGCGCCCCCAATATCTGCCCGCGCGTGGCGCCGAGCAGTTTCAGGATGACGCTGTCGTAGACGCGCCGCTCGCGGCTCGCCGCGATCGCGCCGATCAGCACCGCGATGCCGGCGAGGATCGCGATGCTCGCCGCCGCGGCGATCGCTTGGCTCATCTGGGTGAGCAGGGTCGTGACCTGCGACACGACGTCGCGCACCTCGATCAGCGAGGCCGAAGGGAAGGCGCGCGGGATGCTGCGCGCGAGCCCGGCCTCGGCCTTCGGCGGCACCGCGACGGTCGCGACCATATTGTGCGGCGCCGCGTCGAAGGCGCCGGGCGAGAAGACGAGGACATAGTTGAGCCCGAAATTGTCCCACTCGACGGTACGCAGCGACGCGACCTTGGCCTGCACCTCGACGCCGAGCACATTGACCGACAGCGTATCGCCGAGCTTCAGCCCCAGCGATGCTGCGACCTCCTGCTCGACGCTGACCAGCGGCGGCCCCTTGTAATCGGCCGGCCACCATGCGCCGCCAACCAGCGTGCTGCCGCTCGGCAAGGTAGGGCTGTAGGTCAGCCCGCGATCGCCGCGCAGCACCCAGGCGCCTTCGGGCAGTTCGGCCAGCTCGTCGACGCGTTGCCCATGAAATTCGGTGATGCTGCCGCGCAGCGCCGGAATCATGTTGATCGCGGCATCGGGCGCGGCATCGGTCACCAGCGAACGAAAGTCACCCGTGCGGTCGCGCGGGATGTCGAGGACGAAGAAGCTTGGCGCGCGCTGCGGCACGGTGCGCGCGATCTCGGCGGTGATGCTCGTCTGGATCGCGGCGAGGGTGACGAAGAGGGTGAGGCCCAGCCCGAGGGCGACGACGAGCGCGCCGGTCGCCGCGCCCGGCCGGTGCAGATTGGCGAGCGCGAGGCGCAGCAGCGGTCGCTTCGGCCGCGGGAGGCGGCTCGCGGTGCGCCGCACCAGCCAGCCGAGCCCGACGAGGATCAGCAACAGTGCCGCCGCCGCGCCGATGAACGACAGCGCGAACAGCGGATCGCGCGCGGTGCCGACCGCCAGCGCGACGATGGCGGCCAGCGCTGCGCCGACCGCGATGACCGTCTGCCGGTCGATCCGCGCCGTGCCGTCGACCGTCGCGCGATAGAGTCCCGCCGCCGGCACATGCCGCGTCGCCGCGAGCGGCGGCAGCGCGAAGGCGATGGCGATCAGCAGGCCATAGGCGGCGCTCACCGCGAGCGGCAGCGGATAGAGCGCGAAGCCCGGCCGCACCGGCAGCACGTCGCCCGCGATCCAGCCGATGAGGCTCGGCGCGAGCGCACCGACCACCAGCCCCGCGCCGATCGCCGCCGCGGCGACGGCGAGGATCTGCAGGCCATAGATGCGCAGGATCGCCGCGCTGTCGGCGCCGAGAATCTTGAGCGTCGCCAGCCCCGGCCGCTTGCCGGCGAGATAGCTCGCGACGCCGTTGCCGACGCCGATCCCCGCGATCACCAGCGCGGCGAGGCCGACGAGGGCCAGAAATTGCCCCATCCGCTCGATGAAACGCCGTGTTCCCGGCGCGCCGTTGCTGCGATCCGTGACCTTCCAGCCCGCTTCGGGAAACTCTGCGGTCAGCCGTTTCCCGGTCGCCGCGGGATCGGCGCCCGCGGGCAGGCGGACGCGATATTTGCTTTCGTAGAGGCTGCCCGGCTGGATAAGCTGCGTCGCGGCCAGGTCGGCCAAGCCGATGATCGCGACCGGGCCGAGCGCGAAACCCTCGCCCAGCCGGTCGGGCTCCTCGGCGATGATGCCGTCGATCCGGAAGGTCCTTTCGCCGAACTTCAACGGCCCGCCGACTTTCAGGTCGAGCCGCGAGGCGAGGTCCTTGCCGATCCAGATCGCGCCCGACGGCGGTGCGCCGCGCCGCGCACCGCTCTCCAGCCGCATCGTGCCATATAGCGGATAGGCGCCGTCGACCGCCTTCAATTCCGACAGCAGCGCATCGCCGCCCGGCGCGTTCGCCATCGCGCGCAGCCGCACCGTCGAGGACGGCGTGCCGATGCTGCGGAACCCCGCCATCTCTTCGCCCGTGGCTTCGCGCTGCGGCAGGCTGAACTCGATATCGCCGCCGAGGATCGTCTGCCCGCGCGCTTCGAGTTCGGAAGTGATGCCGCTCGTCAGGCTGCCGATCGCGGCGAGCGTCGCGACGCCGAGGAACAGGCAGACTGCGAGCAACCGAAGCCCGCGAATCCGCGCCGCGAGGTCGCGCCGCGCAATCCGCCAGAGGGTGGCGAAGGGAAGCATCAGATCCTCCCCGGCACGGGGAGGGGGACCATGCGAAGCATGGTGGAGGGGCAGGTGCCTCTCTGCGCCTTCTTTCGACCGTGCATCGATCTGCCTGCGCCCCTCCACCACCCTTCGGGTGGTCCCCCTCCCCCGATGGGGGAGGATCGTTCGACGCCGCTCACGCGCGTTCCTCGATCCGCCCGTCGTGCATCACGACCACGCGGTCGCAATGCTCGGCCAGTTCGGGATCGTGGGTGATGATCAGCAAGGTCGCGCCCAGCGCAGCGCGGCGGGCGAAGATCAGCTCGATGATCGATTGCCCCGTCGCGGTGTCGAGATTGCCCGTCGGCTCGTCGGCGAAGATGATCGCGGGCGCGCTCGCCATCGCGCGGGCGATCGCGACGCGCTGCTGCTCGCCGCCCGAAAGCTGCGCGGGATAATGGGTCAGGCGATGGCCGAGCCCCACCGCTTCGAGTTCGGCGCGCGCCTTGCCGAACGGATCGGCGATCCCCGCCAGTTCGAGCGGCACCGCGACGTTTTCGAGCGCGGTCATCGTCGGCAGCAGGTGAAAGGCCTGCAGCACGATGCCGATCCGCCCGCGCCGCGCGCGCGCCAGCGCATCCTCGTCCATCGCGCCGAAATCGAGCCCTGCGACGCGGATCGTCCCGCCGCCCGCGCGCTCGAGCCCGGCAAGCACCGCCATCAGCGAGCTTTTCCCCGACCCCGACGGCCCGAGCAGCGCGACCGAAGTTCCGGCTTCGACCTCCAGATCGACCCCGCGCAATATTTCGACCGGGGCCTTGTCGCTCCCCAGCGTCAGCGTCACATTATGGGCGGCGATCACGGGATCAGGCGCCAAGTCCGGCGAAGCTCGTGAGGCGTCGGTCAAGAAGGAGCCCTTTGGAAATGAAAACGGCCGGATGGCGTTCTGCCTTGATATATGGTTGCGTAATCGCGCTTTGCCAACCGCTCGCCGCCTGCGGTTCGGCCGACGCCCCCGCCGCGTCGACCAAGGACAAGACTGGTGAGGCAAAAGCGGCGGCGATGCCGGCGAACGCGCCGTTGATCATCGCCTTCGGCGACAGCCTCTATGCCGGCTATCAGCTTGGCCCGAAGGAAGGGCTCGCACCGCAATTGCAGGCGGCGCTCGCCGCCGACGGCATCGTCGCGCGGGTCCAGAATGCCGGGGTTTCGGGCGACACCAGCGCAGCGGGGCGCCAGCGGCTGGCCTATGTGCTCGACAATGCGAAGACGAAGCCCGCGCTCGTTCTGCTCGGGCTCGGCGGCAATGACATGTTGCGCGGGATCGACGCCGCGCAGACGCGCGCCAATCTCGACGCGATGCTCGCCGAGCTCAAGAAGCGCCGCATCCCGGTGGTGCTCACCGGCATGGTCGCGGCGCCGAACATGGGGCCGGACTATGCGAAGACATTCAACCCCATCTATCCCGAACTCGCGACCAAATATGACACCAGCCTCTATCCCTTCATCCTCGACAATGTGGTTGGGAAGCCCGAACTGATGCTCGGCGACCACATCCACCCCAATGCCGAAGGGGTAAAGATCGTGGCTGCGGGGCTTGCGCCGCTGGTGGAGGATGCGTTGCCGAACGCCCATTAGCGAAGGGAGGAGGGGTAGAATGTGATGGGGTTAGACTGAAACCATACCTTCTTTATCTCGTCATCCCGGCGAAGGCCGGGATCTCGCCGGTGCGTCAGGAAGCGAGGGCGAGATCCCGGCCTTCGCCGGGATGACGATTCAGTCAAAAAGATACTGCTCTATGGCAGCAATTTCGTCGCCCGCGCCCGCCACGTCGTTGCCAGCGCTTCCATCGCAGCCAACTCGCGCAATGCGCCCGGCTCGCGCTTGCCCGCGCCGCCGATCAGTAGCCGGAACACCCGCTCGACGCTCCATTCGGGCAGCGGCCGTTCGATCAGGTCGAGCGTATCGCCCGCCGCGACCGCGCCGTCCTCGATCACGCGATAATACCAGCCGCTGCGCCCGCTCGTCACCACCGTCGCGGGGACGCTGGCGATGCCGAAGCGGTGTCCCAGCTTCCAGCACGGCTGGCGCCCCTGGCTGACTTCGACCAGCGCCGTGCCGAGGCGGAAGCGGTCGCCGATGCAAAGATCGCTTTCGACCAGCCCTTCGGTCGAGATATTCTCGCCGAACGCGCCCGGTGCCGTCAGCAGGGCGTGGCCGCCCAGCGCCTCCGCCCACCAGCGATAATGGTCGCGCGGATAATGATGGATCGCCTTGTCGACCCCGCCGTGCACCGTCAGGTCGGCCTGCTCGTCGCCGTCGATGCCGAGGCGGCGGACGGCGCGTGCGCCCTCGAACGGCGTCTTGCCGATCGCGCTCGCCTCGTCGCCGCGAAAGGCGCGCGCCTTGCCGGTCAGTACCGCGTCGATCTTTATGCTCATGCCGCCTCCTGCTCGACACAGATCGCGCCGGCATCCTCGGCCGACAGCGGCAGTGCCAGCAGACCGCAGCGATGGGGCGCACCGTCCGCAGCATTGCGGATGAAATGGCGGCACTCGGCGCACAGGCCGAACGGACGGTAGCCGCGCCGCGTCAGATGTTCGGTCAGCATGCGTGCCAGCAGCGGTGCGAGCGCGGCGCGCTCGTCGCCGGTCAGGCCGGCAGTCATCGCATCGGCGACCGTTTCGGGGGCCTCGGCCAGCAGCGCTCGTCCCGCCGGGGTCAGCGCCAGCCGGACGAGACGGCGATCGTCCCGATCCTCCGACCGCATGACCAGTCCCTTGCGTTCGAGCGCGGCGACCGTCTGCGACACCGTCCCCTTCGTCTGGCCCAGCCACGCGGTCAGCGCACCGGGGGTGCGGGAAAAGCGATTGGCGACGGCAAGATAGCGCAGGGCCTGCCATTGGGCGGGCTTCAATCCCGCCCAATAGCCATCCCCCGCGATCAGCCGCGCCGCACGAGTCAGCAGGTCGGATAGCCGGTCGGTCATGAGCAAATGGTATCGACTAAAAACCATTTGCTCAACCCATATTGCGGATGGCATATGATTTGTATCGACTCGCTACCATTGCGATCGATCGAAGGAGAAGAACGATGACCCAGAAAGCGATTTTCTATCACGCCGGTTGCGGCGTTTGCGTCGATGCCGAACAGGCAGTCGCCGAAGCGATCGATCCCGCGCGCTATACCGTCGAAAGCGTTCACCTCGGCGAAAATCCGGGTCGCGTCGCGGAAGCGGAGGCCGCGGGCGTCCAATCGGTTCCCGCGCTCGTGCTCGGCGGTCAGCCCTATCACATCAATTTCGGCGCTTCGCTCGACGCGCTCAAATAAACTCGGCGCCGCGCGGGATCGTCAGCCCCCGCGCGGACCGAACAGGATCAGCGCCGCGCCGCCGAGACAGATCGCGGCGCCGATCAGATCCCAGCGGTCGGGCCGCGCGCCCTCGACCGCCCACAGCCACAACAGCGCCGCGACGATATAGACCCCGCCATAAGCGGCATAGGCGCGCCCGGCATGATCGGTATCGACGAGCGTCAGCAACCACGCGAACAGCGCCAGCGACGCCAGCCCCGGCAGGGTCCACCAGACCGACTTGTCCATCCGCAGCCACGCCCAGAAGGCGAAGCATCCGGCGATCTCTGCCAGTGCAGCGGCGATATAGGCGAAGGCGGTCATGCGCGCACCGTGGCGCGGGTGGATGGGAAAGGGAAGGGGAGAGCAGCTTGGAATGCGAGTTGCGTCCTTTTCTTTCGTCATCCCGGACTTGATCCGGGATCCATTCTTTCAACGCTGCGGGAATGGATCCCGGATCAAGTCCGGGATGACGAAGAGCAAGATCGGCCGCTTCCGGCCATTCCCACAAAAGAAAAGGGGCGACCCGCAGGTCGCCCCTTTCCGTGTCATATCGCTGTTCCGAAAGATCAGAACGCGAAGCCGAGACCGACAGCGAAGGTGTCGAAGTCGTTGACGTTGTTGCCGAGGAACTGGTGGCGATACTCGACCTTGCCGTACAGGTTCTGGCCCAGCTTGTGCTGGTAGCCGGCACCGACATAGGGATCGTCGATCTGGCCGAAGGTGTAACCGGCGTTGGCATAGAGCTTGCCGTTGGCACCGATCTTGGCGCCCGCACGACCACCGGCCGAGAACTGGACCTTGGCGCCGTCGATCAGGACCTTGTCGCCGGCGATTTCGGCGCCGCCGAAAGCGGTCGAGCCGAGGTCGAAATCATAGCCGCCCGCAACGCCGAGGGTGGCGTCGTCGAAACCGCTGCCGGTGATGTAACCGCCGCGCACTTCGACGCGGGCTTCGCCGCCATCGGCAGCAAAGGCAGGGGTGGTGGCGACGGCAGCCGAGAGGAGAGCGGCAGCAACTGCGAACTTCTTCATAATCTTTTCCTTTTCATTCCTTCGGACCACGCCCTTTGGGTCGCGGCCCGGGGCTCTAAATGGCCTTCGCGGCTGTCGCTGCAATGAATGGATCGTTCAGAATATGACAATTTTCTTACCTGTGTTATTTTTACAACACAGCATAGGTATGCGGGGGAGAACGCCTCAATCCGTCATCCCGGCGAAGGCCGGGATCTCGCCGATGCGTCATGATGCGAGGTCGAGATCCCGGCCTTCGCCGGGATGGCCGAGACTTGCCCGGGCCGATGTTTCAGCCCAGCGCCGCCTGTTTTTCCTCGGCGATGCGGTCGAGTTCGGCGCGGGTCGGCTTGGTCGCCGCGCTCTTGAGCTGGCCGCACGCGGCCATGATGTCGCGCCCGCGCGGCGTGCGGACCGGCGCCGAAATCCCGCTCTTGAAGATCAGGCTGCTGAACGCGCGCACCCGCTCGGGCGACGAACATTCATAGGGTGCGCCGGGCCACGGATTGAACGGGATCAGATTGACCTTCGCGGGCAGATTATAGTGCTTGATCAGCCGGACGAGCTCGCGCGCGTCGTCGTCGCTGTCGTTCTTGTCCTTCAGCATCACATATTCGAAGGTGATGCGCCGCGCGTTGTTCGCGCCGGGATAGGCGGCGCAGGCCGCGAGCAATTCCTCGATGCCATATTTGCGGTTGAGCGGCACGATCTCGTCGCGCACCTCCTTGCTGACCGCGTGCAGCGACACCGCGAGGTTGACGCCGATCTCTTCGCCCGCGCGCGCCATCATCGGCACGACGCCGCTCGTCGACAAAGTGATGCGCCGTTTCGACAGCGCCAGCCCGTCGCCGTCCATGACGATCTTCAGCGCACCCTTGACCTCGTCGAAATTATAGAGCGGCTCGCCCATCCCCATCATCACGATGTTGGTGAGCATCCGGCCGTCGGCGGTGTAATGGCTGCCGCCTTCGTCGGCGTCGTCATCCTCGGGATCGGGGCCGAAGCCGGCCATCGTCCCCTTGGGCCATTCGCCGAGCGCGTCGCGCGCGAGCAGCACCTGCCCGACGATCTCGCCCGCCGCCAGATTGCGGACGAGGCGCATCGTCCCGGTGTGGCAGAAGCGGCAGTTGAGCGTGCATCCGACCTGGCTCGACACGCACAGCGTTCCCCGATCGGCGTCGGGGATGAAGACCATCTCATATTCCTGGCCGTCGGCGGCGGCGAGCAGCCATTTGCGCGTCCCGTCGTTCGACACCTGCGCCTCGCGCACGGTGGGGCGGCCAATGATGAAGCGGTCGGTCAGCCACGGGCGCATCGCCTTGGCGATATCGGTCATCGCCTCGAAATCGGTGACGCCGCGATGATAGATCCAGTGCCAGATCTGTTTCGCGCGCAGCTTCGCCGCCTTGGCGTCGAGCCCGGCCTCGACCAGCACGCCGCCGATCGCGTCGCGGGTCAGCCCGACCAGGTCGATGCGGTTGCCCCCGCGCAGGGGAACGGTGCCCGTGGTGACTGGGTCGATATGGCCAGGAATCTGCATGATGCGCGCGCATATAGGCGGGAAGGGCAAAAAGCGCAATTCTCGCTCTCGTCATTGCGAGGAGCGCAGCGACGAAGCAATCCAGGGCGGAGCAAGGAGACTCTGGATTGCTTCGCTCCGCTCGCAATGACGATCTGAAGACAGGGTTACAGGTTCTTCAGAAACGCCAGTCGCTCCGCCACCGCGCCATCGGCTTCGGCATTACGCAGCAGCAGGACGTTCTGCACCAATATTTCCGCCGGCGTCGGTGTCTGCGCGAACAGCCCCATCACTTCGTCGGCAAAAGCATCGAGCGGCATATAGGCCTCGCGCGTCGACTGCCCCGGCGTCAGTTCGGTACGGACTGCGGGCGGCGCGAGTTCGATCACTTCGACCTTGCCTTCCAACTGGACGCGCAGTGCCTGCGTATAGCTGTGCAGCGCCGCCTTGCTCGCCGAATAGGTCGGCGCCTTGGGCAGCGGCACAAAGGCAAGCCCCGACGTGACGTTGACGATCGCGCTGTCCGCCGCCGCCGTCAGGTGATCGACCAGCGCGTCGATCAGCCGGATCGGGCCGAGGATGTTGGTGACGACCGTCGCCTCCGCGTCGGCCAGGTCGCGCTTTGCGTCCGCCCGTTCGTACATCATCACGCCCGCGTTGTTCACGATGATGTTGAGCGCCGGAAAGGCCGCCACGATCTCGGTTGCAAAGGCCGCGATCGCCGCCGGATCGGTGATGTCGAGCACCCGGGCGTGCAAATTCGCGCGACCCGCGGTCGCGGCTTCCAGCTTTGCTGCGTTGCGGCCGGTGACGATCACGACATTGCCCGCGTCGTGCCAACGCTGCGCGAGCGCGAGCCCGATGCCCGAGCCGCCGCCGGAGAGGAGAATGGTGTTGCCTGTGGTTTTCATGGAGAGTTCCTCGTTCGGGGTGGTGAGGAGGTCTATTTATTCCTATACTCTCCAAAGGAAAGAAGGCACCGAAAGGTGCTATACTTACCTGAAAGAGAGAAATGGATTTTCCTGCCATGCCGCAACCGGAAAAACGCGTCTATGACCCCGAGGTGCCCGTCGACCCGCGTGTCGAAATGCTCGTCAACGACCTGATCGGACGAGTCGCGGACAAATGGACGCTGCTTGTACTCGAAGAGTTGGAGGAGCATGGCACCTGTCGTTTCACGCGCCTCGCGCAGCTTGTTCCCGGTATCAGCCAGAAGATGCTGACCCAGACGCTGCGCGCCATGGAACGCGACGGACTGGTCCACCGCAAGGTCCACCCGGTCGTTCCTCCCAAGGTCGAATATAGTCTGACGGCGCTGGGGCATAGCCTCGGAGAAGCCTTTTGCGGCGTGTGGCAATGGGCGGAAATCAATCTCGATCGGGTGGAAGCGGCGCGGACGGCATTCGACGGGCGCGGATAACGCACCCGCCGGACGATTTATCTGGCACGGGTCGTGATGCGGATCGGCTGGCCCCGCGCCGCATCGGCGATCACCTGCTCGGCCTCGGCCGCCGCGAGGATGCGCGTGTCGCGCCGGCACGCGCGAACGTCATTCTTGCCTTCGAGGTCATAGTCGGGTGCGGTGCCGCACACCGCGACGACGGCGCGCCAGATGCGGCGGTCGAGCGCCTTGACGCCTTTTGCGGTGCTCAGGTCCAGGTCGGTATGCGCCACCGTCGCTGTGCGCGGCCCAGTGGGCTGGGCGAGAACGGGCTGGGCCAACGGCGCGGCAGCGAGAGCGGCGAGGATCAGAATCTTGCTCATCTTTGTCTCCATCGACCGGCTGATAAGGAGGGGAGGAAGCCGGCAGGACGGGAGATAATCCCCGGCTCCCCACGGCGGGAGCAACGATGTTGCGCGGCCATTCTGCAAAATTGCAGAATGCGGCCATCGCGCGTATCGCGCACAAGACATCATGTTCGACTGGAACGATCTTCGCTATTTCCTTGCCGTCGCGGAGAGCGGCAGCACGCTCGCGGCGGCGCGCGCGCTGCGCGTCAGCCAGACCACGGTCGCCCGCCGCATCGCGGCGCTAGAGGCGGCGATGGGGCTTACCCTCTTCGAACGCCGTCAGGCGGGCTATGCGTTGACCCCGGTGGGTGAAGCGATGTTGGCGAATGCGCTGGCGGTCCGCGACGCCGCCGATCGCTTCGACGAGGCGGCGGGCGCCCGCTCGCGCGACGCGGGCGGTGCGGTCAGCGTCACGGTGATGGAGATTTTCGCGATCACCGTCCTGCCGCCGATCCTGCGCGACCTGCGCGCGGCGCATCCCGAAATCCATATCCACCTCGACACGTCGGACGATCCGCGCGATCTCGCGACGGGCGCCGCCGACATCGCGATCCGCAGCAGCAAGCAGCCGGCAGGCGCGGGCCTCGTCGGGCGGCGCATCGCCGACAATGGCTGGACGCTCTATTGCAGCCGCGACTATGCCGACCGCCACGGCATTCCGCACAGCCGCGAGGAACTGGCGACCCACCCCTTCATCGGCGGCGGCGGCTCGGTCTGGGAACCCTATCGCGCGTGGCTCCGGCAATATCGGCTCGAGGAGTCGGTGGTCATGCAATATGATTCGGCGGCGGGCCTGCTCGCCGGGGTGCGCTCGGGAATGGGGCTCACCATCCTGCCGGCCTTTCTCGCCGACCACGAACCCGACCTCATCCGCTGCATCCCGCCCAAGGCCGACGATACGACGGGCCTGTGGCTGCTCACCCACGAACGGCTGCGTCATGTGCCGCGGGTGCGCATCGTCCTCGATTTCCTGGCGGGCGCGCTGACCCGACTGGCGCGGGAATAGGTGGGTTCGATCCTGTCGAAATACCGCTTTCCTAATATGTTTGCGCGTGGTTCAAATGGAACGGAAGACGGGGTCATGCCGTGGTTGGCGATGATTGGCCGGGAGGGGGTATTTGGAAAGATCGCAGGATTCCGGCAATGCTGCTGCGCCATTCGATGGGCTGCTGAAGGCACGCAAGCAACTCGGCGACAACGCTTTCGAGGAATGGCTTTATACGCCTGAAGAAGATTGGGGACCGGCGGAAGAAACCGAGCAGCAGGCGCTCGAGGCCGAATGGGCCGAGGACGATCTGAAACTTCGGATCAAGACCGCCGGTTATATTTCCATACCGGCGGGCTTCATTGGCTTGGGGGTTCTTTCTCTCTTCACCACGTCATGGGGCGCCCAGATTCCTTTTATGTGGGCGGTCATCAACCTTCCGCTTCTCACGCTTGCCGTGATTACTTGGCGGCGACGCGAACTGCGCCTTGGGCTCAAGCGCCCAGTCAAGGGCCGCAAGGCTCGCATCCTGGCGGCTATTCTGGTGCTGTTCTCCTTCCTGTCTTTCGTGCTGGCCTGGGTGTCGGCCATGATGCGCGGGTGAAGCCATGTCTTGGGAATGTCGTGATCGGCCTTTTTCGCCGTCAGCGCGATTCAGAGTGAAGTTGCGCAGTTTTCTGCCATTTTCCTCGCGAGCCGCTTTTTTGCTGTCGTCGCCCTTCGATCAAGTCCCGGGCGGCGAAAGAGAATGAATTGCGAGTGAAGTTGCGCGGAAATCCGTCGCTTTTCCGAACGGCCTCAGCGAAAGCTGGCGCACCCCAGTGCCGCTGCATCGATCGCGGTGGCGGCGCCGCGCAAGCGATAGGTGTCGGCGATCGCGCCGCCCGTCGCGGTCGCGCTTTCGACGCTCATGCTCGGTGCCGATCGCATCGCGGCGATGATCGCGGCGTCCATCCGCGCGTCGCTCGCCCAGCCATGCGCGTCGTTGCCGGTCAGGATGAAGCGGCGGCTGCCGACCGTCAGGCGAAGCTCGCGCCCGGTGCCGCGTTCCTTCGACAGGCGGACGTAGAATTGCCCGCGAATGCGCGACTTCGGCCAATAGCCGATGCTGGCATAGGCCTTGGTCTGCGGCTTGCCGATCGTCGCGGCGGGCGCGGCGATGGCGTAGCAGCGCGGGGTGCCGGGATCGCGAAACGCCCCCCAGCCGTCGAAGATGCCGAGCGCGGCCGGCGCGGCGGCCACGGCAAAGGGAGGCAGCGCCAAGGACAGGAACAGGAGGAAAGCCGCGCGGCGCATCGCGCCTCGATTGCGCGAAAGCGGCTGATTTGCAAGCATGGCTTGCGCGGCGCGATGCGTTCGTTAAGGAAGGTGGACATTTTTACGGGGGCAGGGAATCGGGGCGCCGCCGCGCCCGCGATGACGGCCTTCGGGGACTTCTCCCGCAAGATACTGAGGATGGCGGATTAGAATGAAAGCGACGATCGAACGCGCAGTGCTTCTGAAGAGCCTCGGCCACGTCCAGTCGGTGGTCGAACGGCGCAATACCATCCCCATCCTGTCGAACGTCCTGATCGAAGCCGATGCGACCGGTCAGCTCAAATTGATGGCGACCGACCTCGATCTCCAGGTCGTCGAAACGATCGCGGCGAAGGTCGAAACCCCCGGCACGACGACCGTGTCGGCGCACACCTTGTTCGAGATCGCGCGCAAGCTGCCCGAAGGCGCCGAAGTCAGCCTCGCCGCCGCCGAGGGCAAGATGCAGGTGAAGGCTGGCCGCTCGAACTTCAACCTGCCGACGCTGCCGCGTGACGATTTCCCCGTGATCGCCGAGGGCGACCTGCCGACCAGCTTCGAATTGCCGGTCGCGGAACTCATCCAGATCATCGACAAGACGCGCTTCGCCATCTCGACCGAGGAAACGCGCTACTATCTGAACGGCATCTTCTTCCACGTCGCCGAAGATGCGACGGGACCGGTGCTGAAGGCGGCGGCAACCGACGGCCACCGCCTCGCGCGCTACACGGTGACGCGCCCCGACGGCGCCACCGGCATGCCCGACGTCATCGTCCCGCGCAAATGCGTCGGCGAGATCCGCAAGCTGCTCGACGAGGCCGAAGGCAATGTCGAGATCAGCCTGTCGGCGTCGAAGATCCGCTTCCAGCTCGGCAATGCCGTGCTGACCTCGAAGCTGATCGACGGCACTTTCCCCGATTACAGCCGCGTTATCCCGACCGCGAACGACAAGCTGCTCAAGGTCGATCCAAAGAGTCTGTTCCAGGGCGTCGACCGCGTGTCGACGATCGCCAGCGAAAAGACCCGCGCGGTCAAGGTCGGCCTCGACAAGGATCGCATCACGCTGAGCGTGACCAGCCCCGAAAACGGTACCGCGGCCGAAGAACTCGCCGCGGGCTATGACAGCGACGCGATGGAGATCGGCTTCAATGCCCGATATCTCAGCGACATCCTGGGCCAGGTCGACGGCGACAGCGTCGAACTGCACCTCGCCGACGCGAATGCGCCAACACTGATCCGCGAGAGCGAGAAGAGCCCGGCGCTGTACGTGCTGATGCCGATGCGGGTCTAAGACCCTGATCGGATTATACTGAGACACTTTCCTGCTTATCTCGTCATCCCGGCGAAGGCCGGGATCTCACCGGTGCGTTAGGTCGATACGGCGAGATCCCGGCCTTCGCCGGGATGACGATTCGGTTCTCGAGCCTCACGCTCGCAATGACGAGGTGTCTTGGCGTTACCCCGCCTTCGCCACCCGCCAGATCATATTCCCCGTATCGTCGGCGACCAGCGCGCTGCCGTCCTTCGCGACCTTGACGTCGGCGGGGCGGCCGCGGGTCGTCTTGCTGTCCTTGGCGAGGAACTGGTCGAGGAAGGGGACGGGCAGCGCGTCGACCGGCTTGCCGTTCGCGCCGAACTTGACGAAGATCACGTCATAGCCCGCCACCGGCTCGCGGTTCCACGATCCGTGCCGTGCGATCAGCGCGCCGTTCGCCCAGCGCTCGCCGAGCGCCAGCCCGTTGGTGAAGGTGAAGCCGAGCGGCGCGACGTGGGCGCCGAGCGCATAGTCCGGGCGCTTCACATATTGGCGGCGATCCTCTTCCTCGGGCGGAACGCGCGGATCGACGAAGCCACCCCAATAATACCAGGGCCAGCCGAAGAAATCGCCTTCGTCGACGGTGGTCATATAGTCGGGCACCACGTCGCTGCCGAGCATGTCGCGCTCGTTGACCACCGCCCACAGTCGGTCGCTGCCCGGATAGTAAGCGAGCCCGACCGGATTGCGGATGCCCGCGGCATAGGTGCGGACATAGCCGTTCTCGGGCCGCACCTCGAGCACGCTGGCGCGGCGGGTTTCGTTGCCCATGCCCTTTTCGCCGATGTTGGAATCGGCGCCGACCCCGACATAGAGCCAGCCGTTGGGCGCCGCGACGAGGCTCTTTGTCCAGTGGCGGTTGGTGCCCTTTGCGGGCAGGTCGGCGATCTTCTTCGGTTTGCCGCTCATCTTCGTCTCGCCCTCGACATAGGGAAAGGCGAGGATCGCGTCGGTATTCGCGACGTAGAGCGTCTTGCCGACCAGCGCCATGCCATAGGGCGAGTTGAGGCCGGTGATATAGGCGCTTTTGACCTCGGCCTTGCCATCGCCGTCGGCGTCGCGAAGCAACGTGATGCGGTTCGCCGATTGGCCGCCGGCACCGGCCTTGCTCATCAGGCGGGCCATGATCTTGTTCTCGATCCCCGAGGTGTCGCGCGGCGGACTCTCTGCTTCGGCGACCAGCACGTCGCCGTTGGGCAGCACGAAGATCGAACGCGGATGGTCCAGCCCCTCGGCAAAGCGCGCGACCGTCAGTCCCTCGGCGGCATGCGGGGCCTGACCGGCGGGCCAGCTTGTCGCCTCCGGCACGTTCATGGTCGGGATGACCTGGCCGCGCTGCGCCGCCATCACCGGCACGCGGCCGCTGAGTTCGGCGGTCGAAAAGCGCGCGACGTCGGGCCGCGACAGCCAATAATAAGCGGCGACGGCGACCACGATCAGAAGGGCGAGGACGAGGCCGGCAATTTTCAGGATTTTGCGCATGAAACCGGTCTTACACCGCGATGAGGCGGCGGCAAAGGGGCGATTGGCGCAGCATGTTGGTTAATCCGGGCGGCATCCGCATTAACCTTACCTGGACGTTCATCACGGTCGGGAACGGGCTGGTCAGGCGTTCGGGGTAGAGCGGTGCCGATGCAACGGGCCGGGGACAGCATGCAACTGCCAGCACCTTTTCTAGCCGACCGCACCGCGGTCGACGATGCCGCCATGCTGATTCGCGAGCATGGCGAGGAAGCGGGCTTCGCGGCGGCGGCGCGCGCGGAACAATATCGCGTGCTCGGCAATCACCTCCATTTTGCGCGCTGGCGACAGATCGAGCGGCTGATCACCTATCTTTCGATCGAGAGCGCGCTCGACACGGTGCATTAAAGCCCTATTCCCGCCTTCGCGGAAACATCCTCCATAGACGCTGCAAATCAAGGCTTCTCCGTATACTCCACCCAAAGCCGCTGCGATGACAGCGATTGCGGAGAAGCAATCTCAACATTCTTTCAACGCATGGCCGGGACGCAAACCGCAATGGGTGAAAGCCTGTCGGACATCCGTGGTGCAACCTTGCGTCAGCGACTATACGCTCGGCAAGGGCGAGCCCGTCCCGTTGATGGCGCACGCATCGTGGCAACGCTTTGCGAACTTATAAGTGCTAGGTAAGACGTCATGGCAGGCGACACGCTACCCCGTAAAAAGACCATGACACCCGGAATGGAGCCGGAGCCCGATTTCGCCCATCGGATACGCCGCGCCGTCATCTGGCGTTCGGGTTCTCAGATCGCGGGACAGATTATCGCCTGGGCGGCCACCTTCCTTGTCATTCGCATTCTGACGCCCGAAGACTATGGCCTTTTTGCGCTGACGCAGGTCATGTTGATGCTGCTGACCCTGCTCAATGGTCAGGGGCTCGCGAGCGCCGTGATCCAGCGCCAGGATATCGATAAGCGCGCGATGCGGCAGATTTTCGGGCTGCTACTGCTGCTCAATGGAACGCTCGCTCTCGCGCAAATCGCATGCGCACCGCTGGCCGCGGCCTATTATCGCGAACCGAGGGTAGCGGACCTGCTGCGCGTGCAATCCCTCATTTATCTCACCACTCCCTTTTCTTCGCTTGCCTATGCGCAGCTCGCGCGCACGCTGGAATTTCGTCGCCAAGCGCAAGTCAACATGCTGTCCGCGCTGATCGGGGCAGCGGTGGCGCTGGGCGGCGCATTGGCGGGCTGGGGAGTCTGGGCGCTGGTCTGGGCGCCGATCGCGCTGTTCGCGACGCGGGCGCTGGGACTGACGGTCGCAGCGCGGATGTGGCTTTGGCCCAGCTTCGATTTCCGCGGTGCGGGGGCGATCGCGCGCTACGGTGGGCTGGTGGCCGTAGGGCAGTTTTTCGGCTTCGTGCAAAGTCAGGCAGATATATTGGTCGCCGGCCGCTGGTTCGATCCGCATCTGGTCGGGGTCTACACGACGGCCTTGTTGCTGACGCAGATTTTCAACAACAAGGTGGTGCCGCCGTTGAACGAAGTGGCTTTCGCGGCCTATTCGCGAATGCAGGACGATCGCCCGGCCTTGGCCGCGGGGTTCACGCGCTCGACCCGCGCCATCATGGTCGCCGCGATGCCGTTTTTCTTCGGCCTTGCCGCCGTTGCGGAGCCGCTGGTGCTCACATTGCTGGGCGAAAAGTGGCGCGAAATCGTGCCGCTGCTTCTGCCGCTGGCGCTTGCCATGCCTTTCTGGACCCTGTTCACCCTCTTGCGTCCGGCGACCGACGCCCTCGGGCGCCCCGGCATTGGATCGGGCAATGCGGCTGCTGGCGCACTCTTGATGCCGGTGACCTTTCTGGTCGGCGCTCGATGGGGGATTGCCGGCATCGCCTGGGCCTGGCTGTTCGCCTATCCGCTTCTCCTGGCCTATTCCGCCGCGCGTTCCTTGCCGATCATCGGGATTCGACCGGCGGTCTTCATCCGGGCGGCAGCCCCGCCCATATTGGCCGCTGCCGCCATGGCGATCATGGTGGGTATGATCGATCATATGTTGCCGTCATTGCCTCAAGCAATCCGGCTGGCCCTCCTCATTTTCTCGGGCGGCCTGATCTATTGCGCGTGGCTGGTGCTGTTCGCGCGCGAAACGATCGATGATCTGATTCGACTTGTCCGCGGGAAGAGCATCGAAGCCGATTAGGAATCCCGCGCCCCGACCCCTTGTTGCAGGGTGGAAATGGCTGCACGCGTCGCGTCGATATAAGCCCGACCGTTAAACCGGCAACTTCCGATGAAGTGAACAAAGCGTGCGTCGGCCGGTATCCCTCTATCCCAGAAATTGAGATAGTGGTCATAAGGCAGGAGCAAGGAATCGGGCTCGTTGGCGATAACCATATTCGACGTTACTTGCTCGGTTCCCCATTGCGCCCAACGCTCGGCTCCCAGCAAACGCGTCGCCTCGACCGAGAAGGCTTCTGCGAGCGTCCGCCCGCCATCGCTCCGCGCGAACCCGGCAAAGCCGGAACAACCCCGAACATAGCGGGGGCTGCTCAGCATCGGCAGCGAAATCCTGTCGAGACCGCATTCGATCGCGCCCTGCACATGCACGGAGGGATTGTAGAGATATTCCTCATCTTCAAGACGAGATGCCGTTTCGGCAAAGGACAGATATTCGGAATCGGGATCGCCGCGCAATGTGAAGCTGCGGTTGGATGCGATAGCTTCGGCAATTTCCGGCATATCGCCAAGGGAGACCGTATCGGAATCGAGCTGAATGACATAGTCGCCCGCTCGCAAATCGAGGATCGTGAGCAGTCGTTCCCATGTGCCGCCGCGCGGACACGGTCCCGTATCGACATCCGAGATCGACAAAAGCCGTGGATTCCCAAGGTGCGCGGCCAGCACGTCCCGATCGGAGCTTGTCAATGTGCCGTCGTCAAGAATGACGATCCGCCCCCGCCGCAGTCTTGCATGCAAGGATTTGACCGCAACCAAATAGGGCAACAGCACGCGCGTGCCGATCATCGAGAACAATATAAGTCCGTCGTCGGCAGGCGTGATCGGCGGTGTATCCAGAACAGCACGCGCTGCGGCGCGGTGCACGCGCTCTTTCCACAACCGGTTGAGTTTGTTTGCGATCCTGTCCATCGTTGCGCCCTATCATGCGCTAAAAATCATTGGTAGCCGCAAACCATTCGCATGTGTTTCGCCGCGTCAAACTGCAGGGAAAACGCGGGTTCCACACGATTCGGCTGGTCCAAGCCTCTGGGCTATATGCTGAAAGGCCGGCGTCATATCAAACATTCGATATTCCGGCATCGACAAGGGTGGGGCGCGGTCCGATGGCGATCCCCGCAGCGGAAACGAATGGTGCGGCGATCCACCGATTCAGACACCTTCTACCGGTCAATGATCTTGCATTGCCCCGAATATCGAAGCGCCTCTTGCCCCACCAAAGCGTGTTGACAGGCAAATGCAGGCGCTTCACCATATTTTTATTCCTGAATCAGTAGGGTAGGCCAACATCGATCCCCTACACGGTAATCCCGTCCATGACCTTGCGCCTGTTCCTGCTCATCCTCGCCAGTGTCGGCCTGTCCGCTTTGGCCCAGCTTGCGCTCAAAGTGGGCACCGGCGCGGCAGCGGCAGGCCGTGCGCAGGGCGTGGCGGGAGAACTCGGCGGGCTGATCCAGTCTCCCTGGGTGCTGGCGGGGCTGGGGCTGTACGGGGTGGGGGCCTTGCTCTGGCTGTTCGTGCTCGGCCGCGCGCCCCTGTCGCTTGTTTACCCCTTTGTCGGCATGGGCTTCATTCTGACGATGCTCGCCGGGGCGCTGTATCTTGGCGAGCATGTCGGTCTCGCGCGGGGCGCGGGGACGATGCTGATCGCCATCGGCTGCGTGCTGGTCGCGCGCTCGGCCTGACGATTTCGCAGCATGGCTGGTTCTGCCCCTATCCATGACAACAGCGCCGCGCCGGCGGCGGCGATCGATGGCGCGTCGAGCAATGCCGTGCCTCTATTCGTCGACGTCGACGGCACGCTGACGCGCGCCGACATATCGCTGGAAAGCCTGGTTCGGGTCGCGCGAAAGGGCTTCGTCGCTTGCTTTGCGGTGATGCTCTGGCTGTTGCGGGGGCGGGCCATGGCAAAGGCAATGGCGGCGCGGCGCGATCCCCTCGATCCCGCGAGCCTTCCCTACCGCGCGGACGTGCTGGAATTGATCGCACAGGCACGCGCCGCGGGTCGCCCCGTCATTCTCGCCAGTGCCAGCCATTGGCGCAACATCCATCGCATCGCCGGGTATCTTGGCCTTGTGGACGGGATCATCGCGACACGGGGGCGAGCCAATTTGAAAGGCGAGGCCAAGCTCGCGGCCATCCGCTCGCGCGTCGGTCAGCACGGCGCCTTCGACTATGTGGGCGATAGCCGGGCGGACAACTGCCTCTGGAGCGCCGCGAGGCAAGGCTGGTCGGTCCGACATGTGCCGACGGGATCGGCCGTCGAGCGGCTGGGCGAACCATCCATGAGCCTTGCGCGCGCCGCGATGAAGGCGGTGCGACCGCACCAATGGGCCAAGAATGCGCTGGTGCTGGTTCCGGCTTTCACTTCGGGGCTGTTCATGGAACCCCGCGTGCTGCTGGCGGCGGCCGCGGCGGCGGGACTGATGTCGCTCATCGCTTCGTCGATCTATCTGGTCAACGACCTGCTCGACATGGACGCCGATCGCGCGCATCGCACCAAGAAGCATCGTCCGCTCGCGAACGGCGATCTTTCGATTCCGGTCGCGCTGGGACTGTCGCTGTTGCTCGGCTCGGCGGGGCTGGGCGGCGGGTGGCTGCTGGGCGGCGTCGAACTGACGCTATGGCTTCTGGCCTATATGGCGATCACCACGGCCTATTCCTTCCGGCTGAAATCCGTCATGGTCGGCGACGCCATCGTCCTCGCCACCCTCTATACCATTCGTATCCTGATCGGCGGTGTCGCAATAGGCGTGGCGCTCAGCTTCTGGTTGCTGCTGTTCTCGGTTTTCCTATTCCTCAGCCTCGCCTATCTGAAGCGCTACATCGAGATGCGCGATTCGATCGCCCCCGACCGGCTGCTGAGCGGGCGCGGCTATGTCGGCAGCGATCTCGACGTGGTGATGATGTCGGGCGTCGCGTCGGGGATGGTCGCGATACTGGTCCTGGCTCTGTTCGCGCACGACCCGGACACCGCGCGCCACTATGCCGCGCCCCAATTGCTGTGGCTGCTGTGCCTGCCGCTGCTCTATTGGATCAACCGCCTTTGGATGATGGCCCGGCGCGGGGAAGTGGACGGTGATCCTGTCGCCTTTGCGATCCGGGACAGGCGCAGCATTGCCGTGGGGGCGGCGATGGCGGCCATTTTCCTTGCAGCGCTTTATGGCCCGGCCGCGGCCGGGATCGCGGCAGCTTGAGCGCGAGAGAAAGAAAGACGACGGCCCTGTCGCGCCTTGCCGCGCCTGAGGGGCTGGCGGTGCGAAGCATCGCCGCGCTGGGCCGGCATCGCGGCGGTGCGTTGCTGTTCTGCGTGCTGGCTGCGCTTTGTTCGACCTGGCTCTCGGGAATCAACTTTCCCGAACAGAATAATCGATGGCAGATTCCCGTCGTGCTCGATTTTGCCGGTTCGGCGGAAGGACCGCATGACGCCTATTCGCGCAGCTTTGCCAATTTCATCAGCCTGTTCTGGATTGCGGTTCGCGGCTTCACCAACGAAAGCAATATCGAAGCGGTGTTCGTCGCGATCCAGCTTGCAGGCAATGCGCTGCTCGCCAGCGCGATCTTCACGCTGATCCGGCAAGCGGGGAACCGGCCTTGGCCCGCCGCTTTCGTTACCGGCTTTCTGTGTTTCTGCTACGGCCTGTGGGGCGCGACGCCGCTCGGTTATTCCGAGATATTCGTCACTTACGCCACGCATACCCAATATGCCATCGCGCTGTGCCTGTTCGGCCTGGCGCTGATCATGGGCAACCGGCCCTATCTCGCGGCGATCCTGTTCGGCATCGCGGCCAACATCAATTTGTTCATGGCGGTCTGGGGGGGGCTCACCGCCGGGTGCGCGCTTGTCGCCATCCAGTGTCGGATCGTCACGCGCGAGCAGCTTGGCGTTTCGCTGCTGTTCCTGGCGATCGCCGCGCCCGTGACATTGTGGGGCCTGTCGGCGGGCGAAAGCGGAGGGGGCATTCCGGCCGCCTTCTTTCGGGATTTCCTTGCCGGCCATGTCTATGGCTTCGATTATCCGCGCGCGCTGACGCAGAGTTTCGCGCTGCTGCTGGCGGCGGGATTGGCGACTTGTTCGGCGTTTTCGAACGAAGCGGGGCAGCGGCTCGGCATCGTCATGCTCGTCGCTACTGCGGTGCTCGCAGCGGCGGCGGCCATGCCTTATCTGACCGACGCATCGCTGTTGCTGCTGCTTCACCCGCTGCGCTTCACCAGCATCCCGGTCGTGCTGGCAGCGGGCTGCGCCGGGGCGCTGTTCCTTGCAGCGCTGCGCGGCCCGGCGGACGGATCGCCATATGCACCGCCACTGTTTGCGGCGGCGCTGGCGTTGAGCGGTTTCGCCTTGAAATTGCCGGTGGTCAGCCTGTTCGGCTTCGCACTGGCGGTGCCGCGGGACTATCCGCGGACGAGAGCCGTGGCCCTGCTGCTGTCGGTCGCCTGCTCGCTTGCGCTGTTCCTGCCGGCGCCCGATGCCGCTGCGCCGGGCAAGGCCGCGCTAGCTTTGCTGATGATGTGCGGAATTTTGGCGGCGGTCGCCCTTCTCCGTCCCGAAGGCGCACCCCTGCCGCTCCGGCTCACCGTCGCCGCGCTCGGCGAGGCTGCGACCTTGCCGCTGTCGCCCGTTATCGGCGTGTCGGTCCTGCTGGCGACCGTTGCTGCGATCCTGTGCGCCGTGCCGCGGCGTCCGCACGCCGCCGGCGCGGTGGCTGCCGCGGCGGCGGCGCTGATGCTCTGGACGGTGCGGGACGATCCGGCCGCTCTGGCGATGATGGGACTCGGCGTCCTGTTGCTGGCATTCGCGCCGATGCTGCGCACGATTGCGATCGTGCCGCCGCTCGCCCGGGTGGGGCTTTTCGCGCTCGTGCCGCTGTTGATGGTCGCCGGTTTCGTCAACGGTGCGCGCCACGGCTTCGCCCCCACGCCGACTGACGAACAGCGCGACTTTATGGCGGCGCAGCGATGGGCGCGCGTGCATATGCCGCAAAGCGCCAATGTCCTGCCGATCGGCGTCGCGGATGATTTTTCGCTCTTTTCGCGCCGGTCGGTGTGGTGGGAGCAGTCGCAGGGTGCGGCCGTCTTGTGGCAGCCGTCCTTCCTGCCGCTCTGGTCCGACCGGAGAGCCGCGCTCGACGCTGCGTCCACACCCCAGAAGATCGTCGCTCTCGCACGGCGCGAGGGAATTGATTATCTTGTCGTGCGGTCCTCGGAAGCGCCGACGTTTGGCGACCTAGCGCCCGCATATGCGAACGCCCATTTCACGATTCTTGAGGTCGTGCGGCCATAGTCGTGACGAGCCAATGATCGCTCGTCACGGACTCACTTACAGCCGCAGGCCCGCCGTTTCGTCCAGCCCCGCCATGATATTGAGATTCTGGACGCACGCGCCGCTCGCGCCCTTGCCCAGATTATCCAGCCGCGCGACAAGGCGGAGCTGGCTGGCGCTTGGGTCGGCATAGAGCATCAACTCCATCCGGTCGGTCGCGACGTCGCTCTTGCGGAGCAGCAGTTCGCTTTCATCGCCCGCGCTGCGGACGCTGATCAGCGGCGATCCCTCGAAATGCGCCGCGAGGGCATCGAAGGCGGCGTCCGCAACCGCGTGATCGAAGGCGAGCGGCACCTCGACGAGCATGCCGCGAAAGACGGGAACGACCGCGGGGGCGAAGAGCGGCGGATGGATCAGGCCGGCATGGTCGCGCATTTCGGGCACATGCTTGTGCGCAAGAGTCAGGCCATAGCTGCGAAAGCCGATGTCCGCGTCGGCCTCGAAGCGCGCGATCAGTTCCTTGCCGCCGCCCGAATAGCCCGAGACCGCGTTGACGCTGAGCCGCGCGTCGCGCGCGACGATGCCCGCCGCGACGAGCGGCGCGACGAGCGCGAGAAAGCCGGTCGGGTAGCAGCCGGGATTGCTGACGCGCTTCGCCGTCGCGATCGCTGCACGCTGGCCCGCCTTGAGTTCGGGAAAACCATAGGCCCAATCGGGCGCGACGCGGTGCGCGGTCGAGGCGTCGATCACCCGCGTCCGCTCGTTCGCGATCATCGCCGTCGCCTCGACCGCCGCGGCGTCGGGCAGGCAGAGGATGACGAAATCGGCGTCGTTCAGCGCCTCGGTGCGCGCGGCGGCATCCTTGCGGCGCGCCTCGTCGAGCGTGATCAGCGAAAATTCGGTCCGGCCGGCCAGCCGCTCGGCGATTTCGAGGCCCGTCGTCCCCGCCGCGCCGTCGATGAAAACCGTCTGTGTCATGATGATGCTATCGCAATCTCTTCATGCCGCTCACCGGCGGCTGATGTCCTTCTTCCGCAAAGCGCGCGACGACGTCGGCGAGCGGCTCGGTCCTGACCTCCATCCATCGTCGGCTGGCGTGGATGAGCGTGCCCGGATCGGCCATGATGCCGACATGACCGGGAAAGAAGACGAGGTCGCCGCGCGCAAGGTCGGCGGGCGCGACGTCCTTGTCAGCGCCGAGCGCGGCAAGCTGAAGATCGCTGTCGCGCGGCAGCCGGATGCCCGCCGAGGCCCAGGCAAGCTGGACGAGCCCCGAGCAGTCGATGCCGTTCGCGGTGCGCCCGCCCCACAGATAGGGCGTGCCCGCCATGCTTTCGGCCACCGCGGCGGGATCGTCCTCGGCGCGGCCTGCTTCGACGAGCGCGGCGAGGGGGAGGTAGCCGTGCGCGGTCTTGAGCCATTCGCCCTCGGCTTGACCCATTACCAGCGCGCCGCGCGGCAGGACGGCGGGGCCGCCGCTCGCGGCATCGGGCGCCGAGTGGAGCATCGCCTCGATCATCGCGACGCGGTGCGTCGGCGCAATCGGCGCGCCGAGCGCTTCGGCGGCCAGATAGCCGACATAATGGTCGGCGAGGCTGTAACCCCACGCCCAGCCGCCGGTGAGGTCGAGCAGCGCGAAGCCTTCGCCGAACAGCAATTCGCTTGTCTGCTCGGCGTCGAGCGAAGGCGAGGCGCGCATCGCCGCGGCGGGCAGCACGCCGCTCATCATCATCGGCGCGGCATAGTGCGGCGCGAAATGGGTGCCGGCGACCGCGATGTCGGCGAGGTCGGGACGGATCGCGACGGTGCGCGGGTCGAACGCCTGCGACGTGCCGGTCAGCCCGAAACGGTCGCGGCCATGCCCGGCGACGCCGGGGCGCCCCATCCGCACGCGGTTCGCCGCCAGATAATCGCCACTATTCGCTGTCACATACCGTCCTGTCATAAGCCGCCGCAGGCGGACAATCGCGGCGCATTAGACCAGCGGTCCCCATTTTATCAAGACGCTTCGCCCTTGCCGCGGCGGTCGTAGCGTGCTTGCAGCATCGCCCAGGCGGCGCGCAGGCCGAGCGCTGCGCCGCCCTTCGGCCGGCCGGGCCTGGCCGAAGGGCGCCAGGCGAAGGTGTCGAAATGCGCCCAGGCGGCATCGTCGGGGATGAAGCGTTTGAGGAACAGCGCCGCGGTGATCGATCCCGCGAAGGACGAATTGCCCGCATTGCCGAGGTCGGCGATGTCGGTTTCGAGCAGGTCGGCATAACCGTCCCACAGCGGCATCCGCCACAGCGGGTCGTCGCGATCGGTGCCGCCGCGCAGCAGATCGTCGGCGAGGGCATCGTCATTGGCATAGAGCGCGGGCAGGTCGGGGCCGAGCGCGACCCGCGCGGCGCCGGTCAGCGTCGCGAAATCGACGATCAGTTCGGGCTTGTCCTCGCCCGCCTTTGCGAGCGCGTCGCCGAGCACGAGCCGGCCCTCGGCGTCGGTATTGCCGATCTCGACCGTCAGCCCCTTGCGGCTTTTGAGGACGTCGCCGGGGCGGAAAGCGTCCGAGGAGATGGCGTTCTCGGCGGCCGCGACGAGGCATTGGAGCCGCACCGGCAACCCGCTCGCCATCACCAGTTCGGCGAGTGCGAGGACGTGCGCGGCGCCCCCCATGTCCTTCTTCATCAGACGCATGCCCGCCGCGGGCTTGATGTCGAGCCCGCCGCTGTCGAAGCTGATCCCCTTGCCGACCAGTGCGATGCGCGGATGATCCTCCTTGCCCCAGACGATCTCGATCAGCCGCGGCGCGTGATGCTTCGCCGCGGCGCGTCCGACCGCGTGGATCATCGGATAACCCTGTTCAAGCGCTTCGCCCTTGGTGACGGTCAGCGTGCCGCCGTGCGCCTTGGCGATGCGCTCGGCCGCCTTCTCGATCGCCGCGGGCCCCATGTCGGCGGCGGGCGTGTTGACGAGGTCGCGAACGAGCGCGACCCCGCGCATCTCCGCGACCGTCGGTGCGATCGCGCCGACGTCGGCGGTCAGCAGCACGCGCGGGCCCTTGACGGGCGGGTTCGATTTATAGGCGTCGAAGCGATATTGCGCGCTCAGCCAGCCGAACAGCGCCTTGCCCGGCTGCTGCCCTTCGAGCCGGTAACGGCCTTCGGGCAGGATCTGCGCGAGCTTGGCGAGGCACCAGGCCGACAGCGCGTCGACTTTCGCCACCGTGGTCACCACTGCCCAGCGCTCGGGATCGTCGCCGGGCAGGATGGCGTGGACGAACGCGTCGGGCTTGAACCCGACCGCGGCGAGGTGCGCGCGCTCGCGCGCGTTGCGGCCTTTCAGCCATTCGTCGTAGTTCGTCTTGTCGACGACATGGATCGCACGGGCATCCTGTCCCTTGTCGGGCTGGATCAGGTCGGAATAGTCGGTCATGCCGCCGTGCTAGGCCGGTGGGGAAACTTTGTCGATTCCCGGCGTTGTTGGAGCATGACGACGACATTCCGCCACCCGATCGCCGCGCTCCTTCTGACGAGCCTTCCCCTGATCAACGCCTGTTCGGAGAAAGCGCAAACCCCAGCGGAAAAGGCCGCGGCCGCCGCGGTTCCCGGCGCGCCGCCGGGCGGCGCCGACGATGTCGCGGCGCGGCAGGCGACGGCGTCGAACGTGCGCGAAGCGAATGATCTCGTCGAATTCGCCTATTCCTATCCGGTCGAAGCGGCGCGCATTCCGGCACTCGCCAAATGGCTCGACAATGATCGCGCGGTGAAGCGCGACGCGCTGGTCGCCGAGGCACGGCGCGACCGGGCGACGGCGGAGAAGGAGGGCTTTCCCTATCATGCGCACAGCCATTTGCAGAGCTGGAAGCGCGTCACCTCGACCCCGCGCTTCCTCAGCCTGTCGAGCGAGATCGGAACCTATATGGGCGGCGCGCACGGGATGCAGGGGTTCGACACGCTGATCTGGGACCGCAACCATGCGCGCCGGCTCAAGCCGCTCGACCTCTTCACCAGTCCCGCCGCCTTCGACAACGCCGTGAAGGACGATCTGTGCGCCGGCATCGAGCGCGCAAAGGCAGCGCGCGGCGTCACCTGGTCGCGCGAGCCCGGCACGCCTTTTGCGGATTGCCCGGTGCCGTCGGCGCAGACGATCTGGCTCGGCTCGTCGGACGGTCGCTATCTCGATCGCCTGACGATCGCGATCGGCCCTTATGAAATCGGCCCCTATGCCGAGGGCAGCTACAAGATCAACCTGCCGATGTCGGCGGCGTTGGTGAATGCGCTGAAGCGCGAATATCAGCGCGATTTCCTGCCGATACATTGATTCGCGTAAGAACTGTGCATCCCGACGGCGGTCCGATCGTTAAGGATTTGCGGGGCGAGCAAGGAGACAGACTCATGCCAGCCAAATCCAAAGCTCAGCAGAAAGCTGCCGGCGCTGCGCTTAGCGCCAAACGCGGCGACACCCCGAAATCGAAGCTGAAGGGCGCGTCGAAGGAGATGGTCGACAGCATGTCCGAAAAGCAGCTCGAGGACTTCGCCAAAGGCTCGACCAAGGGCAAGCCCGAGCACGCGGATTAGCGCGCGCTCTCCCTGTCTCGTCATCCCGGCCTTCGCCGGGATGACGAAAGGAAGAATTACTCCGCCGCTTCCAATTCCGCTGGAGCCGGCATCACCTTTGCGGCCTCGCCCGCCTTGGTGAAGGTCAGCACGCCGTCGGCGATCTCGCCGGTCCGCATGTCGATGCGGTCCTGCACATAAGTCTGGCTGAGCCGCCACGGCAGCTTGTCGGCGTTCTTCGGCATGATGTGCAGGGCGCGCTGGATATAGCCCGACGAGAAGTCGAAGATATTTTCCTCGGTCAGGCTGTTCGGATCGGCGAGCACCGGGGTTGCGACGTCGGTGCCGGTCTGCTGCATGTGGTTGAGCACGCGGCAGACATATTCGGACACGATGTCGGCGCGTAGCGTCCAGCTCGCGTTCAGATAGCCGAACACGACCGAAAAGTTCGGGATGTTCGAGAACATGCACGCCTTGTAATAATAATGCTCGTTCCACGCGACCGCTTCGCCGTCGACGCGCACCGGAATCTTGCCCGCGACCGCGAGTTTCAGCCCGGTGGCGGTGATGATGATGTCGGCGTCGAGATGCTTGCCCGACTTGAGCTGGATGCCCGTCTTGTCGAAACGCTCGATATGGTCGGTGACGACCGACGCCTTGTCGGCCTTCATCGCCTCGAAGAAATCGGCGTCGGGGACGAGGCAGAGCCGCTGCTCCCAAGGGTTGTAGGGCGGCGTGAAAGCCTGCGCGTCATAGCGGTCGCCGAGGCTGTCCTTCAGCTTTTTGGTCAGAAATTCCTTGACCTTCTCGGGCCTTTCGCGCGCGCGGCGGAAGGCGATGTCCTGGAGCCGGACATTCTTGAAGCGCGTGATCTTGTAGGCAAGCTTCTCCGGCAGGAATTTGCGGAGCGTGTTCGCGAAAGCGTCCTTCGCGGGGCGGATGAAATACCAGGTCGGGGTGCGTTGGAGCATCGTGACGTGCGCCGCGCCCTTGCCGTCGCCCTTTTCGGTCATCGAGGGGACGATCGTCACGGCGGTGGCGCCCGATCCGATCACGACGACCTTCTTGCCCGCGTAATCAAGGTCCTTCGGCCAGAATTGCGGATGGATGATCTGGCCTTGGAAATCTTCGCGCCCCGCGAATTCGGCGTCGAACGGCTCGTCATAATCGTAATAGCCCGAGCCGAGATAGAGCCAGCGTGCGGTCGTCGTCGTCACCGCGCCCTTGTCGTTCTCCATCGTCACCGTCCAGCGCGCCGCCGCGCTGTCCCAGTCGGCACCGATCACCTTGGCATTGAAGCGGATCTTGTCGCGAATGCCGCGTTCGTCGACGATGCGGTTCAGATAGTCGAGGATCGCGGGTCCGTCGGCGATCGACTTTTCATGCCTCCACGGTTCGAAGACGAAGCCCAGCGTGTGCATGTCGCTGTCCGAGCGGATGCCGGGATAGCGGAACAGATCCCAGGTGCCGCCCAGATTGGCGCGCCGCTCGGCCAGAGCGAAACTGCGATCGGGGCAGTTCATCTGAAGATGCGCCGCCATGCCGATGCCCGAAAGGCCCGCGCCAACGATCAGGACGTCCTGGTCCACAGGGCTCGCCGTGCCTGCCATGATTTCGTCTCCCGTCTGTCTTTAGGGTGCAGCTTACGCACCGCGTTGCATTTTGCAATCGAATTGACGTTTACGGAAAGTGCCGCTGCGGCTATGGGCTTTTTTCGCTGTCACATATCCGTCATGGCGATGTCATTCATTTGCAATCAGGGCCGCCGGACGGGGCGGCAACGGAACGAACCAGACCAGACGAATGCGGCAGATCGCGGTCCTTCCTTATCGATTCGGCGGCCCCGACAAGGACGGGCCGACCGAGATTTTGCTCGTCACTTCGCGCGGCACGGGGCGCTGGGTGATTCCGAAGGGCAATCCGCTCACCGGGCTCGACCGCCATGCCTCCGCCGCGGTGGAGGCCGAGGAAGAGGCCGGGGTGATCGGCGCGGTCTGCCCGACCTCGATCGGCAGCTATGAATATCGCAAGCGCCGCGCGAACGGCGCCGCGATCATGTACAATGTCGAGGTGTTTCCGCTCGCGGTGACGCGCGAACTCGACGAATGGAAGGAAATGGACGAGCGCGAGCGGCGCTGGTTCACGCTCGATCAGGCGGCGGACTCGGTCGACGAGGCCGATTTGCAGGCGATGATCCGTTCGTTCGGCGACGGGGGGTTCCGCGCCGCGGCGCGGCGGTCGGGCGTCGTCTATAATGTTGCCCAGAAAACGGGGGTCAATCGCATGTTTGCCTGGTTCCAGCGCCTGCTTCCCAAGCAGGGCAATTTCTTCGACATGTTCGAGGCCCATGCGGCGACGCTGTCGGCGGGAGCCGAGGCGCTGGCGCGGATGATGCAGGGCGGCGAGGGGATCGCCGACCATATCCAGGAGATCGTCGAGCGCGAACATGACGCCGACGCGATCACCCGCGAAGTGCTCCAGACGGTGCGCCGCACCTTCCTGACCCCGTTCGACCGCAGCGCGATCACCGACCTGATCGCGGCGATGGACGATGCGATCGACGAGATGCAGAAGACCGCAGGCGCGGTCGACCTTTACGACGTCACCCAGTTCGAGCCCGAGATGCGCGATATCGCGGGCCTGATCGTCGATGCCGCGCGGCTGACGGTCGAGGCGCTGCCGCTGCTGCGCAACATCTCCGCCAACGGCGCACGGCTGCACGAGCTGACCGAACGGCTGGTGCGGATGGAGGGCCACGCCGACGAAATCCACGCCGCGGGACTCAAGCGCCTGTTCAAGGAATATGGCTCGTCGGACACGATGCGCTTCCTGATCGCGCGCGAACTGTTCCGCCACCTCGAACGGGTCACCGACAGTTTCGAGGACGTCGCGAACGAAATCGACGGCCTGGTCATCGACCATGCCTGATGGGGTAATGCTCCCCCAAATTCCGTTCGCATCGAGCGAAGTCGAGATGCCCATCGTTACGGCGTTCGGCCGATGGGTGTCTCGACTTCGCTCGACACGAACGGGGCGCGGATCGGCGGAAGACTGATCGGATGCACGAACTCGCTTTTCCCCTGCTCGCCGGCCTGATCCTGCTCGCGCTGGCGTTCGATTTCCTGAATGGCCTGCACGATGCGGCGAACAGCATCGCGACCGTCGTCGCGACGCGGCTGCTGCGGCCGGTGCAGGCGGTGCTCTTCGCGGCCTTCTTCAACTTCGCGGCATATTTCCTCAGCCTCGCCTTTCCGGCGCTGCACAAGGTGGCGGAAACGATCGGCGCCGGGCTGATCGACAAGGATCTGGTGACGCCCGCGGTCGTGTTCGGCGCGTTGGTCGGCGCGATGTTCTGGAATGTCGTGACCTGGCTCAAGGGCATTCCCTCCTCGTCGAGCCACGCGCTCGTCGGCGGCATCGTCGGCGCCGGGGTCGCGCATGCCGGGTTCGAGGGTATCCAGTGGACGGGCCTCAACAAGACGGTCATCGCGATCTTCCTCTCGCCGATGCTCGGGATGCTGCTCGCGATGCTGGTGATGCTGCTCAGCAGTTGGGCGCTGCGCCGCGCGACCGCGAAATTCGCCGAGAGCAGCTTTCGCTTCCTCCACCTCTTTTCCTCGGCCGCCTATTCGCTGAGCCACGGCCTCAACGATGCGCAGAAGACGATGGGGGTGATCACCGTCCTCCTCTATTCGACCGGCTATATGACCGGCGAATTCCATGTCCCGCACTGGGTCGCGATCTCCTGCTACATCGCGATCGGCATGGGGACGCTGTCGGGCGGGTGGAAGATCATCGAGACGATGGGCGGCCGCATCACCAAGCTGTCGCACCATCAGGGTTTCGCCGCCTCGACCGGCGGGTCGATCGTCGTGTTCACGGCCAGCCTGCTCGGCATCCCGGTGTCGACGACGCACACGATCACCGGCGCGATCATCGGCGCCGGCGTCGCCCGCCGTGCCAGCGCGGTGCGCTGGGGCGTCGCGAGCAACGTCGTCGTCGCCTGGTTCATCACCATCCCGGCGAGCGCGGTGGTGGCGGCGATCTTCTATTCGCTGACGCGCCTTTTCTGAATCAGCGCGCCGGGCGCCAGGCGACGCTCGCTCCACCGGTCATCCGCACCGGCAGATACAGCCCATTTCCATAGGCCTTGATCTCGCCTGTCTCGAAGCCGTCGATGCGGGTACGGATCACGAAAGCGCCCTCTCGCCGCTCGTCGACCGCGCGCCTGATCTTGCCTTCGAGTTCTTCGAGATCGCGGGTGAAATTCTGGGTGAGCGCCTCCGCGATCAGCGGCGCGAAATCCGGGCTGCGGCCGATCAAGATCAGCAAGTCGCCGCCGACGCCATCGGTATCGCCGTTGACGACGAGATCGGTGAAGCGGACCTGCGCCGATCCCGGTTCGTTCGCCGGCACCGCGGTCATCCATATCCGCCCGCGCGTCGGTTCGCCGGTCCGGGCCTCCAGCCGCGCCTCGACGTCGGTGCCCACCGCGATCCGGCCGCCCGGCGCGCCATAGACGGTCGACTTACCGAACTTGACCATCATCGGCCCGAGCTTCGGCAGCACGAAGGGCCGCGTTGCGCGCTTCGCCAGCGCGCGGTCGATCACCGGTTGGAGCTGCGCATAGTCGGCGATCACCGGAACGCGGATGTCGAGGCGCGGGCGCGGCGTCTCGCGCACCAGTTTCGGCAGCGGCGTCGGCTTCGGGTCTTCGGGGCGGTCCGAGACGAAGGTCTCGGTCACGCCTTCGATGCCGAGATTGAGCTTCAGCCGCAGCCCGTCGAGCCGGAAGCCGCCGTAGAGGATGCGCTGCGGCGTCACGCGCATCCAGACCGGCGGATTCTCGCGGTTGAGTTCGAGCGCGGTGAAGCTCTGCCGCCAGATGTCGGCGGCCTGCGAGCGAATGTCGATCTTCGCGATCTCGCGATTCACTTCGCGCTCGACGTCGCGAACGACGGGGGCGAGCTTGGCGTCGGCCTGATCGGTGAAGGTGATCCGCTTGCCGAGGAAATCGATCCCCGGCGCCCTGGTCCAGCCATAGCGGATCCGCGCCTTGCCCTGCATCCGCCAGTCGGAGGTCAGGTCGATGCGGATGCGCGCATGGGCGAGCGCCGATCCGGTCGCGGTCTCGCCCTTCAGCACCCCGCCGACGTCGCGCGCCGCGACCGTCGCGTTCAGCGGCACGTCGACGACGACCTCATTGCCTTCGCCGCGCAGCCGCAGCGCGCCGCGCGTGACCTGTCCGACGATCGTGCAGGGAATGGCGGGTGTGACCTTGACCTTGCGCCCGAAGACCTTGACGCGCTGCGGCGGCACGCACGCCTTCTCGCGCTGGTCGATCGACCATAATGTCCGCGGCACCGCGCGTTCGAGTTCCTGCCGCAGCGACGCGATGTTCGCGTCGATCGGCACCGCGATCAGCGACGTCTGGCTGGGCGTAGGCGCGCTATCGGTGGCGTGCGGCGGAGCTTCGGCGCCTCCCTTGGCGGGGTCGCAGGCGGTGAGTGTCGCGGTCGACAGCAAGGCCGATATCAAGAGCCGGGTCATCCGCATGTCATGCCCCTGATGCAATCCATGACGGTTATAATGTCGATGGCGCGAAGCGGTTCCCGGTGAAGAAGGGGCGATCGGAAAGGCGCGAAAATCTGCGTAACTTCACACTGGATTCGGTTTGCACCGACGTCCCGCCGCCCGAAGGCGAAGAAGCTAAAGGCGACAAAAGCTACGGACGTGCGCGATGAAATTGTCTCCTTTGTCGCCTTAAGCGAATAACCGCAGGGAGCGCGTTGTGCGGGTTCGCGCTTCCGCATAGGGCAGAAAGAAAGACACGGGTCGGGCATGAGCAAACGCTAACTCGGCCGTCCTTTGTAGGACAGCGGTTTTGGCTTGCTGTGCGGTGAAATTCAGCCGGGCACCACCCCGAACAGGTCGTGCTCGTCGGCATCCTCGACGACGACATCGACGATGTCGCCGGCCTTCAGCGTCGCCGCGACGTCGCGGAGGTAGACATGACCGTCGATCTCGGGCGCGTCGGCCTGCGAACGGCCGGTGGCGCCGATGCTGCCCTCTTCGTCCGCCTCGCCGACCTCGTCGATGATCACAGGCAGCGTGCGGCCGATCTTGGCCGCGAGTTTCGCGGCGCTGATCGCGGCGGTCTTGGCCATGATGCGCTGGAAGCGTTCTTCCTTGACCTCTTCGGGCACCGGATCGGGCAGGGCGTTCGCCTGCGCGCCCGCGACCGGCTCGAAGCGGAAGGCGCCGACGCGGTCGAGTTGCGCTTCGCCCAGCCAGTCGAGCAGATATTGGAAATCTTCCTCGGTTTCGCCCGGGAAGCCGACGACGAAGCTCGACCGGATCGCGATGTCGGGGGCGATCGCGCGCCACGCCTTCAGACGTTCGAGCACCTTGGCCTCGTTCGCGGGGCGCTTCATCCGCTTGAGGACGCTCGGGCTCGCGTGCTGAAAGGGGATGTCCAGATACGGCGTCAGCAACCCCTCGGCCATCAGCGGGATCACCGCATCGACGTGCGGATAGGGGTAGACATAATGGAGGCGCACCCACGGCGCGCGGCCCTCGCCGGTGCGAAGCTGGCCGAGTTCGCGCGCGAGGTCGGTCATGTGCGCGCGGACCTCGCGGCCCTTCCACGCGCGCGGGTCGTGGCGGATATCGACGCCATAAGCCGAGGTGTCCTGGCTGATGACGAGCAATTCCTTCGTTCCCGCCGCGACGAGCTTTTCCGCCTCGCGCAGCACCGCGTCGATCCGGCGGCTGACCAGCTTTCCGCGCAGATCGGGGATGATGCAGAAGGAACAACTGTGGTTGCAGCCTTCGCTGATCTTCAGATAGCTGTAATGGCGCGGCGTGAGTTTCAGCCCGCCCTCGGGCACGAGATCGACGAAGGGGCCCTGCGTTGGCGGTGCGGCGTCGTGGACGGCATCGACGACCTGCTCATATTGATGCGCGCCGGTGACAGCGAGCACCTTCGGGAAGCGTGCGCGGATGACGTCGGCCTCGCTGCCCATGCAGCCGGTGACGATGACGCGGCCGTTCTCGGCCATCGCCTCGCCGATCGCCTCGAGGCTCTCTTCCTTCGCCGAATCGAGGAAGCCGCAGGTGTTGACGAGCACCACGTCGGCGCCGGCGTAATCGGGCGACAGGCCGTAGCCGTCGGCGCGCAGCTTGGTCAGAATCCGTTCGCTGTCGACGAGCGCCTTCGGGCAGCCGAGCGACACCATGCCGACCTTCGGCTGGGAGGGGAGGGTTTTGACTGTCATGATCGGCGGCGCCCATAGGGGATTTTTGCGGGTTTGTCACGCTTGTGCTTTGGCGTCATTGCGAGACTCCGAAGGAACTGCGGCAATCTCCAGCTATCGCCCTGGCTGGTCGATAGCTGGAGATTGCTTCGTCGCCTCCGCTCCTCGCAATGACGACTCAGCCTTTCCCCGCCAACGTATCGGCGATGATCCGCCACACGCGCGGGTTGATGCCGAGGCCGAGATGCGTCGCGTCGACTTTCAGGTTCCGCGCCTGCGGATTGTAGATGTCGACCGCGATGTCGGGTCCGACGATGCCGTCGCGGTCCGAATAGATCACCGTTAGCGGCTGGCGTAGTCCCCTCAGGTTGCGTGCGTGGATCTCGCGCTCATAGGCGTCGAAGTCGCGTCCCGCGAAGCGTTCGGCGAGCGCAGTATATTTGGGACCGCCGATGATCGGCGTGCCCATGGTGATAATCTCGCGCACCAGATGCGGATATTCGCGCGCCGTCTCGCGCGCGATCACGCCGCCGAGGCTCCAGCCGACCAGGGTCAGCGGCGCGCCGTCGGTCTTGGCCCATTCGACCGCCTGCGCGGCGAAGCGCTGGACGTCGGCGCCGACGCGGCCCTCGTTGCGGCCGAGACCCCAGTCGCGGACATGATAGCCGAGGTGGCGGAGCCACGCTTCGAGCGGGCGCATCGACAGTTCGCTCGCGCCATAGCCGGGGAGCAGCACGACCGGCCGCCCGTCGCCTCGCGGGGCCCCGATCAACTGCCAGCCGCCGAGGCCATAGCGCAGCATGTCGAACGGCAGCGCCAATTCGCCGAGCGTCGCGAGCCGGCTCGGCGGTTTCAGGCCGCGGGGCAGCGGAATGTCGCGGGGCATCGCTTTCTCCCTCCCTCGTGGCTATAGAGCGGCCGTGTTGAAGCTGACCTATCTTTCCGTTCGTGTCGAGCGGAAGAGGGGGATGCCGACCTGATGCGCGACAAACGGATGAGAGGGAGCGAACCATGATCGGCGTACTGGCGGCGATTTCGGCGGCGATCGCGGTGGCGGCAGGGGCGTTCGGCGCGCATGGCGCGGCGGGGCCGCAGCAGGCCGAGTGGCTGCGTACCGGCGGCCTCTATCAGCTTGTCCATGCAGTCGCGGCGCTCGCGATCATGGGGAGCGCGCGCGGGCCGGCGATCACCTTGCTGGTCGGGGCCGCGATCTTTGCCGCGACTCTCTATGCGATGGCGCTCGGGGCGCCGAAATGGCTCGGCGCGGTGACCCCGATCGGCGGGACTTTGCTGATTATCGGCTGGCTTTGGGCAGGGTGGATTTACTGGCGGGGCTAGGCCTCGCTTCGCAATCCTCGCAATTGATGACTTCCAGGATCGTGTCGCCGGCTTCGAGCCGCTGCGCCTCGGGCTCCCAGAAGCCATAGGGCTTGCCGCCGCGATAGACGCGCAGGCCGCGGCCGCCGCTCGCGAGCTGGTCGAGGCCGCGCCCGATCTCCTCGGAACTGATCGGCCGCTCGCGAAGCTGCACGCGCCCGCCCGTCCCGGCGAGGTCGGCCATATAATCGGCCATATGCTCGCCCTGCGCCGATCCCGCGAGGAGCAGGCCGGTGAAGCTGACCGGATTGATGACGTTGCTCGCCCCCGCCTGCCGTGCCAGCAGTTCATTGTCCTGGGTGCGGATGACGACGCTGATCGGAACCTCGGGCGCGAGGTGGCGGACGGTCAGCACGATCAGGATCGAGGTGTCGTCGCGCCCCGCCGACACCAGCACCGACTGCGCCTCGGCGATCCGCACGTCGAGGAGGGTTTCGTCGCTCGATGCATCGCCCTCCATCACATTGCAGCCCATCGCCTCGGCGGCGTTGATCCGGCCGCGCGACGGGTCGATCACGACGATGCACGCGGGGTCGGTGCCGCGCGCGATCAGTTCCTTGACCGCCTCGCTGCCGCTGACGCCGAAGCCGAGGACGACGATATGGTCGGTGAGTTTTGCCTGAATGCGGGCCATACGCCATTTATCCCATGTGCGCTTGATGACGAAACTATAGGCGGTGCCGAGGAAGATGAAGAGGATCGCGATGCGGATCGGCGTCACAATCACCGCCTCGATCAGCCGCGAGCGGTCGGATACCGGGGCGATGTCGCCGAAGCCCGTCGTCGTGACCGAGATCATCGTGAAATAGACGACGTCGAGGAAGCTGATCTGCCCGTCGTGGCTGTCGTGGAGCCCCGCGCGGTCGATCCAGTGGACGAGGATGACGATCGCAATCAGCGCGAAGGCGAGACCGAGCCGCGCGCCGAGGTCCGCCCAGACCGGCCATTTGGCCGCGCGGCGCAGCGTCTGGAAACCCTGTTGCAGTTTCAGCTTCGGATTGGGCCGCCGGCTCATTGCGGTCCTTTTGCCAAAGGCTTGCAGCGAAGGCTAGCCCGCAAACTCCGCCGCATAGGCCCCGCGCAGCGTCGCGAGCGAGGCGTCGTGGGTCAGGTCGAGCTGGAGCGGAGTGACCGAGATATGATGGTCGTCGATCGCTTCGAGGTCGCTGTCGTGCCCCAGGCTGTGCTCGATTCCGTGCAGGCCGAACCAGTAATAGGGATAGCCGCGCGGATCGGTGCCCTCGACGATCGAGCCGCGGCCGTAATCGTGAAAGCCCTGCCGCGTGACGCGGATGCCCTTGACCGCGGCGGCGGGGATCGCGGGGAAATTGACGTTGATCAGCGTGCGCGGCGGCATGTCGAGCGCGAGCAGCGGGCGCAGCACCTTCGCGCCCCACGCCTCGGCCGCCTCGAACGGCACGCTGTCGCCCATGCCTTCGCGTGCATAGACCTGGCTGAGCGCGATCGAGCGAATGCCCGCGAGCGCACCCTCGATCGCCGCCGAAACCGTGCCTGAGTAAGTGATGTCGTCGCCCAGATTCGCGCCGCGATTGACCCCCGACAGGATCAGGTCGGGCTTTTCGGGCATCAGCTTGCCGACCGCCATCATCACCGAGTCGGTCGGGGTACCGGTGCACGACCAGCGCCGCTCGCCGTGCTGGCGAATGCGCACGGGGCGCGAGAGGGTGAGCGAATGGCCCGCGCCCGACTGCTCCTCCGACGGCGCGCAGACCCAGATGTCGTCCGAAAGCTGGCGCGCGATCGCTTCGAGGACCGCCATGCCGGGGGCGTGATAGCCGTCGTCGTTGGTGAGGAGGATGCGCATGTCTTGTCTTTCTCAACCTCCGTTCGCCCTGAGCTTGTCGAAGGGCCGTTCTTTTCTTTGGCGCTGTAAGAAGAAGGACGGTGCTTCGACAAGCTCAGCACGAACGGATTAAGGGGTAAGCTTGGTAATCCCGCCCATATAGGGCAGCAGTGCCGCCGGAATATCGACGCTGCCGTCGGCCTGCTGGTAATTTTCCAGGATCGCGACGAGCGTGCGCCCGACCGCGAGGCCCGAGCCGTTGAGCGTGTGGACGAACTCGTTGCCTTTCGCATCTTCGCGGCGGAAGCGGGTGTTCATGCGCCGCGCCTGAAAGTCGCCGCAGTTCGAGCAGCTCGAAATCTCGCGATAGGCGTTCTGACCGGGCAACCACACCTCGAGATCATAGGTCTTGCGCGCCGAAAAGCCCATGTCGCCGCTGCACAGCAGCATCTTGCGATAGGGAAGATCCAATTCTTCCAATATTTTCTCTGCCGCTCTTGTCTTGCGTTCGAGTTCGGCGTCGCTGTCCTCGGGGCGGACGATCGAGACGAGTTCGACCTTCCAGAACTGGTGCTGGCGGATATAACCGCGCGTGTCGCGGCCCGCCGCACCGGCTTCCGAGCGGAAGCAGGGAGTGAGCGCGGTCATGCGGATCGGCAGCTCGGCCTCGGGCAATATCTCTTCGCGCACCGCGTTGGTCAGGCTCATCTCGGAGGTCGAGATCAGCCAGCGGCCGTCGGTGGTCTGGAACAGATCCTCGCGGAACTTGGGGAGCTGGGTCGTGCCGAACGCGGCCTCGTCGCGCACCATCAGCGGCGTCGCGCATTCGACATAGCCGGGCTCGCCGGTCTGCCTGTCGAGCATGAACTGGCCGAGCGCGCGTTCGAGCCGCGCCATCTGGCCGCGCAGGAAAGCGAAGCGCGCGCCGGACATCTTCGCCGCGGTCTCGAAATCGAGCCCGAGCGCTGGAGCGAAGTCGGCATGTTCCTGCGGTGCGAAGTCGAAGGTCCGCGGCGTGCCCCAGCGCGCGATCTCGACATTGGCATCCTCGTCCGCGCCATCGGGAACGTCGGCGGCGGGAATGTTGGGCAGCGCGGCGAGCCTGTCGTGCAGCGCGGTAAGCTGCTCGCGCTCGGTCTCTTCCTTTGCGGGGAGGGTGGCCTTGAGGGCGGCGACCTCGGCCTTCAGCGCTTCGGCCTTTTCCTTGTCGCCTGCTGCCATTGCCTGGCCGATCGCCTTTGACGCTTCGTTGCGGCGTGCGAGCGCGGCCTGAATGTCGGTCTGCAAGGCGCGCAGCGACGCGTCGAGGCCAAGGATTTCGGCGGACAGGTGTTCGAGGCCGCGACGTGCGAGCCCGGCATCGAACGCGGCGGGATTCTCCCGGATCAGGCGGATATCGTGCATGGCCGCGCTATGGCGGGGCAGCGCGGGCGGTGCAAGCCTTGATCCCGTTCGTCGCCCCCGCGAAGGCGGGGGCTGCTGGCGGTTTGCGCAGCGACGAGGGGAAAGGCCGATGGCGGCCCCCGCCTTCGCGGGGGCGACGAACGTTCAGCCTTCCAGCATGTCCGCCAATTGCCCCAGCGTCGTGCCCCAGCCGTCCTGAAAGCCCATTTCCTCATGCTTGCGGCTGTCCTCAGGGCTCTTGTGGAGCACGCGCGCCGAATAGAGGGTGCCGCCGTCCTGCGCCGCGAAGGTCAGGATCGCGGTGATCGCGAGCCAAGGTTCGACGGGTTGCCAGCCTTCGGTCATCACGGTGGTGAAGACGAGCCGCTTTTCGGGAAGGACTTCGAGGAAGCAGCCGTCGACATGCGGCTGCCAGTCGCCGTCGCCTTCGCGCATCCGGGTCACGAAGCCGCCGCCGGGGCGGAGGTCGAGCGTATCGACGAGGCACAGGATCGGGGCGGGAATCCACCATGAAGCGAGCTTGGCCGGGTCGCTCCACGCGTCCCATACCGCCGACGGCGGCCCCTTGATCAGGCGTGAGATGGTCAGTTCGGTGTCGCTCGTCACGATGCTTTCTCCTGTGAATTCTGCGATTCGACGAAAGCGGCGAGGCGGTCGGTACGACCCTGCCAGATGGCGCGCTGCTCGGCGAGCCAGCCTTCGGCGGCGGCGAGCCGGTCGGCATCGATTTGGCAGGTTCGCACGCGGCCCCGCTTTTCCGACCGGATCAGCCCCGATGCTTCGAGCACCGCGAGATGCTTGAGAAAGGCGGGAAGGCCCATGGCGAACGGCTCGGCAAGCCGCGTCACCGGCGCCGCGCCTTTCAGCAGGCGGCCGATCACCGCGCGCCGGGTCGGGTCGGCGAGTGCGTGAAAGACCGTGTCGAGAGCCATTTGTTGGTTCGCCATATGGTGAACCATAGAATATAGTTCACCGATTGGCAAACTATATTGTGCCGCGCATGAAGAGAGGGCCGCCCCGCGGGACGGCCCTCAGTCAGGTGGTGCGGGCTTCGGTCGCCCGCAACCGCCAGTGGATCTATGCCGCGTCGGCTTCTTCGTCGTTGCGGTTCGCGGCGCGGCGGCGCGCGACGAGCGCGGCAGCGGCGGCCCCGAACAACAGCATCATCGGCGGCGCCGGCACGGGGGTCGGGTCGCCCGACGAACTGCTGGTGCTGCCGCCCGAGCTGGACGACGAGGAGGAAGACGAGCTCGACGAAGACGAGCTCGACGACGAAGAGCTGCTGGTGCTGCCGAAGCTGCTGCTGCCGCCGGTCGCGCCCGACGAGGTGGCGCCGCTCGACGAACTGCTGCTCGACGACGAAGAGGAACTGCTGCTCGACGAGGAGGACGAGCTGCCGCCGTGCGAGGAACTGCCCCAGCCGGAGCTGCCCTTCGACGAACTGCCCCAGCCCGAACTGCCATGGCCGTGCGAACTGCCGCCGCCCGATGAGGAAGAGCTCGACGACGAGGAGGAAGAGGAGGACGACGAACTCGACGACGAGCTGCTGCTCGACGAGGAGGTGCTGACGCCGCCGGTCGAGGTCGACACATTGCCCGACGAAGTGCTGACGTTACCCGACGAGGTCGAGACGTTGCCCGAAGACGTGCTGACGCTGCCCGTCGAGGTCGAGACCCCGCCGGTCGAGGTGCTGACACTACCCGTCGACGTCGAAACGCCCCCGGTCGAGGTCGAGGTGGAAACGCTGCCGGTAGAGGTCGACACGCCGCCCGAGGTCGAGCTGGTAGAGGTCGATACGCCGCCGGTCGTGGTCGAGGTTACGACGACGCTGCCGCTGCTGCCGCCCGAGCTGCCGCCGAAGAAGCCCCCGAAAAAGCCGCCGCCGAAGCCGCCGCCAAAACCGCCGCCGATCACCGTGACGCCGCCGCCGCTGCCGCCGCCGCCTTCCCAGCCGCGCTGCGGGAAGGGAGCATAGGGAATCGGAGGCAGGGGGATCGTTTGCGTCACGACCTGCTGTTGCGGGGTGACGGTGCGGATGATTCGCTTCGTCGTGACGACGCGGCGGATGCGCTTTACCGGCTTGCGCGCGGCGTGGCGTTTGCGCACGACCTTCTTCGCGCCGCACGGCGTGCAGGACTGTACGGTCGATGCCCGCGCCTTCGGCACGTCGGCGATCTGCATCGCGCCGCCCCCGATGAGGGCGCCGCCGCAGGTGCAGGCACAAAGCTTGGCGAGGGCCATTCGGACAGACATATTCCCGTTCTCTCTTTCCCGTTGCAGGCGCGACAGGCGTTTCCTGTTGCACCTCCCGCTAAAGCCAAAAGGACAAAGCTTTGTGAACGCGTCCATGGCGTTAACTGCGTTTACCTGTCCGTGAGCGGGAAACCGCCCCCGGAATCAAGGAAAATACGCATAACTGTCCCAAATCAGAACGGAAATCCCTTCGATTCGGTCCCATCGGTTAATTTGGCGAAAGACGAGAGGTCATGAATGCCGGCCCGGTTCACCCTGGCTTCAGCGCTTCGTCGCTAGTCGCGGCTTCGGCGCTTGTGTCGTTCCTTGGGGGTGGTTATAGGCGCGGCGCATTCCCCTGGTCGTCCGTCCCGGGCGGCTGAGGAGACAGGAAAGGACGCGAGAATCCCTTTATGCCAACCCAGATCGCCGATGTTGGCGCCGACGCGCTCCTGGAAGCCAAGTCCAATCTCGATTCGGACTATGTCCCCAGCGACGACGAAGAATTTATGAACGAGCGGCAGCAGGAGTATTTCCGCAACCTGCTGCTCGCATGGAAGAAATCGATTCTCACCGAAGCCGAATCGACGCTGGCGCACCTGCAGGATGGTCCGCTGCGCGAGCCCGACCTCGCCGACCGCGCGTCGAGCGAGACCGACTGGGCGATCGAGCTTCGCACCCGCGACCGCCAGCGCAAGCTGATCGCCAAGATCGACGCCGCGATGCGCCGGATCGACGAAGGCGAATATGGCTATTGCGCCGTCACTGGCGAGCCCATCTCGCTCGCCCGGCTGCAGGCGCGCCCGATCGCGACGATGACGCTGGAGGCGCAGGAGCGTCACGAGCGCAACGAGCGCATCTCGCGCGAGGATTGATCCGCGCCGGGACAGGCCGGGTCTTATTTACGTTTCCGCAATCGCTGCGATCTAGATTCGCCGCCTGACATGCAGCGCGGGGATTGAGGTCGCAATGGAATCGCAGGAATCGCTATCGGTCGACGAGGAAGTGGCGGCGCTGTCGCGCGGCGCTGATCGGGACAGCCTGTTCATGCAGGCCAATCTTCTGCTGCCTGGCCAGTCGGCGCCGCTCGTCGTGCGCGTGCGCAACCTGTCGGCGGGCGGCATGCTGGCCGAGGCGCCGGTTCGCGGTGTCGCGCAGGGCGCGGCGATCGAGGTCGAATTGCGCAACGTCGGTTTCGTGCCGGGCCGTGTCGTCTGGGTCGGCGAGGGGAAATTCGGCATCGCTTTCGATCGCGCCATCGATCCGCAGGCGGTGCGCCGTCAGGTGGTTCAAAGGATGGAAGTTCCGCCGCATATCTCGGCGCTCAATCGACCGTCCTACCGCCGGCGCTGAAGCGTTCCGCAGGGGAGGGCGTCAGCGGGGCGGTAGCGGTCTGCGACGCTCAGGCGGTCGCGGCCATTTCTTCTTTCAGCCGCAGCTTCTGCTTTTTCATTTGCGCCAATAATGCCGTATCGGGGCTGGGGCGGCGCTCTTCATTCGCAATTTTCGCGTCGAGGTCCGCGTGGCGGGACTTCAGGGCGGAAAGGTGCGACAAGCTCATGGGCCATTCTCCTTTTCGACTCGTGTTGGCAGGACCGAGTAAATCACGAATCGCATCCCTTGTCGTCGCGATTCGGCCAGTCGGTTACCCGCAAGGACAGCCCGTTGCGGACGAGCCATGATCGTGGCAGGAGGCGGGGCGTGAACGCCGAGGAAATCACCCAGCGCCTGGAACTGCTTCGCCTCGAGCATCGCGACCTCGACGCCGCGATCATCGCGCTCGGCGAGGCGGCGGTTCCCGATCAGCTTCAGCTTGCGCGCATGAAGAAGCGCAAGCTCCGCCTGCGCGACGAAATCACCTGGTGCGAGGATCAACTCCTTCCCGATATCATCGCGTGAAGGCTGGGCGGGCGCATAAATGCATCGTCATTGCGAGCGCAGCGAAGCAATCCAGAGTGTGCGTAAACCGCTCTGGATTGCTTCGCTGCGCTCGCAATGACGAGGTTTGATTCAAAACGGGACACGGCACTCACCAATTTCATGGTTAGCGCCATTGCGGCCCCCGCTCACGTCATGCCATCTCCTGCGCCATGGTGACGGGACGGACAGATGCGGGCGCGGCCAGCCTTCCGGTGCAGCGCGCGCAGGTCGAAAATCTCTATGTCGACGCGATGCTGCTCGCCGACGAAGCGCATGCCGCCTTTGCCGCGCAGCGCGATCTCGGCCGCGCGGAGGACGACAGCCTGCTACGGATCGGGCTCGCCTGCGAATCGCTCAAGACGACGACGCGGCTGATGCACATCATCGCCTGGCTGCTGCACCGCCGCGCGATGATCGCGGGCGACCCCGGCGCCGGTCCGAACGACAGCGCGGCACGGATCGGCGCGCCGGTGGTTGCCGATTGGGCTATCTGTGCGCGGTTCGATGAGCCGCTTCGCCGCATCGTCGCGGCGAGCGAGCGATTGTTCGAACGCATCGCGACGATCGAGGCGGGCTGGGATGCGCACAAGGCGGCGACTCCGGTGCAGACGATGCTCGCGCAGCTTTCGGCGCGGCTGTAATTTTCGCCAAAATCGCTTGCCCTAAAAGAAGTATATGAAATACTCTTTTCCGTGAAGGGAGAGCGGATGATGGATCGTGCCGAAAAGCTCGCGCTGCTCGAAGCGAGTCTGACGCGCGCGGCGGAGGTGCTGGGCGACGTCACGCCGCATGTGATGACGCTCTATTATGCGCGGCATCCGGGTGCCGCGGCGAGTTTCGAGCATCATGGGCTCGGCAAGACCGCGGCACTCGAAGGCGAGATGATCGAGAATTGCCTCTATTGCCTGATGTATTGTCTCGAACGCCCGACCGAGATCGAGATTCTGCTCGAAAATTCGGTGCCGCACCATCATTTCACCCTCGAGGTGCCGCTCGGCTGGTATCAGGGGCTGGTCGACGCTGCGATCGACGTGATCGCCGGGACGGTGCCCGCGGACGCGGCTGCTGAACTGCAAGTGTGGGCGGAGATTCGCGAACGGCTGGGCGCGATCTTCACCGGATGCCGCGATTTGCTGCCCGAGGATGCGGTTGGAGCAGGGGTGTAGCTTGATATCTTCCGTCATCCCGGCGAAGGCCGGGATCTCGACGGGGCAATGCAGCGTGACGGTGAGACCCCGGCCTGCGCCGGGGTGACGATCAACCGGCGACCCACTCGATCCACGCGCCATGCGGATGCGAGCGGGCGAGGGTGCGGCCCGCTTCGCCGCCCGGCCAATGGCGCACGACCAGTTCGTGATGATGCGCGGCGCGATTCGCCTCGACCGCGATCCAGGCGAGCGGACGGTCGGCGGTCGCTTCGGCGCCGGCTTCCTCCATCGCGGTCGTCACCCGCATCTGCTGGTCCTCGGGGACATATTGCCAGACGATCGAATGCATCAGGACGCGCGTCGTGCCCTCCTCCTGCGGCCTTTTGAGTTCGGCCTCGACGAAGTCGGCGGCGGTGGCGCGGACGAGATTCGGTTTCGCCTCGCGCGCCGCGGCGATCGCCGCCTCCATCCGCGCGAAGCGGATATGGTGTTCGGGCCAGATATAGGCCTTAAGGCGCAACGCCTGCGCTGGATCGGTGAGGTCGACCGGAGCGACGTCGCAGCCCTTGAGGCCCGCGATTTCGATTCCATGCTGCGGCGGATGAACCCCGCGCCAATCGGGGGTGAAGGCGATCGCGCCCGGCTCGGGCCCGACCTGCACCCCGCCGAGGTCGTAATGATAGCGATCGAGCATCAGGTTGATCCCCGCGCTCGACCCGATCTCGATACAGTCGAAGCGCGGCGGCAGGCCCTGATCAGCGAGCCACAGCATCGCCGCGATGAAATTCGACGAGCGCCCCGCCTCGTTGGTCTGCGGCGGGCCGTCGAGCCAGGGGAGCAACGCCGCTTCCTGCCGCTGGACGACTCCGGCGACGATCGCGGCGTCGTTGATATCCTCGGCATCGGCATAGATGGGCGCGAGTTCGGGTGCGGCGCCCGCGAGGTGGAGCGCATGGAGCCCGCCCGCGGCGCGCAGCGGCAGCGCGTCGGCAAGCGGCGCGCCCTGCCATTCGGCCATGCGGCGGGCAAATCCGGTCGCGGGCGTGTCGAGCAAGGTCGCGAGCGCCGCGACGATCCGCGCCGTCACCGGCGCTTCGCTCGCCCGGCAATAGGCGACCTGGTTCGCGAAGGCGGTACGCACCGCGCCCGCGCCGGTCGCGCCCATGTCGATGAACTCGTAACGCTCGCTCATTGCCCTTTCTCCCGTCGCCGCTTAAAGGCACGGCGCTTATGCCCGAACCGATCATCTTTGCCATCCCCAAGGGCCGCATCCTCGACGAGGCGCTGCCGCTGCTCGCGGCCGCCGGTATCGAGCCCGCGGCGGATTTCTTCGACAAGAAGAGCCGCGCGCTGGTGTTCGGGACGAACCAGCCGCATATCTCGCTGATCCGCGTGCGCGCCTTCGACGTCGCGACCTTCGTCGCGCACGGTGCAGCGCAGCTCGGCATCGTCGGGTCGGACGTCATCGACGAATTCGACTATTCGGAACTTTACGCGCCGGTCGATCTCGGCATCGGCCATTGCCGCCTGTCGCTTGCGGGGCCTGAAGGCACCGCGCCGCCGGGAATCGGGTCCAGCCATATCCGCGTCGCGACCAAATATCCCGCGACGACGCGCCGCTGGTTCGCGGGGCAGGGAATTCAGGCCGAATGCATCAAGCTGAACGGTGCGATGGAGATTGCGCCGAAGCTGGGCCTCGCCTCGCACATCGTCGATCTGGTTTCGACCGGGCGGACCTTGGTCGAAAATGCGCTTGCCGAGCAGACGGTGATCAGCGAGGTTTCCGCGCGGCTGATCGTCAACCGCGCCGCGTTCAAGCTGCGCTCGGCCGAAATACCCGCGCTGGTCGAGAAATTCCGGCAGGCGGTCGGCCATGCGGCGGCTTGACGCTTCCGAGCCCGGTTTCGCGCCGGCGTTCGACGCGCTGGTGAGCGACCGGCGCGAGAGCGCGTCCGACGTCTCGGCCGATGTCGCCGCGATCGTCGCACGGGTGAAGGCCGAGGGCGATGCGGCGCTCGCCGATTATACGGCGCGGTTCGATCGCTTTGATCTGGACGCCAGCGGCTGGAGCATCTCGAAGGGGGAATGCGCCGCTGCTTATGACGCGCTGGCGCCCGAACTTCGCGACGCGCTCGATCTCGCGGCCGAGCGTATCCGCGCCTATCACGCCGCGCAGCGTCCCGAGGATCGCGACTATCGCGACACGACGGGCGCGCGGCTCGGTGCGCGCTGGAGCGCGGTCGATGCCGCGGGGGTCTATGTCCCCGGCGGGCGGGCCGCCTATCCCTCGTCGGTGCTGATGAACATCCTTCCCGCCAAGGTCGCGGGGGTCGAGCGGATCGTGATGGTCACGCCGACGCCCGACGGCGCGACGAACCCGGTCGTGATGGCGGCGGCGCATATCGGTGGAGTCGACGAAATCTGGCGCGTCGGCGGCGCGCAGGCGATCGCCGCGCTGGCCCATGGCACCGACCGGATCGCGCCGGTCGACGTCGTCACCGGCCCCGGCAACGCCTGGGTCGCCGAGGCCAAGCGCCAGCTTTACGGTGTGGTCGGCATCGACATGGTCGCGGGGCCGAGCGAGATCGTCGTCGTCGCGGACAGCCGGAACGAGCCGCACGTCATAGCTGCTGACCTGCTCAGCCAGGCCGAACACGACCCGACGAGCCAGTCGATCCTGTTCACCGACGACGGCGATTTCGCCGATGCGGTCGCGGCGGCGGTGGCGGAACTTATCCCCGCGCTTTCGACGGCAGCCACGATGGAGGCGAGTTGGGCTGACAACGGCGCGGTGATCGTCGTGCCGACGCTGGCCGATGCGATTCCGCTCTGCGACCGGCTCGCGCCCGAACATCTCGAACTCGCAGTCGATGCGGCCGAGGCCGACGCGCTGTTCGCCAAGGTGCGCCACGCGGGATCGGTCTTCCTCGGCCGCCAGACGCCAGAGGCGATCGGCGATTATGTCGCCGGTCCCAACCATGTTCTTCCCACCGGCCGCCGCGCGCGCTTTTCGAGCGGGCTGTCGGTGACCGATTTCATGAAGCGCACCAGCTTTCTTGCGCTGGATGAAGGCGCGCTGGCGGCGATCGGCCCCGCTGCGGTCGCGCTCGCGACGGCTGAAGGGCTGCCCGCGCATGCGCTCAGCGTTCAGAACAGATTGAAATAGAGCCGACCTTGACCTTCATTCGTCGTCCCGGCGAAGGCCGAGATCTCGACCTTGCGTAATGAGCAACCGGCGAGATCCCGGCCTTCGCCGGGATGACGATTTGAGCAGATGACGATTTAAGATAAAGCGACACGCCATGAACAAACGCACTCAGTCCCGCTCCGCCGCCCGCCTCGCCGCCGTGCAGGCGCTCTATCAGCATGAGATGGAGGGCACGCCGGTCGCGCAGCTCGTCCACGAGTTCCACCAGCATCGCATCGGCAAGATCATCGAGGACGCCGAATATGCCGACGCCGACATCCCCTTCTTCGACGACATCGTAAAGGGCGCGCTCGCCCGCGCGGACGAGGTCGATGCCGCGATCACCGCACGGCTCGCGAGCGGCTGGACGATGGACCGGCTCGACCGCACGATGAAGGCGATCTTGCGCGCCGGCGCCTATGAGCTGATCGCGCGCGGCGACGTGCCGGTCGGCGCGGTGGTCAGCGAATATGTCGATGTCGCGAAAGCCTTCTTCGATGGCCGCGAGGCGGGATTCGCCAACGGCCTGCTCGACGCGATCGGCAAGGATGTGCGGGCGAAATAGCGCTCCCGTCAACCGCGTGTGTCCCCGCGAAGGCGGGGACCCAGAGCGGAAATAAGCCCAACGGTTGCGCAAATGCGCTCTGGGTCCCCGCCTTCGCGGGGACACGCTGCTATGGTATCTTTTATGCCCGCGCACGATCCATTACGATTTCCGCCATGACCGAAGCCGATTTCATCGCCCGCCTGCGCGGCATTGCGACCGACCCCGCCGCGCGCGGGCTCGCCGATGATGTCGCGGTGTTCGAGGGCCTTGTCCTCACCCACGATATGATCGTCGAGGGCGTCCATTTCCTTCCCGACGAACGCCCGCAGGATGTCGCGTGGAAACTCGTCGCGGTGAATCTCTCCGATCTCGCCGCGAAGGGCGCGGTGCCGGTCGGGGTGCTGCTCGGCTACAGCCTGGCGGGCGACGCGGACTGGGATGCCGCTTTTGCCGACGGCCTCGACATCGTGTTGCGGCGTTACGGGTTGCCGCTGCTCGGCGGCGATACCGTCGGCGTGCCGGCAGGGGCGCCGCGCAGCCTTGGCCTCACCGCGATCGGCAGGGCACCGCTCGAGGGCGTGCCGTCGCGCAGCGGGATGCGCCCGGGCGATCAGCTTTGGGTCAGCGGCACGATCGGCAACGCCGGGGTCGGCCTGGCGATGCGGCTCGGAGAAATCGACGCCAACGAGACTTGTCTCGCCGCCTACAGCCGCCCGCAGCCGCAGCTCACGCTGGGGCAGGCGCTGGTGCCGCACGTCCATGCGATGATGGACGTCTCCGACGGCCTGCTGATCGACGCGGAGCGCATGGCGGCGGCGAGCGGCTGCGACGTCACGCTGATGGTCGAGACGGTGCCGCTGTCGGCGGCGCTGCTCGCGGTGCGCCCCGACGTCCTCGACACGCGTCTCGCCGCGGCGACCGCGGGCGACGATTATCAACTGCTGTTCGCGGCCGATCCGGGCGAGGCGGCCGCGATCCGCGAGATCGCGGCGGGACTCGGCGTCGCGGTGACCCCGGTCGGTCACGCCGGGGTGGGCGAGGGGGTCACGCTGGTCCACCGGGCGCAGCGGATCGCGCTGCCCGAGCGGCTGGGGTTCATGCATTAAATCCTGTTCCCGTCATCCCGGCGAAGGCCGGGATCTCGCCGGTGCGTCATGGCGCAAGGTCGAGATCCCGGCCTTCGCCGGGATGACGCTAATGCAGGCTTGCCCTCGGCTTTCTTTCTTCCCATAACCCCCGCGTCCAATTTGGGGCGGTCGCATCAGGGGAGAGAGCGAGCCGGCATCAATAAGTCGGACGTTCGACTGCTATCTTTGCGTTCGCCCTTCTCGATGGGGAAGGAACAGACACGCATGAATCCGGTTTTGATCGCGATAGCGTGCGGCCTTTTGGCCGTGCTCTATGGGTTCATTACCTCGCGGCAGGTGCTCGGCGCATCGGCGGGGAATGAGAAGATGCAGGAAATCGCCGGCGCCATCCAGGAAGGCGCCAAGGCCTATCTCGGCCGCCAATATCGCACCATCGCCATGGTCGGCATCGTTGTCGCCATCCTCGTCGGCTGGTTCCTCGGCCCGATCTCGGCGACCGGCTTCGTGCTGGGCGCGGTGCTGTCGGGCGTTGCCGGTTTCGTCGGCATGAACATTTCGGTGAAGGCGAACGTCCGCACCGCCGCCGCGGCCCAGAAGGGACTGCAGGCAGGGCTGACGATGGCGTTCCGCGCCGGCGCGATCACCGGCATGCTGGTGGCGGGCCTCGCGCTTCTCGCGATCTCGGTCTTCTTCTGGTATCTGACCGGCCCCGGCGGCTATGGCGTCGGCGGCGATGACCGCACCGTCGTCGATGCGCTCGTCGCGCTCGCCTTCGGTGCCTCGCTCATCTCGATCTTCGCGCGTCTTGGCGGCGGCATCTTCACCAAGGCCGCCGATGTCGGCGCCGACCTGGTCGGCAAGGTCGAGGCGGGGATTCCCGAGGATGATCCACGCAACCCCGCGGTGATCGCCGATAACGTCGGCGACAATGTCGGCGACTGCGCCGGCATGGCCGCCGACCTGTTCGAAACCTATGTCGTCACCGTCGGCGCCACCATGGTGCTGATCGCGCTGCTGCTGAAGGGCGCGGGCGACATGCTGTTGCCGCTGATGACCCTGCCGCTGCTGATGGGCGGCGTGTGCATCATCACCTCGATCATCGGCACTTATTTCGTGCGGCTTGGCGGCGGCACGAATGTCATGGGCGCGATGTACAAGGGCTTTCTGGTCACCGCGATCCTCTCGATCCCGGCGATCTGGTTCTCGACGCAATATGCGCTCGGCGACATGGAAGCGACGATCGCGGGGACCGGTTTCAACGGCCGCAGCCTCTTCTATTGCTCGCTGGTCGGCCTCGTCATCACCGGCCTGATCATCTGGATCACCGAATATTACACCGGCACCAACTATCGTCCGGTGCGCAGCATCGCCAAGGCGTCGGAAACCGGCCACGGCACCAACGTCATCCAGGGGCTGGCGATCAGCCTTGAATCGACCGCGCTGCCGACGCTGGTGATCTGCGTCGGCATCATCGTTGCCTATCAGATCGCGGGCATCATCGGCATCGCCTTCGGCGCCACCGCGATGCTGGCGCTCGCCGGCATGGTCGTCGCGCTCGACGCTTATGGTCCGGTCACCGACAACGCCGGCGGCATCGCCGAAATGGCCGGTCTCGACGACAGCGTTCGCGAAAAGACCGACCTGCTCGACGCCGTGGGCAATACCACCAAGGCGGTGACCAAGGGCTATGCCATCGGTTCGGCGGGGCTGGCGGCGCTGGTGCTGTTCGGCACCTATACCGCCGACATCAGCGAATATTCGGCGAAGCTCGGCCTCGATGCGCCGCTGACCTTCTCGCTGTCGTCGCCCTATGTCATCGTCGGACTGCTGCTCGGCGCGCTGCTGCCGTATCTGTTCGGCGCGCTCGGCATGACCGCGGTCGGCAAGGCGGCGGGCGACGTGGTGAAGGATGTTCGCGACCAGTTCGCGAACAACAAGGGCATCATGGACGGCACCAGCCGCCCCGACTACGCCCGCACCGTCGACCTGGTCACCAAGGCGGCGATCAAGGAAATGATCGTGCCCAGCCTGCTGCCGGTGCTGGCGCCGATCGTGGTGTTCTTCGTCATTCGCGCCGTGGCCGGTCCGGCCGAGGCGCTCGAAGCGCTCGGCGCGCTTCTGCTCGGCGTGATCGTCGGCGGCCTGTTCGTCGCCATCTCGATGACCTCGGGCGGCGGCGCATGGGACAATGCCAAGAAATATATCGAGGACGGCAATCACGGCGGCAAGGGCAGCGAGGCCCATAAGGCCGCGGTGACCGGCGACACCGTCGGCGATCCCTACAAGGACACCGCGGGTCCGGCAGTCAACCCGATGATCAAGATCACCAATATCGTGGCGATCCTGCTACTCGCGGCACTGGCGCACGGCGCGGTGTAAGCCGCGCTGCCCGCGCGGGCAAAAGAAAGGCCCCGCCGGAGCGATCCGGCGGGGCTTTTCTTTTCGCTTCCCGGCCTTCGCCGGGATGGCGGGAATTCATTCCCCGGTCTTCAACTGCGCCGCCAGGCCGGCCTGCACCGTGGCGCTCATCCGGTCGAACAGCGCGTCGGGGTCGGCGCGGCGGAGGCGGGCCATATCGGCTTCGGCACCTTCGGCGACGACGATCTCGCGCTTTCCCGCCGCGATGGCGTCAAGAATCTGCGTCGCGGCATCTTCGGGCGACATGCCGTTCTCGATCACCGCGTCACTGGTCCCGCGCGTGCTGCCGTCGGCGTTCAGCGCGTTGCGGCTGACGTTGGTGCGCACCGACCCCGGCGCCACCACGAGGACTTTCAGCCCGCGATGCTCATTTTCGACGCGGACGCTGTCATGATAGCCGATCAGCCCGTGCTTGGCGGCCGAATAGGCGCTGCGCAGCGGTGCGCCCAGAATCCCCGCGACGCTGGAGATGGCGACGATCTGTCCGCCGCCGGCCTCGATCATCCGCGGCAAAAGCTGCTGGGTAAGGGCGATCGGCGCGAGCAGGTCGACATCGACGATCTTTTGATAGACCGAAAAATCGGTGTCGATCGCCAGGCTGCGTTGCGAAATGCCGGCGTTATTGACGAGCCCGTCGATCCGTCCGCACCAGTCCCAGGCTTCCTGCACCAGCGTTGGCAATGCGGCGTAATCGGTCGCCTCGAACGGCAGAATCATCGTGCCGGGTCTGCAGTCCTTCGCGACCGCTTCGAGCGCCGCGACGTTGCGGCCCGACAGGATCAGCCGCGCACCCCGGCCCGCAAGTCCCCGCGCCAGCGCCGCGCCGATGCCCGACGATGCGCCGGTAACCCACCAGATTTGATCTTTCATATCGGCATCCCCATTTAGCTATCGGTTGCAGCTTGAAACGGGTGTAAAGCGGCGTCAAGCGGCCAATCCCACGGTTTTCCGTGCAGGGGGTGGCAATTTTGTTGCGACTCTGCTATAATAAATATCAACGCGTCGATAGTTCGCCTCCCGCCCGCCGGGCGCCAGGGTACTGACGGCGTCCTTATGGAGCCATATCCCTTGTCACTCTGACTGGCTAGCGCCGCCCGAAATTGCCGATCCCCCTTTCGACAAGGGCAGGATGCACCCGGCTTTTTGCGCTTCCCAGCCCACCGGCAAGGCCAAGAAAGGAACTTGCATGTCCGCAAACACGCTCGTCTTTGAAGTCGGAGATTATGTCGTTTACCCGAAGCATGGCGTGGGGCGCGTCATCGAATTGCAGAAATCCGAAATCGCCGGGATGCAGCTCGAACTTTATGTTCTGCGTTTCGAAAAAGAAAAGATGACGCTTCGCGTTCCCACCAACAAGGCCGAAGGCGTCGGGATGCGCAAGCTGTCGTCGGACAAGACGCTGAAGGAAGCGCTGCAGGTTCTGACCACCAAGCCGAAGGTGAAGCGCACCATGTGGTCGCGCCGCGCGCAGGAATATGAAGCGAAGATCAATTCGGGCGACCTCGTGTCGATCGCCGAAGTGACCCGCGACCTGTTCCGCGCCGATGACCAGCCCGAGCAGAGCTATTCGGAGCGTCAGATCTTCGAAGCGGCGTCGAGCCGCCTCGCGCGCGAACTGGGCGCGATGGAGGAAAGCGACGAAAAGACCGCACAGGCGAAGATTCTTCAGATCCTCAACGAGCACGCGCCGAAATATTATCTGGAAAAGGCGGTCTGACGCCGCGCATTCCAAAGGGGGAATGAAAGGGCGGTCCTTAAAGGGCCGCCCTTTTTTCAGGGCGACCCTCTCTTCCCGTCACCCCGGACTTGATCCGGGGTGACGGGAAGAGGAGTGGATCAGGGATAGCGCGCCGCTACGAAATAGAGCCCGTCGGGCGGCGCGTTCAACCCGAGCGCGCTGCGATCCGCGGCGTCGAGCGCGGCCTTCAGATCGCGCGCCGACCATTTGCCTTCGCCGACCATGGACAAACAGCCGACCATCGAGCGTACCTGATGATGCAGGAAACTGCGCGCCGCGGTTTCGATGACGATCTCGTCGCCGTGGCGGCTGACGCTGATCCGGTCGAGCGTCTTGACCGGGCTTTCGGCCTGGCAATGCACCGAGCGGAAGGTGGTGAAGTCATGCCGTCCCACAAGCGCCTGCGCCGCGCCGTGCATCGCTCCGGCATCGAGCGGCTTGGCGAATTGCCACGACAGCCCCTTATCCCACGTCAGCGGCGCGCGGCGGTTGACGATGCGATATTCATAGGCGCGCCCGATGCACGAAAAGCGCGCGTGCCAGTCGTCCGCGACCGTCTCGCAGGCGAGCACCGCGATGGGGGCGGGGCGAAGCTGCGCGTTGAGCGCTTCCATCAGGCGAAAGGGCTCGATCGTTTTCTCGATATCGACGTGCGCGCGCATCGCGATCGCGTGCACGCCCGCATCGGTCCGCCCCGCGCCATGCACCGGGGTTTCCTCGCGGGTGATACGCGTGACTGCTTCCTCCAGCGCCTGCTGGACGCTGGGGCCGTGCGATTGCCGCTGCCAGCCCATGAAGGGGCGGCCGTCGAACTCGATGGTGAGGGCGAAGCGGGTCATGCAAACGCAGTGAGACAATAAATAGGGACAGTCCCTATTTTTCTTTTCTCGACGCTGCGTCGATTGCCGATGCGCATCGAAAAATAGGGACTGTCCCTGTTTATTGAGGGGGCCGTCATGCGAGCCGCACCCCTTTCGGAATCGCCCGCCCGCGCAGCAGTTCGGTGGCATCCATCGCGGGCTTGCCCGCGCGCTGCACGCGCGTCGCGCGGATCGCACCGGGGTTGCAGGCGATCGTCAGCGCATCGCCAAGCGTGACACCGGGTGTGGCGCCCGCGACCGTCTCCGCCGGATGCACGACCTCGGCCGCCAAAATCTTGTAACGCTCGCCGTCCAGCTCGAAGAAGGCCCCCGGCACCGGGTTGAAGGCGCGGATCTGGCGTTCGACCTGCACCGCGCTGGTCAGGAAATCGAGCCGCGCCTCGCTCTTGTCGATCTTCGCGGCATAGGTGACGCCTGTTTCGGGTTGTGACACGGGCGCGAAGACGGAAAGATCACTCAGCACCGTCACCATCATCCGCGCACCCATTTCGGCGAGTTCGTCGGTGAGCTCGCCCGCGCTCTTGCCCGCGATCACGGTCGTATCGACCAGCCGCATCGCGCCGGTGTCGAGCCCGGCGTCCATCTGCATGATTGTCACGCCGGTCTCGGTATCGCCCGCCAGGATCGCGCGCTGCACCGGCGCCGCGCCGCGCCAGCGCGGCAGGATCGAGCCATGGACGTTGAGGCAGCCCTCACGCGGCGCATCGAGCACCGCCTGCGGCAGGATCAGGCCGTAAGCCGCGACCACGGCGACATCGAGGTTCAGCGCGGCGAAGGCCACCTGTTCCTCGGCGGATTTCAGGCTCTTCGGGGTGCGGACGGGCAGGCCATGCGCTTCGGCCCAGACGTGCACAGCGCTCTGCTGCACCTTCTTGCCGCGCTGCGCCGGGCGCGGCGGCTGGGTATAGACGGCGGCGATTTCGTGCCCTGCCGCGTGAAGCGCGGCGAGCGTTGGCACCGCAAAGGGCGGCGTTCCCATGAAGGCGATGCGCATGGGCGGCGCTTTGGCGGAGGATGCGGGGTTGCGCAAGTATCCCTCTCCCCTTGCGGGAGAGGGCAGCGAGACTGGCCAGCTTGCTGGCTAGTCGCAGCGGGTGAGGGGGCCGCGCCGTCGCAACCCCTCTCCAGCCTCCGCTAGACGCTCCGCGCCAAGCTCCGGCATCCTCTCCCGCAAGGGGAGAGGATTGTATGCGCTCGCGTCGCGCGATAGGTGCTCTGTATGGCCTCCACCGAAATCGAAGCGCTCGTCCAGCAACTTGCCCGCCTGCCGGGGCTCGGCCCGCGGTCGGCGCGGCGCGCGGTGCTGCACCTGATGAAGAAGCGCGAGAGCAGCTTCGCGCCGCTGCTCGCCGCGCTGCAGACGGTGTCGGAACGGCTCGTCACCTGCACCGTCTGCGGCAATGTCGACACGCAGGATCCGTGCGCGATCTGCGCCGACCCGCGCCGCGACGCGCGCAGCCTGTGCGTCGTCGAGGAGGTGTCGGACCTCTGGGCGCTCGACAAGTCGCGGCTGTTTCCGGGCAAATATCATGTGCTGGGCGGGCGATTGTCGGCGCTGGAAGGCGTGCGGCCACAGGACCTCAGCATCGACGCGCTGGTGAACCGCGTCGCCGCGGGCGGCATCGACGAGGTCGTGCTGGCGATGAACGCGACACTGGAGGGGCAGACGACCGCGCATTATCTCGCCGAGCGGCTGGAGGGCTATCCGGTGCGGCTGACCCAACTCGCGCACGGCCTGCCAGTGGGGGGCGAACTCGACTATCTGGATGAAGGAACGCTGGCGCAGGCGCTGCGGGCGAGAAGACCAGTGGGATGAGACTTGGTGCGCAAATCCTTATCTGCGCTTTCCTGGCCGCCGTGCCCGCTATCGCCGTCGGTAGCATGGCGCTCGATCATAATCCGCAGGGGGAGTTTGCCAACCCCGGCTATACTAGCGATCTCTATCTGCTGGTCACGATAACTTGGGCTCTGTTTGCGCTGCCGGCGATGGGGCTGGTCACACTGATCGAATTCGGACGGCGCTCCGATCATTGACCCGCGGGCTTCGCCTACCTAAATCGCACCCATGGCCCTGTTACCCATCATAGAGACCCCCGATCCCCGGCTGCGCGTCATTTCGAAGCCTGTCGAGACGTTCGACGCCGAATTGAAGACGCTGGTCGCCGACATGTTCGAGACGATGTACGACGCGCCCGGCATCGGGCTGGCGGCGATTCAGGTCGGGGTCGCGAAGCGCATCCTCGTCATCGACCTTCAGGAACCCGATCCCGAGGATGAAGAGGGCAAGCGCGTGATCCGCGACCCGCGCGTCTTCATCAACCCCGTCTTCTCCGACGAGAGCGAGGCGCACAGCGTCTATCAGGAAGGCTGCCTGTCGGTTCCTGAGCAATATGCCGATGTGACGCGCCCAGCCGAAGTCACCGTCGACTGGCAGGACGTGGACGGCAAGCACCATCGGGAACGCATGACCGGGCTGATGGCGACGTGCATCCAGCACGAGCACGACCATCTGGAAGGCATTCTCTTCATCGACCATCTGTCGCGGCTGAAGCGCGAGATGGTGCTGAAGAAGCTCGCGAAGATGCGCAAGGCGGCGTAATATCCCTCTCCCCTGGGGGAGAGGGTTGCGCAAGTTTGGCAGCTTGCTGCCTAGCTGAAGCTGGGTGAGGGTGACCCGCGTTGGCAGAGCAAACCCTCACCCGCTGCGACTAGCGGACAAGTCCGCAAGTCTCGCTGCCCTCTCTCGCAAGCGGGAGAGGGAAAAACTTAATCCGCCTTCTTCGCGACCCCCACCATCGCGGGGCGCAGCAGCCGGTCCTTCATCATATAGCCCGCCTGCATTTCCTGCACGATCGTGCCGCTTTCCTTGTCGCTCGGGATTTCGAGCATCGCCTGATGCTGATTCGGGTCGAGCGGCAGGCCGATCGCGGCGATGCGGGTGATGCCGTTGCGCTCGAACACGCTCATCAGCTCGCGCTCGGTGGCTTCGAGGCCGGTGAGCAGCGGCTTGATCGCCTCGTCGGCGCGCTGTTCTTCGCTGAGCGACGCCAGCGCGCGGCCCAGATTGTCGGCGACCGACAAGATGTCGCGCGCGAATTTGGTCGCCGCATAGGCGTGCGCGTCGGCGATCTCCTTGTCCTTGCGGCGCGTGACGTTCTGCGTCTCGGCGCGCGCATAGAGCAGATCCTGCTGGAGTGCCGCAAGCTGCTCGGCAAGCGCCGCCGCTTCGTCCTGCGCCTCCGGTGCCGTGGTTGCGCTGTCTGCGGCCTGACCCTCTTCGACGGGCGTATCGTTTTCGGTGTTCGTCATAATCCTATCGTATCAGTCTGGAGAGAGATTGTGCGGTGAAATCCACCATGGGAACGATCCGCGCATAGTTCAAGCGCGTCGGGCCGATCACCCCCACCACGCCGACCACGCGGCCGTCGCTGCCATGATAAGGGGCGGCGATAACCGAGGATCCTGACAGCGAAAAGAGCTTGTTCTCCGACCCGATGAAAATGCGCGTCGCGCTGCCCTCGCGCGCGCTGTCGAGCAAGCCGGCGATTTCCTGCTTGGTTTCGAGTTCGTCGAGCAGTTGCCGCACCCGGTCGAGGTCGCCGACCGCGCTTTCGTCGAGCAGATTTGCCTGGCCGCGCACGATGAGGACGGGCCGGTCGGCGCCGTCCGACGACCAGATGGCGAGCCCGCGCGACACGAGGTCGGCGGCGGCGCGATCGATCGCGATGCGCTCGGCCTCGATCTCGCGCCGCACCCGCGCCATCGCGTCGGACAGCGTCAGCCCCGCAAGCATCGCGCTGACATAATTGCCCGCCTCGACGAGCGCCGAGGGGTTGAGCCCGGCGGGCACGTCGATGACGCGATTCTCGACCGTGCCGTCGCCCGCGACGAGCACGACGAGCGCCTGCGTTCCCGACATCGGCACGAAGGCAACCTGCTTCAGCACCCGCTCATGCTTGGGGACGAGGACGAGCCCGGCGCAGGCGGACAGGCCCGACAGCGCGGCGGTCGCCTGCGCGAGCGCGCTTTCGATCGGCCCGCCGCCGTCGGCAAGGCTCGCCTCGATCTGCGCGCGGTCCTCGGCTGAAGGCTCGGCGACCTGCATCATCCCGTCGACGAAGAGGCGGAGACCCTGTTCGGTCGGCAGCCGCCCCGCGCTGGTGTGCGGGCTGGCGAGCAGGCCATATTCCTCGAGGTCTTGCATGACGTTGCGGATTGACGCCGGCGACAGGTTGAGCGCCGCGAGTTTCGACAGGGTGCGCGACCCGACCGGCTGGCCGGTTTCGAGATAGGCGTCGACGACCAGCCGGAACACGTCGCGGGCGCGCGTGGTGAGTTCGGTGATCGGCGGATTGGTCATGCCGAGGATGTAGGGGCGGCGCGGGGGAGGGGCAAGCATCGTGCTCGCCTTCCGTCATTCCCTTCGTCATTCCCGCGAAGGCGGGAATCCAGCTCTTTTCCAACTGTCTCTTCGCGCCTTTGCGCCTTTGCGTGAGATTTTCCGATTTCACGCAAAGGCGCGAAGAATGAGCAAGCTGGATTCCCGTCTTCGCGGGAATGACGAAAGTGGGTGCATTTGATCTGGCTTGTGCATAGCCTCCTCACGGGGGAGAAACCGTATGACCACACGCCCACTGACCGAGGACGACCCGCTCGACGATTTCGAGCATCGCACCATCGCATTGCTCGGCCGCCCGCACCGCGTCTACACGATGGGCAACGGCCCCGCGGTGGTCGTGATGACCGAAATGCCGGGGATCAGCCCGCATGTCGCGCGCTTCGCCCGCTGGGTCCGCGATGCGGGCTTCACCGTCTATATGCCGCATATCTTCGGGCGCGACGGCGCGGTGCCGCGGATGCCCGGCGCGCTGTTCACGATGATCGGCGGCTGCGTCAGTCGCCAGTTCCGCGCCTTTCAGGCGAATGAAAGCTCGCCCGCCGTCCAGTGGCTGCGCGCCCTCGCGGCGCTCGCGCACAAGGAGTGCGGCGGCCGGGGCGTCGGCGCGATCGGCATGTGCTTCACCGGCAATTTCGCGCTGTCGATGATGCTCGAACCCGCGGTGCTCGCGCCGGTGCTGTCGCAGCCGTCGCTGCCGCTGAATGACGCGGCAGGGATGCACATCGCCCCCGACGAGCTCGCGGCGGTCAAGGCGCGTATGGAGGCGGAGGATCTGACCGTGCTCGCCTATCGCTTCGAGGGCGACAAATTTTGCAAGGCGGCGCGCTTCGCCGCCTATGAGGCCGCGCTCGGCGACCGCTTCGTCGGCCGCGTGCTGCCTGACAGCGCCGCCAATCCCGACAGCCCGATGGCGAATCCGCACAGCGTCGTCACGCTCCACCTGATCGACGAGGAAGGTCAGCCGACACGCGCGGCGCGCGACGAAATCCTCGATTTCTTCCGTATGCGCTTGAGCGGTTGAGGACGGCGGCCTAAGGGCGGCGCATTCATCACCTGAAAGGATTCCCATGCGACCCTCCGGCCGCGCGCCCGACCAGATGCGCTCCATCGCCATCGAAACCAACTTCACCATCCATGCCGAGGGCAGCGTCCTTGTGTCGTTCGGCAATACGAAGGTGCTGGTGACCGCCAGCGTCGAGGAGAAAGTGCCGCCCTTTCTTCGCGGCAAGGGGCAGGGCTGGGTGACGGCCGAATATGGGATGCTCCCGCGCGCGACCCATACGCGCGGCAGTCGCGAAGCGGCGAAGGGTAAGCAGTCGGGAAGAACGCATGAAATTCAGAGACTTATCGGGCGTAGCTTGCGCGCCGTCGTCGATATGAAGAAGCTCGGCGAGCGCCAGATCGTCATCGATTGCGACGTCATCCAGGCCGACGGCGGCACGCGCACCGCGTCGATTAGCGGCGCGTGGGTTGCGCTGCGGCTTGCGGTCGACAAGCTGCTCGAAAGCAAGGCGCTCGCCGCCGACCCGATCGAGGATCAGGTCGCGGCGATCTCGTGCGGCATCTACAACGGCACGCCGGTGCTCGACCTCGATTATGATGAGGATTCGGTTGCCGAAGCCGACGGCAATTTCGTCCTCACCGGCCGCGGCCAGATCGTCGAAGTGCAGGCGAGTGCCGAAGGCGCGACCTATGACGAGGAAGGCCTGCTGCGCCTGCTCCGCCTCGCGCGCATCGGCTGCACCGACATCTTCGCCGCGCAGGCGAAGGCGGTGGGGCGCTGAGGTGACGCGCAAGCTCGCTCCCGGCAAACTCGTCATCGCAAGCCATAATGCGGGCAAGGTGCGCGAGATTCGCGCGCTGCTCGAACCCTTCGGGATCGAGCCGGTGTCGGCGGGCGACCTGGGCCTGCCCGAGCCGGAGGAGACGGGGACGACGTTCCGCGAGAATGCGCTGCTCAAGGCACACGCGAGCGCGTCTGCGGCTGGGCTGCCCGCGCTTGCCGACGACAGCGGGCTCGAAGTCGCGGCGCTCGGCGGGCGGCCGGGCGTCTACACCGCCGACTGGGCCGAGCGCCAATGGTTCGAGGGCGAGAAGGGCCGCGACTGGTATATGGCGATGGGCAAGGTCGAAGGGCTGCTCGCCGAGCAGGGGCCGGACGTCGACCGCAGCGCGCGCTTCGTGTGCACGCTCGCGCTGGCCTGGCCGGATGGATATGCGGATGTTTACGAAGGTGCCGCGGAGGGTGACCTGACCTGGCCGCCGCGCGGGACATTGGGATTCGGTTATGATCCGGTCTTCGTTCCGATCGGCAAATCACTGACTTATGCGGAAATCGATCCGGCCGAAAAACATGCGATCAGTCATCGCGCCGACGCCTTCACCAAGCTGGTGACGGGGGCTTTCGACTAATTATATCCGGGTGAATTGACTTTTTTTACCCGGATATAATGGGGCGCCATGACAGAGCGTTCCGAAACCGTCACCGCCTTTCTCGGCGATACGCAACTCGCTTCGGGCAGCCGCGAGGCCGTTACCCGCACGCTCGAGGATCGCTATCCCGGCGACCTCGGATCGATCCTCGTGTTCGACGATGCCAGCGGCAAGCTGACCGACCTCGATTATTGGGACGCGGCGAAGACCGTGCCAGTTCCATCCGCGGGGCGCCCGCGTCTGGGCGTGAAGGCACGCGAAGTCACGCTGCTGCCGCGCCATTGGGACTGGCTGGCGGCGCAGCCCGGCGGCGCGTCGGCTGCCTTGCGCCGGCTGGTCGAAAGCGCCGTGCGGGAGGCCCCCAGCCTCGCGCAGCGCCGCGATGCGGCCTATCATTTCATGAGCCATATGTGCGGCGACCGCCCGGGTTATGAAGAAGCGCTGCGCGCGCTCTACCGCGACGAAGATGGCGCCTTCGACGCCATCGTGGCGGCGTGGCCCGACGACGTCCGCACCCATATCGGCCACCTGCTCCATCGCTGACGCACGCGATTCCGCCTTTCGCCGGGCCGATGAATGGGAGTAGGGGGCGCCATGGCCGAACCGCTCGCCCTTTATGTCCATTGGCCGTTCTGCGTGTCGAAATGTCCCTATTGCGACTTCAACAGCCATGTCCGCGAGCGCGTCGATCAGGCGGCGTGGCGCGCGGCGCTGCTGGCCGACCTGCGGCATGAGGCGGCGCTGCTGCCGGGCCGCAAGATCTCGTCGATCTTCTTCGGCGGCGGCACGCCCAGCCTGATGCCGCCCGCGACCGTCGCGGCGGTGATCGCGGCAGCGGATGCTGCGTGGGGGATGACGGACGATGTCGAGATCACGCTGGAGGCGAACCCCAATTCGGTCGAGGTCGCCAATTTCGCCGATCTGGCCGCCGCTGGGGTCAACCGCGTATCGATCGGCGTTCAGAGCTTCGATCCGCAAATCCTTGATTTCCTGGGGCGCGCGCACAGCGGAGATGAGGCACGCCGCGCGATCGCGGCGGCGCAGGATCATTTCGCGCGCGTCAGCTTCGATCTGATCTATGCGCGGCCCGGCCAGTCGCTTGCGGCGTGGGAGTCCGAGCTTGGCGCGGCGCTGGCGTTCGGCACCGGGCATCTTTCGCTCTATCAGCTCACGATCGAGCCCGGCACGCGCTTCGCGACCCTCGCCGCGAAGGGCGATCTCGTCATTCCCGACGGTGACGCCGCTGCCGACCTGTTCGACGCGACGCAGGCGATCACGCGCGCCGCGGGCCTGCCGCGCTACGAGGTGTCAAACCACGCCGCACCGGGCGAGGAGAGTCGGCACAATCTGACCTATTGGCGCTATGGCGACTATGCGGGCATCGGACCCGGTGCGCACGGGCGGCGGCTGGCGCAGGCGACCGAGCGGCACCGGAAGCCCGAAAATTTCCTGGCGGCGGTCGGGCGGAATGGCCATGGGCTCAAGGTCGAGACCGACCTGCCGTCGCACGAACGCGCGACCGAGGCGATGCTGATGGGGCTGCGTCTGACCGAAGGTGTGGATCTGGCGCGCGTCGAGGAACGGAGCGGGCTGGGTCGCGAGGCGTTCGTCGATGCGGACGCGGTAGCCCCGCTGGCGGGGCAGGGGCTGCTGGTGCAGGACGGCGACCGGCTGGCGGTGACCGATGCGGGGATATTGCTGCTCGACAGCATCCTTTCCGAGGTGGTGCGGATCGGCTAGACATTTCAAAAGCCCGTTCGCCCTGAGCCTGTCGAAGGGCCGTTCTTCCTTTTCGAGGCTGGAAGAAAGGACGGGGCTTCGACAAGCTCAGCCTGAACGGAATATTGGTTGGCAGACGGACTGATCCGCGACTGGGACGCCCATCTGGCGCATGAGAAGCGCCGGTCGGAGCATACGCGCCGCGCCTATGTCGCGACCGCGACACGCTTTTGCGCCTTTCTGTCGCAGCATCGCGGCGGTGCGGTCGATGCCTCAATGCTCAGGAGCCTGACGCCGAACGACCTCCGCTCTTATCTGGCCGACCGCCGCGCCGAAGGGCTGGGCAATGCGTCGGCGGCGCGCGAACTCAGTGCGCTCAGGACGTTCCTGCGCTTCGTCGGCGGCTCGAATGCCAGCGTGCCGCAGCTTCGCGGGCCGCGCGTCAAGAAAGGGCTGCCGCGCCCCGTCGCGCCCGCAGAAGCGCTCCAGCTCGCGCAGGATGTCGAAGACAATGCCCGCGAGGGTTGGGTCGGCGCGCGCGACTTTGCGCTGCTGCTGCTGCTGTACGGCGCGGGGCTCCGCATCGGCGAAGCGCTGAGCCTCACCGGCGCGGCGCTGCCGCTCGGCGACACGCTGCGCGTCACGGGCAAGCGGAACAAGACCCGCATCGTCCCGATCCTGCCCGCGGTCGCATCAGCGGTGTCGCGCTATGTCGAGGCCTGTCCGTGGCCGATCGGCAAGGAGACGCCGCTGTTCCTTGGCGCGCGCGGCGGCCCGCTGGCGCCGGGGGTGATCCGCGCGAGCGTGCGTTCGGCGCGGCGCGCGCTGGGCCTGCCCGAACGCACGACGCCGCATGCGCTGCGCCACAGTTTTGCGACGCATCTGCTCGCGGGCGGGGCCGATCTGCGCAGCCTTCAGGAATTGCTCGGCCATGCGAGCCTCGCCTCGACGCAAATCTATACCGCGGTCGACGCGGCGCATCTGCTCGACATTTATCGCAGCGCGCACCCGCGAGCCTGACGGGGATCAGCCGCGCGGTTTCCAGGTGAACACCCGCCACAGATAAATCAGCACCAGCGACCCGATCGCGACCAGCGCCATCGGCCCGACGAAGGCGTCGAGATTGGCGAAGCGGCTGCCGAACCAGTGGCCCGCGCCCGCGAGCGCGCTGATCCAGATCGTCGAGCCCGCGGCGGTCCAGACCAGGAATTTCGCTTGATTCATCCGCACCATGCCCGCGGGAAGCGATACCATCGTCCGCGCCACCGGCATGAAGCGCGCGACGAAGACGATCGCGGGACCATATTTCAGGAAAAAGCCGTGCAATCGCTCGACCTCCGCCCAGTCGAGCGTCAGCCAGCGCCCATGCCGGTCGATGAAGGGTCTCAGCCGCTCATAGCCGATCCAGCGCCCGATCGCATACCAGACCCAGTTCCCCGCCGTCGTCCCGGCGACCGCGACCGCGATCAGCGTCCAGAGGTCGAACCGCCCCTGCGCGACCGCGATGCCGCCGAGGCCCATGATGACTTCGGACGGGATCGGCGGAAAGACGTTCTCGAGGACCATCAGCACGAAGATGCCGAGATAGCCCCAGCCCTGGATCAGGTCGAGAATGAGGGTGGTCATGCAGGGTTCAACGCAAGGGCTGCGTCAACCGATCCGTCGTTCGATCGCGTCCCAGATCATCGCGGCGGTATCGACATTATCGAAGCGGTCGATCGCGACAATCCCGGTCGGCGAGGTGACGTTGATTTCGGTCAGCCATTCGCCGCCGATCACGTCGATGCCGACGAACAGCAGCCCGCGTTCGCGCAAGGCGGGACCGAGGACGTCGCAAATCTCCTGCTCGCGCGGGGTCAACGCCGCCGCTTCGGCATAGCCGCCGACCGCGAGATTCGACCGGAACTCGCCTTCGCCGGGCTTGCGGTTGATCGCGCCCGCGAACGCGCCGTCGATCAGCACGATACGCTTGTCGCCCTGACTGACGCTCGGCAGGAACTGCTGGACCATGAAAGGCTCGGGCCAGACCTGCCCGAACAGCTCGACGAGCGCGCCGAGGTTCGCCCCGTCCGCGTCGATGCGGAACACCGCCTTGCCGCCGTTGCCGTGGAGCGGCTTGATCACGACGGCGCCGTAACGCGCCTGAAAATCCTTCACCGCGTCGAGGTCGCGCGTCACCATCGTCGGCGGCATGAATTCGGGAAAGTCGAGCACGAACACTTTTTCGGGGGCGTTGCGCACCGACACCGGATCGTTGACGACCAGCGTCTCGTCCTTGATGCGTTCAAGCAGCCACGTCCCGGTCAGATAGCCGAGGTCAAAGGGCGGGTCCTGCCGCATCAGCACGACGTCGACATCGCGGCCGAGGTCGAGCGTGACCTGCTCGCCGAATTTGTAGTGGCTGCCCGGCTCGCGCTTCGCCTCGACGACGCGGTGCGCCTTGGTGGTCAGCCGCCCCGCCTCCCACGTCAGGCCGCGCACGTCGTAATGATAGAGCGGATAGCCGCGCTCGAGCGCCTTCAGCATCAGGTGGAAGCTGCTGTCGCCATTGATGTTGACCGTATCCATCGGGTCCATTTGCACGGCTGCGCGCAGGGTCATGTCTTTCTCCTTACGGGGCAACCAGAGGGTTCGATCAAGAACCGTTCGCCCTGAGCTTGTCGAAGGGCCGTACTGCCTTTCTCCAGCGCCCGAAAGAAGGACGGTGCTTCGACAAGCTCAGCACGAACGGAGGAAGGAGCAGACCCGGTCCGGCATTAAGGCTGCCAGACGTGGACCAGATGGCGAGGCAATCGCTTCGGCGCAAGGAGCATCACGTCGATCCGGATGTCGTCGGTCGGCCGCGCGAGGCGCGGAGCCAGCATCGCCGCCGCCGCGGCGACGCGCCGCAGCCGCCATTCGTCGATCGCCAGATCGAGGTCCCCGGCCCGCTCGCGCCATTTCACTTCGATGAAGGCGAGCGTGCGCCCGCGCCGCGCGACGAGGTCGACTTCGCCCGCGCTCACGCGCAGCCGCTCGCCGACGATCCGCCAGCCGTGCAGCCGCAGCCACCACGCCGCGCGCCGCTCGGCCCTGCGTCCGCGCGCTTCGGCGGCGGCGCGGTTCAAGCCCGGTCCTTGAGGGCGAGCGCGCGTGCATAGACATTGTGCCGGTCGAGGCCATATCGCTTCGCGACCGCCTTTGCCGCCTGCGCGACGGGCTTGTCGGCCATGGCGGCGCGCAACGCGGCGTCGAGGGTGGCGTCGTCGGCGATTTCGGCGGCCGCTTCGTCCGGCGGGCCGACGACGACTACGATCTCTCCCTTCGGCGGTACATCGGCATAGCGTGCGGCAAGCTCGCTCAGCGTCCCCGTCACGCATTCCTCGTAGAGCTTGCTGATTTCGCGCGCGACCGCCGCGTCGCGGTTGCCGAGCCCTTCGGCGAGCGCGCCCAGCGCCGCCGCGAGCCGCGGCCCGCTTTCGTAGAAGACCAAAGTCGAGCGCAGCGCGGCGAACTCCGCGATCGTATCGGCGCGCGCTTTCGCCTTGTTCGGCAGGAAGCCCGCGAACAGGAAGCGGTCGCTGGGCAGTCCCGACAAAGTGATCGCGGCGATCGCGGCGCAGGGGCCGGGCAGGGTGGTGACGTGCCGGCCAGCCGCCCGCGCATCGCGGACGAGTTTGTAGCCGGGGTCCGAAATCAGCGGCGTTCCCGCGTCGGATACCAGAATGACGACTTCGTTTTCCATGCGCGCAACCAAGGCGGCGCGGGCGCGTTCGTCGCTATGATCATGATAGGGGGTCATCGGCACACGCAAACCCAGATGCGACAGCAGCTTCGCGGTCACGCGCGTATCCTCGGCCGCGATTACGTCGGCGGAGGCGAGTATCGCTGCCGCGCGCGCGCTTATGTCGCCGAGGTTGCCGATGGGCGTCGCAACGATATAGAGACCGGGCAAGGGAGATTTTGAGATGGTCGAATCCGGCATGGAGCCGAAAATGGCAGAAACTGCCCCGCAGCGCCAAGAGAATGCGCCGCTCCGCCGGCAATTGCTGCGCGGGCTCGGCGTCATGGCGATGGCCGGCTTTCTCGCTGCGTGCCAGGTGGTGCCGAAAAGCAGCGGCCCCGCGACTCCGCCGCCGCCGCCCGCCGGCGACAATGTCGGCCCCGGCCTGCCGACCGATACCGACCGTCACCGCGTCGCGCTGCTGGTGCCGGAGAGCGGCACCAACGCCGACGTCGGCACCGCGATCGCCAATGCGACGACGATGGCGCTGCTCGATTCGCGCACCGAAAAGGTCCGCATCACCACCTATGACACCGCGCTCGGCGCCGCTGCGGCGGCGCGACAGGCGGTCGCCGACGGCAACAAGCTGATCCTCGGCCCGCTGCTCAGCGAGGATGTCGCCGCGGTCGCGCCGATCGCGCGCGCGGCGAAGGTGCCGGTGCTCAGCTTCTCGAACGACAGCAGCGTCGCGGGCAACGGCGTCTTCATCATGGGCTTCGTCCCCGGCCAGTCGGTCGAGCGCGTCGTGGCCTACGCGCGGAGCAAGGGACATCAGCGCTTCGGCGCGCTCGTTCCCAAGACCGTCTATGGCGAGCGCTCGACCGCCGCTTTCCGCGCCGCGGTGGCGGCCGCGGGCGGGACGCTGGTGTCGATCGAAAGCTATGACCGCAGCGCGACCGCGCTGACCGGCGCGGCGCGGCGGCTCGCCAATGCGGGCGCGATCGACGCGGTGCTGATCGCCGATTCGGGCGGCAACGCGATCCGCGCCGTGCCGGTGGTGAAGAGCGGCGGCAGCAAGCAGATCCTCGGCACCGAGCTCTGGAACACCGATGCCGCGCTTGGCGGCAATGCCGCGATGCGCGGGGCATGGTTCGCCAGCGTGTCGGACGGCCTCTATGGCCAGCTCGCCGCCAAATATCGCACGCGCTACGGCAAGGCGCCCTACCGGCTCGCCAGCCTCGGCTATGATTCGGTGCTGCTGACGGTGCGTATCGCGCGCGACTGGAAGCCGGGGACGAATTTCCCGGCGTCGCGCCTGCTCGCCGCCGACGGGTTCGGCGGCATCGACGGTATCTTCCGCTTCAACAATCGCGGCATCGCCGAGCGCGCGCTCGAAGTGAGCGAGGTCGGGGCGGGCGGCTTCCGCGTCATCGACCCGGCGCCGGCGAAGTGGTGAGGCGCCGCGGCGTGGCTTGACCGCCACAGTCGGACGAAAAGCGTCATCTTTCTGCCACGGGCGGCCTTTACGCCGCGCCCGGCTTCACTATATGAGCGGGGCGCACGTGGATCGCGTCGATTCCGCACGCCTGCCTAAAACGACCAGGAGATACAGCTATACCACCGCCGATGACTCGCCGCTCGATGGCGCCCATGCCGCCCAAAAACGGCCCGCGATACAATGAATTCATCGCTTCGCCCAAGGTCCGCGTGATCGACGAGGAAGGCGAGAATCTGGGCGTGATGCTGACGGCCGAAGCAATCGAGCAGGCGGCCGAGGTCGGGCTCGATCTGGTCGAGGTGTCGCCGAACGCCGATCCGCCGGTGTGCAAGTTCCTGGATGTCGGCAAGTTCAAATACGAAGCCCAGAAAAAGGCAAACCTGGCGCGCAAAAGCCAGAAGACACAGGAAATCAAAGAGATCAAGATGCGTCCGAACATCGACGATCATGATTTCGACGTGAAGATGAAGAAGGTCTTCGATTTTCTGGGTGAGGGCGACAAGGTCAAGATGACCATGCGCTTCCGCGGCCGCGAGATGAGCCACACCCAGCTTGGCCTCAATGTGCTTCAGCGCGTCGCCGAAATGACCGCCGAGATCGCGAAGGTCGAGGCGCATCCGCGCACCGAGGGCCGCCAGATGCTGATGGTGCTCGCGCCGAAGTGAGTTACCCATTCCCTCCGCTTCAGAGGAGGGGCAGCGAGAGTTGCGAGCTTGCTCGCTACTCGCAGCGGGGTGGTGCTCAGCACAGACGTCCACCACCCCAAACCCCTCCTCTGAAGCGGAGGGGCTTCAATCTTTTCTCATCCGATCCTGAAATCCAGCACCGTCGTCCCCGCAGGGCGACCGCCGCCGACATAGCGGCGCTCAACCATATGGACATCGCCCGCGGCCGACACAGCGACCAGCGTCGATGCGCGCGTGCCATAGACGTCGCCGAGCAGAAACAGCGCCGGGTCGCCCTCGGCGGTCAGCGTGTCGAGCAGGCCTTCGGGGTCGGCGCCGGCTTCGACCACCGCGGCCAGCGCCGCGCGTAGCCGTTCGGCGCGGGGGCAAGGGCTATCGATGGGTTCGTTGGCGAGAGCATGAATGCCGTCCGCCAGCGTCGCGATCAGGGGCTGCGGCCGATTGGTAAGCAGCCGGGCGGTTCCGTCCGCGGCGAACAGGTTGAAGGCATTGAACCGATCGAGATCGGCGGCGGTCGGGTCGGCGAAGCGCCCTTCGCCGCGCAGCATGTCAACGACGAGCGCGCCGCGCGAATCCTTCGCCGGATCGGGTATCGCGCCACGTACGTTGGTGACCACCACGGCGCGCCCGCTCGGCCGATGCACGCCGAGCCACGTCCCGCCCGCCTGAAGATCGCGCCCCGCGACGATGCCGCCGCCGTCGGTCCATTCGGCGAGCGGCGCGGCGGGGCGCTCGTGAAACTCGTCGCGGTTCCCGATCAGGATCAACGGCCAGTCGGGATGGACGCGGTGGGCAAGGGCGACGACGCACATGCAGGCGCATATCGGTCGCCGCGACCCCTTTGCCAAGCCGCCATCTCGGTGTATTGCAACGATATGTCACTCATTGCCGAGGCGGGGGAATGATGATAGCCTCCGCCGATCTTTCTGAAGGGGGAGGTGAATATGAGCAATGCTGTGAAGACGCCCTGGCACCTTTGGGTGGTCGGGGCAGTATCCTTGCTGATCAACGCCTTTCCGGTCGCCGATTTTACGCTGACCAATTTGCAGAATGAATTCTGGCTGTCACCGCTGAACGATGCACAGCGCAGTTTCATCCTTGGCGCGCCGCTTTGGTCGGACGTTTCCTGGGCGCTCGGTGGCTTCGGCGCCTTTGTAGGTTCGCTGCTATTGCTTATGCGGTCGCGCCACGCCGTCACCGCCTTTATCGTGTCGATCATCGGGCTCGCTGGCTCGACACTGTATCAGCATATCCTGAACGGGGAGACGACGAGGCAGTTGTTCCAGAACGTCGCCCTGTTCGTGACGCTGACCATTTGGGTCATAATGCTCGCGCTGCTTTTCTACGCCCGCGCGATGAAGGCGAAGGGCGTCCTGCGCTGACTTGAAAAGGGGTGTCTGCGGGCGCCCCCATCCTACCGCGCCCGAATGAAAGCTCGGATATCTTCGGCCAATTTGTGCCGATCTTCGTCGCGGATGTACATCATGTGCCCTGCATCATAATATTTATACTCGATCCGGTCCTGCGGGATTCCGGTGCGCGACAGCGCATATTCGGCGGCGAAAAAGGGCGTTGCGAAATCATAATAACCCTGGCCGACGAAGACGCGCAGGCCCGAATTTTCGCGCAGCGCCTGCCCGATATAGGGCGCGACGTTCAGATAGGCGTTGCTGTCGCGCCCGCCGATCCGCCAGTCCCACGGGCCGACATTGCCGATCGACTGATATTCGCGATCCGTCTTGAACCCCAGCGTATCGCGCGCCCAGCTGTTGATCGCGGCGGTATAGCCCGCGTCGATGCCATAGAAGCTGGGATCATTGTCGGGCTCCTCGCCCGCATTGTCGTAATCCTTGCCGGTATAGCGGCTGTCGAGCCGTCCGATGGTCAGGCCGCGGTCGCGGAGCAACTCCTTGTAGAAGCGGCCGGGCGTCACGCGCAGGTCGGCGCGCTCGAGGAAATCCTCCGACAGGCCGGTGAAGCGTGCGAGGTCGCGGCGGATCGCGGCGCGCTCCTCGCCCTGCAGTTTCTGTCCTTTCAGCAGCGCGGCGGCATAGGGACCGATCGCCCATTGCCGCGCTTCCTCGGCGAACGCCTCGACCGACGGTGCGCTCGCCTTGCCGTGATAGAGCGCGGTGGTCGCCATCGAGGGGAGGTTGGTGATATAGCCGAGCTCGTTCCCCGGCGCGTCGGAGCCTGCGGCGAAGTCGAGCACGGTCGAGATCAGGATGATCCCATTGAGGCCGACGTCGTTGAAGGTTTCGTTCATTAACTGATTGGCGACAGCTGCCGAGCGCGTCGTGCCGTAGCTTTCGCCACCAAGAAACTTGGGGCTGTTCCAGCGGCCATTTTCATTGAGCCAGCGCCGGATCACTTCGGCGACCGCCTTCGCATCCTGCGTGATGCCGTAATAATTCTTGGGATCGGCTTTGCCGATCAGGTGCGAAAAGCCGGTGCCCGGCGGGTCGATGAAGACGATGTCGGTGACATCGAGCAGCGCGTCGGGATTGTCGACGAGGGGATAGGGCGGCGCGCCGTCGTCGGTGCCATTGCCGGGAATCGCGACGCGCTTGGGGCCAAAGGCCCCCATCATCAGCCACACGGTGCCCGACCCGGGCCCGCCGTTGAACAGGAAGGTCACCGGCCGGTTCGGGTCGCGCGGCTCCCTGATATAGGCGGTGGTGACGATCGCGGCTTCGGCTACGCCGTCCTGATTCTTGAGGATCGTCTCGCCGATCGTCGCGGCGTAATTGATCCGCTGCCCGCCGAAGGTGCCCGACAGCTTGGTGGTGTGGACCTGCGGTTCATAGTCGGCGGGCTTTTCGGCCTTCGCCTTGTCCGCTGCCTTATCGGCCGGCGCATCCTGCGCATGCAGCATGGGAGGCGCAGCGGCGGCGAGCGCCAGCGCGATGATCGACAGACCCGTTTTCATGATTTTCTCCCCGTTGAGAGGAAAACACTAAGCGGGACGGGAAGGGGCGGCAAGGCTGCTGGTCGGCGTGCAATGGCACTTGGTCGAAGCGATCGTCAACGCCCCCACTTGGTCTTGCTCTGCCTCCCGAAGCGCCCTTTGCGCGTGCCTGGCTTGCCCTCGTTGCTGCGGCCCACGCGGGGCGCCACCTGCTCGTCTGCTGGTAACCCGAGTTCGTCCGCTTCCAGCCGCCGGATTTCGTCGCGCAGGCGGCCGGCTTCCTCGAATTCCAGGTCGGCGGCGGCGTCGCGCATCTTCTTTTCGAGGTCGGCGATATAGGCGCGCAGATTGTGGCCGACCATATGGTCGGGCTTGTCGTCGCCGAGGTCGATCGTCACCTGATCCTTTGACGCGACATGCGCGATGATGTCGCCGATGTTGCGCTTGATCGTCGTCGGCGTGATGCCGTGTTCGTCGTTATACGCCTGCTGCTTCTCGCGGCGGCGGTCGGTTTCGCGCATTGCGCGTTCCATGCTGCCGGTGATGCGGTCGGCGTAGAGGATGACGCGCCCATCGACGTTCCGCGCGGCGCGGCCGATCGTCTGGACGAGGCTGGTCTCGCTGCGCAGGAATCCTTCCTTGTCGGCGTCGAGGATCGCGACGAGCCCGCATTCGGGAATGTCGAGCCCCTCGCGCAGCAGGTTGATGCCGACGAGCACGTCGAACACGCCGAGGCGCAGGTCGCGGATGATCTCGATACGCTCCAGCGTCTCGACGTCGCTGTGCATGTAGCGGACCTTGAGGCCGGCTTCGTGGAGGAATTCGGTCAAATCCTCCGCCATCCGCTTGGTCAGCGTCGTAACCAGCGTGCGGTATCCGGCGGCCGCGGTCTTTTTCGCTTCGGCGATCAGGTCGTCGACCTGCTCCTCGACCGGCTTGATCTCGACCGGGGGGTCGATGAGGCCGGTGGGGCGGATCACCTGCTCAGCGAAGACGCCCTGCGTGCGGTCCATCTCCCACGTCCCCGGGGTCGCCGACACGCTGACCGTCTGTGGGCGCATCATGTCCCATTCGGCGAAGCGCAGCGGCCGGTTGTCGATGCAGGAGGGCAGGCGGAAGCCATATTCGGCCAGCGTGATCTTGCGGCGGTGATCGCCCTTCGACATCGCGCCGATCTGCGGGATCGTCTGGTGGCTCTCGTCAACGAAGAGCAGTGCGTTGTCGGGGAGATATTCGAACAGGGTCGGCGGCGGCTCGCCGGGCAGGCGGCCGGTGAGGAAGCGGCTGTAATTCTCGATCCCGGCGCAGCTTCCGGTTGCGGCGATCATTTCGAGGTCGAAATTGGTACGCTGTTCGAGCCGCTGCGCCTCGAGCAGCCGCCCCTCGGCCTCGAGTTCCTTCAGCCGCTCGGCGAGTTCGTGGCGGATCGCTTCGCTTGCCTGCTTGAGCGTCGGGCCGGGGGTCACATAGTGCGAGTTGGCAAAGACGCGGACATAATTCAGGTTGGCGATCTTCTTGCCCGTCAGCGGGTCGAATTCGGTGATTTCCTCGATCTCGTCGCCGAAGAAGCTGACGCGCCACGCCATGTCCTCATAGTGCGACGGGAAAATCTCCAGGCTGTCGCCACGCACGCGGAAATTGCCGCGCGCAAACGCCTGGTCGTTGCGCTTGTACTGAAGCGCGACGAGCTTGCGGATGATCTCGCGGCTGTCGGCGACCTGACCCTTCTTCAAATCGAAGATCATCGCCGAATAGGTTTCGACCGACCCGATGCCATAGAGGCACGACACCGACGCGACGATGATCACGTCGTCGCGTTCGAGCAGCGCGCGCGTTGCCGAATGGCGCATCCGGTCGATCGCCTCGTTCACGCTCGACTCTTTCTCGATGTAGGTGTCGGAGCGCGGCACATAGGCCTCGGGCTGGTAATAGTCGTAATAGCTGACGAAATATTCGACCGCATTGTTCGGAAAGAAGCTCTTGAACTCGCCATAGAGCTGCGCCGCGAGAATCTTGTTCGGGGCAAGGATCAGCGCCGGGCGCTGCAATTCCTCGATGACCTTCGCCATGGTGAAGGTCTTGCCCGATCCGGTGACGCCGAGCAGCACCTGGTCGCGCTCGCCGGCGAGCGCGGTATCGACCAGTTCGCGAATCGCCGCCGGCTGGTCGCCGGCGGGCTGATAATCGCTAACCAGTTCGAATCGCTTGCCGCCTTCGACCTTGTCGGGGCGCGCGGGGCGGTGCGGGACATAGGCCGCGCTGGTGTCGATTTCGTCGAGCGATGTGCGAATCTGGATTGCCATTGACGGCAATATGGTATCGATGGGGCTCAACCACAAATAATATGCTGGGCAACCAATTGGTCGCGTTCGAGTTTCCGATCTGCTCAACAGGAGGATGAATTCCATGAAAAAATTTGTGACGATTGCGGCTCTCGGGGTCGCGCTGGCCGTTTCGGGCTGCGGCAAGAGCGAAAATAATGCCGGCGGCACCGTCAAGCGCGAAGCCGGAAACTGGAAGACCGACGTCAAGCTGGTGAAATTCGAAGTCCCCGGCATGCCGGCCGAAATGAAGGACGGCATGGCGAAGATGATGGAAGGCGCCAGCGGCATGGACCAGTGCTTCACGCAGGAGCAGGTCGACAAGGAGGATATTGCCTCCGAACTCGCCAAGGGTCCCGGCAACGGCGGCGAGTGCAAATGGTCGAAGAAGGATGTCAGCGGCGGCAAGATCGACGTCGCGGGCACCTGCACCGCCAACGGCCAGACGGTCGATATGGCGATGAACGGCACGATGGAAGCGAAGAAGACCGACGTGACGATCACGACCAAGGGCAAGGTGCCGAACGGGCAGGGTGATATGGAAATGGTGCTCCAGATGACGAGCACGCACACCGGCCCGTGCAAGGACGGCGCGGCGACGACCAAGAGCTGAGCGCTCGCGTCGCTGACGAAAAGCCGAAGGGCGCCGATGCAAATCGGCGCCCTTTTTCTTTGGGAGGCATCGGGGAGGGATGGACTTGCCGGAAGGGATGCAGGTGGGGCTGCTCCCCTTCCGGCGAAGTCTCTGTTCAATGGAACCGCGAGACGTTTCGAAAGGCGCCAGGGACCAGCTCGCACCCTTCGGTCTTGCGACCCCATTTGTTCGGGTCGGGCACGAGGCCCGATCCGAACCACGACCGCCAAGGGCGTGCCGCGACCCTTGAACGATCTCATGCACCGGGGCAGGAGGACAGTTACAATGGGTCACGTCGCGGCGTGTAGCCGGATGGTAAGGTTTTCTTTACCATTGCGCCCCAATTTCCGGGCCATTTGGAGCAACGCCGTGATTTTGTTATAAGGCCGGGGTCGCCTGTTACCGTTACATCATTGGGAAATCGGTGGCCGTCCCCGTCGAATGGCGTATCTACCGCGCGCCACGCAAAGGGCATTTGAGGGTTGCATGGACCGCACGACAACGAACCAGCTTCCGGGACGCGATGATGACGACCGGATTATCGCGGCCGAACATGAGCGGCTCCGCGCGTCGCCGCTGTTCACGCGGTCGCCGGTTCTGTCGCGCTTGCTCCAGTTTCTGGTCGAGCATCGTCTGAACGGCGGGCGGAGCGCGCCCAAGGCCTATGCCATTGCGACCGAGGCGCTGGGTCGCAACGCCGATTTCGACCCCGCCGTCGACAGCTATCCGCGTGTCATGGTGGGACGGCTTCGGACGCTGCTCGATCGCTATTATGCCGAAACCGCATGGGTCCATCGCCTGCGCGTGCCGCAGGGAAGTTATGAGATCGTGGTTCAGCGCCGCGCCTCACCTCCGGTGCGGCCCGCGGCCGGGGATGACGGCGTATCGTCGGTTGACGGGTCTGACGAGGCCCTGCCGCCATCGCGCCCCGACGACCGCACCGTGTCGGCGCGTCGTTCGCGGGGATTTCGTTGGCTCTGGATCGTTCCGCTCGTCGCGTTCGCACTGGCGGCGGGATGGTGGGCCTCTGCCAATTGGGGGCGCTTGACGCATTCCGCCGCGCGGCCGGTGCCGCTGCTCGAGATTGCGATGCCTCAATCGGGCGACACGCCGGTATCGCGCGCGCTGGCCCGCGCGCTCGAAAGCCGGCTTCGCGACGGGCTGCGCCGCTTCGACCTGGTCGATCTCAGAAGCGCCGCGCCCGCCGGCGCGGCATCGTCGGCGCGCGCCGATTACCGGCTGGACGCATCGATCGTTCGTACGATCGATGGACCCGCCGACGTCACGCTGGTGCTCAATCGCCTGGTCGATCAGCGCACCATCTGGTCGCAGCAATTCCACCTGGCCAAGGCTGAAATGCCCGAATTCGCCGCGATCGATCCCGCGATCGCCCAGGTCGCAGGCGATTATGGCATCATCGTGCGCGATCAGGTTCAGCGGAACCCCGACGATTTCGCCCCCGGCTATCCCTGCCTCGCGCAATTCAACCGGATTCGGCAGATGCGCAACCCGCAGGGGGTGCGGCAGATCGACGCCTGCCTGCGCGCGACGCTGGACCGCAAGCCGAACGACCCGGTCGCGCTGAATGCGCTGTCGCTGCTTCGTTTCGGCGACTGGCAGGCGCGCCGCAACACGCCCGATGGGGCCAAGGCCTTCGCCGAGGCGCGGTCGCTGGCGCTGCGCGCCTATGAAAATGGCGCGGGCACGGCGGCGGGCCTATTCGCGATGGCGCGTGCGAATTTTTACGGGCGCAATTGCGCGGGCGGGCTGGCGATGGGCGACGGCGCTCTGCGGCTCAACCCCTATGATGCCGATCTGGCCGGGTTCATGGGGCTGTTCAAGCTGGCGTGCGGCCATGGCGCGGAGGGAGAGCAACTGTTGCAGCGCTCGCTCGACCTCGATTCCTCCTATCCGGGCGTGCCGGCGGTGACGCTGGCGTTCGTCCGGTCGCAGGCGGGCGATCAGGAGGGGGCGATGGCCATTCTCGATCGCGTCCCGTCGCCCAGCAAGATGGAGCCGCAATATCTGCTCATCCGGTCGATCGTGCTCGCGCGTCAGGGACATTTGCCAGAAGCGCGCGCGGGCTGGCAGCGGCTGCTCGCCTTTACGAAACAGCCCGCGAACGCGGCGCCCGAAGTGGTGCTGGGGCAGTTCATGATCACGCCCGCCGTGATCGAGCGGGCGTCGGCGGCGGTGCGCGAATCGGGCATCGTTGCGCCGGCGGCGGCGCGCTGACGCCGGACGCGACGGCCGGTTGCGCAAAGACTTGCGGGCGGCCCTTGCCCTTCCTATTTTCGACGCGGGCACCGGAAGACGGGAAGGGGGAAACTGGCCGGGAGCGATGAGCGAACGCCGGTCGGACCGAAACCTTTCGCCTCACTGCTAGGCGCCAGCCCTCTTGCCAGCCCAGCCGCTGGGCACTAGGGCAAATTCCAACATTCACGACATAGTCAGAAAAAAGGAACTGTGCATGAGCGATTCGGCCGAAAAGGTTAAGAAGATCGTCGTCGAACATCTGGGCGTCGAAGCCGACAAGGTTACCGAAGAGGCGAGCTTCATCGACGACCTGGGCGCCGACAGCCTCGACATCGTTGAACTGGTGATGGCGTTCGAGGAAGAATTCGGTGTCGAAATCCCTGACGACGCGGCGGAAAAGATCGCCACCGTCAAGGACGCGATCGACTATATCGAAGCGAACAAGGGCTAAGGCGAGCCTGTCCGGCATAGCCGGATATGGGCGCTCAAGCCGCCCGCATATTTCCGGCTTCCCGGCCCCGAGCGTTCGCGCGCAGTGGCTGGGAAGCCTTTTTTATGGATGTGCGTCCACGAATTTGATGCGGCGGCCTGCGGGGGCAGGGGCCGACGAAAGGAATGTCTATGCGCCGGATTGTGGTGACGGGATTGGGTTTGGTGACGCCGCTGGGCGCCGACGTGGAAACCACCTGGAAAAATCTGATCGCCGGCAAATCGGGCGCGGGGCAGATCACGCGTTTCGATGCGTCGGATCAGAAATGCACGATCGCATGCGAGGTAAAGCCCGCCGACCATGAATATGGCTTCGACCCCGGCAAGCGTGTCGATCATAAGGTCCAGCGCCAGGTCGATCCCTTCATCGTCTATGGCATCGACGCCGCGGGCCAGGCGCTCGAAGACGCCGGCCTCACCGAGATGGACGAGGAAACCAAGCTGCGCGCGGGCTGCTCGATCGGTTCGGGAATCGGCGGCCTGCCGGGAATCGAGAGCGAAAGCCTGCTGCTCGCTGAAAAGGGGCCGGGCCGCGTTTCGCCTCACTTCGTCCACGGCCGCCTGATCAACCTGATCTCGGGCCAGGTCAGCATCAAATACGGGCTGATGGGGCCGAATCACGCCGTCGTCACCGCCTGCTCGACCGGCGCCCATTCGATCGGCGATGCCGCGCGGATGATCCGCGACGGCGACGCCGATATCATGCTTGCGGGCGGCGCCGAATCGACGATCTGCCCGATCGGCATCGCCGGCTTCGCGCAGGCGCGCGCGCTGAACATGAGCAGCAATGACGCGCCCGAAAAGGCGAGCCGCCCTTATGACAAGGACCGCGACGGCTTTGTGATGGGCGAGGGCGCGGGCGTCGTGGTGCTCGAGGAATATGAGCATGCCAAGGCGCGCGGCGCGAAAATCTATGCCGAGGTCGTCGGTTACGGTCTTTCGGGGGACGCCAATCACGTCACCGCGCCGCACCCCGACGGCTTCGGTGCCTATCGTTCGATGGAGATGGCGCTGAAAAAGGCGGGCATGACCCCCGCCGACATCGACTATATCAACGCCCACGGCACGTCGACGATGGCCGACACGATCGAGCTCGGTGCGGTCAAGCGCCTGTTCGGCGATGCGATCGGCGACGTGTCGATGAGCTCGACCAAGTCGGCGATCGGCCATCTGCTCGGCGGCGCCGGCGCGGTCGAGACGATCTTCTGCATCCTTGCGATCCGCGACCAGATCGTCCCGCCGACGCTCAACCTCGACAATCCCGACGAGGGCACCGAGGGCGTCGACCTCGTCCCGCACACGGCGAAGAAGCGCAAGGTTCGCGCCGCGCTCAACAACAGTTTCGGCTTCGGCGGCACCAACGCCAGCCTGATCGTCAAGGCGGTAGACTGATAACGTCGTCATTGCGACCCCGGATCAAGTCCGGGGTCGCAATGACGAGCTGCAAATCCCTCTTTCCTACATGGCGCGGCCATGCTCTATCACCGTGTCGTCGGGCATCGGCCTAAAGCGACAAAGGAGACAATCCGGACCTGTGCATCCGTATCCTTTGTCTCCTTAGGAGACCAACGGGGAGAAGTGCGTGCATCCGTTCCGCTGGCTGACGACGGCGATTTTGGCCTTGCTGCTCGCCGCCTGTTCGGGCGGCGCGCCGCGCGATGCCGAGGTCGTCATCCCGCCCGGTGCGAGCATCGCCAAGGCAGGGGATATCCTCGAAAAGGCGGGCGCGGTGTCGGCGTCGAGCTTTCGCAACCACGCGCGCCTCTTCGGCGGCGGCGATCCGATCAAGCCCGGCGAGTATAAGATCGAAAAGGGAATGGATGCGGGAGACATCCTGCGCCTTCTCCAGTCGGGCAAGACCATCCAGCGCCTGATCATGATCCCGCAGGGCATGCCCTCGATCATGGTCCGCGACCGGCTGATGGCGGAGCCGCGTCTGAAAGGCGACATACCGGTGCCCGCCGAAGGGAGCATCCTTCCCGACTCCTATGCCTTCACCACCGGCGAGAGCCGCGCCGCGGTCGTGGCGCGGATGCAGGCGGCGATGGACAGGGCGTTCGCCGAACTCTGGGCGAAACGCAGCCCGCGCACCGCAGCGAAGGATCGCAATGAGGCGATGACCCTCGCCTCGATCGTCGAGAAGGAAACCTCGGTTCCGGCCGAGCGCCGCACCGTCGCGGGCGTTTATACCAACCGCCTCGCGGTCGGTATGAAGCTGCAGGCCGACCCCACCATCATCTATCCGATCACCAGGGGCAAACCGCTCGGTCGCCGCATCCTGCGCTCCGAAATCCTCGCGGTGAACGATTACAACACCTACAGCATGATCGGCCTGCCCAAGGGGCCGATCGCCAACCCCGGTAAGGCGTCGATCGCCGCGGTGCTCGACCCAGAACCGAACGACTATCTCTATTTCGTCGCCAAAGGCGACGGCGGCCACGTCTTCGCGCGCACGCTGGCCGAGCATAATGCGAACGTCCAGAAATGGTATCAACTGCGCCGCGAGCGCGGAGAGATGTAGGACAAGCGGCCGACGGTTGCCGCGAGGAGGGGAGACGCGATGCGTCGCTTTTTGGGGCTTTCCGCCGGGATATTCTGGCTTGCGGCCTGCATGAACGGCGGCGGCGCGGCTGACCGGCCCGCCGCCGATGTCCGCATCGAAACGGGGCCGCGGCTCGGCGCTCCGCGTGCAACGCATCAGCTTGTCGCGACCGGTGACGGAACATTGCTGGCGATCGGCGGGTGCGTGCGCGTGAATTGCGAGGCGGGGCCGGACAGCGCGACGGTCGATATCATCGATGGCGCGGCCATGCGCCTCTCGCGCCACGGGCAGTTGCTCGCCGAACGGATCCAGCCGTCGGCGGCGGCCTTGCCCGATGGGCGCGTGCTCATCCTCGGCGGCTGGGTCGACGGACGGGTGTCGGCGACGACCGAAATTTTCGATCCGAAGACCGGAACATCGATCGCGGGCCCGGTGATGGCGGCGCCGCGAAATGCGCCCACCGTCGCCAGGTTGGCCGATGGCCGCATCCTGGTGGCGGGCGGCTATGACGGGCGCGACGTGCGCGCCGACGCCGAAATCTTCGATCCCGCGACGGGGCACCTGCTGGCAACGGGCATGCTGCGGACCGCGCGCAGCGGCGCGACGGGCACCTTGCTCGCCGATGGCCGCATCCTCGTCGCGGGCGGCGGACGCCCCGACCGCGAACCGCGCCGGGCGCTGGCGAGCGCCGAACTGTTCGATCCGGTCGAGGGACGCTTCCAGCCCGCCGGCGCGCTGGCGACCGCGCGCTACAAACATGGCGCGGTTCGTCTGGCCAATGGCGACGTGCTGGTCGTCGGCGGGTCGGACGAACGCGATTATGGAGGAAAGCTCCGCTCGGTCGAACGGTTCGACGTCGCTGCCGGCCGTTTCGTGCCGGCGGGGCAGCTTGCCGATCCGCGCTTCAAGATCGCCGATGGCTTGCTGCTGCTGCCCGGCAACCGCGTGCTCGTCGCCGCGGGCGATGCCGCGCCCGAAATCTTCGATCTCGCGAGCGGCCGCGGAACGCGGCTCGATTATGACCTTGGCGGCCAGTGGAACTATATGACGCTGGCGCGCGCGGGGGCGAGCAGTGCGCTGCTCGCGGGCGGCTATCGCGAGGGGCGGATCGAGCCGACCGACCGCAGCTGGATCATCCATTTACCGAAAGGGGCAAGCTGATGGCCGCAAAGCTTTTTCTTCACGGCGTACCCGACAGCCCGGCGATCTGGCGCCCGCTGCTTGACCGACTCGATCTCGGCGACACGCCCGTCGCTGTCCCTGCATTGCCCGGCTTTACCGGGCCATTGCCCGCAGGTTTTGCCGCGACCAAGGAGGCTTACGCCGACTGGGCGGTGGGCGAGGCGGAGGCATTGTGCGCGCAGCACGGCCCGATCGATATCGTCGGCCACGACTGGGGCGCGCTGATCGCGCAGCGCGTGGCGATGCTGCGTCCCGACCTGATCCGAAGCTGGGCGGTTTCGAATGCCGTGATCGATCCCGACTATCGCGGGCACCGGATCGCGCGAATCTGGAACACGCCGATCCTCGGTGAAATCTTCATGGCGTTGAGCGCGCCCGCGAAGCTTGCTCAAGGGCTTGCGACGCAAGGCATGCCGGCGGATATCGCCGCGGAGGAAGCCGCTCAATGGGCAAACAAGGACAAGAGGCGCGCGATCCTGAAGCTCTATCGGTCGGCAAAGGGGCTCAGCTTCGAACATGATTGGGCGCGCGACATCGACAAGCTGCCCGCGAACGGCGCGCTGATCTGGGGCGCGGGCGATCCCTATGTCGAATTGTCGGTGGCTGAGCGATTCGCCGCGAGCACCGGCGTACCGCTGACGGTGATCGAAGGGGCGGGGCATTGGGCGATCGCCGAATGTCCGGCCGAAGTCGCGACGGCGCTGCGCACTTTCTGGAGTCGATTGTAAAGTCTGCGCTTTTTTGGCCCATCGGCGCGGCCGATCATTGTGACCATATTAATCGATTAGATCGCGCGCCGCCTTTGCGTCATTGGCGCGGTCACGAGAAAGCGCGTCCCATGGACGACGGCACATCCTCCCCCCGATCGCCGCGTCCATCCCGTCTCGAGCCAACCGACCCGGGCTTTCCCCCTCCCTTCCGGGTCTCTGGCGCCGCGCCCATCATTGTGATTGCAGTGATGGGCGCGGCCGACCGCCCAACACCTTTCGGCTGGCTGCGGAGCCTGTTTCCCGCTCATCCACGGCCCGTGGGAGCTCGCCTTTGCCTGCAATTTTCACGGCTTGCGCACATGATATTGACCGGAACGGACAGCCTGCCTATAGGCGCGGCTCGCCCGACGCGGCGACCCTTCGGGGCGGAGTAGCTCAGCAGGTTAGAGCAGCGGAATCATAATCCGCGTGTCGGGGGTTCGAGTCCCTCCTCCGCTACCATCCCGGATTGTCCACCGGTGGCCCACTGAGGCCACTGGCAGACATTTTTCGAGGAAAATCAAATATTTTTCGCGTCCCGTTGCGTACGCCGGCGTCCCGGTGCGACCCGCTGCGGCCACCCACGGCGATTTGGATTGGGGGTATTTTGGGGGTATTTTTCGGCTGTCCCCAAAACAGGCGATACCCCCAGATGGCTTTGAAAGAACTTGAGGTCAAATACGCCACCAAGCGGCAGCGCCCCTACAAGCTGTCCGATGGAGAAGGCCTGCACCTGCTCGTCCAGCCGAACGGATCGAAGCTCTGGCGCCTGAAATACCGCTTCGACGGCAAGGAAAAACTGCTGAGCTTCGGCAAATATCCGACCGTCACGCTGGCGATCGCCCGCGAGAAGCGGACCGAAGCCAAGCGGCTGCTCGATCAGGGTGAGGACCCCGCCGAGGCCAGGAAGCGGGCGAAGAAGCAGAGGGCCGCGCTCAAGCTGTTCGAAGAGATTGCGCGGGCCTGGCACGCCAATCGTATTGAAGGGCTGGACTCGGCCCATGCCCTGCGCGTCATCAACCGGATGGAGCGCGACGTCTTTCCGGTCATCGGGAAGCGTCCGATCACGGAAATCGACCCGCCCGAGATTCTCGAGATGATCCGCGCGGTCGAAGCGCGCGGCGCCCTCGATATCGCCCGTCGCCTCAAGCAGAACGTCAGCCAGATCTATCGCTTCGCGATCGCGAGCGGCTGGGCGACCATCGATCCGACGCTCGGCCTCAACGATGCGCTCAAGCCCAAGCCGCCCGTCAGGCACATGGCGCGCGTGCCGCTCGCGGAGTTTCCGAAGCTGGTGCGGGCGATCTTCGCCTATGACGGCGAGGACACGCCGCGCCGCCGCGAGATCACCCGTGACGCGCTGCTGTTCACCTTGCTCACATGGGTCCGAACCAGCGAAACCCGCTTCGCGGCCAGGGACGAGTTCGAGGATCTCTATGGACCGAACCCGCTATGGCGTCTGTCGCCGGAGCGCATGAAGATGGAACGTGAGCATCTTGTTCCGCTGTCCCGCCAGGCCGCAATGATCGTTCAGCGCCGCTTGCAGGCGACGAACGATGCGTTCCTCTTTCCCGGAGCCAAGCCTGGAAAGCCTATTTCCGAGAACACCATGATCTATGCCTGCTACCGCATGGGCTATCTTGGCCGGCAGACGGTGCATGGGTTTCGGGGGCTCGGCTCGACCTGGGCGAACGAAGCCGAACGCTACAAGCCCGACTGGATCGAGATGGCGCTCGCCCACGAGGATGAGGACGAAGTGCGCGGCGCCTATAACAGCGCGCTCTATCTCACCCCGCGAAGGCGGATGCTGCAAGATTGGGCCGACGTGATCGACGCGGCAACCGCAGTGTCGGATGTCGAGAAGGATCCTATCGAGTTCTCACAGCTCACGGGCTGTTCTGCGCCCATCCAGCGCTTGCCGCCGAGCGACCGGAGACAGCCGTATTGGCAGCGCCCTCGTTGGGCGGCTTCGCGATAAGCGTCACGGCTCGGAACCGCTGATTAAGAGCGCGGCTTTCCACCATAATTATTATAAACGTCAGTTACTTAGATGCATCCGTGAATAGTGGGACTGAACAATAAGAAGCAGTATCGTATCATATCCTACCATGCCCTACGTCACAAATTCACCTACGTCGGAAGAGCGCCCTCATGGCGGACATTCGTTCAATCAAGCAGGCAATCACGGTGAGCGGCATCAACCATCGAGCTTGCCAATGCCCTGTACCCTAAGACACGATAACAATCCCCCCACGCAAAAGTCCTCCATGGCCTTCAGGGTCACCGAGATGTTCCGTGAAGAAAGTCGCCCACCCGACATGTGATCGATCCGGCGATTGTCGGCGAATGTGTACAGCGTACAGCTCAGAATAAACTGATAGGCCTGCAAGGCATCATCGCGCGATGACTTTGGTTTGATAGATATCATCGCCTCGACATATCGGCGAGATATTTCATCAAATAGCGGTGCAACTATTTCGTCCATCCAGAGTTGCACGCCTGCTATCTGTGAGATGAGGCGACAATAATTCATCCACCCCGGCTCACCGGATTCAAAACGGCTCAAGAGGGGGCCGTAAAATGCGCGGATGAGAAGTCGAGCCGATGCTTCCGGGCGATCTGGATCGAGGTCCAGCTCCGCAAGCCTTCGCAGCCGCTCTTCGTTCAACCACGCGCTGCGGCGTTCTATGACTTCCGTGAACAGCGCTTCCTTGGTTCCAAAATGATAATTCACAGCGGCGAGCCGTGTGGACGCTGCATCCGTTATTTCTCGCACCGAAACGCCGAAATAGCCCCGGTCCGCGAACAGCGACTCGGCGGCGTCCAGGATCTGCTCGCGCAGATCCGGTCGTTCCGTTTGCGGCTTGGAGATTGCCTTTTTTGGCTTAATATCTGGTAATTTCAATCATCTTCTCCCCCAAAAGCGCCCCGAATTGACATGTGAGTGGAACGTTCGTATCACTCGATCAAGGACGCGCAGCCTACGCTGGCTTCCGTCACAAAAATAGATGGTAGGGGAACGAAACTGTGAGACCGATCCTGATCCGTAACGGCTATGTCATCACCGGCGATCCTGCGATCGGCGACGTGCCCAGTGGGGATGTTTTGATCGTGAACGGACGCATCGCTGAGATCGGTCAAAACCTTCACCATGATGAGGCAGAGGAGATCGACGCGACCGGCACGATTGTAATGCCAGGCATGGTCGATACGCATCGGCATACTTGGCAGACTCAGCTACGCGCGATTTGCGCCGACATGAGCCTCATGCAGTATATGCGCTGCATCCGCTTCAACATCTCGCCCGTCTATACGCCAGAAGATGTCTATGTGGGCAATTATATCGGCGCCCTAGAAGCTCTGAACGCCGGGATCACGACGCTCTATGACTTCTCACATACGTCGCACAGTCCGGAACATGCCGATGAGGCCATCCGCGGCCTGCGGGACGCCCGGATTGCTGGCCTCTATGCCTACGGCTTCTATCCAGCACCGGTCGACCGGCCTTATTTTACGAGCGTCGACCAACGCATCGCCGATGCGGAACGGATAAGGACGCAGCATTTTTCGTCGGACGATCAGCGGCTGGGCATGGCGGTCGCGATCACCGAGGTCGGGATGTATCCGTTCGATTCGACGCGTAAGGAGATCATGACAGGCCGCCGACTTGGCGTGCAGCAAACAATTCACACGAACTGTTTCTGGGGCTCCGCTTTTTGCAGCGGTATAGAGGAACTCGCGGCGGCCGGACTCCTTGGACCCGACCAGGTCCATGTGCATTGCAATTCCGTGACAGACAACGAACTTCGCCTGCTCGCCGATAATGGCGCCAAGGTTTCATGCACGCCCGATACGGAACTGCAGATGGGCATGGGCCACCCCTTGATCGGCCGCGCCCACGATGTCGGCATCAAGCCTACACTTGGGGCCGACGTTATCTCCTGCAACGGTGGCGACCTACTCACGCAGGCACGCCTCGGTCTTCAAGACGCGCGCGTCCTGGCCAACGATCCGGTCAATGCGCAAGGTCGGATGCCTGAGGATATCCCATTCAAGGTACGTGACGCGATCGCGTGGATGACGATCAACGGCGCGGAAGCGATGGGTCTTGATCATCGCACGGGATCGCTCACGCCGGGCAAGGATGGCGATATCGTTCTCATCGCGCCCAACGACTTCAACCTCATGCCGCTGAACGACATGGTGGGCGCGGTCGTGCTGCAGGCTAACGTTTCCAACATCGATACGGTGGTCCTGCGCGGCGAGGTCGTGAAGCGCCACGGTCGCTTGACTGGCGTCGACTTCAAGCAGTTGCTCCGCATGGCGGAGGGCTCGCGCGAGCGGATCATGGAGCAGGCCCTGCGTCGCGGTCCGCTCGTTCCGCCGCCCAACACCACGGCAATGGCAGAGATGGAGGAGACCGCGCGCCAGAACCTGGCCGCATAGCGGGGTAGGAAACCAAAGGCGCCGCATGAACCGCGTCGGCGTCCAACGAGGAGGGGATTACGAAATGGATAAGCTTTGGCCGCGCGCCGCGCGGATCGGACTTCTTTTGCCTGCGGTCGTTGGCACAAGCGCTTACGCACAGACTGAGCCGGCTTCATCGGCTGCGAGCACTCCGCAGCCGGAGGCCGTATCGACGCCCGCCGCACAGGATCAGGGCGCCGGTCTTCAGGACATCATCGTGACTGCGCAGAAGCGCAGCGAGTCGGTGCAGAAAATTCCTCTCGCGGTGACGGCCCTATCCGGCAATGACCTCGCGAAGGCGGGCATCAACAGCATCGAGGGTCTGCAGGCCGCCGTCCCCAATCTCAACCTCGGCCAGCAGCTCGGCGTCGCGAGAATCTCGCTGCGCGGCATCGGCCTCGACAACCTCAGCACCGGCGCCGAGGGAAGTATCGCTTTCCACCTCAACAGCGCGTTCATTTCGCGCGGCGCCGCAGCGCTCAGCGCATTCTACGACGTCGATCGCGTGGAAGTTCTGCGCGGGCCACAGGGCACGCTCTATGGCCGCAACGCGACCGGCGGCTCAATCAACCTCATAACGCGCCAGCCCACCGACACGTTTTCGGGTTATGGCGATGTCACGGTCGGCAACTATGGTCGTTTGGCGTTCGACGGCGCCGTCAGCGGCCCGATTGTCTCTGATAAAGTGCTCGCGCGGATCGCTTTCTCGACGGACGACCGCAACGGCTATGGCCGAAACATCACGACCGGCACTAGGATCGACGACACCAATGCCCGTTCGATCCGTGGTACGCTGAAGCTTTTACCCGCCGACGATCTCACCATCACTCTGATCGCCGACTATCATCGAGAAAATGACAACGCGAACGGCTATCATTATTTCGGACCCGCGGGCCAGACTGCCAGCGGCCAGACAATCACACCTTTCGGCATTCAGTTCGGCGGCGTCACCGCAAGCAATCCGCGCGATATCGCAAACGAAGCCGATCCGTTCAACCGGCGCACGATCTGGGGTGTCAGCAGCGAGATTGCATATCGATTCGGCGGCGTCACAGCCAAGTCGATCACGGCCTATCGCAGCACGAAATACATTACCGGATCGGACCTCGATTCCACCAGTTTTCGTCTCGCGCCGATCTTCCAGAACGAAGACGACAAACAGTTCAGCCAGGAGTTTCAGCTCTCGTCCGAATCCGACCGGTTCCGATGGCTGCTGGGGGCATTTTATTTCCACGAAAATGACGCCGGCGCGATCATCATTCCCTACAATGATATTGGCTTCGGCGGTCCCGGCGTCATCCGCCAGGGCTATTATGCCGGCGGGCGTCTCGAGACTGATGCCGGCGCCATCTTCGGGCAAGCGACCTACAATCTGACCCCGGAGATTCACCTCGTCGTCGGTGGCCGTTACAGCATCGAGCGAAAAGGCATTTCCGAACAGCTTCAGTTCGACCTCGCGCGACCCTATTCGCCCGCCAATCCCGTCGCGCCGCTCGCCCAGTGCGGAGCCGATATCCCATCGGTCCCGACCTGCCAACCGCACAAGACCTTCCGATCCTTCACGCCGAAAGTGGCGCTCGAGTATCAAATCACGCCCGACGCTTTGCTCTACGCCTCGGTTTCGCGAGGCTTCAAAAGCGGCACCTACAATGTCGGCGGCGTGCAGCCGCCCGTGAAGCCGGAGAAGGTCACGGCCTATGAAGGGGGCCTGAAATCGGAATTCCTCGATCGGCGGCTCCGCATAAATCTTGCCGGCTTTTATTATGATTACAAGGATCTCCAGGTCGGCAAGGTGGTCAACGCGTCACTCGCGCTGGAGAATGCGGCGACAGCGACGATCTACGGTGCCGAGCTCGAGTTGCGCGCGCGCCCCACGCCCGACTTAGAACTGGGTCTGACCGGCTCCTATCTCAACGCCAAGTTCGACAGTTTCATCAGTATCGATCCCGCGCGACCCGGAGGTGACGGGCGCACCGTCGACCCGGCGACCGGCGCACCGGCTTTCAACAACGCCGGCAACCGCCTGCCGCAAGCCCCCAAATGGACGGTCGACGCCATGGCACAATATACCGTGCGCTCGGACCATGGATCCTTTGCCCTTCGCGGAGAGGTCTTGTGGGTCGATAAGGTCTATTTCAGTGCCTTCAACGTTCCGCAGGTGTCGCAGCCGGCAAAGACCAAGCTCAATGCCTCGCTGATCTACACCGATCCGGGCGATCGCTGGAGCGTGACCGTCTACGGCAAGAATCTCGCCAACAAGACGTACATCTCAAACGCCTTTGTCAGCTCCAGCATCGTGGGATTTGGCGTCAACGGCTTCCTCGAGGAGCCGCGAACCTATGGCGTGACCATCGGGTATAAGTTCTAGCCGGGAATATATTCTCATGATCACGATTCCCACCGCCGAGTCCATCATCGACATTTCGATGCCCATCGAGAATGATATCGTATCGGATCCGGCGGCCTTTCGTCCACGGGTCCGATATTTCGGGCACGATGATACACGAGAACAGATGCTGGCCTTCTTCCCCGGAATGACGGCCAGCGACCTGCCCGATGGCGAGGCCTGGGCGATCGAGCATGTCGAGCTGATCACGCACAACGGCACGCATCTCGACGCACCTTACCATTTTCATTCGACGATGGATGGGGGCAAGCGGGCGATCACGATCGACGAGGTTCCGCTCCACTGGTGCTGCCAACCAGGCGTCAAGCTCGATTTCCGGCATTTCCCCGATGGCTATGTGGTGACCGCCGAGGATGTTCGGGCTGAACTCGATCGGATCGGCGTCAAGCTCAGCCCGCTGACCATCGTGGTCATCAACACGCGGGCCGGTTCGGCCTACGGCACGGATGACTATGTCAACGCGGGGTGTGGAATGGGCCGCGAAGCCACGCTTCACCTGCTTGAGCGCGGTGTCCGGGTGACAGGGACCGATGCATGGTCATGGGACGCGCCGTTCACTTACACGGCGCAGAAATATGCCGAAACCGGGAATGCCGACCTGATCTGGGAGGGGCACAAAGCGGGTCGGGAAATCGGCTATTGCCATCTGGAGAAGCTGCATAATCTCGAAGCGCTTCCATCCTCCGGATTCACCGTGATGTGTTTCCCGACCAAGATCAAAGGCGCTTCGGCAGGCTGGACCCGCGCGGTCGCCGTCCTCGACGATTGAATGGAGTCTGGCCATGAGCAACAAGGTCATCATCAGCTGCGCGGTGACGGGATCGGCGCACACGCCGACGATGTCGGACGCGCTCCCGGTCACGCCCGAGGAGATCGCCGAGCAGTCGATCGCCGCCGCCGAAGCGGGCGCGGCGATCCTGCATCTCCATGCCCGCATCCCCGAGGACGGTAGGCCGACCGGCGATCCCGAGGTCTATGCCCGCTTCCTGCCCGTGATCCGGCAGCGCACCGACGCCGTCATCAACATCACGACGGGCGGTGCGGCCACCATGCCGGTCGCCGAGCGCCTCGCCGCCTCTGCGCGTTTCAAGCCCGAGCTTTGCTCGCTCAACATGGGCTCGCTCAATTTCGCCTTCTTCCCCGCCGCGAAGCGCATCGCCGACTGGAAATACGCGTGGGAGAAGGACTATGTCACCGGCTCCGACGACTATATCTTCCGCAACACCTTCCGCGATATCGAGACGATCCTCACGACGATGGCGGAGGCGGGTACCAAATTTGAGCATGAATGCTATGACGTCGGCCATCTCTACAATCTCGCCCATTTCGTCGATCGCGGCCTGGTGAAGCCACCCTTCTTCGTCCAGATGATCTTCGGCATATTGGGCGGCATCGGTGCCGATCTCGAAAATCTTCATTATATGAAGGAAACCGCCGATCGCCTCTTCGGACGCGGCAATTACCGCTGGTCGGTGCTCGCCGCGGGTAGGCACCAGATGCCCTTTCTGACGCAGGCGGCGTTGCTCGGCGGCTATGTCCGCGTCGGGCTCGAGGACAGCCTTTTCATCGAACGCGGCGTCCTTGCGGCTTCGAATGCCCAGCAGGTCGAGAAGATCAAGCGCATCCTCGCCGAAATGGGTCACGAACCCGCGAGCCCCGCCGAAGCGAGGGAAATCCTCGGTCTCAAGGGCAGTGACCGCGTCGCCTTCTGAGCCGTGCACAGGAAGCAAGCGAATGAGGGCTTCGGTCATCGACCGATTCGGCCGTCCAGACACGGCCCTTTGGCGTGCCTGAGAATCCGTATCGCCAGATGAATTCGTACCTCATCTTCATGATCCAACAACGGCACAATGCACAGCCCCGTATACGCGGATGTCGACGGGGCTGCTTTCAAGGCGCGCTGTCGCCGCTCACGGCGACAGAGATGGTGCATTCACGGTCACCCGAATAGCTGATTTCCTTTGCTACTCGGCAAGGGAAAACCGTTGGCACCGCCGATTACACCGATACACCGTTTGGAAAAGCTGGATTGGAACGCCTCGCGCGCGCGCATCCGTCCCGCTGGGCGCGCTCAGCGTGACTATTCCAATGAAGTGTATGGGGTCATTTGCTCCGCCACGAGACGTCGCCGGTGCAGGCTCAACAATCCTCAATCAATGAGTGGAAGGAATAGTTCGCCAACAAATTGAATTGGACGATGAGCCCCAAGGCGCGGCAAATGGCGCCAAATCAAAAAATGCCGTGGGGAGGACAGTCATGGTCACAGCCTTTAGGACAAATTTGCTTTGTGCCACCGCGCTATCGATCGCGTGTGCGCTTGCAGTGCCGGCACATGCCCAGGACGCTGCATCGCAGGGCGAAAAGCCCGAGGCGCAGGAAGGTGGCCTTGAGACAATCGTCGTCACGGCGCAGAAGCGCGAACAGAATTTGCAGGATGTTCCGGCCGCCGTTTCCGCCATAGGCGGCGAGACGCTGCGCACGCGCGGCATCACGGAGACCTCAGACTTGATGGGCGCGATCCCCAGCCTGCAAGTCACCACTCCCTATGGTCGCACCCAACCGAATTTCTCGCTGCGCGGGATTTCAGTGGCGAACGAATTTTCCGCCTCCACTGCGTCGCCGGTTGGCGTCTATGTCGATGAAGTCTATCAGAGCTTCCGGGCGAGCCATGGCCTGCAACTCTATGACATCGACCGGGTCGAGGTACTGCGCGGACCGCAAGGAACACTCTACGGTCGCAACACCACGGGTGGCGCGATCAGCTTCTTCACGCGCAAGCCGGATCTGGGAGAGGCCAATGGCTATCTGACCGCCGGCTATGCCAATTACGACACTTTCACGGTGCAGGGCGCCGCTGAAGCGACGCTGGTTCCCGACATCTTGGGCGTCCGCGTCGCCGGTACTTTTGCAAAAGGGGATGGTTGGCAGCGCAATGTACTGCCTGGGAATGAGCGCGACCTAGGGACCACCGATACGATCGGCGGTCGCATCTCGATCCGCTTCCGGCCCGATCCCGATCTCGACATCAATTTGAAGCTCTATGCCGCGAAGGACGATCCATGGGGCACCGCGCCCTATGCAGGTGGTCAACTCGCGGGCGGGCAGGATGCGCTCGGCTATTCGCGTTACGATCCGCAACCTTTCCTAGGCGGGCGGTTGCTGCGTGACAATGAGGTCGCAGTTGATCGGGTAGGTAAGAACATCAGCAAGTCGAAAGGGATAGCCCTCAACATCAAATGGGATGTCAGCGACCAATTCTCCGTCACCTCGATTACCGGCTACGACACCGGCGACTATATCAACAATCCTGATGATTGCGATGGCGGCCCAGCCGATCTCTGCTCGATCGGCCTCACGTCGACGAGCAAGAATTTCAACCAGGATCTGCGTTTCAGCTATTCGAACGACCGCCTCGATATCATTGCCGGCCTTTATTATGGCAGGGACAAGGTCAAGACGGTCAACTACCCGGACTTTTTCGGGGCGCTGAGGCCGCTGCTGCTTGGCGCCGGTCTTCCGGGCAGCTACAATAACGCCGCAATCGGAACGCCCGACGCGATCCGCTATATCCCAGCCTTTGCCGCCAATCCGGCGTTGGGGCCTGGCGATGCCGGATTCTGCGACGCGATCGAGATCAATCCCAACGGCTTCCTTGATGCACGCTCGCTGATTGCACTCCAGACCGACATCGCGATCAATAATACGGGCAATGGCGGCATGGGGGGTAGCTTTTCGGCGGGCTGCGCCGGGGCAGGCGCGCCTCCGTTCACCCCGATCCTCGGCGAACAGCGTTTTGACGTGTCGCGCCCCTCGAAGGCGATCTACGGCGACGTAACCTGGAAAACGACCGAGCGGCTGACCGTGGCGGTGGGTGCACGCTACACCCAGGATAAGGTCAATTACCTTAACGGCAGCACTTTCCTCTATGCGCTCGACGGTACGACGCCGGTTGTCAACCTGATCCCCTACAGCAATCCATACAACCCCAATCTCGCGCCGCTTGAGCAGCGCGAAAAGGCAAACAGGCTAACCGGCCGTATCAATGTCAGCTATGAGTTCGCCGATGATATCATGGGCTATCTCCAGTACAGTCGCGGTTACCGCAGCGGCAGCTTCAACGGGCTTGCCTATCAGGGCGTCAATCAAGTCTATTATATCCAGCCTGAAAAGGTGAATGCATATGAGGCGGGGCTCAAAACCCGGCTGTTCGATCGCCGCGTCCAACTTAACCTCGCGGGCTTCTACTACGAGTATTCGAATCACCAAGTAACGCAGGTGGTTGGCGCTACAACCTTCACGCGCAGCGCCAATGGTCGCCTGTTCGGTGGCGACGCCGAACTCGCCTGGCAGGTGGCCGATACGTTGCGTTTCGATGCTTCGCTGGGCTATCTCAACAGCAAGTACAAAGGCAATGTGATCGATCCGGCAAACCCGGCAAGCCCGACATTGAACGTCAACGGCAATCCCTTCCCGAACGCGCCGGAGGTTACGTTCCAGGCCGGATTCGACTGGGATATGATCGATGACGGCACCAACAAGCTGACCTTGCGCGGTGATGCGTCCTACATGGGCAAGTACTATTTTGATCCGTTCAAGAATTATGGGCAGACACCGTGCGATACACCCCCAGCGGGATCGAACATAACGCTCGCGGGTAAGGCGATTACATGCGCAAATCCGGGCTACTGGCTCGCCAATGCGCGATTAACCTATGCGCACGACAATATGTCGGTTAGCTTGTGGGCGAAGAATCTGTTCGACAAATATTACTACACCTACGGCCTCAACATGAACGTGTTCGGCTACGATTATCTGAACCGCGGCATGCCGCGCACTTATGGCGTCGAAGCGACAGTCAAGTTCTGATCGCTGCTGCGACGGGGGCGGCGGGCATCCTCTCCCGCCCGCTGCCCCCGATTTTTCGACCTGACTTTCAGACCGAGGAGCATCCATGATACGTTCCACCGGCAACGGTCCCTCATTCATCGGCACGGCGTACAGAATCGAGCGCGCTGCGATCACTGAGATCGGCGCAGCTGAAAGCACCGCCCAGGCGAGCAGCGCCGAGCGGCCGGCGCGCCTCCGGACGATTTAACGTGGATGCGTCTTGGAACAGAACTGAGCTGGAACGAATTTTCGCGACCCAACGCGAAGGGACGCGTGAGCAGGTTTCGCGCAGCTACGAAGAACGCATGGACCTGCTCGGGCGCCTTGGCCGGATATTTGAGCAGCACAGAGACGAATTGGTCGATGCCGTTGCCGCCGATTTCGGCATTCGATCCCGCTACGAGACTATCCTGCTCGACCTGATGCTTGGCATATCGGAAATTAAATTTGCGCGCCGCAATCTGAAGACGTGGCTGAGGCCGCGGCGGGTGAAGACTGACATCTTCGGCCTTCCCGGTTCATCGCGCCTGGTCCCCCAGCCCCTAGGTGTGGTGGGCGTTCTCGGCACGTGGAACTATCCGCTCGGCACCATATTCGTTGGCGCGGCCGGTGCATTGGCGGCCGGCAACCGCGTGATCGCAAAGCCGAGCGAAGTTTCCGCCAACGCCGCCGAAGCCAGCGAGCGGCTTGTGCGCCGGTATTTCGCCGAAGAGGAATTCGCGATTGTCCAGGGCGGGCCCGACATGGCACAGGCGATGACGGCCCTACCTTTCGACCATATTCTCTTCACCGGTTCACCCGCGGTTGGCCGCAAAGTCTATGAAGCGGCGGCTGCCAACCTTACACCTGTTACTCTGGAACTTGGCGGCAAATGCCCTGCCATCGTGGGCAAGGGTGCATCGCTTGCACAAGTCTGTGAAAGCTTAGTGTTCGGCAAGCTGCTCAACGCCGGCCAGACCTGCATCGCCGCTGACTATGCCTTCGTCCATGTCGATCAGATGGAAAGCTTCGTCGCCGCACTCCGCGCTCAGGTTGCCAAATGCTACCCCAACGCGGCAAGCAACCCCGATTTCACCAGTATCATCAATGACCGACAGTTCGCGCGGCTCCAAGGTTTGCTCGATGATGCCGAAGCCAAGGGCGCGACGGTGCTCAACCTCTCGGACAACGGCGATGGAACGCTTCCTGAACGGCATCGGATCGTGCCGTTGGCGGTTCTCGACGTTACCGATGACATGGCGATGATGCAGGAGGAGATTTTCGGACCGATCCTGCCGATCATGCCATATCGCTCCGAAGACGATCTCATTCGCTACGTAAACCGGCATGAGCGCCCGCTGGCGCTCTATTATTTTGGCGACGAAAGTGAGGAACGGCGCAAGATCATTTCCGAAACGCACGCTGGCGGCGTGACTCTCAACGGCACGGTCATGCACGTCTTCCAGCGCCGGCTGCCTTTCGGTGGCATCGGACAGAGCGGCATCGGTGCCTATACCGGCGTCGCCAGTTTCGAGCGCTTCACTCATTACAAGCCGGTGTTCTCTCAGCCGAAACTCAGCCTGCTTGGTCAACTTCTGCCACCCTATTCGAGCAAGACCGAAGGACTACTCAACATCTTCGAAAAGATCCTCTGACGTGGCTGCGGCGGTTGATGCTGGCATGTTGCATGACGCCGGGTCGCCAGCATGGGTCGAATGACAAGGGAAGCAAATGGCTGACTATGTAATTATTGGAGGTGGGTCGTCGGGCGGCGTTATCGCCAGCCGGTTGTCCGAGGACCCCGATGTCACCGTTTGCCTGCTCGAGGCAGGCGGCCCAGGCACCTCGCCGCTTGTGTCCACGCCCGGCGCTTTTGCGGCGCTGATCCAAGACTATCGGATCAATACGCTCAACTGGCGGTTCAACACCGACCCTTCAAAGGCGCTCAACGACCGCCGCCTCTACAATCCGCGCGGGAAGATGCTGGGTGGATCGAGCGGTATGAACGGGATGGTCTATATCCGCGGCGACCGGTCGGATTTCGACCACTGGGCCGAACTCGGCAACGACGGCTGGGGTTACAACGATGTCCTGTCCTATTTCCGCAAGGCTGAGAATAATGAGCGCGGTGAGGATGAGTTTCACGGCTCGTCGGGACCGCTTCACGTATCCAACGGCAAGCGCGAATTCGATGTCTATGATGCTTTCATCGAGGCGGCGACTGGACTGGACCATCAAGCCAATCCGGACTTCAATGGGGCCAGCCAGGAAGGTGTCGGCATCTATCAGTTTACCGTGAAGGACGGGAAGCGCGCCAGCGTGAAGGCGTGTTACCTTGATCCGGTGATGGGCAGGCGCGGCAACCTCCGCGTCGAAGTACATGCCCGCGTCCATCGTATCAGGTTTGAGGGCAACCGCGCGGTGGCAGTCGAGTATTCCCAGGACGGGCAGTTGAAGACGATCCCGTGCGAAAAGGAAGTCATTGTCAGCGGCGGCGCCTATAATTCGCCCCAACTGTTGATGCTTTCCGGTATCGGACCGCGTGATGAGTTGGAGAAGCATGGAATCGAAGTGATTCATGATATTCCCGGTGTCGGCCAGAATCTTCACGACCATCCTGACCTGATGCTGATCTACCAGTCGAAGAAGCGGCTCGGGATCGCACTCAATGTCGTTGGCGCGATCAAGACCGTGCGAGACCTATTCCAGTATCTCACGCAAAGGAAAAGCTGGCTGGCATCGCCGCCCACGGCTGCAGGCGGTTTCTTGCGATCCGCGCCGGGGCAGAACCGGGCGGATTGCCAGGTCCATGTCGTGCCGGTCGCCTATCGCGACCATGCGCGCGACTACAAGCTGATGACGAAATGGGGCTATACGATCATTCTCAATATTGGGCGCCCAAAGAGCCGCGGCTGGGTTGCCTTACATGACTCAAACCCCGAATCCGATCCCAAGATCGACCTCAATCTCTTGAGTCATCCCGACGACCTCAAGACGTTGCGCAATGCCTTCCGTGTCGTGCAGGAGATCCTGCATTCGGATCGCATGAAGGCGATGATGAAACGGCCTCTCTATCCTGACCGCTACCTTGAAACTGATGAAGAGATCGACGCCTATATCCGGGCAGAAGCCAATCATGCTTATCATCCGGTGGGAACATGCAAGATGGGCACCGACGAGATGGCGGTGGTCGACAACCGCCTGCGCGTTCACGGCCTCGCAAATATCCGCGTGGCCGATGCCTCGATCATGCCATCAGTCGTCAACGGCAACACCAATGCAACCTGCATCATGATCGGCGAGAAAGCCGCCGACATGATCCGGCACGATAATATGAGCAGCAAGAATAGCATCGCAGAATATTGAATTGGACGATTGGATCAATGCTGCAGACACAGATGCTTACGAAAAGAAGTCCGGAGAGGCCTATCGCATGTCAGTTTATTATGTGTCGACTGCGCCATTGTGGGCGAGCGCCTTAGAGGAGCGCGGCTGATGGACGTCCGTACGCAAATACGTCGCGCCGCACGTTATTTCGCCCAGCAAGAGGCTCTCGTTCACGGCCACAGGCGGTTGACTTTCTCGGAAGCCTGGTTGCGCGGCGTGAAGCTCGCAAATGCTCTTGCGGAGTGCGGCCTTCAACCGGGTGACCGGATTGCTACGCTGGAGAAGAACTCCATCGAGGCCGCCGACATCATACTGGCGGCTGCCATTGGAAACTATACGCGTGTTCCTCTCTATGCGCGCAACCGATGTGAAGCGCACGCCCATATGATCGCGAGTACCGGATCTCGGTTGGCGCTGGTCGATGAGGCATTGGCTTCGGAGTTGGCGGGGCTGGATGCCCAAGCTCCGACGCTTGAGCGGATCATTATCCGCGATCACAACTATGAGAATTGGTTGGCGACAGCCTCGGACCGGGATCCCGATCCCGTCGTCGCGCCGGAGGACTATTGTGTCATCCGCCACACCGGCGGCACGACGGGCAAACCCAAGGGCGTTGCCTATCGGCACCGTTCATGGATGACGATCTCCGCCGCATTTTTCAGCATCGGCCCCCAAGTGGCTCCAGGGGATGCCATTCTGCATGTCGGCCCGTTGTCCCATGCATCGGGCTTCCTGTTCGTGCCGGCCTGGTATTGCGGCGCCCGCAACGTGATGATGGACGGCTTCGATCCAGCGTCCTTTCTTGACACTCTCGAGCAGGAACGGATCAGCCATGCCTTTGTAGCCCCCACCATGCTCAATGCCATAGTGCATCACGACGGGGCATATGGCCGCCACTTTCCGAATTTGAAGTTTCTGCTGAGTGCTTCAGCGCCGATCTCCGAGCCGACGCTTCGCAAGTCGTGCCAGATATTCGGGAATCATGTTCTTCATTCGGGCTATGGACAGACCGAAATCCTGCCCATCGCGTCTATGGGGCCCAACGAGTGGTTCGGCGAATTTGAAGGTTCTGCCCCAATTCGGGCGGTCGGACGTCCCATGAGCGGCGCCGATATCGAAATCCGTAACGAGGACGGAAAGGTGCTGGGACCAAACGAGCCCGGCGAGATCGTCGCACGGTTCGAAAATGGCCAGATGGAGGAATTCTGGAACGATCCGGAGGAAACCGCCCGGCGCATGGAAGATGGCTGGGTCAAAACCGGCGATGTCGGCATGATCGACACAAACGGATTTTTGTATCTGCTCGATCGCAACAACGACATGATCGTGTCAGGCGGCTTCAATATCTATCCCACCGAAATCGAAAACGTAATTGCCGACCATCCCGGTGTACTCGAGGTCGCGGTCTTTGGCGTGCCCCATGAAAAATGGGGTGAAACGCCGCTTGCAATGGTGCGTGTCAAGCCCGGAGCACAAATCACGGAGACCGAGATAATAGATTTGGTGCGCCAGCGTCTGGGCTCCGCAAAAAAGCCAAGCAAGGTCGTTTTTACCGCCGAGCCACTGCCGTTGAGCAATGTCGGAAAGGTGCTTCGTTCAAAGCTTCGAGAGCCCTATTGGGCGGGCCAGGACCGGCGCATTTCGGGGGCATGACCGACGCAGCCATCCTAGCCACATCCTCTATTCCGGTGACCGCCTGCCGGCGCGCGGGAGACTGCAATGGATTATGAATACATCCTGGTTGAGCAACGCGGCCCAGCGCTTTGGGTGACCCTCAACCGGCCGGCAGCGTTGAACAGTCTGTCGTTGGCTTTGGCCGAGGAACTAGCCGCAGCGATCGAGGCAGCGGAAGCAGATGCGACGGTGCGCGCTTGCATTCTTACCGGCGCCGGACGGGCGTTTTGCGCTGGCGCGGATCTGCTCGCAATTGGCGATGGAACAGGCGGACAAACTCTCGCCGAACGCTTAAATCTGTTTCTGCCGCGGCTCGGTCAGGCTTTTAACAGGATCGAGACGTCGCGCCTTCCGATAATTGCGGCGGTCAACGGCCTTACGCTCGCCGGCGGCTTGGAACTGGTGTTGTGCTGTGATCTCGTCATTGCCGCGCACCCGGCCAGATTTGGCGACGCCCATGCAAATTACGGCCTGTTGCCCGGCGGTGGAGGGTCGGTTCGACTCCCTAGGAAGATCGGCGAAGCGCGTGCGAAACATCTGATGATGACCGGCGGGACCATCTCGGCTGCCGAGATGAAGGAAGCCGGACTCGTGACCCAACTGGTTGCTCCCGAGGATCTCATTGCGGCAGCGCAAGCGCTGGTAGAATCTCTTGCAGAAAAGAGCCGGCCAGGGCTCGCCTACATGAAGCAGCTAGTCCGCGCTGCGCAGGATAGCTCGCTCGAAGTCGGGCTGCGTCAGGAACTCGAAGCCATGGCTGCTTACGCCTTGTCCAACGACATTGTCGAAGGACTGGCGGCATTCCGGGAGAAGCGGAAGCCCGATTTTTCCGACCGGTGAGACCTGATCGGATGCGGAACACATTGGAAGAATGGATCAACGAATGACCGACATATTCGTCATGGGGGTTGGGATGACCCCGTTCGGAAAACAGTTCGACAAGAGCCTGAAAATGCTCTGCGCCGAAGCTTCGTCGCAGGCCTTTTCCGACGCAGGATGCACCGCCGGCGATGTCGAAGCCATCTTCTTCGGCAATTGCGTCCAGGGGCATATGGAGGGCCAGGACATGATCCGCGGCGAAATCGTGGCGCGAGCGATGGGCATCTCAAGCGTTCCCGTGGTGAATGTCGAAAACGCATGTGCGACGGCTTCCACGGCCTTGCACATGGCCGCCGCCTATGTTCGATCGGGGGCAGCGGATGTCGTACTCGCGCTCGGCGCGGAGAAGATGTACTCGCCCGACAAGGCGCTCATGTTCAGTGCATTCGATGGCGCTTGGGACGTGCATGAAACCGAGTCGGGCCGCGCGCAGCTGCTGGCCATGGGCAATGGCGTCGATGTTCCGGAAGGAACGACATCGAGTCAGCCTTACAGCGTTTTCATGGATGTATACGCCGCGATGGCACGCGCGCACATGAAGACCTACGGCTCGACGCAAGCGCAAATCGCGGCCGTCTCGGCGAAAAATCACATGCATTCGACGCGCAATCTGCTTGCCCAGTATCGCCTCCCATATACCGTCGAAAGTGTACTCGCTGCGCCTCCGATCGTTTACCCGTTCACACTGCCGATGTGCTCTCCGATCAGCGACGGCGCCGCCGCTGCGATCATCTGCAGCGAAGCCGGTCGGCGCAAACTGTCGGCAGCCCCGGACAGGGCGCTAAGAATCCTGGCGTCTGTGCTGCAAACCGGCGCCGCGCGCGATCCCTTTGATTATGACCACCATGTCAGCCGCCTTGCGGCGAACCGGGCCTATGCGATGGCCGGCGTGGGGCCAGAAGATATTGGCGTCGCGGAGGTGCATGACGCCACGGCGGTTGGCGAGATCATTGAAATCGAGGCGCTCGGCCTGACGCCGCCTGGCGAGGGCGGACTCGCGGCAGAGCGCGGTGAGACGGCGCTGGGTGGGCGTATTCCGGTAAACACGTCGGGCGGGCTTGAATGCAAGGGACATCCGATCGGCGCCACCGGGCTCGGCCAAATCTACGAGCTTGCGCTGCAATTGCGCGGCGAGGCGGAAGATCGACAGGTTCCGAATGCCCGGTTCGCGATCGCGCAGAACGGCGGAGGTGTCATCGGGGTGGAAGAGGCGGTGGTCGCCGTCACGATCCTGGGCCGGTAGTTGTCAGAGCGCGCCTAGGGAAACACGGGGTCACGATATGAACTTTGAGCTGTCCGATGAACAACGCATGGCGGTGGAAACCGTCCGCCGCTTTCTCGACAACAAGCTTGAGCCGGAAATCCGCCGGCATGGGGAGCGGTTCATCCCCAAACCGCTCATGAAGGAATGGACTCAAGCACTGACCGGCTATGGCCATATTACCGCACCGCATCAGGAGCAATGGGGCGGGCTTGATATGGGATGGCTCACTCATCTGCTCATTTTCGAGGAGATCGCCTATTCCTCGCTCGATGTGGCCATACCCGGCTTCATCAACGCGGTTGGCGCAGAACTCATCCGCCGCTTCGCCCCGGAGACGATCAAGCAACGCTATCTTGCCGACCTCGTCGCGGCCGAGAAGTTCGTTTCGCTCGGCATCTCGGAGCCCGATGTCGGCTCGGACGTCGCCGCCATCAAGACACGCGCCGTACGAGACGGCGATTTCTGGGTCATCAATGGCGAAAAGACCTGGATCACCAACGGAGCCTACTCGGACATCTTCATCTGTACGTGCAAGACTGGCGAAAATGAAGTCACTCACATCCTGGTCGATCGTGACGAGAGTGAGTATGAGGTGCGCGATATCCAGAAGATGGCGCTCAACGGCCAATCGACTGCACAGATATTCCTGACCGAATGCCGCGTACCGGTGGCAAACACGATCGGCCGGGTCGGCGATGGATTGCGCAATACGTTGCAAGTGTTCGAGATTGCCCGCTGCCATATGGCGATGTGGAGTATCGGCATCGCACGGCGAGCAATGGATGAGGCGATCGCGTACGCTCGCGATCGCGCGCAGCATGGCAAGAAGATCGCCGGCCATCAGCTGATCGCCGACAAGATCGCCATCATGGCGACCAAGATCGACGCAGCCCGTCTGTTGACGCACCGGGCAATATCCCTCGTCCAGGCGGGCACGCGCGCAGAGACGGAATGCTCGATGGCCAAGTGGTACGCCACCGAAATGGCGATCGAAGCGACGCGCGATGCGCTTCAGATCCATGGCGGCAACGGCGTCACCCGCGAATTCATCGTCGAGCGGCTGGTGCGTGAGGCGATCATTTGCCCCATCCCCGATGGCACGACGGAGATTCAAAAGCTTGTTGTTTCGCGCGCCCTGACCGGCATTCAAGCCTTTCGGTAAGGCTCAGACGAAAACGACAGCGTCGACGGAAATGGAGCCGCGTGCCTGACTCGCACAGGATCAAATGCGCAGATGCGTCGCTCAGGTAAAAGAGGCAGACAAGCGATGGACGAAGAGCTTCGTTTCGATGGCAGGGTAGTGGTTGTGACCGGAGCCGGAGGCGGACTTGGGCGCCAGTACGCGCTGATGTTTGGCGGGCGCGGAGCCAAGGTGGTGGTGAATGATCTGGGTGGCGACGAGAAAGGGAGCGGCAGCTGCTCCACAGCCGCTGACAATGTGGTCGACGAAATTCGAGCCACGGGCGGTCAGGCGGTGGCAAATTATGCGTCGGTCGAGGAGGGCGCGCTGATCATCCAAGCCGCGCTTGACAACTTCGGAACCGTTGACGTCGTCATCAACAATGCCGGCATCCTGCGCGATGTGAGCTTCCACAAAATGACCGACGAAGACTGGACACTGCTTCAGCGGGTCCATCTGAATGGGACGCGGGCAGTGACGCAGGCAGCATGGCCGATACTGCGCGACAAGGGCTATGGCCGCATCGTCATGACCACGTCTGCAGCCGCAATCTACGGCAACTTCGGTCAGGCCAACTATGCCGCAGCCAAGCTCGGAATATTGGGGCTTGCGAACGCGCTGGCGGAGGAGGGGCGGTCCAGAAACATCCAGGTTAATACGATCGCCCCAATCGCCGCATCGCGTATGACCGCGACCGCCTTTCCACAAGAGTTTCTCGCCAATCTCAGAGCGGAAGCGATCAGTCCATTGGTCGGTTGGCTTGCGCACGAGAATTGCAGCGAAACCAAAGGGCTTTTTGAAGTTGGAGCCGGCTATATCGCCAAGCTTAGGTGGGAGCGCGCGCTTGGGCACGCCTTCGGAGCGGACAGGGCGTTCACGCTCGATGATGTCGCCCGGCACTGGGGTAGAATTGTCGACTTCACGGATGCCGAGCACCCGCTCGGGCTGAATGACAGCCTTGAGGCGGTAGAACGGGCGCTGAGAGCGTAATCAACCCAATGAATTACCATGATATTTTTGAGCGGCCGTCGGGCTGCCGATGGCGTCGTGCCGCCGCCAGATATCGATGAGCAGCAGGAATAGTTCTGCAGCGAATTGAATTGGACGACGGCCCTCAAATGCCGCCAAACGGCATGAACTACACAATATCTCCTGGGAAGAGAGGATCAGCCATGAGAGGATGTCTATTGGCGTCTGCCGCGTTGTTGTGCTCGGGAACAGCATTTGCCCAGGAAGCAACGCCCCAGGCGAACGACCAAACCGGGAGCGCCACGGAAGCGCTGGCTGAGGACATTGTCGTTACCGCCACCAAAAAGGGCTATGGCGAAAGCGTGCAGAAAGTACCGATGGCGGTCACGGCTTTTGGTGAAGCGCAGTTGGATGCCAAGTTCGTCCAGAATCTTCAAAGTCTGAGCTACGACGTTCCCAACGTCCAGCTCGAGGATGTGGGTACGGCACCGGGCTATGCCAATTTCACTATCCGGGGCCTCGGCATCAACAGCACGATCCCATCGATCGACCCCACCGTAGGCGTTTTCACTGACGGTATTTACCTCGGCATCAACGCTGGTGTCGTGCTGGACAACTTCGACCTTGAGGGGATCTAAGTTCTGCGTGGACCGCAAGGCTTGCTTTTCGGTCGCAACGTTACCGGCGGTGCCGTGGTTGTGCGGACCACACGGCCCAGCTTCGATTTTGGAGCCAAAGCCAAGCTATCCATTGAAACGGGACTGAAGAAGACCGTAAGCGGCACGGTTACCGGACCTATCGTCGATGACGTTTTGGCTGCCAAATTGGCCGTCTACTACAGCGACGACAATGGCTGGTTTCGCAACCGCTTCGACAATCGCAGCTTCGGTAAATCACATGACCTTATCATTCGCCCGGCACTTTCGCTCAAGGGTGGCGACCGCTTCCGAATGGATCTCCGCTATGAGCATGGCGATGTCGAAAGCGATGGAGCCCCTGTCCAGAGTCACGCGCTGTTTCCCCGCGACAGCTTCAGGTTTTCGATCAATTTCCCAGGTTTCTATGATGCCAAATGGGACCAGGCGATCGTGGAAACCAACATCGATGTCGGTCTGGGCGGAGGCGTCTTCACCAACATCGCTGGCTATCGGAAATTCCGATCCTCCGCGGGCGCTGATATCGATGGAACACCACAGTCCTTCTTTCATGCCTTTTTCGAAATCGACCAGGATCAGCTCAGCGACGAACTTCGTTATGCCGGAAGGTTCGGTGACGTCGAATTGACAACCGGTCTATACTATTTTTCCCAGGATCTTCGTTACGCCGAGCTGCGGAATCTTTTGGGCGGTGCTCGGATCGTTTCCGGTGGGGGTACGCAAGACCAGACAACATGGGGCATTTTTGCTTCGACCGACTGGCATTTCACCGATACGCTGACCTTGAATCTCGGCGCGCGGTATAGCTGGGAACGCAAAGCCGTTCGGGTCTCGGCCTTGCGCGCAAATGGTTGCAATCTAGACACGCTGATCTGTGCAACCAATTTCGCCGACGCGGCAAAATGGCGAGGGTTTACGCCGAAAATCGGCCTTCAGTGGAAGCCGGATGACGACACGCAGATTTATGGCCTTTACACGCGCGGGTTCCGCAGCGGCGGATATAATTTGCGCAACACCGATCCCGCTGTGCCGCCGGGGCCATTCAATCAAGAGACCCAGGACAGTTTCGAACTCGGCGCCAAGAAGCAATTCGGGCGCCACCGGATCAACCTGGCGGCCTTCTACAATCGCATGAAGGACCTGCAGCGCGAGATCAACCTGCCCGGACCGCTTGGCGTCAGCCAGGTCATACGGAACACCGCCGACGCCACAATCAAAGGCGTCGAGGCCGAGGGGCAGTTTTTTCTTTTGTCCAACCTCGTGATTTCGGGTCAGCTCGGCTACGTGAATGGCCAGTATCGCAACGTCCAGTTCGACCTCAGCGGTGATGGCGTCATCAACGATGTGGATCGTGCGCTCAAATTGCCAAGGCTGTCGCCATGGACCTATGGCGTGGGGCTGACTTATGATCAGCAGCTTGGCGAATTGGGGACAGCAACGGCGCGTGTCAGCTTCACGCATCGCGACAAGGCGGCATTCACCGACAACAACGTCGGCTTCCTTCAGGGCGCCGATATGCTCGATGCGAGCCTCACATTGGCGACCGACAACAAGCACTGGCGCTTCTCCATCTATGGCCGAAACCTCCTGAATGAGGTGACGATTGGCGGCGATACACCTTTGCCGGCGGCCTTCGGGGGCACGGGTGCAAGCCTTTCACCGCTAAACAGGGGGCGCGTCATCGGCGGAGAAGTGGCGATTAGCTTCTAGGCCATTTTCGAGGCGAGTGGAATCACCCGCCAACTCGGAAAATGCCCAAGATCAATTTGCTAGAGCATTTCCTGCCGGAAAGCCGGTTCCCACTTCTGCGCGAAATGCTCTAGCTGATCGCGACGGATGCAGCGGATTTCCGATCGCACCCCGCCCCCTTGCCGTTAATCCGATGGTGCGGTGCGCCATGCCTGACGAACAAGGCTGACGAGCGCACGGCCAGCCGGTTTTACCTGCCAGCGGCTACGCACAGCATAACAAAGCGTCAATGGATCGAATAAACCGATTCCCTCCAAGGCCACGAAATTGGCGCGAAACCATGAGTTCTCGGTGAACTGTTTTGCAACCATCCCGATAGCATCGGATGTGGCAACGATCCGTCGAACCAATTGAAAATAGTCTGTCATGTGGATCCAGTCAGCGGGACGCTTACCGCTTTTTTCGTACATCTGCTGAATGATCGATGTGTAGGGTTCGGAAGATGAGGGCACTACGAATTCGAACTGGACCAGCGGCTCCTTGCTGGTCGGGTTTATCCCCAGAATGGGATGATTGTTCCGCACAAAAGGCAGTATTTCGATCGAGGCGACCCGCTCGCACTTGAATTCCGGCCAGCGTGCAAAGGCCGCTTCAAGTCCAAAGGCGACATCGATATCGCCGCGCGACAGGAGTCGCACGCCCCTTTTCGCTGTTGCCCGAAACGACTTCGACGCGCACTGCCGGATGGCGCCGCAGCAAAGAAACCAGAGGTTGGGTGAGCAACCAGTCGATTGACCCTGGGAACAGTCCGATTCGAAGCGGGCCCGCATAGGCGTCGGCGCGGCGGGCTGTATCTCCGAGTAGTTCAGCTGCGTCGGCAAGCAAGCGCGCTGCGCGATCGATAAATTCGCGTCCCTCCTCTGTCGGCATCGCGCCCCGTGAGGTCCGATGGAAAAGGGAATAGCCAAGATACCGTTCGAGTTCAGCGACACTCTTGGTCACCGCCGACTGCGTGACACCAACCGCATCCGCTGCCCTGGAGAAGGAACGAAGCTGACCAACCGCGACGGCATGCTTGAGGCGAGAATCGAGCATGGACATGCCCCACAGGAATAATTGCTCCAGAGAATGAATTAGGCGAATCAAGGTCATTTTGCCAATCTTACTTTCGACACTGCCGCCCAGCACGACTGCAACCCGTCTCGAAATCTGGAGCGGCGAAACGGCCTGGATCAAAGCGCCAAGGTCTCAGACGCAGGTATGCCTGAATGACGAAAACTGGTCCGCTTGCAGGCCTCAAAATACTCGAAATTGCGGGCATCGGCCCGGCGCCGTTTTGCGGAATGCTGTTGGCCGACCTTGGCGCCGATGTCGTCGTCATTGAACGCGTAAGCCCTAACTCCGAAAATATCGATCTTGGCAGCGGCGCCATTGTGAACCGCGGGAAACGTGTAATTGCCTTGGATCTGAAGTCCCCCGAAGGCGTCGCGCATGTCCTGGATCTCGTCCAAAGGGGCGATGTACTGATCGAAGGCATGCGGCCTGGGGTGATGGAGAGGCTCGGCCTTGGTCCCGAGGTTTGCCTAGCGCGTAACCCCCGCCTTGTATTCGGTCGCATGACGGGTTGGGGGCAGCAGGGACCTCTCGCCCAAGCGGCCGGCCATGACATCAACTATATCGCGCTGTCAGGAGCCCTTTGGTATGCTGGGCATCCTGGTGAACCGCCAATGGCGCCGCCAAGCCTGGTAGGCGATATTGGGGGTGGAGCGCTTTATTTGGCCATCGGCGTCCTCGCAGCGGCAATGCACGCCCGGGATACCGGGAATGGGCAAGTGGTTGACGCCGCGATCGTCGATGGGAGCGCTCACATGATGAACTTGCTCCTGAGCCTGAAGGCCGCCGGCCAGGTTGCCAGCATACGCGGCTGCAGCATCCTTGACGGCCCTCACTGGTACTCGACCTATCGGTGCGCCGACGGGAATTTCATCTCAGTCGGATCACTCGAGCCCAAGTTCTATGCGCTGCTTTGCAAAAAGCTGGGGTTGGCCGGCGATAGCAGTTTTGACGACGGCTATGATCGTGATGCCTGGCCCGAGCTCAAGCAGCGTTTTAGCGAGATATTCGCCATGCGGACACGGGAAGAATGGCGCGCACTGCTGGAAGGCAGCGATGCCTGCTTTGCCCCCGTGCTTGATCCGGACGAAGCGGCGCGCCATCCTCATATGGCAGCGCGAGGCGTCTATCGGGAGATCGACAATATCCTTCAGGCAATGCCGGCGCCACGTTTTTCGGGCTCGTCACTACCGATCCCCGGACCGATCCCGCTGCATCATGAAGATCCGAGTACAATTCGGCGGGGCTGGAGCAAACCGGACCGCTGCGGGATTACCGCCAGAACCGACTGTTGCGAGTAGTCGGTTGGCATGGTGGGCGGCCAGCGGCCCGACACGAACGGTGATTTCATAACTATGAACCAATGCGACGCTCCGCTTCGCTGCATTCAAATCAAAGGAGACAACGACACACAGGCACGTCAAACTATCCGATGATTCCTGTACGCCACGCCGGAACGGCGATTGCGGACGTGTCCACGGGACGTTGTTCGCATCGTGATTCGCTCGGCGCTTGAAATCAATGCTCGCCCCGGATGTGACGACGCCGATGGGATTTCCACTGCGGCGGCCACGGCCAATGTCCTGGCGTGAGGGCTTCGGTCATCGACCGATTCGACCGTCCGAATGCGGTCTTTTGGCGCGCCTGAGAATCCGCATCGCCAGATGAATTCGTACCTCATCTTCATGATCCAACAACGGCACAATGCACAGCCCGTATACGCGGATGTCGACGGGGCTGCTTTCAAGGCGCGCTGTCGCCGCTCACGGCGACAGAGATGGTGCATTCACGGTCACCCGAATAGCTGATTTCCTTTGCTACTCGGCAAGGGAAAACCGTTGGCACCGCCGATTACACCGATACACCGTTTGGAAAAGCTGGATTGGAACGCCTCGCGCGCGCGCATCCGTCCCGCTGGGCGCGCTCAGCGTGACTATTCCAATGAAGTGTATGGGGTCATTTGCTCCGCCACGAGACGTCGCCGGTGCAGGCTCAACAATCCTCAATCAATGAGTGGAAGGAATAGTTCGCCAACAAATTGAATTGGACGATGAGCCCCAAGGCGCGGCAAATGGCGCCAAATCAAAAAATGCCGTGGGGAGGACAGTCATGGTCACAGCCTTTAGGACAAATTTGCTTTGTGCCACCGCGCTATCGATCGCGTGTGCGCTTGCAGTGCCGGCACATGCCCAGGACGCTGCATCGCAGGGCGAAAAGCCCGAGGCGCAGGAAGGTGGCCTTGAGACAATCGTCGTCACGGCGCAGAAGCGCGAACAGAATTTGCAGGATGTTCCGGCCGCCGTTTCCGCCATAGGCGGCGAGACGCTGCGCACGCGCGGCATCACGGAGACCTCAGACTTGATGGGCGCGATCCCCAGCCTGCAAGTCACCACTCCCTATGGTCGCACCCAACCGAATTTCTCGCTGCGCGGGATTTCAGTGGCGAACGAATTTTCCGCCTCCACTGCGTCGCCGGTTGGCGTCTATGTCGATGAAGTCTATCAGAGCTTCCGGGCGAGCCATGGCCTGCAACTCTATGACATCGACCGGGTCGAGGTACTGCGCGGACCGCAAGGAACACTCTACGGTCGCAACACCACGGGTGGCGCGATCAGCTTCTTCACGCGCAAGCCGGATCTGGGAGAGGCCAATGGCTATCTGACCGCCGGCTATGCCAATTACGACACTTTCACGGTGCAGGGCGCCGCTGAAGCGACGCTGGTTCCCGACATCTTGGGCGTCCGCGTCGCCGGTACTTTTGCAAAAGGGGATGGTTGGCAGCGCAATGTACTGCCTGGGAATGAGCGCGACCTAGGGACCACCGATACGATCGGCGGTCGCATCTCGATCCGCTTCCGGCCCGATCCCGATCTCGACATCAATTTGAAGCTCTATGCCGCGAAGGACGATCCATGGGGCACCGCGCCCTATGCAGGTGGTCAACTCGCGGGCGGGCAGGATGCGCTCGGCTATTCGCGTTACGATCCGCAACCTTTCCTAGGCGGGCGGTTGCTGCGTGACAATGAGGTCGCAGTTGATCGGGTAGGTAAGAACATCAGCAAGTCGAAAGGGATAGCCCTCAACATCAAATGGGATGTCAGCGACCAATTCTCCGTCACCTCGATTACCGGCTACGACACCGGCGACTATATCAACAATCCTGATGATTGCGATGGCGGCCCAGCCGATCTCTGCTCGATCGGCCTCACGTCGACGAGCAAGAATTTCAACCAGGATCTGCGTTTCAGCTATTCGAACGACCGCCTCGATATCATTGCCGGCCTTTATTATGGCAGGGACAAGGTCAAGACGGTCAACTACCCGGACTTTTTCGGGGCGCTGAGGCCGCTGCTGCTTGGCGCCGGTCTTCCGGGCAGCTACAATAACGCCGCAATCGGAACGCCCGACGCGATCCGCTATATCCCAGCCTTTGCCGCCAATCCGGCGTTGGGGCCTGGCGATGCCGGATTCTGCGACGCGATCGAGATCAATCCCAACGGCTTCCTTGATGCACGCTCGCTGATTGCACTCCAGACCGACATCGCGATCAATAATACGGGCAATGGCGGCATGGGGGGTAGCTTTTCGGCGGGCTGCGCCGGGGCAGGCGCGCCTCCGTTCACCCCGATCCTCGGCGAACAGCGTTTTGACGTGTCGCGCCCCTCGAAGGCGATCTACGGCGACGTAACCTGGAAAACGACCGAGCGGCTGACCGTGGCGGTGGGTGCACGCTACACCCAGGATAAGGTCAATTACCTTAACGGCAGCACTTTCCTCTATGCGCTCGACGGTACGACGCCGGTTGTCAACCTGATCCCCTACAGCAATCCATACAACCCCAATCTCGCGCCGCTTGAGCAGCGCGAAAAGGCAAACAGGCTAACCGGCCGTATCAATGTCAGCTATGAGTTCGCCGATGATATCATGGGCTATCTCCAGTACAGTCGCGGTTACCGCAGCGGCAGCTTCAACGGGCTTGCCTATCAGGGCGTCAATCAAGTCTATTATATCCAGCCTGAAAAGGTGAATGCATATGAGGCGGGGCTCAAAACCCGGCTGTTCGATCGCCGCGTCCAACTTAACCTCGCGGGCTTCTACTACGAGTATTCGAATCACCAAGTAACGCAGGTGGTTGGCGCTACAACCTTCACGCGCAGCGCCAATGGTCGCCTGTTCGGTGGCGACGCCGAACTCGCCTGGCAGGTGGCCGATACGTTGCGTTTCGATGCTTCGCTGGGCTATCTCAACAGCAAGTACAAAGGCAATGTGATCGATCCGGCAAACCCGGCAAGCCCGACATTGAACGTCAACGGCAATCCCTTCCCGAACGCGCCGGAGGTTACGTTCCAGGCCGGATTCGACTGGGATATGATCGATGACGGCACCAACAAGCTGACCTTGCGCGGTGATGCGTCCTACATGGGCAAGTACTATTTTGATCCGTTCAAGAATTATGGGCAGACACCGTGCGATACACCCCCAGCGGGATCGAACATAACGCTCGCGGGTAAGGCGATTACATGCGCAAATCCGGGCTACTGGCTCGCCAATGCGCGATTAACCTATGCGCACGACAATATGTCGGTTAGCTTGTGGGCGAAGAATCTGTTCGACAAATATTACTACACCTACGGCCTCAACATGAACGTGTTCGGCTACGATTATCTGAACCGCGGCATGCCGCGCACTTATGGCGTCGAAGCGACAGTCAAGTTCTGATCGCTGCTGCGACGGGGGCGGCGGGCATCCTCTCCCGCCCGCTGCCCCCGATTTTTCGACCTGACTTTCAGACCGAGGAGCATCCATGATACGTTCCACCGGCAACGGTCCCTCATTCATCGGCACGGCGTACAGAATCGAGCGCGCTGCGATCACTGAGATCGGCGCAGCTGAAAGCACCGCCCAGGCGAGCAGCGCCGAGCGGCCGGCGCGCCTCCGGACGATTTAACGTGGATGCGTCTTGGAACAGAACTGAGCTGGAACGAATTTTCGCGACCCAACGCGAAGGGACGCGTGAGCAGGTTTCGCGCAGCTACGAAGAACGCATGGACCTGCTCGGGCGCCTTGGCCGGATATTTGAGCAGCACAGAGACGAATTGGTCGATGCCGTTGCCGCCGATTTCGGCATTCGATCCCGCTACGAGACTATCCTGCTCGACCTGATGCTTGGCATATCGGAAATTAAATTTGCGCGCCGCAATCTGAAGACGTGGCTGAGGCCGCGGCGGGTGAAGACTGACATCTTCGGCCTTCCCGGTTCATCGCGCCTGGTCCCCCAGCCCCTAGGTGTGGTGGGCGTTCTCGGCACGTGGAACTATCCGCTCGGCACCATATTCGTTGGCGCGGCCGGTGCATTGGCGGCCGGCAACCGCGTGATCGCAAAGCCGAGCGAAGTTTCCGCCAACGCCGCCGAAGCCAGCGAGCGGCTTGTGCGCCGGTATTTCGCCGAAGAGGAATTCGCGATTGTCCAGGGCGGGCCCGACATGGCACAGGCGATGACGGCCCTACCTTTCGACCATATTCTCTTCACCGGTTCACCCGCGGTTGGCCGCAAAGTCTATGAAGCGGCGGCTGCCAACCTTACACCTGTTACTCTGGAACTTGGCGGCAAATGCCCTGCCATCGTGGGCAAGGGTGCATCGCTTGCACAAGTCTGTGAAAGCTTAGTGTTCGGCAAGCTGCTCAACGCCGGCCAGACCTGCATCGCCGCTGACTATGCCTTCGTCCATGTCGATCAGATGGAAAGCTTCGTCGCCGCACTCCGCGCTCAGGTTGCCAAATGCTACCCCAACGCGGCAAGCAACCCCGATTTCACCAGTATCATCAATGACCGACAGTTCGCGCGGCTCCAAGGTTTGCTCGATGATGCCGAAGCCAAGGGCGCGACGGTGCTCAACCTCTCGGACAACGGCGATGGAACGCTTCCTGAACGGCATCGGATCGTGCCGTTGGCGGTTCTCGACGTTACCGATGACATGGCGATGATGCAGGAGGAGATTTTCGGACCGATCCTGCCGATCATGCCATATCGCTCCGAAGACGATCTCATTCGCTACGTAAACCGGCATGAGCGCCCGCTGGCGCTCTATTATTTTGGCGACGAAAGTGAGGAACGGCGCAAGATCATTTCCGAAACGCACGCTGGCGGCGTGACTCTCAACGGCACGGTCATGCACGTCTTCCAGCGCCGGCTGCCTTTCGGTGGCATCGGACAGAGCGGCATCGGTGCCTATACCGGCGTCGCCAGTTTCGAGCGCTTCACTCATTACAAGCCGGTGTTCTCTCAGCCGAAACTCAGCCTGCTTGGTCAACTTCTGCCACCCTATTCGAGCAAGACCGAAGGACTACTCAACATCTTCGAAAAGATCCTCTGACGTGGCTGCGGCGGTTGATGCTGGCATGTTGCATGACGCCGGGTCGCCAGCATGGGTCGAATGACAAGGGAAGCAAATGGCTGACTATGTAATTATTGGAGGTGGGTCGTCGGGCGGCGTTATCGCCAGCCGGTTGTCCGAGGACCCCGATGTCACCGTTTGCCTGCTCGAGGCAGGCGGCCCAGGCACCTCGCCGCTTGTGTCCACGCCCGGCGCTTTTGCGGCGCTGATCCAAGACTATCGGATCAATACGCTCAACTGGCGGTTCAACACCGACCCTTCAAAGGCGCTCAACGACCGCCGCCTCTACAATCCGCGCGGGAAGATGCTGGGTGGATCGAGCGGTATGAACGGGATGGTCTATATCCGCGGCGACCGGTCGGATTTCGACCACTGGGCCGAACTCGGCAACGACGGCTGGGGTTACAACGATGTCCTGTCCTATTTCCGCAAGGCTGAGAATAATGAGCGCGGTGAGGATGAGTTTCACGGCTCGTCGGGACCGCTTCACGTATCCAACGGCAAGCGCGAATTCGATGTCTATGATGCTTTCATCGAGGCGGCGACTGGACTGGACCATCAAGCCAATCCGGACTTCAATGGGGCCAGCCAGGAAGGTGTCGGCATCTATCAGTTTACCGTGAAGGACGGGAAGCGCGCCAGCGTGAAGGCGTGTTACCTTGATCCGGTGATGGGCAGGCGCGGCAACCTCCGCGTCGAAGTACATGCCCGCGTCCATCGTATCAGGTTTGAGGGCAACCGCGCGGTGGCAGTCGAGTATTCCCAGGACGGGCAGTTGAAGACGATCCCGTGCGAAAAGGAAGTCATTGTCAGCGGCGGCGCCTATAATTCGCCCCAACTGTTGATGCTTTCCGGTATCGGACCGCGTGATGAGTTGGAGAAGCATGGAATCGAAGTGATTCATGATATTCCCGGTGTCGGCCAGAATCTTCACGACCATCCTGACCTGATGCTGATCTACCAGTCGAAGAAGCGGCTCGGGATCGCACTCAATGTCGTTGGCGCGATCAAGACCGTGCGAGACCTATTCCAGTATCTCACGCAAAGGAAAAGCTGGCTGGCATCGCCGCCCACGGCTGCAGGCGGTTTCTTGCGATCCGCGCCGGGGCAGAACCGGGCGGATTGCCAGGTCCATGTCGTGCCGGTCGCCTATCGCGACCATGCGCGCGACTACAAGCTGATGACGAAATGGGGCTATACGATCATTCTCAATATTGGGCGCCCAAAGAGCCGCGGCTGGGTTGCCTTACATGACTCAAACCCCGAATCCGATCCCAAGATCGACCTCAATCTCTTGAGTCATCCCGACGACCTCAAGACGTTGCGCAATGCCTTCCGTGTCGTGCAGGAGATCCTGCATTCGGATCGCATGAAGGCGATGATGAAACGGCCTCTCTATCCTGACCGCTACCTTGAAACTGATGAAGAGATCGACGCCTATATCCGGGCAGAAGCCAATCATGCTTATCATCCGGTGGGAACATGCAAGATGGGCACCGACGAGATGGCGGTGGTCGACAACCGCCTGCGCGTTCACGGCCTCGCAAATATCCGCGTGGCCGATGCCTCGATCATGCCATCAGTCGTCAACGGCAACACCAATGCAACCTGCATCATGATCGGCGAGAAAGCCGCCGACATGATCCGGCACGATAATATGAGCAGCAAGAATAGCATCGCAGAATATTGAATTGGACGATTGGATCAATGCTGCAGACACAGATGCTTACGAAAAGAAGTCCGGAGAGGCCTATCGCATGTCAGTTTATTATGTGTCGACTGCGCCATTGTGGGCGAGCGCCTTAGAGGAGCGCGGCTGATGGACGTCCGTACGCAAATACGTCGCGCCGCACGTTATTTCGCCCAGCAAGAGGCTCTCGTTCACGGCCACAGGCGGTTGACTTTCTCGGAAGCCTGGTTGCGCGGCGTGAAGCTCGCAAATGCTCTTGCGGAGTGCGGCCTTCAACCGGGTGACCGGATTGCTACGCTGGAGAAGAACTCCATCGAGGCCGCCGACATCATACTGGCGGCTGCCATTGGAAACTATACGCGTGTTCCTCTCTATGCGCGCAACCGATGTGAAGCGCACGCCCATATGATCGCGAGTACCGGATCTCGGTTGGCGCTGGTCGATGAGGCATTGGCTTCGGAGTTGGCGGGGCTGGATGCCCAAGCTCCGACGCTTGAGCGGATCATTATCCGCGATCACAACTATGAGAATTGGTTGGCGACAGCCTCGGACCGGGATCCCGATCCCGTCGTCGCGCCGGAGGACTATTGTGTCATCCGCCACACCGGCGGCACGACGGGCAAACCCAAGGGCGTTGCCTATCGGCACCGTTCATGGATGACGATCTCCGCCGCATTTTTCAGCATCGGCCCCCAAGTGGCTCCAGGGGATGCCATTCTGCATGTCGGCCCGTTGTCCCATGCATCGGGCTTCCTGTTCGTGCCGGCCTGGTATTGCGGCGCCCGCAACGTGATGATGGACGGCTTCGATCCAGCGTCCTTTCTTGACACTCTCGAGCAGGAACGGATCAGCCATGCCTTTGTAGCCCCCACCATGCTCAATGCCATAGTGCATCACGACGGGGCATATGGCCGCCACTTTCCGAATTTGAAGTTTCTGCTGAGTGCTTCAGCGCCGATCTCCGAGCCGACGCTTCGCAAGTCGTGCCAGATATTCGGGAATCATGTTCTTCATTCGGGCTATGGACAGACCGAAATCCTGCCCATCGCGTCTATGGGGCCCAACGAGTGGTTCGGCGAATTTGAAGGTTCTGCCCCAATTCGGGCGGTCGGACGTCCCATGAGCGGCGCCGATATCGAAATCCGTAACGAGGACGGAAAGGTGCTGGGACCAAACGAGCCCGGCGAGATCGTCGCACGGTTCGAAAATGGCCAGATGGAGGAATTCTGGAACGATCCGGAGGAAACCGCCCGGCGCATGGAAGATGGCTGGGTCAAAACCGGCGATGTCGGCATGATCGACACAAACGGATTTTTGTATCTGCTCGATCGCAACAACGACATGATCGTGTCAGGCGGCTTCAATATCTATCCCACCGAAATCGAAAACGTAATTGCCGACCATCCCGGTGTACTCGAGGTCGCGGTCTTTGGCGTGCCCCATGAAAAATGGGGTGAAACGCCGCTTGCAATGGTGCGTGTCAAGCCCGGAGCACAAATCACGGAGACCGAGATAATAGATTTGGTGCGCCAGCGTCTGGGCTCCGCAAAAAAGCCAAGCAAGGTCGTTTTTACCGCCGAGCCACTGCCGTTGAGCAATGTCGGAAAGGTGCTTCGTTCAAAGCTTCGAGAGCCCTATTGGGCGGGCCAGGACCGGCGCATTTCGGGGGCATGACCGACGCAGCCATCCTAGCCACATCCTCTATTCCGGTGACCGCCTGCCGGCGCGCGGGAGACTGCAATGGATTATGAATACATCCTGGTTGAGCAACGCGGCCCAGCGCTTTGGGTGACCCTCAACCGGCCGGCAGCGTTGAACAGTCTGTCGTTGGCTTTGGCCGAGGAACTAGCCGCAGCGATCGAGGCAGCGGAAGCAGATGCGACGGTGCGCGCTTGCATTCTTACCGGCGCCGGACGGGCGTTTTGCGCTGGCGCGGATCTGCTCGCAATTGGCGATGGAACAGGCGGACAAACTCTCGCCGAACGCTTAAATCTGTTTCTGCCGCGGCTCGGTCAGGCTTTTAACAGGATCGAGACGTCGCGCCTTCCGATAATTGCGGCGGTCAACGGCCTTACGCTCGCCGGCGGCTTGGAACTGGTGTTGTGCTGTGATCTCGTCATTGCCGCGCACCCGGCCAGATTTGGCGACGCCCATGCAAATTACGGCCTGTTGCCCGGCGGTGGAGGGTCGGTTCGACTCCCTAGGAAGATCGGCGAAGCGCGTGCGAAACATCTGATGATGACCGGCGGGACCATCTCGGCTGCCGAGATGAAGGAAGCCGGACTCGTGACCCAACTGGTTGCTCCCGAGGATCTCATTGCGGCAGCGCAAGCGCTGGTAGAATCTCTTGCAGAAAAGAGCCGGCCAGGGCTCGCCTACATGAAGCAGCTAGTCCGCGCTGCGCAGGATAGCTCGCTCGAAGTCGGGCTGCGTCAGGAACTCGAAGCCATGGCTGCTTACGCCTTGTCCAACGACATTGTCGAAGGACTGGCGGCATTCCGGGAGAAGCGGAAGCCCGATTTTTCCGACCGGTGAGACCTGATCGGATGCGGAACACATTGGAAGAATGGATCAACGAATGACCGACATATTCGTCATGGGGGTTGGGATGACCCCGTTCGGAAAACAGTTCGACAAGAGCCTGAAAATGCTCTGCGCCGAAGCTTCGTCGCAGGCCTTTTCCGACGCAGGATGCACCGCCGGCGATGTCGAAGCCATCTTCTTCGGCAATTGCGTCCAGGGGCATATGGAGGGCCAGGACATGATCCGCGGCGAAATCGTGGCGCGAGCGATGGGCATCTCAAGCGTTCCCGTGGTGAATGTCGAAAACGCATGTGCGACGGCTTCCACGGCCTTGCACATGGCCGCCGCCTATGTTCGATCGGGGGCAGCGGATGTCGTACTCGCGCTCGGCGCGGAGAAGATGTACTCGCCCGACAAGGCGCTCATGTTCAGTGCATTCGATGGCGCTTGGGACGTGCATGAAACCGAGTCGGGCCGCGCGCAGCTGCTGGCCATGGGCAATGGCGTCGATGTTCCGGAAGGAACGACATCGAGTCAGCCTTACAGCGTTTTCATGGATGTATACGCCGCGATGGCACGCGCGCACATGAAGACCTACGGCTCGACGCAAGCGCAAATCGCGGCCGTCTCGGCGAAAAATCACATGCATTCGACGCGCAATCTGCTTGCCCAGTATCGCCTCCCATATACCGTCGAAAGTGTACTCGCTGCGCCTCCGATCGTTTACCCGTTCACACTGCCGATGTGCTCTCCGATCAGCGACGGCGCCGCCGCTGCGATCATCTGCAGCGAAGCCGGTCGGCGCAAACTGTCGGCAGCCCCGGACAGGGCGCTAAGAATCCTGGCGTCTGTGCTGCAAACCGGCGCCGCGCGCGATCCCTTTGATTATGACCACCATGTCAGCCGCCTTGCGGCGAACCGGGCCTATGCGATGGCCGGCGTGGGGCCAGAAGATATTGGCGTCGCGGAGGTGCATGACGCCACGGCGGTTGGCGAGATCATTGAAATCGAGGCGCTCGGCCTGACGCCGCCTGGCGAGGGCGGACTCGCGGCAGAGCGCGGTGAGACGGCGCTGGGTGGGCGTATTCCGGTAAACACGTCGGGCGGGCTTGAATGCAAGGGACATCCGATCGGCGCCACCGGGCTCGGCCAAATCTACGAGCTTGCGCTGCAATTGCGCGGCGAGGCGGAAGATCGACAGGTTCCGAATGCCCGGTTCGCGATCGCGCAGAACGGCGGAGGTGTCATCGGGGTGGAAGAGGCGGTGGTCGCCGTCACGATCCTGGGCCGGTAGTTGTCAGAGCGCGCCTAGGGAAACACGGGGTCACGATATGAACTTTGAGCTGTCCGATGAACAACGCATGGCGGTGGAAACCGTCCGCCGCTTTCTCGACAACAAGCTTGAGCCGGAAATCCGCCGGCATGGGGAGCGGTTCATCCCCAAACCGCTCATGAAGGAATGGACTCAAGCACTGACCGGCTATGGCCATATTACCGCACCGCATCAGGAGCAATGGGGCGGGCTTGATATGGGATGGCTCACTCATCTGCTCATTTTCGAGGAGATCGCCTATTCCTCGCTCGATGTGGCCATACCCGGCTTCATCAACGCGGTTGGCGCAGAACTCATCCGCCGCTTCGCCCCGGAGACGATCAAGCAACGCTATCTTGCCGACCTCGTCGCGGCCGAGAAGTTCGTTTCGCTCGGCATCTCGGAGCCCGATGTCGGCTCGGACGTCGCCGCCATCAAGACACGCGCCGTACGAGACGGCGATTTCTGGGTCATCAATGGCGAAAAGACCTGGATCACCAACGGAGCCTACTCGGACATCTTCATCTGTACGTGCAAGACTGGCGAAAATGAAGTCACTCACATCCTGGTCGATCGTGACGAGAGTGAGTATGAGGTGCGCGATATCCAGAAGATGGCGCTCAACGGCCAATCGACTGCACAGATATTCCTGACCGAATGCCGCGTACCGGTGGCAAACACGATCGGCCGGGTCGGCGATGGATTGCGCAATACGTTGCAAGTGTTCGAGATTGCCCGCTGCCATATGGCGATGTGGAGTATCGGCATCGCACGGCGAGCAATGGATGAGGCGATCGCGTACGCTCGCGATCGCGCGCAGCATGGCAAGAAGATCGCCGGCCATCAGCTGATCGCCGACAAGATCGCCATCATGGCGACCAAGATCGACGCAGCCCGTCTGTTGACGCACCGGGCAATATCCCTCGTCCAGGCGGGCACGCGCGCAGAGACGGAATGCTCGATGGCCAAGTGGTACGCCACCGAAATGGCGATCGAAGCGACGCGCGATGCGCTTCAGATCCATGGCGGCAACGGCGTCACCCGCGAATTCATCGTCGAGCGGCTGGTGCGTGAGGCGATCATTTGCCCCATCCCCGATGGCACGACGGAGATTCAAAAGCTTGTTGTTTCGCGCGCCCTGACCGGCATTCAAGCCTTTCGGTAAGGCTCAGACGAAAACGACAGCGTCGACGGAAATGGAGCCGCGTGCCTGACTCGCACAGGATCAAATGCGCAGATGCGTCGCTCAGGTAAAAGAGGCAGACAAGCGATGGACGAAGAGCTTCGTTTCGATGGCAGGGTAGTGGTTGTGACCGGAGCCGGAGGCGGACTTGGGCGCCAGTACGCGCTGATGTTTGGCGGGCGCGGAGCCAAGGTGGTGGTGAATGATCTGGGTGGCGACGAGAAAGGGAGCGGCAGCTGCTCCACAGCCGCTGACAATGTGGTCGACGAAATTCGAGCCACGGGCGGTCAGGCGGTGGCAAATTATGCGTCGGTCGAGGAGGGCGCGCTGATCATCCAAGCCGCGCTTGACAACTTCGGAACCGTTGACGTCGTCATCAACAATGCCGGCATCCTGCGCGATGTGAGCTTCCACAAAATGACCGACGAAGACTGGACACTGCTTCAGCGGGTCCATCTGAATGGGACGCGGGCAGTGACGCAGGCAGCATGGCCGATACTGCGCGACAAGGGCTATGGCCGCATCGTCATGACCACGTCTGCAGCCGCAATCTACGGCAACTTCGGTCAGGCCAACTATGCCGCAGCCAAGCTCGGAATATTGGGGCTTGCGAACGCGCTGGCGGAGGAGGGGCGGTCCAGAAACATCCAGGTTAATACGATCGCCCCAATCGCCGCATCGCGTATGACCGCGACCGCCTTTCCACAAGAGTTTCTCGCCAATCTCAGAGCGGAAGCGATCAGTCCATTGGTCGGTTGGCTTGCGCACGAGAATTGCAGCGAAACCAAAGGGCTTTTTGAAGTTGGAGCCGGCTATATCGCCAAGCTTAGGTGGGAGCGCGCGCTTGGGCACGCCTTCGGAGCGGACAGGGCGTTCACGCTCGATGATGTCGCCCGGCACTGGGGTAGAATTGTCGACTTCACGGATGCCGAGCACCCGCTCGGGCTGAATGACAGCCTTGAGGCGGTAGAACGGGCGCTGAGAGCGTAATCAACCCAATGAATTACCATGATATTTTTGAGCGGCCGTCGGGCTGCCGATGGCGTCGTGCCGCCGCCAGATATCGATGAGCAGCAGGAATAGTTCTGCAGCGAATTGAATTGGACGACGGCCCTCAAATGCCGCCAAACGGCATGAACTACACAATATCTCCTGGGAAGAGAGGATCAGCCATGAGAGGATGTCTATTGGCGTCTGCCGCGTTGTTGTGCTCGGGAACAGCATTTGCCCAGGAAGCAACGCCCCAGGCGAACGACCAAACCGGGAGCGCCACGGAAGCGCTGGCTGAGGACATTGTCGTTACCGCCACCAAAAAGGGCTATGGCGAAAGCGTGCAGAAAGTACCGATGGCGGTCACGGCTTTTGGTGAAGCGCAGTTGGATGCCAAGTTCGTCCAGAATCTTCAAAGTCTGAGCTACGACGTTCCCAACGTCCAGCTCGAGGATGTGGGTACGGCACCGGGCTATGCCAATTTCACTATCCGGGGCCTCGGCATCAACAGCACGATCCCATCGATCGACCCCACCGTAGGCGTTTTCACTGACGGTATTTACCTCGGCATCAACGCTGGTGTCGTGCTGGACAACTTCGACCTTGAGGGGATCTAAGTTCTGCGTGGACCGCAAGGCTTGCTTTTCGGTCGCAACGTTACCGGCGGTGCCGTGGTTGTGCGGACCACACGGCCCAGCTTCGATTTTGGAGCCAAAGCCAAGCTATCCATTGAAACGGGACTGAAGAAGACCGTAAGCGGCACGGTTACCGGACCTATCGTCGATGACGTTTTGGCTGCCAAATTGGCCGTCTACTACAGCGACGACAATGGCTGGTTTCGCAACCGCTTCGACAATCGCAGCTTCGGTAAATCACATGACCTTATCATTCGCCCGGCACTTTCGCTCAAGGGTGGCGACCGCTTCCGAATGGATCTCCGCTATGAGCATGGCGATGTCGAAAGCGATGGAGCCCCTGTCCAGAGTCACGCGCTGTTTCCCCGCGACAGCTTCAGGTTTTCGATCAATTTCCCAGGTTTCTATGATGCCAAATGGGACCAGGCGATCGTGGAAACCAACATCGATGTCGGTCTGGGCGGAGGCGTCTTCACCAACATCGCTGGCTATCGGAAATTCCGATCCTCCGCGGGCGCTGATATCGATGGAACACCACAGTCCTTCTTTCATGCCTTTTTCGAAATCGACCAGGATCAGCTCAGCGACGAACTTCGTTATGCCGGAAGGTTCGGTGACGTCGAATTGACAACCGGTCTATACTATTTTTCCCAGGATCTTCGTTACGCCGAGCTGCGGAATCTTTTGGGCGGTGCTCGGATCGTTTCCGGTGGGGGTACGCAAGACCAGACAACATGGGGCATTTTTGCTTCGACCGACTGGCATTTCACCGATACGCTGACCTTGAATCTCGGCGCGCGGTATAGCTGGGAACGCAAAGCCGTTCGGGTCTCGGCCTTGCGCGCAAATGGTTGCAATCTAGACACGCTGATCTGTGCAACCAATTTCGCCGACGCGGCAAAATGGCGAGGGTTTACGCCGAAAATCGGCCTTCAGTGGAAGCCGGATGACGACACGCAGATTTATGGCCTTTACACGCGCGGGTTCCGCAGCGGCGGATATAATTTGCGCAACACCGATCCCGCTGTGCCGCCGGGGCCATTCAATCAAGAGACCCAGGACAGTTTCGAACTCGGCGCCAAGAAGCAATTCGGGCGCCACCGGATCAACCTGGCGGCCTTCTACAATCGCATGAAGGACCTGCAGCGCGAGATCAACCTGCCCGGACCGCTTGGCGTCAGCCAGGTCATACGGAACACCGCCGACGCCACAATCAAAGGCGTCGAGGCCGAGGGGCAGTTTTTTCTTTTGTCCAACCTCGTGATTTCGGGTCAGCTCGGCTACGTGAATGGCCAGTATCGCAACGTCCAGTTCGACCTCAGCGGTGATGGCGTCATCAACGATGTGGATCGTGCGCTCAAATTGCCAAGGCTGTCGCCATGGACCTATGGCGTGGGGCTGACTTATGATCAGCAGCTTGGCGAATTGGGGACAGCAACGGCGCGTGTCAGCTTCACGCATCGCGACAAGGCGGCATTCACCGACAACAACGTCGGCTTCCTTCAGGGCGCCGATATGCTCGATGCGAGCCTCACATTGGCGACCGACAACAAGCACTGGCGCTTCTCCATCTATGGCCGAAACCTCCTGAATGAGGTGACGATTGGCGGCGATACACCTTTGCCGGCGGCCTTCGGGGGCACGGGTGCAAGCCTTTCACCGCTAAACAGGGGGCGCGTCATCGGCGGAGAAGTGGCGATTAGCTTCTAGGCCATTTTCGAGGCGAGTGGAATCACCCGCCAACTCGGAAAATGCCCAAGATCAATTTGCTAGAGCATTTCCTGCCGGAAAGCCGGTTCCCACTTCTGCGCGAAATGCTCTAGCTGATCGCGACGGATGCAGCGGATTTCCGATCGCACCCCGCCCCCTTGCCGTTAATCCGATGGTGCGGTGCGCCATGCCTGACGAACAAGGCTGACGAGCGCACGGCCAGCCGGTTTTACCTGCCAGCGGCTACGCACAGCATAACAAAGCGTCAATGGATCGAATAAACCGATTCCCTCCAAGGCCACGAAATTGGCGCGAAACCATGAGTTCTCGGTGAACTGTTTTGCAACCATCCCGATAGCATCGGATGTGGCAACGATCCGTCGAACCAATTGAAAATAGTCTGTCATGTGGATCCAGTCAGCGGGACGCTTACCGCTTTTTTCGTACATCTGCTGAATGATCGATGTGTAGGGTTCGGAAGATGAGGGCACTACGAATTCGAACTGGACCAGCGGCTCCTTGCTGGTCGGGTTTATCCCCAGAATGGGATGATTGTTCCGCACAAAAGGCAGTATTTCGATCGAGGCGACCCGCTCGCACTTGAATTCCGGCCAGCGTGCAAAGGCCGCTTCAAGTCCAAAGGCGACATCGATATCGCCGCGCGACAGGAGTCGCACGCCCCTTTCGCTGTTGCCCGAAACGACTTCGACGCGCACTGCCGGATGGCGCCGCAGCAAAGAAACCAGAGGTTGGGTGAGCAACCAGTCGATTGACCCTGGGAACAGTCCGATTCGAAGCGGGCCCGCATAGGCGTCGGCGCGGCGGGCTGTATCTCCGAGTAGTTCAGCTGCGTCGGCAAGCAAGCGCGCTGCGCGATCGATAAATTCGCGTCCCTCCTCTGTCGGCATCGCGCCCCGTGAGGTCCGATGGAAAAGGGAATAGCCAAGATACCGTTCGAGTTCAGCGACACTCTTGGTCACCGCCGACTGCGTGACACCAACCGCATCCGCTGCCCTGGAGAAGGAACGAAGCTGACCAACCGCGACGGCATGCTTGAGGCGAGAATCGAGCATGGACATGCCCCACAGGAATAATTGCTCCAGAGAATGAATTAGGCGAATCAAGGTCATTTTGCCAATCTTACTTTCGACACTGCCGCCCAGCACGACTGCAACCCGTCTCGAAATCTGGAGCGGCGAAACGGCCTGGATCAAAGCGCCAAGGTCTCAGACGCAGGTATGCCTGAATGACGAAAACTGGTCCGCTTGCAGGCCTCAAAATACTCGAAATTGCGGGCATCGGCCCGGCGCCGTTTTGCGGAATGCTGTTGGCCGACCTTGGCGCCGATGTCGTCGTCATTGAACGCGTAAGCCCTAACTCCGAAAATATCGATCTTGGCAGCGGCGCCATTGTGAACCGCGGGAAACGTGTAATTGCCTTGGATCTGAAGTCCCCCGAAGGCGTCGCGCATGTCCTGGATCTCGTCCAAAGGGGCGATGTACTGATCGAAGGCATGCGGCCTGGGGTGATGGAGAGGCTCGGCCTTGGTCCCGAGGTTTGCCTAGCGCGTAACCCCCGCCTTGTATTCGGTCGCATGACGGGTTGGGGGCAGCAGGGACCTCTCGCCCAAGCGGCCGGCCATGACATCAACTATATCGCGCTGTCAGGAGCCCTTTGGTATGCTGGGCATCCTGGTGAACCGCCAATGGCGCCGCCAAGCCTGGTAGGCGATATTGGGGGTGGAGCGCTTTATTTGGCCATCGGCGTCCTCGCAGCGGCAATGCACGCCCGGGATACCGGGAATGGGCAAGTGGTTGACGCCGCGATCGTCGATGGGAGCGCTCACATGATGAACTTGCTCCTGAGCCTGAAGGCCGCCGGCCAGGTTGCCAGCATACGCGGCTGCAGCATCCTTGACGGCCCTCACTGGTACTCGACCTATCGGTGCGCCGACGGGAATTTCATCTCAGTCGGATCACTCGAGCCCAAGTTCTATGCGCTGCTTTGCAAAAAGCTGGGGTTGGCCGGCGATAGCAGTTTTGACGACGGCTATGATCGTGATGCCTGGCCCGAGCTCAAGCAGCGTTTTAGCGAGATATTCGCCATGCGGACACGGGAAGAATGGCGCGCACTGCTGGAAGGCAGCGATGCCTGCTTTGCCCCCGTGCTTGATCCGGACGAAGCGGCGCGCCATCCTCATATGGCAGCGCGAGGCGTCTATCGGGAGATCGACAATATCCTTCAGGCAATGCCGGCGCCACGTTTTTCGGGCTCGTCACTACCGATCCCCGGACCGATCCCGCTGCATCATGAAGATCCGAGTACAATTCGGCGGGGCTGGAGCAAACCGGACCGCTGCGGGATTACCGCCAGAACCGACTGTTGCGAGTAGTCGGTTGGCATGGTGGGCGGCCAGCGGCCCGACACGAACGGTGATTTCATAACTATGAACCAATGCGACGCTCCGCTTCGCTGCATTCAAATCAAAGGAGACAACGACACACAGGCACGTCAAACTATCCGATGATTCCTGTACGCCACGCCGGAACGGCGATTGCGGACGTGTCCACGGGACGTTGTTCGCATCGTGATTCGCTCGGCGCTTGAAATCAATGCTCGCCCCGGATGTGACGACGCCGATGGGATTTCCACTGCGGCGGCCACGGCCAATGTCCTGGCGTGAGGGCTTCGGTCATCGACCGATTCGACCGTCCGAATGCGGTCTTTTGGCGCGCCTGAGAATCCGCATCAGAGTTGAGTGCGCGTTGTTCGGGAATCTCATTTAAATATTTGTAAAAACGTAATAATATAGATAATAACTCCAACCTGTATCCAGTGTGGAGTAATGGTCGCAGGGCGTGAACTTACGCCCTTATGGATGCGTCGAAGTCCTTCAGTTTGAATCTCAGGAAATTGCGGCTTGCGATGCGCATCACGCAAGAAGCGCTCGCCCATGATGCGGGCACGAGCAGCTCTTATCTGAGTGCGATCGAAAATGGCCGGTCGAGCCCGACGCTGAAAGCAATGGAGCGGCTCGCGAAGGCACTCGGCGTCAATGCCGTCTATCTCTTGTCCGGCCGGATATCGATCTCGATCGTTTCGGACGACGAACTGGAAATCGGCGCGATACTGGCGCGCCCGGCGGTGACGCTCCGGCGCCATCCGCACAAGCCGACGGGGCGGCCGAGCAAGACCAAGTAAATCATCGGGGGCTGCACGCGCGTGGGCTGGAACCACGCGCCCGATAGACGCGCCCGCAACGCGCGCGTCGAAAGGAGTGCCCCTCGGTGCCGTTTCGCGACCTCGATGCCTATATTAAGCAGGCCAGGCGCGCGAACAGTGATCGCGAGCTGTTCAGTTGCAGCGAGGCCGCCGCACGCCAGCTCGGCCTCCCATGGCTCGCGATCGTCCAGAGCATGGCCTTCTTTCAGCCCGGTGGGCGATATTTCCGCATGGACAATTTCCAGAGCTGGGGCGACGTTTTCGTCGCCGAAGGCTATTACCGCGACGATCCCGCCTTGCTCGCGGCGCGCTCGACAAGCCGGGCGTTCGGCTGGCACGAAATGGAGCGACTGCTGGGCGGCTTCACGCGGCGGCAGGCGCGCATCGTGCGCGAAGCCGCGCGTCATGGCCTGCGCAACGGCCTCACCGTTCCGATTGGCGTCGCCGGCGAGCCGCCCGGATGCTGTACGTTCGCAACGCGCGACGGGCAATTGCCGCCATCGCATATCTGCCGGATCGCGACGCTGATGGCGAGCGAGGCTTTTACCGAGGCGCGGCGCTTGCACGGCTTTCCGGCGCGCCGCCTGGAATTGCCCCATCTCAGCCCAAAGCGGCTCGAATGCTTTCGCTTGGCGGCGATGGGCAAGAGCGACGTCGAGATCGGGATCATGATGCACATCGCGCCAACGACCGTGCGCACCTACATGCGCGACCTGCGCGAGCATTTCGGCATCTATTCCCGCGCGCAGCTCCCGGCGATCGCGCTCGCCTGCGGGATCGTCTGCATCGAGGAGATCGTCCCGCGCTTCTGAGTAGGATCGCCGCATCCTCAATATTGACGACTGTTTGAACTCCGCATCTCTGCTCCTTTTGCGACCGTTCACGTTGAACGGGAGCTACTGCTATGATCCATATTGTCCAAGGGTGCTCGCTTACCGATGCGCGCGCCGCCTCGATGTTCGAGGACCGCAAGACCCTGTTCGTCGATCTGCTGGGCTGGGATGTTCCGGTCGTCGGCGGCCGCTATGAAATCGACAGCTATGACGGCGACAAGGCGGTCTATCTGATCGCCACCGACGATGGCTGCATTCACCAGGGGTCGATGCGGCTGCTATCGACAGAGGGCGCGCATCTGCTCGCCGATCGTTTCGCGTCGCTCTGCGAGTGCGATGCGCCCCGGGGGGAGCAGGTTCGCGAGATTACGCGACTTTGCCTGCCGCAACGATTGGGCGCCCCCGGACGCCTGCGTGTCCGCAACCGGCTCATCTCGGCGATGGTCGATCATGCGCTCGGCAGCGGAATCACCATGCTAACCGGCGTCGTGACCGCTGCTTTTCGCGAGGAGGTTTTGGCGATGGGCTGGCGCGCAGCGCCGCTCGGCCCCGCGCGCCGCATCGATGGCGCGTTCCTTGGAGCGTTCCGCATCGAGATCTGCGCCGGTACGCCTGCGCTGCTGGCGTCGAACGGCATCTATGTGCCGGGTGCGATCACTCCCGATGCGGCGGCAAGAGCCGCGTGAAGGGAATGGCGATGCACGACCCCGCCCGCCTAGCCGCGATGCTGCTCGCCGACGGTTATGTCATTGTCGATAACGCCGTGCCGACCGAGCTAATCACCGCGCTCGAAGCCGAACTCGCACCGCGCTTCGTCGCCACGCCCTTTTGCGAAGGCGGATTCTACGGAGCCCGCACCAAGCGCTTTGGCGCGTTGTTGCGGCGTTCACGGCATATCGCCGGCCTTGTGCTGCACCCGATCATCTGCGGTATCGCCGAAACGGTGCTCGGGGAATGGTGCGATCGTATCGTTCTCAACCTCACCCAGGCGATCGAAATCCATCCCGGCGCGCTCGCGCAGGTGCCGCACCGCGACCAGGATCTCTGGGGCGGCGTCAAGACCGGGATGCACTATCAGATCAACGTCATCTGGCCGATCGATCCGTTCACGCTGGAGAGTGGCGCGACGCTGGTCTGGCCGGGCAGCCATCACGATGCGGCATCGCAACCGGGCGATGCACGTCCGGTCGCCGCCGAAATGCCACCCGGCTCCGCGCTGCTGTTCCTCGGATCGATCCTGCATGGTGCCGGCGCTAACCAGTCCGATCATGTGCGCCGCGCGGTCATCACCTCCTATTGCCTCGGATGGCTGCGGACGTTCGAGAATCAGTATCTCGTCTACCCGCCCGCCATCGCTCGAGCGTTCGATCCCGATCTGGCCGCGCTCATCGGCTATGCCCAGCATCGCCCCAATCTCGGTAATGTCGAAGGCCAGTGCCCATCGGTGCTGCTTTACCGCGACGATATTGACGGCCTCCCGGCGATCGACGCGCTGCTTCCCGGTCAGGCGGACATGTTGGACGCCTACGTCGCGGATCAGGAAGCGGCGCGTGCGGGCCTGATCGGCGGGTAACGCGGGTTCGTCGGACTAGACGCTGCATCCATGACACACGATCCGAACGACAAAGCAGGCGGCGGCGCACGAACACCGACCGAGGTGGCGCCGCCCGCTGTGAACGGTGGAGCTGTATCTTCGACCGCGGAGCGCGCCCGGCGGGCACGCGAACATTGCCCGTTCCTGACAACCAAGCAGGCCGCGTTCCATCTCGGCCTCGCAGCGGACACGCTCAAGAAGATGCGCCGCGAGCGGCGCGGTCCGTGCTGCCGGAAACACGGCACCGTCTGGCGCTACCATATCGACGATATCGAGGCCTGGTCGCGCGCGAACATGCGGGATGGCGGAAATGGCTAGGCTGTTACCCTCCCGTCTGCCGGTTCGGGCCTCCGTGCTGATCAGTGTTGGCGTCGCCGCGCTGACGGCGACGATCGCGCTGCCCCCGACGCCGCGGCTGGTCTGGAACGTGTCGGCCAGCGCGCCGATCGGCCTCTATGCCGTTGGCGGCCGTCACGACATCGCGGCTGGCGACATGGTGCTGGCCCGCGTGCCCGACCGCTGGCGCCGGCTCGCCGCCGAGCGGCGCTACATTCCGATCAACGTCCCTTTGGTGAAGCGCGTCGCGGCCGTGCCCGGCGACCGCGTTTGCGCCCGTGGTCGCGATATCTCCGTAAATGGCCGCCCAGTCACTGATCGCCGCGAAGCTGACGGCCGCGGGCGGCCGATGCCGCGGTGGAGCGGATGTGTGACACTGAGAACCGGTGCGCTGTTCCTCCTGATGGACAGCCCGGATTCGTTCGACGGGCGTTATTTCGGACCGACATCGCGCGGCGACGTCATCGGCGAGGCGCGGCTGTTGTGGCTGGGCTGAGGGTCGCCATCACCGCCTTGGCGCTGCTAGCGGCGGCGCCGGCTGGCGCGCAGTCGGTCGTTCACTGGCGGCCTTATATCGAGGCAGCCTCGGCGCGTTTCGGCGTGCCGGTAGAATGGATCGAGCGCGTCATGCGCGCCGAGAGCGGCGGACGCACGATGCTGGACGGTCGCCCGATCACCAGCCACGCCGGCGCGATGGGGCTGATGCAGCTCATGCCCGGCACCTGGTCCGAAATGCGCGCGCGGCTCGGGCTCGGGTCCGATCCACATAGCCCGCGCGACAACATATTGGCGGGGACGCTCTATCTTCGCCTGATGTATGACCGCTTCGGCTATCCCGGTCTGTTCGCAGCCTATAATGCGGGACCGGCACGCTATGCCGAGCACGTGCGGACCGGCCGCGCGCTGCCCGGCGAGACCCGCGCCTATCTCGCGAGCGTCGCCGGAGTGCCCGTCAATTCCCAGTCGGCTGTCGCGGCCGCCAGTGCAACGCCGCGTACCGCCAATGCCATCTTCTTCGCGATCGGCGACCGGCCCCCTGCCGGCCGGAGCGAAGCCGGCGCGGCCACGCTGTTCGTCGTGCTACGCGCAGGGCCGCCCGAGACGGCTGCGCCAGGCCGTCCGTAGTGAGCACCGATCCGGGCTTCATGCGGATTCGTGTTTCTGCTATGTTCCGAGGCTATGGAGTTGGTCGTCATGCTGCTCGGTCTGATCCTTTCCGCCACCGGCATCGTCCTCTTCGCCTGGGCGATGTTCCGGCTCGCCGTCTTCGCGCTCCCGGTCGGGCTGGGTGCGGCCACCTTTCTGTGGGCGGCGGGTGGCGAGCTGGGGCTGTTGCTCGGCCTGCTTCTCGGCCTCGTCGTCGGCGTCGCGGCCTTGCTGATCGGACGCATGCTCATCGCGTCACGGTTGCCGGTTCCAGTTCGCGGGGCGGTCGCTTTTCTCTTCGCTGTGCCCGCCGGGATCGCCGGCCACAGCGTCGTCTCCGGCCTGATGCATCTCGGCGGCGCGCGGCCGACCGCGACCGGCATCGCCGCGGCGGTCGGCGCGATCATCATCGCCAGTGCCGCCATGATGAGCCTGTTGCCCGCGATGACCGCTCGCACCGGTTCGCACGGATCCCCGCTGCACGGTTGATCCGCGGCGGGTCAGTCGGCCGAGTGCTCGCCTCCGCGTCACCGTCGCGTAAGGCGACCATGGCGAGAGTGCGTCAAGACGGCAGGGTCTGACCTGACGCATCCGGGTTTTTGGGCGCCTCGCGCCTGCGGCGCGACCGCCGCTCTATTCCGCTAGGCTCACATCCGTTCGCCAAGCTCCACCGGGCCACGCTTCGCGCGTCCCGGCCAAAGGTGATGATCGGACTGGCGGGATGCCGGAGCCTTGCTCCGGCCTGTCGTCGCCGCGCCTGACCGGCGCGGCGGCGTTTTTCGTTGGGCCTTCCCCTCGTCGCACGGGTGGACGGCGCTCCCTTCTGGGCCCGGCCCGGCGTCCCGCAAGCCGGCCCTCGACTGCGCTCGGGCTCGGCTCCTCCATTGCATTGCGGCCCTGCGGGTGCGGACCGCCTTCTGGCCGCGCCCGGCAGGTCGCAGTTCGCCGCCCACCCCCGCTCCGGGGGAGGCCCTGGGGTTTTTGGGGCGGTGCAGGAGGATAGCCATGCGCCAGAGCGGCAAGCATCGCGCGCGCGGAGAAGCTGGCAGGAGCCAGCCCCCGGCAGAGCGCGCCAATCTTTACGACGAGGTGACGAACCGGATCGTTGCCGAACTTGAGGCGGGCCGCGTTCCTTGGGTCCAGCCTTGGGGCCGCCCCAATGGTCAAGGCTTCTCCGCCGCCCCCGGCCTTCCGCGCAATGCGCTCACCAGCCGCAATTACAGCGGCGTCAACGTGCTCATTCTCTGGGGCGCGGTTATCGAGTGCGGTTATCCTTCGCAATCGTGGCTGACCTTCCGCCAAGCCCTTGAAGCAGGCGGCAACGTCCGCAAGGGCGAGCGCGGGACCACCGTTGTCTATGCCGACCGCTTCACCCCCGAGGCCGAGAAGGAACGCGCACGCCTGACCGGCGACGAGGCCCGCGCCGTGCCCTTCCTCAAACGCTTCACCGTGTTCAACGTCGCGCAATGCGAAGGCTTGCGCCCCGGCCTTGCCGCCGGCCCCGCGCCGCTCCCCGAACGCCAGATCGTGCCCGTCGCCGAAGCGGTTATTGCCGCATCGGGCGTCGATTTCCGCATCGGCGGCAACCGTGCCTTCTATGTACCCGCGCATGATTATGTGCAGGTTCCGCCGCAACCCGCGTTCTTCGAGCAGATCAACTATTATCGCACCGCGCTGCACGAACTGACCCATTCGACCGGCCACGCCTCGCGCCTCGACCGCAAGATTCTCAACCCGTTCGGCAGCAAGGACTACGCCCGCGAGGAACTGGTCGCCGAAATGGGTAGCGCCTTCCTCTGCGCCGCGCTTGGCATCGAACCGACCGTGCGCCATGCCGATTATCTGGCATCATGGCTGGAGGTCTTGCGCGAGGACAATCGCGCCATCTTCTGCGCCGCGAGCGCGGCGAGCAAGGCCGCCGACTGGATAATGGCGCGCCATACCGAGGCCAGCGAAAGCGACGAGCGGAGGGCGGCGGCATGATCCTGCTGACCCCCGAACTGCGCTTCGCGCTGCGCGCGAACGACTTGGCCCGCTGCGCCGCCGCGCGCGATGGCGCGCCAGAACCCGATCCCGTTCCGCTGGTCAAATTCTTCAATCCCTTGGGCGCGGCAACATGGCTCGCGACCGAGCTTTACGATGATGACGACACGCTGTTCGGCCTTGCCGACTTGGGGTTCGGCTTTCCCGAACTCGGCACATTCAGCCTGTCCGAAATGGCGAGCGTCCGCTTGCCCTTCGGCCTGTTCATCGAGCGCGACGAGCATTTCGAACCGTTCGCCCCGCTCTCGACATGGGCCGAGACCGCGCGGCGGGCGGGCGCGATCATCTTCGCTGAAACCGAACTTCGCCGCGCGGCCGACAGCCGCAACGGCAAGGAGCTTCCGCCCCGAGGCGGGTGACGCGCGGCGCGTTTCGCCGCATCGAGTGCCGGTCCCGCCCATCCAGCAAGACAAACGGGACCGGCGCTCCAGAAGGAGCAGACCAATGAAACTCGACTTTATCGACCTTGGCAAGCTGTCCGTCAGCAAGGCCAATATGCGCTACGCGAAGAAGGCGCCGGACGTGTCCGACATCCTTCCGACCGTCCGCGCGCGCGGCGTTCTCGTGCCGCTGATCGTGCGACCGAATTGCGGTCCCGATGCGTTCGAGATCGTCGCGGGCGCGCGGCGCTTCACCGCCGCGCAGATCGTCGCGGGCGAAACCGGCAGCGCCGACCCCTTGCCGTGCGCCATTCTCGAGAACGGCGACGATGCCGCCGCCATCGAGGCGTCGCTGATCGAGAATATCGCGCGGCTCGCGCCCGACGAGGTGACACGCTGGGAAACCTTCACCCGGCTGGTCAAGGAAGGCCGCGACGAAGCGGATATTTCCGCGACGTTCGGCATCCCCGAGCTTGGCGTCAAACGCATCCTCGCGCTCGGCAATCTCTTGCCGCGCATCCGCGACCTCTACCGCAAGGAAGAGATCAACGCGGCGACCGTCCGGCACCTGACCTTGGCGAGCACGAGCCAGCAAAAGGCATGGCTGGCGCTGTTCAGCGACCCCGACGCCTATTGCCCGACCGGCCATCAGTTGAAGGACTGGCTGTTCGGCGGCGCGTCGATCAAGGTCGAACATGCCCTGTTCGACGTCGAGAGGCTCAAGCTCGCGATCATCGCCGACCTGTTCGGCGAGGATCGCTTTTTCGCCGACGCCGACGCCTTCTGGCGCGAGCAGGACGCGGCCATCGAGGATCGCCGCGAAGCCTATCTCGACGAGGGATGGAGCGATGTCGTGATCGTCCCGCGCGGCGAATACTTCCATCGCTACGAGTTTGTGAAGGCTCCCAAGCGCAAGGGGGCGCGCGTCTATATCGACGTGCGCGCGAGCGGCGAGGTGGACTTTTACGAGGGCTATGTCACGTCGAAGGAGGCCAAGCGGCTCGAACGCGGCGAGCCGATCGACACCGCTCCCAAGGTGCCGCGCCCCGAGGTGACGAGCACGATGCAGACCTATATCGACCTGCATCGCCACGCGGCCGTGCGCGCCGCGCTGACCCGTCACCCCAAGGTCGCGCTGCGCTTGATGGTGGCGCACGCCATCGTCGGTTCGCCGCTTTGGACCATCAAGCCCGAGCCGCAGACCGCGCGCAACGATTTGGTTGCCGAAAGCGTCGAAACCTGCCGCGCGGAAACCGACTTCGATACGAAGCGCCGCGCCGTATTGGACCTTCTCGGCTTCTCGCCCGAGGAACCGACCGTGGCCGGCGGCAACGGCGACGACTTCGGACTTGTCGGCGTGTTCCTCCGCTTGCTCGACGTGCCCGACCGCGCCGTCATGGACGTGGTGGTGATCGTCATGGGCGAAACGCTCGCCAGCGGCAGCGCCGCCGTCGAGGCGGTGGGCGGCGAGATCGGCGTCGATATGGCCCGCTACTGGCAGGCCGACGACGCCTTTTTCGAGTGTGTCCGCGACAAGGAGGTGCTGACCCGCATCGTCGCCGAGGTGGCGGGCGAACCTGTCGCCGCCGCCAATGCGAAGGAACCGGGCAAGGTCTTGAAGCGCATCGTCCGCGACCATCTGGACGGCACGAACGGACGGCCCAAGGTCGAGGGTTGGGTGCCGAAATGGATGGCGTTCCCGCCCGCTGCCTATACGGCGCGCGGCGGCGTCGGCACCGTCGCGGCTCATGCCAAGGTGCTCGCGGCGCGCCCCGACCGCGAGCCGGAACCGACCGGCCCCGGCGCGGTGATTGCGCTTCCGGCCCCTGCCAAGGCCGAGCCGCAGGAACAGCCCGAGCGCGAAGCCGCATGAAACTGGACGGGCGGCGGCGCACCCGCCGCCCGTTCCGCCCCCCATAAAATCGCCGCGCCGCTCGGCCGCAAGCGGCCCTCGCAGCGCGGATTTCAGACAGGAGACTTGTCATGGCCGACCGTGTTTCGGCATCCATCACCATCGGCGGGACGCTCCCCGCCAGCCAGCTTCCCGCCTTCGCCGAGGCCATCGCGAACGAAGGGCTGTCCACCGAATGGGACGGCGAACCCTTCGCGCTCGGCGATCTGCCCGAGGGCGAGCCCTTGGCGCTCATGGCGCACGAGGTCGCCTGGGGGCGGTTCGAGGGACTCGAAGCCTTCTGCATCGCGCATGGGCTTTTCTTCGCGCGCTGGTCGGGCGCCTATGCCTGCCAGTGGGGTGCGGAACGCACCGTGTTCACCGGCAGCGGCGAACCGCAAAGCTACGCTGCCGACGAGGACGACTATATCCTCATGGGGCGCTGCACCGCCGAGCGATTGGGCAGCTATGCGGCGATCATCGCGCATTTCGATGCGGCCGACTTCGCGGTGCCCCCGCTTGTCATCACGCCCGAACGGGAGGAGGCGAGCAATGGCTGACATCTGGATTCAGGGCAGCTTCGCCTTTCGCTGCACCGCCGCCGAGTGCGCGCTGATCGAGGAAGTCGCAAACGCTGGCTACGCGCTGGCGAATGACGACGCGCCCGATCCGCCGAGCGCGGCGCTGCTCGCAGCCTTTCCGCCGGACGATGCGAACGTGCCGTGGAGCGGGTTTCGCGAGGCGTTCAACGATCCCGAATTTCCCACCATCGGAGCCGATTTCATCGCGGAAACCTGCCCCGACGACCCAGCCGTGCGGATCGTGTGTTTCGCCAGCATGGACGATTTCGACGCCTATGCTATCGCCGTGGTCGTCCAGCGATGTTGCGCCGAAACGTTGTCCAAGGGGCCGATAGGCTTTGATTGGGCGATGACCTGTTCCAAGCCCCGCATCGGTGAATTCGGCAGCGGCTGGTGCGCGATTTTCGCAGACCGCATCGAGATCGAGGCGACCAACGAGCCGCTGGCGCGCGCGCTCGCGGGCGACGGCAACTAGCCCAAATCGCGCCGCACCGCGCGCTCGCGTGCCGAAAACCCCCGCCGCCTGACCTACCGGGCGGTGCGGCGGATCACCGTCCGGGTGCTTCCGCATAGCGTGCATTCGTCCTTCTGCCGCTCGAATCCGCGCGTGCCGCCGAGCGCGCGGGTGACGACATTGGCCTGTGCGGTAACCCACAGGTTGAGCCGGTCAGTCACGCAGGCATCGCACACCGCCGCGCCGTCCAGCCGCACGATCAGCCGTTCGATCTGCCCCGCAATCGTCGTTCCTTCGTTCATCGCCGTGAGGCTATAGCCGCCGCTTCGTGGCCGCGAAAGCAATCATGGCTTCCCGGAAGGACGCCGGACTGGGCTTCCTGTCCGCGCGCGCATCTCGTCCTTTCGTGTCTCACCACCCCGTCGCCGGCTCCTTGGGCGCATGACCTGGGACGGCCGCGCGCCCCGCGAAACCATCGCGCGGAACTGATTTCCCCGCGCCGCTTTGGCGGCGCTCCTCGCGGCCGCTTCGCTCCAAATCAGCCCCGCGCTTCCGGTCCTCCGCTTCGCTTCGGCCTGCGGTTCGCAGCGCGCTCAAGGGCCGTCCCTTCGGTCCGCCCATCGCCCGGCATCGGGTCGGGCGACTGTGTGAAGGAGACGAGAAATGCCCGCAATCGGTCATGTCCAGCGCCAGAACGACGGTTCGTTCCGGGGCGCCTTGAAGACGCTTTCGGTCAATGCCGAGATCGCCATCATCCCCAATCGCGGTAAGACCGGGGACCAGCCCGACTACCGCGTGCTGTCGAACGGCGTCGAACTGGGCGGCGGCTGGATCCGCACCGGCGAGGTGAGCCAGCGCGAATATGTCCGCCTCGCCATGTCAGCCCCCGAACTTGGCGGCCGCACCCTCTACGCCAATCTCGGCCGCGCCGCCGGGCAGGACGACGACGACGCGTTCGCTGTCATCTGGAACCCCGGCGACTGAGCCGGATCGCTCCCGCGCCGGTCACCCGGCGCGGGGCTTTCCTCATGCCTTGAGGGCTCGGCGTGGGCCTTTTCCTGCACCGGAACGCGCTTGCGGGCCTGCAGAGAGGAAGAAATCCGCTCAGCAAGCACCGAGTATCCGGCGGCGAACGGACCGCCTCAACCATCGACGGTTCCCCCAATTTTCACGCCACCTGCGTTCCGCTTCGCTCCACTCCGGCGACGAGAAAATCGGCTCCCCCGTCGCCCGCTTCGCGGCCGCTGCGCGGTGGTTGACCCGACCCGCTCCCCGCCGGGCGATGGCTCATCTTTCGCTTGTATCAGGAGGATGAGATGTCGGTTGAACAACAGATCGAGGAGCTTCGCGCGGAGCTTTCATGGTGCGATGACGCGGCAGAACGGCGGCAGATCGAAGCCGAATTAAGGGCCGCTGAGAAGAGGCTGAAGCGGTGCAATCGGGCGCTGCGTCAGGCCGAACAGGCAGGCTGGCAATAAGGCGATGCGCTGTTGAAGGGGCAGGTTCGCGGGAGTGGTGCCGCATGGCGCCGCTCCCCTTTTCTAATCGGGAAGGCGGGAAGGCAAAGCGGGCGTCTGGGGCGGCAGGTGGCAGTCGGGCTTGACGGCAAGATAGAGGCAAAATCTCGCGATTTTGTAAGTGTTTGTCTGCACATCGTTTTTTGAAGGCTTTTGCGAGACTCGCCCTTTGAGTGCGAGACAGGGTTGCCAGGAATGGCGGTTTTCTGGGCTTTTCCGATCCCAATCGCGAGACTCCTTGCGCTCTGGCGAGGACGCGCCATTCTTATCGGCGGGGAGCGTCATTCCGGTATGGAAGGACGCCGCTATGCGCGATGATGAGTTCGAACCGCACCTGGGCCGGATGCGCTGCCGGGGCAAGGAGCAGCGCTACCTGAGCCGCGTCGTGAAAGCGGCAAAGCGCGCAGGGCTAAAAACCGGCAGGCGTGGCCGCTTCGACGGCAGCCGGATCGGACGTGGCGCGAGCGTTGCACGGGTGCTCAGATCGCGCGACCGATTGGGCGCGTTCCGGTCGCGCCGCGTGATCGTCAAGATACGGCCTGTTGGACTTGGCGGGAAAGGTATGGGCGGCGCGAAGGCGCACTTGCGTTATATCCAGCGCGATGGCGTGACCCGCGAGGGCGAGCCCGGCGCGCTCTATTCGGCCGACGAGGATGTCGCCGACGGCAAGGTGTTCCTCGAACGCTGCGACGGCGACCGCCGCCAGTTTCGATTCATCGTGTCGGCCGAGGACGCCGACCAATATCCGGACTTGAAGCCCTTTGTGCGCAGGCTGATGACGCAGATGGAGCAGGATCTCGGCACGAGGCTGGATTGGGTGGCAGTCGACCATTTCAATACCGGCCATCCGCACACGCATATCGTTGTGCGCGGCGTGAATGACCGGGGCGAAAATCTGCTGATCGCGCGCGAATATATTTCGCACGGGGCCAGGCAACGCGCGATCGAGATCGCCAACCTCGACCTCGGGCCGCGCACCGACCTTGAAATCGAGGAGCGGCTTCGCAGCGATACTGGCGTGGAGCGGCTGACCGCGATCGACCGACGGCTGATCCGCGACATGGATAGTATGCGCCTGGTCAGCGCGAGCGACAGCGACCCGTTTCACCAATCGGTTCGCGTCGGCCGCTTGCAGAAACTTGGGCGCATGGGACTCGCCTCGCATATCGGCAGCGACACCTGGCGGCTCGAGCCCGACCTCGCGAACACACTGCGCCGGATCGGGGAGCGTGGCGATATCATCCGTACCATGCAGCGCGAGCTGACCGCGCGGAAGCTCGACTGTGCCGCGGCCGATCGCGTCATCTATGATCCGACGGCGCAGGAAGCCGCGCCGATTATCGGCCGCGTTATCATGCGGGGATTGGCGGACGAGCATGAAGACCGCCATTATCTGCTAATCGACGGCATCGACGGGCGCACGCACTATGCCGAGATCGGCGAGGGCGAGATGGTCGATCCGACCCCCGAAAACGCCATCGTCCGGATCGTGCCGCGTGAGGGCGGCGTTCGCCCGGTCGATCGCACGATTGTCGAAGTCGCCGCCGCGAACGACGGACGCTACACGATCGACGCGCATTTGCAGCAGGACCCGAGCGCCAGTGAAGGCTTCGCCGAAACCCATGTCCGCCGGCTGGAGGCGATGCGGAAGATCGCCCGCAATGTCGAACGCGATCCCGATGGAAGCTGGATCGTCACGCCCGATCATCTTGACAAGGTGGTTCGGTTCGAGGCGCGCCAACTCCACGACCGGCCCGTCGCCATCGAGGCGCTGTCGACCGTCCCGCTCGACAATCTGCCAGCGGCCGAGGCCGCGACCTGGCTCGATCGTGAGCTGGTTGCCGCCAGCCCAGCGCCGGTGCGCGATGCCGGGTTCGGCCGCGAGGTTCGTTCAGCGCAGGCGATGCGACGGCAATGGCTGATCACCGAACAGCTTGCAGACGAACAGGATGGGCAGACGGTCTATCGGCGAGGGATGCTCGCCGCGCTCCAGCGGCGAGAATTGCTGCGTGTCGCCCGCCAGCTCTCCGACAAGTTAGGCGTTCCGTTCGCCGAGGCCAGAGAGGGGGAGGCTGTTCAAGGCAGGCTCGTGCGCGCAGTCGAGATGACGAGTGGTCGCCATGCGCTCATCGAACGGTCGCGCGATTTCACGCTGGTGCCGTGGCGCTCTGTTCTCGATCGCCATGTCGGCAAATCGGTCTCGGGCATCATGCGCGACGGCGGGATCAACTGGACACTCGGGCGGCAGCGCAGCGGGCCGAGCGTCTCCTGATCCGGAGGATTCGGGCTTCCTATTTTCATGAAATTATGTTTTCATGGATTCATGAAAAATATCGCAGCGCAAACCGATGTCGGCGACGAGCATCTTCAGGTGCAGATTCCTGCCGTTACGAAACGCGATCTCGGTCAACGGTCGCTCGATTCCCGCGAGCCGATCCGGATGATCGTACTGCGGGCACTTGAAGCCTATGGCGTGAGCGTCCCCGCAGACGCGATATCGGATCGCCGGAAGGGCAGGCGATGAGCGAGGATTTCGAAGCTCTCACTGTTGCGGATTATGCGAAGCAGGCCGCGCGGACTGATCAACGCAGCGGTGGCCGCGCACTGGGCTTCTCGATGCTTGGCCTTTTCGGCGAAGTCGGCAGCTTGCTCAGTGAGGCCAAGAAAAAGCAGCGCGACGATGCCTCCTACCTGGGTTACGCTCACGCCGTCGCGGAAGAGCTTGGTGACGTCCTTTGGTATCTGGCGGCGATCGCACGGCGCAGCCGCATGGCGCTCAGCGACATCGCTGCCGCCGCGGCGACAAACGGCGGACAATGGCAGACGGGCGGCAACGAAACGCTCAGTTTCCATGCGCTGCAGCCGCAGCACATTCCGCTTGCCAAGGCACCGATGCCGCAGTTCGAGCATAGCCTGCTCGCGCTGGCAGGCGACGTTGGGCTGCTCATCAACGATTTCCAGGCGGGCGGTCTTGCGAAGGACCGCGAAGCACTCGCGGGCCGGCTGGTCGCGGTCATGCGCCGGTTGATCCAGGCGGCAAACGAATCCGGTGTTACCATCGAGGCTGCCGCCGTGAAGAATCTTCACAAGATCTTCGATCGCTGGCCGCGCGAGCGCATCTATCCGGCGCCGACCGATGCGGCGCTCGACCCAGAAGAGCAATTGCCGCGGCGGATGGCGATCGACGTCTATGAACGCACCGTTCGCGGGCAGACATTCGTGTATCAACGCTCAAGCGGTGTGTATGTCGGCGACCGGCTCACCGACAACGCGCTCGAACCCGACGACTATCGCTTCCACGATGTCTTTCACTACGCTTATGTCGCGGTGCTTGGCTGGTCGCCAGTGCTGCGTGCGCTGCTCCGTCTCAAGCGCAAGAGCGATCCGAAACTCGACGACGCCGAAGACGGTGCTCGGGCGATTCTCATCGAAGAGGGCATAACTTCCTGGATTTTCGGACAAGCGCAGCAACTCCGGTACTTTGAAAACGTGAAGCGCGGTGGCCTTCCGCTGGACATGCTGAAGCATGTCCGCCAGTTCGTCGCCGGCTACGAATCAGAACGCTGTCCGCTGTGGCTTTGGGAGGAAGCGATCCTCCAGGGCTATACGGCTTTCCGCTTCCTTCAGGAGCATCGGCGCGGCCGCGTCCTGATCGACTTCGCCAATCGCCGCCTGCGTATCAAGGAATTGCCGTCATGACCCCGAAATCCTTTGTGTCCACCCTGGCGGCGACCGAACTTCCCTCAGTGTTCAATCCCTGGCGCGATCGCTGCACGGTCCATGACCGCAGCGACGCCGCCGCCCGGCGCCGCGACAATCTCGAAATGCTGCTCACCGCGGCGCTTGATCATCGCGTCGAAACGATCTGGATCGCGCGTGATCTCGGCTATCGCGGGGGGCGGCGTACGGGCGTACCGCTGACCGACGAAATTCACCTCGGACATGCCGGTACGCTGATGGGCGGCATCGCATTCGAACGTGCGACGCAGGGACCCGCCGTGGCGGAGCGCACCGCGGCGATCGTCTGGCGTGTGCTAGAGCGGATCGGTCAGCCTGTCATGCTCTGGAACGTTTTCCCGTTCCATCCCCATGAAGCGGATGATCCGATGTCGAACCGATGCCACACGCGAAGCGAGCGCGAGGCGACCTGGCCGATATTGCAAGCCCTCGTGTCAATGATCCGGCCCCGCCAGATCGTCGCGATCGGGCGCGATGCTCACCTGGCGCTGGACGGTCTCGACATTCCGACCACCGCGGTCCGCCATCCGAGCTACGGCGGGCAGCGCGAGTTCATCGAGGGCATGTTCAGCCTGTACGGTGTCGCGGATGACAACGATGAGCCGCTAGAACTGCCGTTGGGCGCGCCTCACGCCGCAGCAAGGAGATGTGCGCTCGCCTGATCGCAGCGCTCAAAGAGTTGCTTAAGATCGCCGCGGTTCCAGTTGGCGGTGTCGACCGTGGCGTTGGTCGAGACGATCGTGAGCGGACCCAGCGCGACCCCGCCTTCCTTGGCGATGAATTCGAGCAGACGGCCGAGGCCGATCAGATTGCCGAGCAGTTTTTCGATATAGTAGTGATTGCGGTAGAGCGCGGTCATGCCGAGGCGACGATCGTCGCCCTTGCCGATCAGCTTGAGACTGGCAAAGCTCAGGCACTGACCGCCGTAGGGCGAGTCATTCACGTCGCGGGCGGGGTCGAAGATCAGCAGTTCGAATTTGTTGAGCGCTCGGACGTTCGGGTTGCGCAGGCGCTCGACGATGCCCCAGATTTGATTGATTGGCTGGCCGTCGGCGCGGGGCAATTCCATCATCCGTTCGAAATAATAGCCCGACCAAGCGCCCGACCTCCGGACCTTCGGCAGCACGTTGTCGCGAAACCGGTCGAAGAATTGCGGCGCGCCGTAGCGCCTGTACAGCGCTGCCGGAAAAATCGTGTTGGCGACCGTCTCGATGGGCTTCTTGCCATGGCCCGAAAGGAAGGCATCGACTTCCGCCACGACGGGATCGGCGAGTGTTGCGCGCGCAGTCGGCTCGGCCACGGAGATGACGACATTCTGCGCCTGGTGTCCGGTGGCGAGGTCGACGAGCCGGACCGCCTCGCGCCAGCCAGCAACGCAGTCAGGCTGCGGCGGTATGGGAAGATACATCGACTTCCTCCGTCAAATTTGCCGTGGCGAAAAGGCGCGGCGCTAGAAAGCGCTCAGTAAGCCAGGCGTGGCCTTCCAAGCCCCAACCTGGTCCCCAGCTGTTGCGGATGAGAATGGCCGGGATGCCGTCCACGGTTCCATGCCCGACCGCGACGACCGCGTGCCGTTGCGCTGGCTCGGGGAGTTCGTCGTTCGCCGGATCGACGACGCCATCACCGCGCGGCTGGAAGAAAGACCGTGACAGCATCGTCAGCATGAGCACCGGCGTGTCACGGTCCAGCGCGGCAAGGATGGATGACAGGTCGGTTCCATCCCTCTGTCCGTTGCGGCCATAGAGCGGGCCAACGGTCGCCGGCGGCGTCCACAGTCGATGATCGGCTGGAACCGCAGCCAGATACGGCCAGCCTTTCTCGTCGGGTTGGCCATCGAGCCGTAGCGCGTCCAGCATTGTGGATAGCAGTGCGCCGCTCGTCGGCGGTCTGCCCGCCCGTTTCTGCGCGGCATGAAAGGCGAATTCACACGACAGCGGTGCCCAGCCGTCGCGAAGCCCGGCGTGGGTGTCGCTCGCGGCGAATGCGAGGCATGTCGGCCGCGCGCCTTGATCGCGCGCAGGTCCGAACAGCGGCCGAAGGTCACGGACGATATCGATCATGGGGCGTCAGGCGGCCTCGAGCAGGTGCCGCCGTTCGGCGCGCGACAGGCCCGTCTGTTCCGGGCCGGTGAGGTCGAAATCGAGCGTCAGGCTGGTGAGGGCCGGCGCAGGCTGCCACGGCCGCCGCTCGTCGAGCGACATGCGGCCGCGCCGCGGCGCATCGGGCGCCGCGGTGACACGGCGGACAACGGGACCACCGATGCCATCGCCGTCGATTGCCTCACGCTCGTCGCGAACGACGGCGAAGCCGCTGGCGATCAGTTGGTCGAGATCCCAGAGATACCCACCGCCGCTATGTTCTTCGAGCCGCAGCACGAAAAGATCATTGCGACTGCCATCGATCCGCGAGCCGGCATCGCGCTCGGTCAGCAGCCAGACGTCGCCGCGATAGTTGTCGGGCCGATAGTCCTTGAGGAGATCGACCTTCAGGCTGCGCGGCTGCGTCCGGAGCAGGTCGGTCATCACCGATGGCGAAATCAGATTGTAGCGAACCAGGGTGCGGCACGTCGCCTCATAGCTGGCGCCGATCCGCAGCGAGAGCTGATAGACGACATTGGGGCGCCGGAAATGATCGATCTGCCATCCTTGTCGCGCGCTGTGCGCGAGCATCAGCCATTTCGGCATCATGAAGGCGATCGCAAAGGCGTCGGCTTCGGTTTCCTCGAAGTTGTTTCCCGGTTCGGGCGACATCGGCATCCGGCGCAGGATGCTCTCATCGTCGAGGCTCGGCTCGTGTCGCATCGAAAAATGCCCGAGTTCGTGCGCGGCCGTGAAGCGCTGGATGCTCATCGGTCGTTCCGTCGTGACGAGAACGCCAGGAGCAGGTGCGCTGAGATAGGCGCCGAGCAGGCCTTTCAGGGGACGAAGCAGCAAGGGTAGACCCACGGCATGGATCGCGCCGAAGACATCGACGCTGCCGCCTTGGGTCTCGATCAGTGCGCGCGTATCGAGTTCGCGATGCAGGCGGCCCGCTGCCATCGTACCAGCGCGAACCGCGCTCGCATAATCCGACGCCATCGATCAGCTCCGTTCGCCGCCAGACCGCGAGCGGAGATATTCGGCAAACCGGCTCAGCTCGGCCCGGTCCTCAGTCGACAAGGCCGCAACGCGTCGCGCCAGATGGGCGACATCGGCGGGAAGGCTCGCGGAGGCCTCGTCTTCGCCGGTAAAATAGGCCACCGACTGGCGGTAAAGACGGGCAAGCCGCGTCAGTTCGATCGCTTCAACGCGGCGCTGGCCATTCTCGATATCGGTAAGCGCGGTCCGGGGAATCTTGAGATAGGCAGCAACTTCTTCCTGCTTGAGGCCGAGATATTTCCGTGCTTCGCGCAGACGGTCGCCCAAGCGCCGCCGCTCCTGCTCGTCGCCTTCCTGGCGGAGTGCGAGATTGGTCATGGCTTCGACCCTTTCTTCTTAACCCAGACGCGTTCGATCTTAGGGAGGAGGTCGTCAATCGCCTTCTCGATCGAATTGTAGCCGCCGGTGCGGACGATGCTGTCGCGAAGCTCGATGTCGAGGACCTGCTCCACCGCGCAAAGCGTGTCGACCACGGACAAGGAGTCGAGTGGCACGGGCGCCTGGATGATCTTCGGGTTTTCCGGAGGTAGGGCAATTCCGCGCACCTGTGCCTCAGCCCTGGCCACTTGCAGCAGTTCGTCGACCAACGCCCTAATGGCGTCGGCTTTGGGAAACGCGGTTGCCGCGGGCTTCGGAGGAGCGATTGTCGCCATGCATGCCTCGCACGATTTCACTACATTAAATGCGATATAATGTCTGATAATCCGACACGCAAGCCCGAATTTGCAGCTCGGATTTTTGCAGGGTGTAGCGGGTCATCGGCGGTGCGGTGTGGTGGTCAGTGCCACCTCGAGGGACAACGGCAGGGCAGAATCATCAACTCGGGTCATAGCTCGATCAAAAGAACAGAGCTGGAATATTGAGTCAGTCGCCGACGAGTGATCTCCTTCGGTCACCCACCAGCCCCCAGCGGCTCCGTTCATTTCGGGCGGCCCATAGCCGAGTCTTGAAGCCGCGCCCCGACCGCATCCGGCGGTATGGGCGGGAGCTTCAACGTGACCCCGACCAAATTGCTCATCGGCCAGATCCTTGTCGTGTTCGCAATCGTGATCGCGGGCCTCTGGGCGGCGACCCAATGGGCGGCGGCGATGCTCGCCTACCAGCCCGAACTTGGTCCGGCCTGGTTCATGGCTGGAAGCACGCCGGTCTATCGTCCCTGGGCGCTCTTCCCCTGGTGGTATCACTACGATGCCTATGCGCCGCATGTTTTCGACAAGGCCGGCGCGCTCGCCGGCGCGAGCGGTTTCATCGGCTGCGGCGCGGCGATCGCAGGCTCGCTCTGGCGCGCGCGGCAGTCGCGCCAGGTCACCACTTATGGTTCCGCGCGCTGGGCCAAGCCGAACGAGATCGAGCGGGCAGGCCTTCATGGTGACGCCGGCGTGTTCCTGGGCCGCTCGCGTGGCCGTTATCTGCGCCATAACGGCCCCGAACATATCATGGCGTTCGCGCCGACCCGTTCGGGCAAGGGCGTCGGGCTGGTCATACCGACGTTGCTCGGCTGGACCGGCAGCACCGTCGTTCACGACATCAAGGGTGAAAACTGGCAGCTCACCGCCGGTTGGCGCGCGCGCTTCTCCCACGTCCTGCTGTTCAACCCGACCGATCCCGCTTCCGCCAAATACAACCCGCTGCTCGAAGTCCGGCGCGGCGAGCATGAGGTCCGCGACGTCCAGAACATCGCCGACATCCTGGTCGATCCCGAAGGCGCGCTCGAACGGCGCAACCATTGGGAGAAAACCAGCCACAGCCTGCTGGTCGGCGCGATCCTCCACGTTCTTTATGCCGAGCCGGAAAAGACGCTCGCGCGGGTAGCCACATTCCTGTCGGACCCCCAGCAGCCGTTCGTCACCACGCTCCGGCGGATGATGACCACCAATCATCTCGGCACGAAGGATGCGCCGATCGTGCATCCGGTCGTGGCGTCGGCGGCGCGCGAGGTGCTCAACAAGTCCGAGAACGAGCGCAGCGGCGTCCTCTCCACCGCCATGTCATTTCTCGGCCTCTATCGCGACCCGACCGTCGCCGAGGTCACGTCGCGCTGCGACTGGCGGATCGCGGATCTCGTCGAGGCGGGCCACCCCGTCTCGCTCTACCTCGTCATTCCGCCATCGGACATCAGCCGAACCAAGCCGCTGGTACGCTTGGTGCTCAACCAGATTGGTCGCCGCCTTACCGAGAAGCTGGATGCCGATCCTGCCAAGGCGGGCAAGCACAAGCTCCTGATGATGCTGGACGAGTTTCCGGCATTGGGGCGCCTCGACTTCTTCGAGACCAGCCTTGCGTTTCTTGCAGGCTATGGGGTTCGCGCCTTCCTGATCGCGCAGTCGCTCAATCAAATCGAGAAGGCATATGGCGAGCACAACTCCATTCTCGATAACTGCCATGTCCGTATTGCCTTCGCGACCAATGACGAACGCACGGCGCGGCGGATCTCGGACGCGCTCGGCATCGCCACCGAGCAGCGCGCGATGCGCAACTACGCCGGCCACAGGCTCGCGCTGTGGTTGGCCCATGTCATGGTCAGCCGGCAGGAGACGGCGCGGCCGCTCCTGACCACCGGCGAGGTGATGCAGCTCCCGCCCAAGGACGAACTGGTGCTCGTTTCCGGCATGGCGCCGATCCGCGCGAAGAAGCTGCGCTATTACGAGGATCGCAATTTCCGCGAGCGGATCGCGCCGCCGCCCCAGCTCGCGCCCGGAGACTATCCCGATCGCCCGCAGGGCCGCCCCGACGATTGGAGCGGGCTGGTCCGCGCGCCTGACAGCCGGCTTGGCAAGGCCGACGACGACGCGAAAGCCGATGAGGACGGCGGCTTGCAACAGCAGCGCCATCCCGGACTCGGCGAGGAACAGACCAAAAAGCCCGAACCGCCCAGGCAGCTCGATCTTCTCGGCCTCGACCGCGACGACACCGATCCCGTCGCCGAAAAGCACGCGATGGACCGCGCCGGCACCACCGGCACGCTGATCCGCGCCCATACCATCAACCAGGGTCGCGACAGCGACACACTGCCGAGCTTCTGACGATGGCGGCGATCAAACCCAACCGCGTCCGCTACCAGCTCTTCCTGCCCGAAGATCTGAGCCACCGCTTCGAGGCGCTGGCGAGCCAGCCCGGCGCGTCCAAATCGGCGATCCTCACCGACGCGCTCACCGCCTGGCTCAACCGGCAGGCGGCGAGCGGGCTGGAGAACAAGTTCAGCCAGCGGCTCGATCGCATGTCGCTCGCGCTGGGGCGTGTCGAGCGTGACGGGCATGTGCTGCTCGAGAGCCTGGCGCTGTTCATCCGCTATGAACTGATGGTGCAGGCCCCTTTGGCCGAAGCCGACGAAGCGGCGCGTGCGATCGGCCGAGACCGCTTCGAGGCGTTCATTGCCCGCGTCGGCGAAGCGCTCGCCAGCGGCCAGCGCACGCTTGCTGCCTCCGCGAAAGACAATGGAGGTGGGCGATGAGCGACACGCTTTTCGGCTCCGATAATTCCGCAGGGCGTCGGCGCGCGATGCTGCGCACCGCGATGGGGACGACTATCGCGGCGGCGCTGGCCGATCCGATGGTCATCGAGATCATGGTCAACCCGGACGGCGTGTTGCGCCTCGATCGACTTGGCGAAGGCCGGATCGATACCGGCACCAAATATGAGCCCGCGCAAGTCGAGCGGATCATTCGTCTGGTAGCATCCCACGCGCGCACCGAGGTTCATGGCAATGCGCCGATCGTTTCGGCCGAGCTGCCGCCGCACGGCGAAGGCGCGGGCGAGCGGTTCGAGGGTATCCTGCCGCCGGTCAGCCTCGCGCCATGCTTCTCGATCCGCAAGCCCGCGGCGCGCATCTACACTTTGCTCGACTATGTGCGGGACGGCATCATGCTCGCCGACACGGCGCGACTGCTGTCGATGGCCGTGGTCGAGCGCAAGAACATCCTGGTCGCGGGCGGCACCAGTTCGGGCAAGACGACGCTTGCCAACGCGCTGCTCGCCGAGATGGCGCACCTCGATGAACGCGTCATCATCATTGAAGACACGCGTGAGTTGCAATGCGCCGCGCCCGACGTGGTGGGGCTGCGCACGCGTACGATCGGCACTGCCGGAGCCGGCGGCGTCACGATGGCTGATCTTGTCCGCTCGACATTGCGGCTCCGCCCCGATCGCATCGTCGTTGGCGAGGTGCGCGGGCGCGAAGCGCTCGACATGCTCAAAGCCTGGAACACCGGGCATCCGGGCGGCATCGCAACCGTCCACGCCAATTCGGCAGTGTCGGCCCTCTACCGGCTCGAGCAGCTCGTGCAGGAAAGCGTCGTCACCGTTCCGCGCCGGCTGATCGCCGAATCCATCGACATGATCGTGTTCATCGCCGGGCGCGGCCTCGCGCGCCGCGTCGACACGATCGCGCGCGTCGCCGGCCTCGATCCCGACGGCGGCTACGCCGTCCTCGACCTTACTCCCGACCACGCCCTCGAACCCCAAGGAGAATGACCATGCGCTTGTCCCGTATTCCTGCCCGTATTCCTGATCGTCGGAGCATCTTCCTCACCGGAGCCGCCATCGGCCTCGGGCTTGCGCTCGCCGCCACCGCGCAGGCCGCCGGCTCGGGCATGCCGTGGGAGGAACCGCTCCAGCAGGTGCTGGAGTCGGTCCAGGGTCCGGTCGCCAAGATCGTCGCGGTGATCATCATCATCGTCACCGGTTTGACGCTGGCGTTCGGCGAGACAGCAGGCGGGTTCCGCCGCCTCATCCAGATCATCTTCGGCCTGTCGATTGCGTTCGCGGCGTCGAGCTTCTTCCTCAGCTTCTTCAGCTTCGGCGGTGGAGCGCTCATCTCGTGATCGCCTCCGGCAGTCATATCGAGGGTTTCGAGGCGCCGATGCACCGCGCGCTCGCCGAGCCGATCCTGCTCGGCGGGGCGCCGAGGGCGATCGCGATCGTCAATGGTACGATCGCGGCCGCGCTCGGGCTCGGTCTCCAGCAGTGGATCGCCGGGCTGGCCATGTGGGCGTTCGGGCACACCCTCGCGGTGTTCGCCGCCAAACGCGATCCCGACTTCGCCCCGGTCCTGGTTCGCCACCTTCGCCAGAAGGGGCATCTGTCATGCTGAATCTGCGCGAATACCGTCAGAAGGCCGCCCGGCTCGCCGATCACCTTCCATGGGCGGCGCTTGTCGCGCCCGGCGTGGTGCTCAACAAGGACGGCAGCTTTTCGCGCGTCCTCAGGTTCCGCGGCCCCGATCTAGAATCCGCCACCGAAGCCGAGCTTGTCGCCGCCTGCGCGCGGGCGAACAATGTCCTGAAGCGCTTCGGCTCGGGCTGGGCACTCCATTTCGAGGCCGAGCGGCGCGAAGCGCTGGGTTATCCCGACAGCAGCTTTCCCGATGCGGCGTCGTGGCTGGTCGATGAGGAACGGCGCGCGGCGTTCGAAAGCGCGGGCGCGCATTTCGAGAGCCGCTATTATCTGACGCTCACCTTCCTGCCTCCGCCCGATCAGGCGGACACGGCGGGCCGAGCGCTGGTCGAGCGCAGCGACGACGCGAAGGGCCGCGACTGGCGACAAGCGCTTGCCGGCTTCATCGCCGAGACGGATCGCGCGCTTGACCTGTTCAGAGGCTTCATGCCCGAGGTGCGCGCGCTCGGCGACAGCGAAATGCTGACCTTTCTCCACGGTGCGATCTCCGCGCGCCGCCATGTCGTCGCCGTGCCCGAAACGCCCATCTATCTGGACGGGCTGCTGGCCGACACGCCGCTGACCGGCGGGCTGGAGCCGATGCTGGGCGACCAGCATCTGCGGACGCTGACCATTCTCGGATTTCCGAACGCGAGCCGTCCCGGCATCCTCGACGGACTCAACCATGAGGATTTTGGCTATCGCTGGGTGACGCGCTTCATTGCGCTCGACAAGACCGACGCAACCAAAGCGCTCACTCGCCTGCGGCGGCAGTGGTTCAACAAGCGCAAGTCGATCACCGCGCTGCTGCGCGAAGTCATCTACAACCAGCCGGTCCAGCTTCTCGACAGCGATGCCGACAACAAGGTGGTCGATGCCGACCTGGCCTTGCAGGCGCTCGGCGGCGATCATGTCGCGTTCGGCTATCTGACGACGACGATCACCGTTGCCGATATCGACCGCGCCCGCGTCGAGGAAAAGGTCCGCGCGGTCGAGCGCATCGTCAACGGGCTCGGCTTCACCTGCATCCGCGAGGGCATGAATGTGGTCGAGGCGTGGCTGTCGAGCCTGCCGGGCCATGTCTATGCGAACGTCCGGCAACCGATCGTCCACACCCTGAATCTCGCGCATCTCATGCCGCTGTCCTCGGTATGGGCAGGACCGGCGCGTAATCCGCATCTCGACGGTCCGCCGCTGCTTTATGCGGAAACCAGCGGCTCGACGCCGTTCCGTCTCAGCACGCATGTCGGCGACGTCGGTCATATGCTGATCGTCGGACCCACCGGGGCCGGAAAGTCGGTGCTGCTCGCAATGCTCGCGCTTCAGTTCCGGCGATATCCAGACTCCCAGGTCTATGTCTTCGACAAGGGATTTTCGGCGCGCGCGGCCGTGCTGGCGATGGGCGGCGCGCATCACGCGCTCGGGCTTGGCGGCGAGAGCGGTCATGCCGATGACGAGGGCGGGCGAACGATCGCCTTCCAGCCGCTGCGCCACATCGATCGCTCCAACGAACGAGCCTGGGCGGCCGAATGGATCGGCGCGCTGCTCGCCCATGAGAAAGTACTGGTCACACCCGAGATCAAGGAGGCCGTCTGGTCGGCGCTCACCAATCTCGCGACTGCCCCGATCGAGGAACGCACGCTCACCGGCCTGTCGCTGCTGCTGCAATCGGCACCGCTGCGATCGGCGCTCACGCCCTATACGCTCGAAGGACCGTTCGGCCGCCTGCTCGACGCCGCCGAAGACGATCTAGCGATCGCCGACGTGCAGTGCTTCGAGACTGAAGCGCTGATGGGGCAGGCGGGCGTCGTTGCGCCCGTGCTGACCTACCTGTTCCACCGGCTCGAAGAGCGCTTCACCGGGCGGCCGACGCTTCTCGTACTGGATGAAGCCTGGGTGTTCCTCGACCACCCGCTGTTCGCCGCGCGCATTCGTGAGTGGCTGAAGGTGCTGCGCAAGAAGAACGTCAGCGTCGTGTTCGCGACACAGAGCCTAGCCGATATCGCCGACAGCACGATCGCGCCGGCCATCATCGAAAGCTGTCCGCAGCGCATCTTGCTGCCCAATGATCGGGCGATCGAGCCGCAGGGCCAGACGGCCTACGTCCGCTTCGGTCTCAACGCGCGCCAGATCGAACTGGTCAGCCGCGCGACGCCCAAGCGGCAATATTATCTGCAATCAGCGCGCGGCAACCGGCTGTTCGAGCTTGGGCTAGGCCCGATCGCGCTGGCGTTGTGCGGCGCGTCCGATCCCGACAGCCAGAAGCGCATAGACGCGGTGCTGGCCGAAAAGGGCCAGGCCGACTTCGCCGCGACCTTTCTCTCCCAAGCCGGCCTCGATTGGGCGGCCGACCTGCTTGGGCGTCACCCTGCCGCCCGCCCCCCAGAAGACAAGGAGTAATTTCCCGTGCCCCGTATCCCTATCCGCAAATATGCGTGCCTCTCTGCTCTCGCGCTCGGCGCCGTCGGCTCGCTCGGTATCGGCATCGCGTTGACCTCGACGCCCGTCGCGGCCCAGCTCAGCGTGTTCGATCCATCGAACTATTCGCAAAACCTGCTCACCGCCGCGCGCACGCTCGCCCAGATCAATAACCAGATCCAGAGCCTCCAGAACGAAGCGCAAATGCTGATCAACCAGGGCAAAAACCTCACCAGGATCGATTTCCCGCAACTTCAGGAGCTTCGCCAGCGCCTCCAGCAGATCGACCAGCTCATGGGCCAGGCGCAGGGCGTCGACTTCCGCATCGATCAGCTCGACGAGCGCTTCCGCCAGCTCTACCCGCAGGAGTTCGATCAGGTGTTCCGCCGCGATCAGCGTGTGGCTCGCGCACGCGATCAACTCGATACCGCAATGTCCGCGTTTCGCCAGACGATGGGGGTCCAGAACCGCATCGTCGACAACGTACGGAGCGACACGCAGGCGCTCGCCGACATCGTCGCGCGCAGCCAGGGCGCGGAAGGCTCGCTTCAGGCGCAGCAGGCCACGAACCAGCTTCTCGCGCTCACCGCCAAGCAGCAGCTCCAGCTTCAGCAAATGATGGCGGCGCAGTTCCGGGCGGAATCGGTCGAGCAGGCGCAGCGGGGCCAGATCGCGCGCGAGGCACGCGAGTCAACGCGCCGCTTCCTCGGCGACGGCAAGGCTTACACGCCACGCCAATGAGCTGAGGCAGGCGAGGACCGCGCCCCCAGCTCCCCCCGGTCCGAACCTGTCTCGTCGCGGGGGCCGTAGGGCTTGCCCCTCTCATGGCCGCCGGTCCCCGCGACACCTTTCAACTTCAAGCAGGAACCCGCCCATATGGATGACCTGAATGTCATCGATCAGTTCATGGAGGCCTTCGCCTCCTACATCGACAGCGGGTTCGGCCTGTTGGGCGGTGACGTCGGTTTCCTGACCACGATCCTGATCGGCATCGACATCACTCTCGCCGGGCTGTTCTGGGCGCTCGGCGGCGAAGACGACGTCATCGCCAAGTTCCTCAAGAAGATCCTCTATGTCGGCGTCTTCGCCCTGATCCTCAACAGCTTCTCGACACTGTCCGATATCATCTTTCGCAGCTTCGCCGGCCTCGGCCTCACCGCAGGGGGCAGCGCGATTACGGCTGACGATTTATTGCGACCCGGCAAGCTGGCCGGGACCGGCTTCGAGGCAGCATGGCCGCTCCTCGAGCAGGCGAAGGAGTTGGTTGGCCCGATCGCCTTCTTCGACAATTTCATCGAGATCGCCGTGCTGGTGATCGCCTGGGTCGTCGTCATCGCCGCCTTTTTCATCCTCGCGATCCAGCTTTTCATCACAATCCTCGAATTCAAGCTCACTTCGCTCGCCGGCTTCGTGCTCGTGCCCTTTGCGCTGTGGAACCGCACGTCGTTCCTCGCCGAACGGGTGCTCGGGAACGTCGTCAGTTCGGGCATCAAGGTCATGGTGCTCGCGGTCATCGTCGGCATCGGCTCTAACTATTTCGCCGACTTCACCAGTGCGATCACCGGCGACGAGGTGTCGATCGAACAGGCCGTGTCGCTGATGCTCGCGAGCCTCGCGATCTTTGGCCTCTCCATCTTCGGCCCGGGAATCGCATCCGGCCTCGTCGCCGGCGCGCCGCAGCTCGGCGCCGGATCGGTGATCGCCACTACCGCGCTTGCCGGCGGAGGTCTTGCGATGGCAGGCGCTGGCGCCGTCGGCGCGGCACGCGGTCTCGCGGGGGCCGGTCTCGGCGCGATCCGCGCCGGTACATCGATGGGGTCTGCCGCATCCACCGCCTACAAGCTCGGGCAGGAAACCTCGGGCTCGACCAGCGTCGGCGCGGGCCTCGGCGGCGTTGCGACCGCCATGCGCGGCGCGGCTGCCAACCGGATGAGCGGCGGTCTCGGCGTTAGCGCTGCCGCCGATCGTGGGCAGCGCGCCGCATGGGAAGCAGGAAGCACCCGTGCCGGCGGCGGCGCCCCCGCAGCCGCGCCGACAGGCGCAGCTGAAGGAACACCCGCCTGGGCGCAGAAGCTTCATGCCAGCCAGAATGCTCGCCACCGCCGTCAGATGGCGATCCACGCAATCCAGGGCGGCGACCGCGGCGGCGCTGGCGCCACTCCAGACATCAAGGAAAGGGACTGAGCGATGAAATTTCGACGCGCATTGCAGCGCTATGGGCGAACGCCCGAACCCGAGACACCCTACCAACGAGCGGGCCAGCTTTGGGATGAGCGTATCGGCTCGGCTCGCGCACAGGCGAAGAACTGGCGGCTGATGGCCTTCGGCGGCCTGTTCCTGACCACTGGTCTGTCGGGCGCGCTGGTCTGGCAATCGATGCAAAGCCGCGTCGTGCCCTATGTGGTCGAGGTCGATGCACTCGGGCAAGCACAGGCCGTCGCGCCTGCCGCCAAGGACTATCGGCCGACCGATCCGCAGATCGCATGGTTCCTCGGCCGGTTCATCACCGGCGTTCGAGCGCGCTCGCTCGATCCGGTATTGATGCGTGAAAACTGGCTATCAGCCTATGATTTCGCGACCGAACGTGCGTCACTGTTCCTCGGCGAATATGCCCGCACCTCCAATCCGTTCGCCGATGTCGGGCGCAAGACGGTTTCGGTGCAGGTGACGAGCATCGTCCGCGCGTCAGATACGAGCTTCCAGGTCAAATGGACCGAGCAGCAATATGAGCGGGGAAGCCTCGCCAGCACGTCACGCTGGACGGCGATGCTCACGGTGAAGATCAAGCCGCCGCGCTCGGCCGATGTGCTCCGAAAAAACCCGCTCGGTCTCTATGTTGACGCGATCGACTGGAGCCGCGAACTGGAAACGCCGCAGGACCGGCCACCTTCGCCGCAACCATCGGCCGTGCCCGATCCCGCACAATCACTCCCGGTCGCGCCGCCCGCCGACATTCCGCTGGGCTCGCCGCTCGATCCGACCCTTGCTCAACCCGCAGCCGCACCATCCCCCGAAAGGACCGACCAATGATCCGTGCCCTCATCCTGGCGGCGAGCGCGATGGCGCTTGCCATGCCCGCCGCTGCGCAGAGCCGCGAACCCGCGTCACCGACCGCGCGCGTCACTGCCGCCAACCGGGCGGCACTGCGCGAGCCGTCGAGCGCGGGATATATATATGCCGTCCAGGTCTATCCCTGGGCGGAAGGCGTGCTCTACCGGCTCTATGCCGCGCCCGAGCGCATCACCGACATTGCCTTGCAGCCGGGCGAAACGATTGTGTCCGTCGCCGCCGGCGACACCGTGCGCTGGACTGTCGGCGATACCACCAGCGGCATCGGCGAAAGCAAGCGCGTGCACATCCTCGTCAAGCCGTTTTCGGCGGGCCTACGCACAAACCTTGTCATTGCTACCGATCGCCGGACCTACCATCTCCAGCTCGAAAGCACGCCCGCGACCGCGATGGCGGCGATCTCCTGGACCTATCCACATGACGAGCTGATCGCGCTCCGGCGTCAGCGGGATGCAGCCGTGGCGGCGACGCCGATCGCGTCGGGCCTCTCGGTCGAAAGCCTCAACTTCAACTATGCGATCTCGGGCGACAAGCCGGCCTGGCGGCCGCTGCGCGCGTTCGACGATGGGCGGCAGACCTACATCGAGTTCTCGCCCGCGATCGCCGTGGGTGAGGCGCCCCCGCTGTTCGTGATTGGCGAGGATGGCGAGGCCCAGCTCGTCAACTATCGCGTCGCCGGCCGCTATTATGTGGTCGACCGCCTGTTCGGTGTCGCCGAGCTGCGCCTTGGCGGCAAGAAACAGCAGATTGTCCGTATCACCGCCGCCCAGCCGAAGAGCCGGCAGCGCAAGGCCGGGAGGGGCGCGTGACCGATCCAACCGCTTCTTCCGCGCCGATCGCGGCGCCCAAAGCCGACCCCGAAACGCTCGTTCTGCGCGCGGCGCCGGGCCGCGTCACCCGTTTTCGCCGCGGTGCGATCGTCGCCATCGCTGCCGCCGGCTCGACCGCGATCATCGGCGTCGCCTGGCTGGCGCTCAAGCCCGCGACCCTGAGCCTGATCGCACCAAGCGATGAAAAGCTGGTTGGCGCGAAGGCGCCGCCTGATGCGCTCGCGGGCGCGCCGACGAGCTATGGCGACGTGCCGAAGCTCGGGCCACCGCTTCCCGGTGATCTCGGGCGGCCGATCCTCGAGCGCCAGCGGCAGCTTGGCGGGATGGTTCCCCCTGACCCCGCTGCCGATGCGGTGAGCCGGGCCGCGCAGGAAGCCGAAGCCGAGCGCCAGCGCATCGCCGCTGAGCAGAAGGCCGCACGCGAGTCTGGCGTCATGCTGCAATTGGCGGGCGGCGGTCGCGCCGCCGCCCCTGCACCGGTGACTACCGATGCAAGTGTTCCGCCAGCATCGGCCGAGACTGCCAAGCCGCTCCTCGACCCTGACCGAGATCCTAACGCCCAGGGGCGCAAGAACGAATTGGTCGGCCGCGCCAATCGCGACGACGACATCAATCCGCACGCGCTGGCGCAGTCCGTATCGCCTTGGATCTTGCAGGCCGGCAGCATCATTGCCGCGAGCCTCATAACCGGGCTCAACTCGGATCTTCCCGGGCTCGTCACCGCGCAGATCACGGAGAACGTCTATGACAGTGTGACCGGGCGCGGTCTGCTCATTCCGCAAGGATCGCGGCTGATCGGCAGCTACGACAGCGTTGTAGCGTTTGGGCAGAGCCGTGCGCTGGTCGTCTGGCAGCGGATCATCCTGCCCGACGGCTCGTCGATTCGTATCGACAATGTGCCGGCGACCGATACGCAGGGCTATGCGGGTCTGTCCGACCGGATCGACCGGCATACTTGGCAGCTTCTGAAGGGCGTCGCCCTGTCGACATTGCTGGGCGTCGGCACTGAATTGAGCTTCGGCAGCACCGAAAGCGACCTTGTCCGGGCGATCCGCGAGTCAGCGCAGCAGAGCGGCGCGCGCGCCAGCGATCAGCTCGTCACGCGCAATCTCAATATCCAGCCGACCTTGCGCGTTCGCCCCGGCTGGCCGCTACGGGTGGTCGTGCACAAAGACATCATATTGCCCGGACCCTGGGGAGGCCGTCATGGCTGATTTGAAGCTGCCAAGGCTGCCCGATCGGACGCCGGTTAAGATCACGATCAACGTCATGCCGGATCTCATCGAAGCGCTGAACGACTACGCCGAGGCCTATGAGGCGGCCTACGGCCGACGCGAGTCCGTACCGGACCTCATTCCATTCATGCTTAGCGGCTTCCTGGCGAGCGACCGCTCGTTCAGCCGGGCACGTAAGAAATAGTCCGATGTCGGCCCGGCAGCCTGCAACGAATGGCGACGACGCGCCCCCGATTGGGCCGATAAGCGTTCGCATTCCCGACGCAGTACGGATGACGGGGCTCAGCAAATCCAAGATCTACCAGCTCATCGCTTCCGGCGACATCGAGGCAGCCAAGGTCGGCCGTGCAACCGTGGTGTTTGTCGATAGTCTGCGGTCCTTTCTGCGATCACACTGTAAACAGCCGCGTTCTCGGGCGTAGCAGGGATCGCGCATGTCGGCCTGTCGATATTTCGGCACGGCCTGTCGCGAAGGGGTAAAATTGGGGGTGGATTGAGCGGAATTATCGGCACGACGATCAAGAACGTTGTTATAAATCAGTATCTTATGTTTTTCGTGTGAATCCCTCCTCCGCTACCAAAGACGCTCTATCCCTTAACAGTCTCCTGCTCCGGCGCGTCTGATGTCCGCCGCTTTCAGATCGGCGATTGTCGGATAGCCGTTCACCGCCATGAGCAGGTCGGCCTCGGCGAGGATGCAGCGAAGCACGTGCGCCGCGCCCTCGGCGCCGCCGAGCGCGAGGCCATAGGCGAAGGGGCGCCCGATGCCGACGGCGCGGGCGCCGATCGCGAGAGCCTTGGTGACGTCGCTTCCCGAGCGCACCCCCGAATCGAACAGCACCGGCGTGTCCCCCGCCGCGGCGACGACGGCGGGCAGCATGTCGATCGCGGCGATGCCGCCGTTCGCCTGCCGTCCGCCGTGGTTCGAGCAATAGATCGCTGCGGCGCCGGTATCGATCGCCCGCCGCGCGTCGTCGGGATGACAGATGCCCTTGAGGATGATCGGCAGCGAGGTGATCGAACGAAGCCACGCCATGTCGTCCCACGTCAGCACCTTGCCGAACAGCCGGCTCCATAGCCCGATCGCCTCGGCAAGATGGCCCTCGACGGGCTTGCCGAGAAGTTTCCGGAAGACCGGGTCGCCGAAATAATTCTGGAGAACATGGCCGCGAAGCTGGGGGAAATTGCCGCTGTTGAGGTCACGCGGGCGCCAGCCGGTGACCCAGGTGTCGAGCGTGACGACGATCGCGCGGTAGCCCGCTCGCTCGGCGCGGCCGACGAGGCTTTCGGCAAGTTCCTTTTCCTTCGGCGTGTAGAGCTGGAACAGCCCGGGCGTATCGCCCATTGCCGCCGCCACATCTTCGAGCGGGTCGTTGCCGAGGGTGGAGGCGATCATCGGCACGCCGGTCGCCGCCGCCGCGCGCGCGGCGTGCAGGTCGCCATGCCCATCGGGAGTGCACATTCCCGTGACGCCGATCGGCGCCATGAACAGCGGGGTGGGGAGGGACATACCGAAAAGCTCGATCGACAAATTGCGGACGGTCGCGTCGACCATCATCCGCGGTACGAGCCCCCAGTGGCGGAAGGCGGCGGAATTGAGGTTCTGCGTGTGCTCGTCGCCGCAGCCGCCCTGGACATAGTTGCGCAGGCTCTCGGACATGGCCGCGGTCGCGCGGGCTTCGAGATTTGCGGCGTCGACCGGGATCGTGGGCAGCACGCCCTGCAAGCCAGCGCCGTAAATCTCGTTCTGATAGCCTCCGAAACCCGTCATGCGCATTCTCCCATCTATTGTCTCGTCCTGAACGACCTCGCTCCGGCAAAGAAGCGTGCGAATGCCGGATAAACAAGCCGGATCGGATTATTGCCACAGCCACCCATATCGACTTTGCCGTCCAGCTCGTAAATGCGCTTCGGCCGGTTGACGGCAAGCCGCTGATTTACGGGAAAACCCATGGGTCTCAAGGGGCTGCTGGTGCGGCTGTCGTTTCCTCAATTCGGCTGGAATGACTTGAAAATAAACAATTATCTATAGTTCGAAAAGTCGTGGCCCCAGCGTGGCCCCGGAAAAATTTCAGCAAATTTTAGACTCGAACTGATGCCCGCGCGACCTCAAGCGCCTTTTTCTGGGCGAGCGCAGGAAGTGGCTTTGTTCGGCTCGCCGTCCCGCCCGTGCGGGCGGCCGGGGTCTATTCCGCTTCGCTCCACCGAGTCGGTTGCACCGTCTCGGCCCATGCGGGTAACGATCCCTGACGGGAAAAATGTCATCGCGCGTCCCGCGCGATGGCGTTGCTCGTGTCGGCCTCGGCCAAGCGGGGTGGGCGTCGCTGCCCTCTAGTCCCGCCCCGGCGTGCCGCAACCCGGACGCTGCGCGCCCGGGTCCTCCACTGCGTTCCGGCCTCCCGGTGCGGCCCGCCTTCATGGGCGGGACTGCCGGTTCGCTCTTGCCGCCCACCCCGCTTCGCCGGGGCCGATTGCGGTTGAAGGAAGGAGGGAAGGGCCATGCGCAGGTATCGCTTCCGACGCCGGATCGGCTACAGGCTGGCGGCGCTGCGCTGGAGGCTGGGCATCGAGACCGCGCGGGATCGCGAGCGGGCCGACCGCTTCGACCGGGCGCTTGCGGCCCTCTCCGAAACCGATCGCACCATCTTCCTGATGGCGCGGCGTGACGATCTTTCGGTCGTCGAAATCGCCCGGCGACTATCCCTTCCGATACCTGAGGTGCAGGGCCGCTTTGCCTATGCGTTGACACAAATCGCCCGCGCTCTTCCCGATTGAAAAGTCATCGCGCCGCGCGGCGAAGACCGAACGGCATGAGAGCTTTATGGGCTTGGCAAGCGGCGAAAATAACGCGAGTCAGGATCGGAAATGAAAACGAGCCTCGATCATCTGCCCGACCGGAAACGCCGCGATCTCGAACGGATCGTCCAAATCCTGTTCGCCGAGTTCGAGGACGCTACCAGCCTCGCCACGCAGAAATGGAAGAAGCAGGGGCGTATCCTCAAGGTCGTCCTCTACGGTTCCTATGCACGCGGTAATTGGGTCGAAGACCCCGTTGGCGGCTATTTCTCGGACTATGATATCCTCGTCGTCGTCAACGACGATCGCCTGACTGATACGGTCGAATATTGGGCCAAGGCCGATGATCATCTTCTTCGCGAGGTGACGATATCGAAGCGGATTTCGGCGCCGGTCAACTTCATCGTTCACAGTTTGCAGGATGTGAATGACCAGCTCCAGCGCGGTCGGCCGTTCTTCATCGACATCTATGAACAGGGGATCGTGCTCTACGGGGCCGAAGATCATCCGTTCGAACAGCCCAAGCCTTTGACACCAGAAGCCACGCTGAAAGAGGCGCGGAAGAACTTCAGGGAATGGTTCTTGAGTGCTTCACGGCGGTTCGAACTGGCCCAAAACGCGATGCAAAAGGGCTATACGAACGAGGCGGCATTCGACCTGCACCAAGCGACGGAGCGCTTCTATCACTGCGTCCTTCTCACGCTCGCTCTCTACAGCCCGAAGTCGCACCGGCTGAACTTTCTGCGCGGTCAGGCGGAGCCTCTATTGTTCGACCTGATTCAGGTTTGGCCCCGCGATACTAAGTTCGCCCAGCGCTGTTTCGAGCTGCTGCGACAGGCCTACGTCAACGCGCGCTACTCGCCGCATTACAAGATCACGCCGCAGGAACTGGAATGGATCGGTGAACGGATCGAACTGTTGCAAAAGCTCGTGAAGGAGGCCTGCGAACAGCATATCGCCGCCCTCGAAAAGGCCGTCGCTTCGAACTGACGGCCCGTTCCGTCAGCGCGTTTCCTCGACCAGTTTCTTGAGCGCGGCGAGGTCGCGATGGACCCATTCGGCATCGGCCGCGAACCGCTCGTCATCCATATCGGGCTGGCGATAGAGCGTCAGCAGCACCTCGGCGCCGTCGCCATTCCGGATCACGCGCAGCGGAATATGGATCTCGTTTCCGTCGCCCGGTTCGACGAAATGATCCATCACGCCATAGGCATTATGCGCCGTGAACCGGATGCGAACCGGCCCTTCCGGACCCGTCGCAACCCATGCTCCACTCTCTTTGCGCAGGTCGGCTTCCGACAGCCCGGAGGCCCATTTCGGGAAGAATTCTGGGCGCCAGATACGCTCGTAGAGCGCCTGCCACTGGCAGTCGATCGACACGCTTGATCTGCCCCCTTCTGAGTGGTCCAAAATTGATGATATTTTGGACGACGAAGGAGATATAGAATGCCGAGCAAGAAGCATCGCCCGGAAGAGATTATCGGCAAGCTACGTGAGGCGGAGGTTGTGCTTGCGCAGGGCGCTACGACCGCCGAGGCGTGTCGTCGGATCGCGATCAGCGAGCAGACCTATTATCGGTGGCGCAAGGAATATGGCGGCCTGAAGACCGATCAGGCGCGTCGGATGAAGGATCTGGAGAAGGAGAATGCGCGGCTTCGTCGTGCGATCTCGGACCTGACGCTGGACAAGCTGATCCTGCAGGAGGCTGCCCGGGGAAACTTCTGAGCCCCGCACGCCGCAGGCGCTGTATCGACCACATCAGAATGATGATGCCGGTGTCCGAGCGGCGGCTGTGCCGCGTGCTCGGGCAGCACCGATCGACGCAGCGCAAGGCGCCACGCGGGGCGGATGACGAAGCGGCCCTCACTGAGGATATCATCGCACTGGCCCGGCAATATGGTCGTTATGGCTATCGCCGGGTGACGGCGTTGCTACGCGATGCGGGGTGGCATGTGAACCGCAAGCGGGTTGAGCGTATCTGGCGCCGCGAAGGGCTGAAGGTGCCACAAAGGCAGCCGAAGCGCGGGCGTCTGTGGCTGAACGACGGATCGTGCATCCGGCTGCGGCCAGAATATCCCGGCCATGTCTGGTCCTACGACTTCGTCGAGGGCCGGACGCACGATGGTCGCAAATACCGGATCCTGTCGATCATCGACGAGGCGAGCCGGGAGTGCCTGGCGTTGCCGGTGGCGCGTAAGCTCAAGAGCGACGACGTGCTCGCGGCACTGGCCGAGCTGTTCGTCACGCGTGGGCCGCCGGCGCATATCCGGTCGGACAACGGCCCGGAGTTTATCGCGACGGCGGTGCAGCAATGGCTCGCCCAGATCGGCGTGAAGACGCTGTATATCACGCCCGGATCGCCATGGGAGAATGGCTATTGTGAAAGCTTCAACGGATCCCTGCGCGATGAGCTGCTCAACGGCGAGATCTTCTACTCGCTCGCGGAGGCCCGGATCCTGATCGAGGCTTGGCGGCGGCATTACAACACCGTCCGGCCGCACAGCTCGCTGGGATATCGACCACCGGCGCCGGAGGCCGTTCCATCGCCAGTGTCGCCCGCCGGTTCCGCTTCGCTCCACCTGCGGCCAACACTGGCGATGGACGCGTCAATGCACTAACAATCCCAGCGGACCACTCGGTGGGGGCCGGTCAGTTGATCGAGACTAAGTCGGACGTGGCAACCTTGCGACCTCGTCTTTCGTCCTCTTTAGTGAGGATGTTGACGACAATGGCAGTGGGGAGCCAGCCGGGTTTGCGCATGGCTGCGGAAGCGTCGTCCCGCGCCGCGATTGGGAGGCCGCTATAGGGATGTCCGAAGCGAACGAAATCGCGTATAGCGGCTGAGCGCTTGGGATCGTGGAGGCGCTGAAGACCTTCGCCACCTTCGTGATCGCGCGTGCGACGGTATACGCCACTTAAGGCTCTCAATTGCACTGCTGGCATCGAGAACAGGAGAATATGTTCGTCAGGTTTGCGCCTGTGCTGAGCAGGATCGAAGTCGAAGTGATCCCACTCCGGCAGCCATTGCTTAAAGCGAATTGCTTGAATCGTGCCCGCCATCAGAACCTCCCTAGCCTCGATGCCATGCCATTTAGGTTCCTACAATCTTGTAAATATTACGGTCGGGTGAGCGAAGCCTTATGAGGCACCGATCAGCGCACGCTTTTCGAATAATTCTTTGAGCGCCGAAGCGCCTATTTGGGTAAAGAACTCCCCCAAGCCGAGCGGCGATTAGCCTTCGGAAAGGCGATAATTTGGCCTTGTGATGGGTTGAGCGTTTCCGACCGCCGCTCGGTGGGGGCTCCCGCGTCGGAACCAAGATCGTCGGTCGGCAGATTGTCGCGAAGCCGGTCTAGATAATCCGACCACCACTGATTCATCCTGACGCGCTCATCCCAATAGGTTCCCCGGTGATAAGCGGCGCGAACCCGATCCGAATCCTTGTGCGCCAGTGCGCGCTCGATGGCGTCGGGATGCCAGAGCCCGGTTTCATTGAGGAGCGTGCTTGCCGTCGCGCGGAACCCGTGCGAGGTGATCTCGTCCTTGTGATAGCCGAGGCGGCGGAGCCCGGCATTGAGCGTGCCGTCGCACATCGGTTGCCGCAGGCTGTGATAGGCTGGGAACATATATTTGCTTGGATTGCCGATCGCTTTCAGCGCCTTCAGCAGGGCGATGACCTGCGAGGAGAGGGGAACGACGTGCTCTTCCTTCATTTTCATGCGCGCGGCCGGAATGCGCCAAACCTCTGTTTCCAAATCGACTTCGTCCCATTCGCCTTTTCTGAGTTCGCCGGGACGCAGGAAGACATGGGGAATGATCTGGAGCGCGAGCCGGGTTTCCGGGCGACCGTCGTAGCCGTCGATCGCGCGCAGCAACTGGCCGACGTGGGTCGGTTCGAGGATTGCGGCGCGATGGCGCCGGGTGGGAGTAACGAACGCGCCGAGCAGGACTTCAGCCGGATTGCGGTCGGCGCGGACGGTAGCACAGGCATAGCGGAAGACGCGCGACGCGAAGGCGCGCAGACGCTGGGCGGTTTCATGGTGTCCGCGCCGCTCGACCCGCTTGATCGATTCGAGGAGCAGTTGCGGGGTGATCGAAGCGACCGGCAACCGGCCGATATCGGGATCGAGGAGGTCGCGATACCAGCGGTTCTTCTTGACCGTCAGCGGCGACCGACCTTCGAGTTCCATCTTTTCGAGGAACTCGTCGGCGACGAACCGGAACGTCGACTCGGCAGCGGTCTTCGCCTCGATCTTGGCGATGCGGCGCTCGACATAGGTGTCGATGCCGTCTTCGAGCTTGGCGCGGGCCTCGTCACGCTTCTCGCGCGCTTCCTTGAGGCTGACGTCGGGAAAGCGGCCGAGCGAGATTTTTCGCTCGATACCGTGGAAGCGATATTTGACGCGCCAGAGGAGCGCGCCCGACGGCTGGACGAGAAGGAAGAGCCCTTTTGCGTCGGCGACCTTGTAGGGTTTGGCCTTGGGCTTGAGGGCGCGAATCTGAGTGACTGAAAGCATGATTTGGGGCCACGAGCTGTTGAGACGGGGTGGCCCCCCTTCTGGTGGCCCCAAATGGCCCGGACGGTGCGGAACAAAGGGGGACATCCTCGGACGGCCGAGGCGTCGATTTTACCAGCTTTTGTGCGGGTTTGCGAGCAAAAAGCCCTTGTCTTTCAAGGGGGTGCTGGTGCCGGCTGTCAGACTCGAACTGACGACCTACCGCTTACAAGGCGGTTGCTCTACCAACTGAGCTAAGCCGGCGCGCGGTCTCCCTAGAGCATTTTTGCCGGATATGGAAATATCCGGTGGCCGGAAAAATGCGGGCGGTGAAGGCGTCAGATTATGCCGAAGGTCCAGCCTTCGGTCGCGGCGAGCGTGTCGGAAAGCGGCGCAGGCGACCAGCGCTCCGTGTCCGATGCGATCGCGCGCAGCCAGGCGGCGGTCAGCAGCGCGTCGCTGGCATGATCGCTCATCGATCCCGTCACGCCGGCGGGCGGCGAGCCGAGTGCGGCGAGGGCGGCGTCGAGCGCCTTGCCGTCGCGAATTTTGCTGCGCCCCGGTGGCATTCCTGCCGCGCGCGCGGCGAGGCTGGTGTAGATTTCGACGAGCAGCGGGCCGCTGGGCGGCACGGGATCGAGCGGCCAGAGCGGGATGCGGCCATGCACGCGCTGAAGCAGGCGCATTCCCGCGAGGCTCGCCTTGCCGACCTGCGCCGCGCCGACGAGGTTGAAATTGCTGACGCTCGCGGCCTGCCGCGTTGCGCGCTGATGCTGTTCGACGACGCGCAGCCGCCCGGCGCCGGGCGTATAAAGGTCGCCGACATCGCCCTGGCCATGACGGAAATGGCGCCGCGCTTCCGGGTGAGCGAGAAAGCTGGCGACTTCATAATGCGGGTCGCGAGCGGTGAGCGTCTCGACCAGCGCCCATAGCGCCGGAAGGTCGGCGGGGCTTTCGGTCCATTCGGGGAAATAGGCGCCGCGATCAGCAAAGGCGAAAGCTGCCGAAAAGTCGAAGCCGATCAGCATGTCGGCGCGCGATGCCGCAATCTCTTCAAGCCACGCCAATATCTCGGCGCGCGACCAGACATGCCCCGGCCGCACCAATGCGGGCGCCGCGGCGCCGCTCGCAACCGCCAGCGCGATCCCGCGCTGGCGCGGGCCGCGCGCACCCGACCAGTCGAGCGCGGCGAAATGGGTGAAACGGCGCATTGGAAGGCCATAGCTAAGCCTGCAACCTTGCACAAAGCCCCGCGGCGTCCCACATGCGCTTCATGCTGATCGAAACCGAATCGACGCCCAATCCCGCGACGCTCAAATTCCTGCCCGGCCGGGCGGTGATGGAGGCGGGAACCCGCGATTTCGCGAGCCCCGAAGAGGCCGAGGCCTCGCCGCTCGCGACCGCGCTGTTCGCACTCGGCGACGTCACCGGCGTCTTTTTCGGCCGCGATTTCGTGTCGGTGACGATCGCGCCGGGCGCCGAATGGGCCGATGCGAAGCCCGACGTGCTCGGCATCGTGATGGACCATTTCCTCGCCGACATGCCGCTCTTCAACCCCGCGAGCGCCGCGGGGATCAGCGTGCCCGGCGAGGAGGAGGGCGGTTTTGCCGACGATCCGGCTGACGCCGACATCGTCGAGCAGATCAAGGACCTCATCGAGACGCGCGTCCGCCCCGCGGTCGCCAACGACGGCGGCGACATCATCTATCGCGGCTTCGACAAGGGCAATGTCTATCTCAAGATGCAGGGCGCCTGCTCGGGCTGCCCGTCGTCGACCGCGACGCTGAAAAATGGCATCGAAGCCCTCTTGAAACATTATGTGCCCGAGGTAACGGCAGTCCACGCCGTCTGATCCAGACTTTCAGCCAGGAGATACCTCGATGAGCGAGCCGCTTTCCGATAGCGCTCTCGACCAACTGTTCCGCACCGCGCGCACTTATAACTTCTATCTCGACCGATCGGTGTCGGAGGATCAGCTTCGCGCGATCTGGGATCTGATGAAATATGGGCCGACGAGCGCGAATGCGCTGCCGGCGCGCATCATCTGGTGCGTATCGGATGAGGCGAAGGCGAAGCTTGCTGCAATCGCCATGCCCGCCAATGCCGACAAGATATTGAAGGCGCCGGTCACCGCGATCATCGCGATGGACCATCAATTCTTCGAACATCTGCCCGACCTGTTTCCACACACCGATGCGCGGAGCTGGTTCGTCGGTAACGAAGCGCTGGCCGAGACCACCGCTTTCCGCAATTCGAGTCTGCAGGGCGCCTATTTCATCCTCGCGGCGCGCGCACTGGGGCTCGATACCGGGCCGATGTCGGGGTTCGACAATGCGGCGGTTGACGCCGCCTTCTTTGGCGACACGCCGCACGTGAAGAGCAATTTCATCTCGACGCTGGGCTATGGCGATCCCGCGAGCATCTTCGAGCGCAGCCCGCGCCCCGATTTCGAGCGTTTCAACCGCATTGCCTGAGGGACGAACGCTCGTCATCGACAGCGCCAGCGAGGCCTGCTCGGTCGCGCTGGTCGAGGATGGGTGCGTCGTCGATTTCCGACATGAGGTGATCGGACGCGGCCATGCCGAACGGCTCGTCCCACTGATCGCCGAACTCGCCGATGGCGGCCACGCGGCGTCGATTGCGGTCGGCTGCGGTCCGGGCAGCTTCGCCGGGGTACGGATCGGTGTGGCAGCGGCGCGCGCGCTCGCGCTCGGCTGGGGTGTGCCGGTGCAGGGCTTTTCGACCCTCGCGCTCGTCGCCGCGGGCGCCGCGGAGGCGATCGCCGCCGCGGGCGGCGCGTTGATCGTGATGGAGGGCGGGCACGGGCAATGGTTCGTCCAGCCTTTCGCCGCCGACCTGACGCCGCGCGCCGATCTTCGTTCGCTGCTTCCCGACGAGGCGATCCGGGCCGGCGACGAACTGGTGATCGGCAACCGCGCCGAGGCGTTCGTCGCGCGCCGTGGCAGCGGCCGCGCCATCGCCGTCCTGCCCGACACTCGCGCTTTCCCGAACCTGCCGGTCGGCGCGCTCTTCGCCGACCCCAGCCCGATCTACGGCCGCGCGCCCGATGCCAAGCCGATGGCGGCCGTATGAGCCGCTCGATACGCCTCGCCACCGCCCGCGTCGGCGATCTGTCGGCGGCGATGCGCGTGATGGAGGCCGCCTTCGATCCCGCTTATGGCGAGGCGTGGAGCACCGCGCAGCTTCTTACCCTGTTCGCGCTTCCTTCGGCGCGTGTCTGTCTCGCCTGGGACGGCGATGCGGCGTGCGGCTTTTCCGCGGCGCGCCTGGCCGGGCCCGAAAGCGAGCTTCTCCTCCTGGCGGTCGACCCGGCCTCGCGGGGGTGTGGGGTCGGCCGGATGCTGATCGACGACTGGATGGCCTGGGCGAAGGAAGAAGGCGCCGAGGAGTATTTTCTCGAAATGCGGGCCGATAATGACGCCGTTCATCTTTACGAGCGCGCGGGTTTTTCGGAATGCGGTCGCCGTCCAGCTTATTATCGCGGCGGCGACGGGGTCGTGCGCGATGCGATAACCATGCGCTGTCGCTAGGATTTGCGGCCGAAATCGGTGATTGCGAAATTACATCCAGAATGGCATGAATCGCGCCTCGATACTAATGCCGCACTATAATCCGCCCGCTCTTCTGGGAATCTCGTAGAAAAGGAAACTCCTCCCATGTCGGATCAAGCCGATACCAATGAAATGCTCGTGACGCTGACCGCCGATATTGTTGCGGCGCATGTCAGCAACAACAGCGTCGCCATTTCGGACCTCGCCATATTGATCAACAATGTCCATGCGGCGCTGTCGAACCTTGGCGAGCAGCCGGTGATCGAGGAAAAGCCGGTGCCGGCGGTGTCGGTGCGCGCGTCGGTGAAGCCCGACTACATCGTCTGCCTCGAGGACGGCAAGAAGCTGAAGATGCTGCGCCGTCACCTGATGACGCATTACAACATGACGCCCGACGACTATCGCGCCAAATGGGGGCTGCCCGCCGACTATCCGATGGTTGCGCCCGCCTATGCCGAAAAGCGCCGCGCGCTCGCAAAGGAAATCGGCCTCGGCACCAAGGGGCGCGGCGGTGGACGCAAGCGCCGCAAGGCCTGAATTGAAGGGCGATCGGCCCGATCGGAGAGGCAGCGAGGCGGCGCCTGCGGGTGCCGCCCTTGTTCTATCTGCGGGCCGTGCCTATACAGTTGGCATAAGGAAAGACACGACTGCATAAGGCAGGAAAGGCCCGCATGTCCGGAACCATCGACCTCGAAGCATTGTGCCACGAAAAGGGGCTGCGCATCACCGAGCAGCGCCGCATCATCGCCCGCGTCATCTCCGATTCCGAAGATCATCCCGATGTCGAGACGCTCTATGAACGCGCGTCGAAAATCGACAGCGGTATCTCGATCGCAACCGTCTATCGCACCGTTCGCCTATTCGAAGAGGCCGGGATTCTCGATCGTCACGACTTTGGCGACGGCCGCTCGCGCTACGAAGCCGCGCCCGAGGCGCATCACGACCATCTGATCGATGTCGAGACGGGAAGGGTGATCGAATTCGTCGACCCCGAACTCGAAGCGTTGCAGAAGGTCATTGCCGAACGGCTGGGCTTCCGCCTCGTCGATCATCGCATGGAGCTTTATGGCGTCCGGCTCGACCGCAAGGATTGATCCGGCCGCAGCGCGCGCCGCGATCGCGGCGGGGCAGCCGGCGCCGATTTCGCTGAGGGGAAAAGCGCGCATCGCGTGGCGCGTGATGCTGCTTCTCCTCTCGCTCCTCGTCCTGGTGCCGCTCCATTACCTCTACCGGTTCGTCAGCTACGGCTCGCCCTTTCCGAAGCTGTTCCTGTTCCTCGCCGCGCGCATTGCCGGCGCGCGGGTGGTGCGGCACGGGACGCCGCTGCGGCGCGACGTCTTCTTCATTTCGAACCATATAAGCTGGGTCGACATATTGTCGCTCGCGGGGGCGAGCGGCACCGCCTTCGTCGCCAAGGCCGAATTGGGCCGGGTGCCGGTGATCGGCTGGCTCTGCCGCCTCAACCGCACCGTGTTCGTCAGCCGCGAGGATCGCGGCGGGGTCGCCGACCAGATCAACCTGCTGCGCGAGGCGCTCGCCGACAATTGGGCGGTGACGGTGTTCCCCGAGGGCACGACGACCGACGGCCAGTCGCTGCTGCCGTTCAAGACCTCGATGATGCAGGTGCTCGATCCGCCGCCGCCCGCGGTGCTCGTCCAGCCGGTGATGCTCGATTACGGGCCGATCGCCGAGTGGATCGGCTGGATCGGCGACGAGGCGGGGATCGACAATGCCCGCCGCATCCTCGCGCGCCCCGGCACCTTCCGGCTCGACATCCATTTTCTCGAACCCTTTCACCCGCGCGACTTTCCCGGCCGCAAGGCGATCACCGCCGAAGCACGGCGGCGGATCGAGGAGGCGCTGGTCGCGACGCTCGGCAAGCCGCTGCGGCCTTTTCCGCATTATGTCGCGCCGGTCCGCTATCAGCCTGCGAGTATCGAGGGCGACGGATGACCGGCCGAATCTCCTTCAAATCCCCGCCTGCTTCCTCTATCGGGGCCGCCATGTCCGCACCCGCCCCCAAGACCTTTCACGTCAAATCCTTCGGCTGCCAGATGAACGTCTATGACGGCGAGCGCATGGCCGAGATGCTCGGCGCCGAGGGCTATATGCCCGCCGCCGAGGGCGCCGACGCCGACCTCGTCGTGCTCAATACCTGCCACATCCGCGAGAAGGCGGCTGAAAAGGTCTATTCGGACATCGGCCGGCTGAAGCGTGAGGACGGCAGCACCCCGACGATCGCGGTCGCGGGCTGCGTCGCGCAGGCCGAGGGCGCCGAGATCGCGCGCCGTGCGCCGTCGGTCGACGTCGTCGTCGGCCCGCAGGCCTATCACCGCCTGCCCGATCTGATCGCGCGCGCCGAACGCGGCGAGAAAGCAATCGACCTCGACATGCCGCTCGACAGCAAGTTCGGCGCACTGCCGAAACGCGCCGGCGGCCAGCGTCCGACTGCCTTCCTGACCGTGCAGGAAGGGTGCGACAAATTCTGCACCTATTGCGTCGTTCCCTATACGCGCGGCGCCGAGATCAGCCGGCCGTTCGCCGACCTGATCGCCGAGGCGCGCGCGCTCGTTGCGGGCGGCGTGCGCGAAATCACGCTGCTCGGGCAGAACGTCAATGCGTGGGAGGGCGAGGACGACAAGGGCAGGGCGATCGGCCTCGACGGCCTGATCCGCGAACTCGCGAAAGAGGACGGCCTCGAACGCATCCGCTACACGACCAGCCACCCCAACGACATGACCGACAGCCTGATCGCGGCGCATGGCGAGGTCGAGAAGCTGATGCCCTTCCTCCATCTGCCGGTCCAGGCGGGCAGCGACCGCATCCTCGCGGCAATGAACCGCAGCCACAGTGTCGAGAGCTATCTCAAGGTCATCGAACGCGTCCGCGAAGTGCGGCCCGACATCGCGATTTCGGGCGACTTCATCGTCGGCTTCCCCGGCGAGAGCGAGGAGGATTTCCAGGCGACGCTCGATATCGTCCGCGCGACGCGCTACGCCATGGCCTACAGCTTCAAATATTCACGCCGCCCCGGCACCCCCGCCGCGACGATGGACGGGCAGATCGACGAAGCAGTGATGAACGACCGCCTCCAGCGCTTGCAGGCCTTGCTCAACGAGCAGCAGCAGGCGTTCAACGAAACGACCGTCGGCCGCACCACGCGTCTGCTCCTCGAACGCAAGGGCAAACTGGACGGCCAACTCATCGGCAAATCACCGTGGCTTCAGTCGGTCCATGTCACCGCGCCCGGGCTTGCGATCGGCGATATGGTCGATGTCGAAATCATTTCGGCAGGTCCGAACAGTCTGGGCGCGATTTTGCGCCAATTGCAGGAGGCTTGATGTCCAAACGCCCGCTGACCGCCGCAACCCCCGCCGAACCCGGCGACCGCGTCCGACTGACCGCGGAATTCGAGCGAACGCAGCTTTTGGGCATCCTCTTTGGGGAGTTCGACCGCAATCTCGTCGCGATCGAGAACCGCCTCGGCGTCTATATCTCGGCGCGCGGCAACCGCGTGCAGATCGAGGGCGAGGCGGAGGCCGCGGCCCGCGCGCGCGACGTGCTGACCGAACTCTATAACCGTATCGAACAGGGGCAGGAGGTCGACGCGGGGCTCGTCGACGGGGTGATCGCGATGTCGGCACAGCCGACGCTCGCGGGCATCATCCGCCACGACGCCAGCGAAACGCCGACGGTGATGATCCGCACGCGTAAGAAGACGATCGTCCCGCGCGCGCCGTCGCAGGTGCCCTATATGCAGGCGCTCGCGCGCGACGACGTGATCTTCGCGCTCGGCCCGGCGGGGACGGGCAAGACCTATCTCGCGGTCGCGCAGGCGGTGGCGCAGCTCATCACCGGCAGCGTCCAGCGCCTGATCCTCTCGCGCCCCGCGGTCGAGGCGGGGGAGAAGCTCGGCTTCCTCCCCGGCGACATGAAGGAAAAGGTCGATCCCTATCTCCGCCCGCTCTACGACGCGCTCCACGACTGCCTGCCCGCCGAGCAGGTCGAGCGCCGCATCGCGAGCGGCGAGATCGAGATCGCGCCGCTTGCCTTCATGCGCGGGCGGACGCTGGCGGATGCCTTCATCATCCTCGACGAGGCGCAGAACACCACCATCCCGCAGATGAAGATGTTCTTGACCCGCTTCGGCATGAACAGCCGCATGGTGATCTGCGGCGACCCCAAGCAGGTCGATCTGCCGGTGCCCGCAACCTCCGGCCTCGCCGACGCGGTCGCGCGGCTCGAAGGATTGGAAGGCATCAACGTCAGCCGCTTCACCGCCGCCGACGTCGTCCGCCATCCGATCGTCGGGCGGATCGTCGAGGCTTATGAGGGGCCAGGGAGTTAGGGCGGGATCAGTTTGGACTACCTTCCCGTCATCAGAATGATCGCGCTCTAGCTGCCGACCTTCCTGAACGTCACTATCGACGATCCGCCGGGAGCGATTTCGCGCGTGCCCTTGCGCACCGTGCCGTCGGGCCATTTGACCTGATAGACGAAGCGGCCCGACATGGGCTTTGCGGCGCCGGTCTCGATCTCGTTCCACCGGCAAGCGAAACGGTCCCACGGGTCGGGCTTTTTGAGCACGCACACTTTGAAGGCGAAGGCGCTGATCATCAGCACCTCGCCCGCGGGCGGCTGGGTGACGAAGGTCACGCCCGGCGCGCGGCGCGGAACGGCGGTGGTCGGCCTCGGCGGCGGCGCTGCGGATGGCGGCGGAGAAGGCATGGCTGCGGGTGGCGGAGGAGGCGGGGGTGGAGGCGGCGGCGGTGGTGTGCAGGTATCGACCGCGACGACCGGCGGCAGGTCGGGCGCCGAAGCCGCCCGCGCCGTGTCGAGTGCCGCCGCGAGGTCGGCATAGAGAGCGTCGTTCGGCCGGACGCCGGCGAGCCGCTCGCGTTCAAACGCCGCGAGCGGGGCGGCGAACAGCCGTTCGGGATAATGCCGGGCGACCAGCGCGGCGCGCAGCCGCGCGGTGTCGAGCGCGATGGCGCCGTAATCGCGCAAGGCGGGGTCGGATGCATCCACGCCGGGAGTATCGGTGCCACAGGTCATGAGATTATAGGGCTCGCCCTGTCCCGGCTCGGGAACCTCGGCAACTTCCGCGATTTCGGCCTCGGCTGCGACCCGCACCTCGTAATAGCCGTCCGGATACCATCTCTGTTTCGGCAGCTTCGCCTCGATCGCCTTCATTCCCGCGGCGTCGGCGACAGCCGGATCCTGCGCCGCGGCGACAGCGGGGCCGGCGAGCGCGAGCAGCGCGAGCGGCATCCGGCCGATCATCCTCAACTGCCCGTCTTCTTGAAGGTCACGACCGCCGCGACATCCTCGTCCTCATAATTGGGGACGATCTCGCGCGTGCCCTTGCGCACCGCCCCGTCGGGCCATTTCACCTGATAGACATAACGCCCCGAAAGCCGCTTCTCGACCCCGGTCTCGACCTCGTTCCATTTGCACGCGAAGCGGTCCCACGGGTCGGGTTTCTTGCGCGTGCAGACCTTGAAGGCGAAGGCGTTGATCAGCAGCACCTCACCTTGCGGCGGCGACGTCCTGACGATCACCGCGCTGCCTTCGCCCGCGCCGCAACCGCCGTCGGCAACGACCTTGGGGAGCTGGGGTGCCAGACGTTGGCGGTTCGCCTCGACCGCCTTGGCGAGCTGCTGATAGGGATCATTTTCGAAATAGCCCCCGTCGGCGGGTTCCGCCGCCGCATCCGATGCGTCGGCTTCCATCGCGGCGTCTGCGGCCGCACTTGCCGCGGCGTCGGCTGCGCTTGCTGCCGCCTCGGCGGCGGCTTCGTCGGCGGCCTCGGTGGCGGCATCGGCGGCGGCATTTTCCGCTTCGATCTCTTCGTCGGTCATCGGTTCGGGCGCCGCCTTCGCCTCCTCGATCTTCGCCTTTTCGAACGCGAGCAGGGGCTCGGCATAGACGGCGAGCGGATATTTCATCCGCTCGAACTCGGCACGCAGCCGCGCCACCTCCAGCGCGACGCCGCCGTAGCGCGCGGTCAGCGGGTCGGTATCGTCGAGGCTGACATATTCGGCGTTGCAGTCGATCACGTCATAAGAGGGCGGCTCGCCGTCGCCCCAGTCCATTGTCAGATTGTCGCGCGGGAAATCGGCCATCTGGCCCTCGGCGGCGATGCGGATGTCGTAATAGCCGTCGGGATACCAGCTTTGCCGCGCCACCTTCGCCTCGATCGCCTTCAGCCCGGCCGCGTCGATCGGCTCCTTCGCCGTCACCGTCACCGGCGACGTCAGCGCCGCCAGCAGCATCGTCATCCGCGCCTTTCGCATCTCAATCCTCCTGCTTCAGCCGCCGCGGCCCGCCAAGCCATCCCGAAACGAGCAGCGCCGCCGCCGCTGCAATCGCTGCCCACGCACCGCCGAGCATCAGCTTCACCTGCCCGATCGAGGCCGCGGTCCAAAGCGCGGCGGGATCATAGGCGGCATCGGCGAGCGCATCGGAGGGGAGGTCGGGGCACTCACTCTCGAACACCAATTTCGCGTCGGGCGTGCATGTGGTCCCGCGCACCAGCGGCGCTCCATTCTCCCCCGCGACGATATAGGAGGATGAGGCCCAGCCATAGACGCCGCCCGCCGCGAGCAGCAGCGCGAGCAGCGCGGCCTGCACGCCGCGCGCAGCCCATAGCCGGACCTGCCCGCTCCCGATGACGCCCGCCGGGATGGCGAGCGCGAGCAGCGGAGCGATCCAGCCGATCGCCGACCCCGGCGGCGCCAGCCCGCCGAGCCAGGCCGCGAGCAGCAGCAGCGCCAGCCCCGCGCCGCCGGCGAGTGCGCGCACCAGCCCGTTGTTCCAGCTAAAGCGCTTAACCCCGCGCGGCTTGCCGGGAAGATAGTCGGTTTTCGGGCCTTCGACGAGCATCGCGACGACATCGCCCAGCCGGGCGATATGATCCTCGACCGGCGGCGACAGCGCGTCGAGCCAATGCGGCACGCTCATGAAATATTCGAGGCTGCGCTCGGGGACGACATCCTCGATGCGAAAGGGGATGATCGGCAGGCCGAGGTGCACCGCGCGTTCGACCTCGCGCAATATCTGCGGCGATGTGTTGGCGTGGCTCGAAAAGACGAGGACGAAGACCGTCGACGATTTGAGCCCGTCGATGATCGCCTCGCCCCACGAGGTGCCGGGCACGATGTCGCGCGGCGCAATCCAGCAGCGATGGCCGCGCGCCTCGAGCAGCGCGCACACCATATTCGCGATGGTGCGGTCCTTCGACGAATAGCTGATGAAGACCTGCGACGGCATCATCTTTCCCCCTGTCGCCATCATGCCGTGCGGAAGCGGGCAGGGCAATCGTCACTTTTCCCGATGAATTGGTATACGCAAACGATTCTCAATAGCATAAAACTTGACCCTGCGAATCCGTGCCCCTAGAGCGACGCTATTGCGAATCACTCGCAAATTATCAGGGGAAGAATTTTGTCTAGCCATTGCTCGCCGTCCGCCACCCGTCTTGCCGCCGGCAGCGCGCTGGGCCTTGCGCTCGCCGCGGCCGCGCAGCCGGCCTTCGCGCAGGACAATGACGGCGAATATTGGCTCGCACGCAAGAACCAGATCGTCGTCACCGCGACGCGTATCGCGACCAATGCCGAAGATGTGCCATCGACCGTCACCGTGAAGAGCGACGAGCAGATCGCCGACGAGCTGGTCATCGACATCCGCGACCTCGTTCGCTTCGAGCCCGGCGTCAGCGTCCAGCGCCAGCCCGCACGCTTCAACGCGGCGCTCAGCGCGACCGGCCGCGCGGGCAACGACGGCTTCAACATCCGCGGTATCGGCGGCAACCGCGTGCTGATCCAGGTCGATGGCGTGCGCGTTCCCGACGGCTTCAGCTTCGGCGCGCAGAATGTCGGGCGCGGCGACTATGTCGACCTCGGCCTCATCAAATCGGTCGAGATTTTGCGCGGCCCCTCGTCGGCGCTCTACGGCAGCGATGGTCTCGCGGGCGCGGTCAGCTTCATCACCGCCGACCCATCCGACTTTCTCGAAACCGGTAAAGCCGTCGGCGGTCTCGTCCGCGCCGCCTACAGCAGCGCGGATAACGAGTTCAGCGAGACCGCGATCCTGGCGGGACGCAGCGGTGACTGGTCGGTCATGGCCGCCTATACTCGCCGCGACTTCAACGAACTCGACAACAAGGGCACCGTTGGCGGCACCGGCGCCGCGCGCACCAGGCCCAACCCGCAGGACGGCCGCTCGAACGCGGCGCTCGCGCGCATCGTCTACGATCCTGCGAACGGCCACAAGCTGCGCCTGACCGGCGAATATCTCGGCACCCACCTCTTCACCGACGGCCTCTCCAGTCTCAGCCCCACGGTCGAACTGCTGCAGGGCATCGACACCGGCGAGCGCAAGCGCGTGTCGCTCGACTGGAGCTGGCAGGGCGAGGGCGCGATCGATTTCGCGCGCGTCGCGCTCTATTGGCAGGACGGCGAGGACGTGCAGTTCACCGACGAGGACCGCACCCCCGCCGCCGACCGCGAACGCCTCAACACTTTCGAAAACCGCGTCTTCGGCGCCGCCGCCGATGCGCGCGCCGATTTCGCGACCGGCGCGATCGGCCACCGCCTCGTCTTCGGCGGCGACATCAGCAAGACACGCCAGCGCGGCCTGCGCGATGGCGTGCTGCCGACGCCGCCCGACGTCTTCCCGAGCCGCGCCTTCCCGACGACCGACTTCACCCGCGCCGGCCTGTTCGTCGGCGATGAAATCTCGATCGCCGACGGCCGCCTGTTGCTCTATCCGGCGCTGCGCTTCGACTGGTACGATCTGTCGCCGCGCAATGACGCGCTGTTGCCGGGCTTCACCGGCGCCGGGCAGAAGGATTCGCGCCTGTCGCCGAAATTCGGCGCGGTGTGGAAGGTCACCGACCAGGTGCGCTTGTTCGCCAATTATGCGACGGGCTTCAAGGCGCCCGAGCCGGGGCAGGTCAACCAGTTCTTCGAGAATCTGACCTATGGCTACACGTCGAAGCCGAATCCCGATCTCGGTCCCGAACGCAGCCAGAGCTTCGAGGGCGGACTGCGCTTCAACAGCGACCATGTCAGCCTCGACCTCACCGCCTTTTCGGCGCGTTACAAGGATTTCATCAGCCAAGAGGTGGTGAGCGGCAGCTTCACGCCCACCGATCCGGCAGTCTATCAATTCATCAATCTCGATCGTGTCCGCGTCAAAGGCGCGGAAGCACGGTTCGAGGGGCGGGCGTCCTCCGGCCTCTTTGCGACGCTCGCCCTATCCTATGCCAAGGGCAACCAGATCGATCCCGACGGCGTGCGCACGCCATTGTCGACGATCGATCCGGTGAAGCTCGTCGCCGGCGTCGGCTACCGCGAGCCCACGGGACGCTTCGGCGGCCAGATCATCATGACCCACAGCGGCCGCAAGGAGGCGTCGCGTGCTGCCGGGGTCTGCTCTGCCGAATGTTTCCGTCCCGATGCCTTCACTATCCTCGACGCGACCGCTTTCGTGCGGATCACCGATGGACTGACGCTGCGCGGCGGCATCTTCAACATTCTCGACAAGAAATATAGCTGGTGGAGCGACGTGCGCGGGCTCGCGCTCGTCCCGCTCAGCCCGCCCGATCCCGCGCTGCCGGGGCTGCTCGTCCCGCCCGCGAGCGCCGACGCCTATACCCAGCCCGGCCGCAACGCGAGCGTGTCGCTCAGCTATCGCTTCTGACCCCCGAAGGACTGCACCGATGAAAAAGACCTGTCGCTCGATCGCCGCCGCGCTGCTTCTGCTCGGTGCTGCGGTTCCCGCCGCCGCGCATCCGCCGATCGCGGCCGAAGAGGCCGCCGCCAACTTCGAGCAGGACCGCGCCGACATCCTTGCCATGGCGGGCAATTACCACGTTGGCTTCAACATGCAGGAGTCGACGCGCTGGGACAAGGACTACACCCCGCTCGAACCCAAACGCTCGGGCGGCAACGAAGTCGTGCGCGTCATCAAGGACAGTGGCCGCAAGATCATCCTTCAGCACATGCTCGTCATCACCGACGACGAGGGCAAGAGCCATATCATCAAGCATTGGCGCCAGGACTGGGAATATGAGCCCGCGAAGCTGCTCGTCTATTCCGACCGCAACCAATGGACCTGGGAAGCCGTCCCCGAAAAGATGCGCACTGGCCGCTGGTCGCAGACGGTGTATCAGGTCGACGACAGCCCGCGCTATGGCGGATGGGGCCAGTTCGAGACGCAGGCGGGCATCCGCCGCTGGCGCTCCAACTGGACGTGGCGTCCGCTCGCGCGCCGCGACGCGGTACGCAAACCCGTCTACGACCGCTATTATTCGATCAACCGCCACCAGCCGACCCCCGACGGCTGGATTCACTGGCAGGACAATACGAAGATGGGGATCAAGGACGGCAAGCTGGTGCCGATCGTCCAGGAATATGTCCTCAACACCTATATCAAATACGATCAGTATGACGTGAAGGCCGCCGACGATTATTGGGCCGCGACCAAGGATTACTGGGCCGCCGTCCGCGCCGAATGGGACCGCGTCGCCGCCACCAAGGGCGGGATCGCGATCGACGAGGAGGCCGAGACCGGCACCGTCATCAGCGGCCGCCTGCTGAGCATGGCCGACGAGGTGCAGGAAAAGAAGCTGACCACCGAAAAGGCGATCGCCGAAGCGAAGAAGCTGATCGAGGCGAATACGCGCAGGCTCTGACCGACTTCACCACCATGTGAAGCCCGTGACTGGGGCGGCTCTGCAAGGGCCGCCCCTTCTTTCAGCGAAGCTGGCTATCCTTGCTGCCGCGGCGGTTAAACAGCTCATGTTTTCTCGCCGTGTCGCGGCCCGACTGGCACGGGACACAGGTCTGCACGCCGGGCAGAGCCAGCCTCCGGCGTTCGGGGATTTCCTCGCCGCATTCGCGGCAATAGCGGGCGCTCTCGCCGGCGGGCATCGCCCGCCGCGCGTTCAGCACCGCATCGGTCACGGTGTCGTCGATCTGCTCCTGAACCGCACCGTCGCGCGTCCAACCGCCAGCCACTCCGGCCTCCTGTTCAAAAATCCTGTCTCGCTCCAGATAGGAAGCCGTAAGGGATTTTTAAACCGCCGGGCAAAGGCGGGCGAGCGAGGCGTTGCTTATTTCCGCGCGCCATCAACGCTCCAGATCCCCGCGCCGCGCGTCGCGATGAACAGGAAGATGAAGCAATAGAGCGCGATGGCTTCGCCGCCGTTGACGATCGGGAAGAAGCTCTTGCTGCCGTGGACCATCCAGTAACCGACCGCCGACATGCCGCTGGCGATGAAGGCCGCGGGGCGGGTGAATAGGCCGATCACGATCAGGCCGCCCGCGACCAGCTCGATCACTCCCGCCGCCTGCAGCATCGGGTTCAGCGGCATTGGAAAATCGACCGGGAAATTGAAGAATTTCTGCACCCCGTGCGCGAGGAACAGCAGCCCCGCCACGATCCGCAGCAGCGCATAGGCCTGTTTGCCAAATCCATCGAGAAACTTCATCACCATTCCCCTCCTGTCGAAAGACGGTGCGATGCTAGTGCAGCTTCGCGGGCCGTCAAAGCGCATTATATGAAACGGTGCGTTTCCAGCACTTTGGCGTGGCACGACCAGAAAATGCGATCGCGATCCGATTTTTTCACGTCGCATGTCACATCCACCACCGCTGTCTCGTCATGCTTGTACAACCCAAGTCAAGGAGACACACATGACCAAGGTAACCGACCCTTTCGCGGCCTCGCCGCACCTCATGAAGCAGTGGATGGCGGTCAGCCTCGCGGCCGAAAAGAGCCTTGAGAAGAGCCTGATCGAACTGGTGAAAATCCGCTCGTCGATCCTCAACGGCTGCGCCAACTGCATCAACATGCACACCGCCGATGCGCGCGCTGCGGGGGAGACCGAACAGCGGATCTACCTGCTCGCCGCCTGGCACGAGGCGCCCGTCTATACGCCTCGTGAACGCGCCGCGCTCGCCTGGACCGACGCCTTGACCCGCCTCTCGCAAGGGCACACACAGGCGGAAGCGCGCGCGGCGCTTGACGAGCATTTCACCGCGGAGGAACAGATGAACCTGACCGTGATGATCAATGTCATCAACGGCTGGAACCGCATCGCGGTGGGTTTCGACCTCTGGTACGAGGGCGGCGTGCCGGCGAAGGCCGCCTGATGATGGGGGAAGGCATCAGCGGCGAAAATTTCGGGGGGCAGGACGCGGCGGCGAGTTTCGACCCGCTCCGCCCGCTCCTCGTCCGTGTCGCCTACCGCATGCTCGGCTCGGTCGCCGATGCCGAGGATGTGGTGCAGGATGCCTTCCTCCGCTGGCTCGGCACCGACCGCGACGCGGTGCGCGAGCCCGCGGCCTTCCTGCGCCGCACCGTGACGCGGCTCTGCCTCGACCAACTGAAATCGGCGCGCGCTACCCGCGAAACCTATATCGGCCCCTGGCTCCCCGATCCGCTGGTCGAGGAGGAGGAAGAGGACGACGTCACCCTGCCGCTGATGCTCGCGCTCGAACGGCTCTCCCCGCTGGAGCGCGCGGCCTTCCTGCTCCACGATGTCTTCGGCGTCGAATATGATGAGGTCGCGAAGACGATCGACCGCGATCCTCCCGCGACGCGCCAACTCGCGGCGCGGGCGCGCACGCACGTCCGCGATGCGCGCCCGCGCTACAGATTGGAGAAGGAAAGGGGGCTCGAAATTGCCAACGCCTTCTTCGCTGCCTCGCGCAGCGGCGACATGGGAGCGCTCGGCGCGATGCTCGCGGCAGACGTCGGCATGTGGTCCGACGGCGGCGGCAAGCGCCCCGCGGCAATGGTGCCGGTGCTCGGTTTCAACACGGTGATGACGCTGCACCGCAGCCTTGCGGTGCTGTTCGCCAAACATGGCTCGACGCTTGTCCACACCGGCACGATCAACGGCCTGCCGGGCTTCGTCACCCGCGAGGCCGACGGAGAGCTTCAGACCACGGCGCTGGAAATCGAGGACGGAAAGGTCGCCGGCATCTATGTGATGCGCAATCCCGACAAGCTGAAGCATATGCATTGAGGGGGAGGGGGCGGCTTTCGATCGAATATTGCCGTCACGCGACCGAAAGCTGGAATCCTTGTCGTCGTGTCACTTCGCCGCTGCGACGCGCGGATAACGGCGCCAGGATCACGGAAGCCGCGCCCTCGGATAGGGGGTGCCGTCCTTGTGAAAATAGCCGTCGGGCGTGAACAGCATGTCGATGTCCGAATAGCCGCCGCCGGTATCGTATTTCTTGCCGCCGCCCAGCGCGACGAACACGCAGTCGGCATCCGATTCGTTGACCAGATGATGGCCGTTGGTGTTCCCCTTCGGCCACACCGCGATGTCTCCCGGCCGCATCGGCCAGCGCCCATCATCCTCGATCAGCACCGCTTCGCCCGCGATCATCACCAGCATTTCGTCCTCGCCGTCGTGCCAGTGGCGCTGCGACGACCAGGCGCCGGGTTTCAGCACGACGTGGCTCGCCGCGAAATCGCTGAGGCCCGCGGACGGCGCGAGGCGGCGATACCAACGGCCCTGCACGGGCGCGTCATAGGGCGCGGGATAGCCGGTGGCGTTGGTTTGCGGAATGGCATCGAGGTCGAGCTTGGGCATCGGGCAATCCCTTCTTTGTTCTGCCTTTGTTTCGCACATTATCGCCGCGATGCAAAGCCTCGACTTGAGCGCGCACGAAGGGGTAAGGGAGCGGTATGACCCACGCTGTCGACCCCGTCGCCCTCGCCCAGGCGCTGATCGCCGCGCCGAGCATCTCGCCCGCCACCGGCGCCGTGTTCGACGTGATGGAAGCGGCGCTGATCCCGCTCGGCTTCACGGTCGAGCGCTTCATCGACGGGATCGAACCCGACGGCCCGGTCGAGAATTTGCTCGCGGTGCGCGCCGGCAAGGGGCCGGTGCATTTCGGCTTTGCCGGCCATCTCGACGTCGTGCCGCCGGGCGTCGGCTGGACGAGCGACGCCTTCGCGCCCGAAGTTCGCGGCGAGCTGCTCTACGGCCGCGGCGCGGTCGACATGAAGGGGGCTATCGCAGCATTCGTCGCGGCCGCCGCTGCGACCCCCGCGGAGGCTGGGACGATCAGCCTGATCATCACCGGCGACGAGGAAGGCCCCGCGATCTTCGGCACCCGCGCGCTCATGGAGCATATGGACGCGCGCGGGGTGAAGCCCGACATGATCCTCGTCGGCGAACCCACCTCGGCGAACCGGCTCGGCGACATGGCGAAGATCGGGCGGCGCGGGTCGGTCAATATCTGGATCGACGTGCCGGGGACGCAGGGCCACGTCGCCTATCCGCACCTTGCCGACAATCCGATCCCCAAGCTGGTGAAGATATTGGCGGCGATCGATGCGGTCAGCCTCGACGCCGGGACCGACTGGTTCCAGCCGTCGAACATCGAATTCACCGATATCGAGGTCGGCAACGGCGCGACCAACGTCATTCCCGCGTCGGCGCGCGCGCGGCTGTCGATCCGCTTCAACGACCAGCACCGCGGCGCCGACCTCGTCGCGATGGTCGAGCGGCTGGCGCGGGACGTCGAGCCCGAAGCAAAGGTGCTCGGCAAGATTTCAGGCGAAGCTTTCCTGACGCCGCCAGGCGATCTGTCGGAACTGGTCGCTGAGGCGATCCACGCCGAGATAGACCTTCGCCCCGAATTGTCGACGACCGGTGGTACTTCCGATGCGCGCTTCCTTCATGCACTGTGCCCGGTGGTCGAGTTCGGGCTGATCAATGCGACGATGCACAAGCTCGACGAGGCGGTCGCGGTCGACGATCTGCACAAGCTGACCGCCATCTATCGCGGCATATTGATGCGCGCGCTGCTCGATTAGATTTATCTCACGCAAAGGCGCGAAGAAGAAAGGCTCACACAAAGATACAAAGAGGGCAGCCTTCGTTGACGCCGCTGCGTGTCTGGATCGCGCGAAGCGCCTTTGCAAAGAAGGTCGCCTGCCGCGACGAACGGCAGCAGTCGCATGGCGCGCCCTCTTTGTGTCTTTGTGTGAGATATTTTCTTATTCTCCTCGCGCCTTTGCGTGCGACTATTCCTCGCGCCCGCGGCGCAGGATGACATAGACCGCGCCGCCGCCGCCATGGCTGATATGCGCGGGGCGCAGCGCGACGATGCGGTCGGCATAGGGCGACACCGACAGCCATTCGGGCAGCGAGGCGCGGATCGCGCCGCGCGGGCGGGGATCGCCATGCATCTGTGGCAGGCGGTCGGCACCCGGCCGCAGTCGTCCCGCGACCACCAGCAGCACCCGCGCGCCGCGCAGCAGCCCACGCCCGATCGCCTCGTCGAGCAGCGCCTGCGCCGACGCCAGCGTATGGCCGTGCAGATCGATGCTCATGTCGGGGCGCACCAGCCCCTTGCGCAGCCGCCGGTCCCAATGGCCGTCGAGCGTGCTGCTCGCCCAAGTCCGGCGCGGCGGTGGCAGCGGTGACGAAGGACGCGGCGCGGCGGCGGGTGCGGCCGCGCGCACGACCGTCTTGGGCGGCTTGATCGTCGGCGGCGCCTTGGGCTCGACCGGCGTCGGTCGCTTCGCCAGCGGCGCGACGGTTGCCGCCACCTTTTTCCACAACACGCTTTCCTCGGGGGCGAGCCGCCGCGCCATGTCAGGGGCGTGCCGTAAGCCGCGCGACGCTCGCGCGCGGCAGCAGGAGCAGCGCCGAACCGCGCGCCGCCATGCCGCCGGCGGTCGCCCGCGCGGCCTCGCCCGCGCCCCAGAAACTGTCGAAGCGGTTCGCGCCCTTGATCGCGCCGCCGGTGTCCTGCGCGATCCACAGCCCGTTCGGTTCGGCGCGGTCGAGCGAGAGGAAGACCGGCGCGCCGAGCGGCACATATTTGGGATCGGCGGCGACGCTCGCGCGACCGGTGACGGGAACGCCGAGCGCGCCGAGCGGACCGGGACCGGTCAGTTCGCGGAAGAAGACCCAGCTTGGATTCTCGTTCATCACCGCCGCCCCCCGCACCGGATCGGCGCGCAGATAATCGAGGATGCCCTGCATCGACGCCTGCCCCGGCTGGAGTTCGCCGCGATCGAGCAGCAGCTTGCCGATGCCGACATAGTCGCGGCCGTTCTGCGTGTCGTAGCCGATGCGCATGACGCTGCCGTCGGGCAGGCGCAGCCGTCCCGAACCCTGCACCTGAAGGAAGAAGAATTCGGCGGCGTCGGCCGCCCAGGCAATCTCCAGCCCGCGCCCCGCGAGCGCGCCGCGCTCGATCGTCGCGCGGTCGTAGTATGGCACGAAATTGCTGCCGTCGACGCGGCCGCGAAGCTTCTTGCCCTGCAAATCCTTCGAAAAGACCCCAAGGTCGACGTCGATCAGATCGGCGGGGCGGCGATAGATAGGGACGTCATAGCCCGGGCGCTTGTCGCGCGAGGCCGCGATTTCGGGCTCGTAATAGCCGGTGACGAACGCCGTACCCGCGCCGACCTGCACCGTGCCGAAATAGCGGCTGAAGAAATTGCTCGCGTCGCGATCGGCCCAGCCCGTCGCGGCGTTGCAGCTTTCGGCCCACTCACCATTCTGGGTGAGGCCGCTCGCATCGGTGCGGCGAAGCAGCGAAGGGCAGCTCAGCCGGAACGCCTTGAGCGCGGCGGTCGCCTGATCGGCCGCGACGCCGAGTTCATTATACTCGGGACCGGCAAGGACCCCGGCCTCGGCGGCGGTGGTCGCGGTGGCGGGCGGAACGGGCGCGGGCAGCGGTGGATTGGGGGTCGCCGGAATCGGCCTCGCCGCCGCGCTCGCGGGCGCTGAGGGGCGCGGTATATAGGAGGGCGTGCCCAACGATGGCGCCGGAGTCGGCGCGGGCCGGGTCGTGGCCGGACGGCTTCCCGCCTCGGGAATCACCGAAGCACAGCCCGACAACAACGGCAGGATGGCGAGAATCGCGAATCCGCAAGCCCGCGCCCGCGGCGCGTCCGCCGTCGCGACCCGCCGCATCGAGGTCAGGCGGCTTCGACTTCGTCGAGCAGCCAGTTGGGATCGCTGCTGCCGATCTGGCGACGGAAGGTCCACAAATCGTCGGCCTGCGCCGCGTCGCTCATCGAGCCTGCGATCATCTTGCCCTCGGCATCGCGGGTCACCGCGCTGATGTCGGCCTGATAGCGCACCGTGATCCGTGCCTCGCGGCGGCTGAGCTCGACCGCGGTGATCTTGGCCGAATCGATGCCGATCAGGCGGTTGTCGAGCTTTTCGCCGCGCGCGGTGCGCGCCTCGATCGCTTCGACGAAGCCTTCATAGCTGTCGTCGTCGCACAGGTCGCGCAGCGTGTCGCGGTCGCCCGCCCAGAAAGCCTCCAGGATCATGCGATACGCCGCCTCGGCGCCTTCCATGAAGCGGCCGGCGTCGAAATGGCGGTCGGCGGCGAGCAATTGGCGAAGACCGGCCTCGGCCGCGGGTTCGTAGACGAGTCCGGCGCCGCTCGCACCGGCGGCGGGCAGCGCCGCGGGCGCATCGCTCTCGTCGAGACGAACCGGTGCGGGCGCCGCGCGCTCGTCACGCCGCGGCAGGACGGGTTCCTGCTCGTGTCCGGTCCGCTTGCCGAGCACCGAATAGAGCCGCATACCCAGAAAGGCAGCGATCATGGCGAGCAGGACGATCGAAAAAGCAGTCACAGGCAAAATCCGATTATTACGGGAAAGTCTATTCGGCCATTACATAGGCGATCCATGGCCATGTTTCAAACCACCATGGCCCCGGCATCGCGGCGGGTCAACGATTCGGGGCATCCTGGGCGACGCGCGCCGCCCATTGTGCTGTTCCGTCGCCGCTGCTAAGCGCCGCCGCAACCTTCCGTCCCCGGGCCGTCCACGGGCGGACCCTATCCTTTATTTCCAACGAAAGCGTTACGATCATGGCTGACGAGACCGGCACCGACATCAATCCCGCCCCGCAGGCAAATGGAGAGGACACCGCGCCCGCGATCGGCCTGATCTCGCAATATGTGAAGGATCTGTCGTTCGAGAATCCGAACGCCCCGGCCGCCTATCAGTGGCAATCGGCGCCGCAGATCGATGTCCAGTTCAACATCGGCGCCGACAATGTCGGCGAGAATCTCTATGAAGTATCGTTGAAGATCGACATCAGCTCGAAGTCCGACGAGGGCACGATGTTCGTCGTCGACCTGAAATATGCCGGCCTGTTCGGGGTCCGCAACGTCCCCGACGACCAGCTTCAGCCCTTCTTCCTCGCCGAAGCGCCGCGCATCCTCTTTCCCTTCGCGCGCCGCGTCGTCGCCGACGTCGTCCGCGACGGCGGCTTCCCGCCGCTGCTCCTCGAACCGATCGATTTCCACGGTCTGTTCATGCAGCAGGCGCAGGCGCAGGGCGACGTTGGCGAGATGGCGCCGGTCGGCCAGGCCTGATCTGACTTGAAAACCTCGTCATTGCGAGCGAAGCGAAGCAATCCAGGGCGGTTTACGCACATTCTGGATTGCTTCCCCCGGCTTTCGCCGGGGCCGCAATGACGATGGTGATTGAAGAAGAGGCCGCATGACCAGCCTCGTCAAGAGCGTCGGGACGATCGGCGGGCTGACGATGGTCAGCCGCCTGTTCGGTTTCGTGCGCGACATGCTGCTCGCCCGCGTGCTCGGCGCCGGGCTCGCCGCCGACGCTTTCCAGCTCGCCTTCACGCTGCCCAACACCTTCCGCCGCCTGTTTGCAGAGGGCGCCTTCTCGGTCGCTTTCGTGCCGATGTACAGCCGTGCGCTGCATGGCGAAGGGGGTGAGGAGGCCGCGGCGCGATTCGCCGACGACGTGCTCTCGGTCTTCCTCTGGGTCTTGCTCGCCTTTTCGGCGGTGATGATGATCGCGATGCCGGGGATCGTCTGGATTCTCGCGCGCGATTTCCAGAACGTGCCGGGCAAGTTCGATTTCGCGGTGTTCCTGAGCCGGGTGACCTTTCCCTATCTTGCGCTGATCAGCCTCGTCGCGATGCTGTCGGGGCTGCTCAACGCACGCTCGCGCTTTGCGCCGGGGGCGTTTGCCCCGGTGTTGCTCAACATTTTGCTGATCGGCGGCATCGTTACCGGCTGGTGGCTGCGCGGGCCCCGGGGCGACGACCGGATCGTCGCCGAGGCACTCGCCGTTTCGGTCAGTCTCGCCGGCATCGCCCAGCTCGCCTATCTCTGGTGGTCGGTCCGCCGTGCAGGCCTGACCTTGCGCTTCCGCTTCCCCAAATTCACCCCCGAGGTGAAGCGGCTCGGGATGCTGATCCTGCCCGCGACCTTCGGCGCCGGCATCTATCAGGTCAGCCAGTTCGTCGACACCTTCTTCGCGACCTCGCTGCCGCAGGGATCGCTGACGCTGCTCAAGCTCGCCGACCGGCTGAACCAGCTTCCACTCGGCATCGTCGGCATCGCGCTCGGCACCGCGATCCTGCCGATGCTGTCGCGCCATATCCACAGCGGCGACGCCGCCGAGGCACAGCGGCTGCAGGCCAACGCCTTCGAGATGGCGACGCTGCTGACGCTGCCCGCCGCCGCCGCGCTTGCGATCTGCGCGCCCGCCTTCGTCACCGCCTTCTTCGTCGGCGGGAAATTCACCGACGCTGACGGCGCGACGATGGCGCATATCGTCGTCGCGCTCGTTGCGGGCCTGCCCGCCTATGTCATCGTCAAGATATTGAACCCCGGCTTCTTCGCGCGCGAGGATACGCGGACCCCGGTGTGGACCGCGCTTGCCTCGCTGATCGTCAATATCGCGATCAACCTCTATGTCGTCGAGCGCTTCGGCATCGTCGGGCTCGCGGGCGCGACCGCGGTTTCGGCGAGCCTCAACTGCCTCCTCCTCTATGTCATCCTGCACCGCCGCGGCTGGTTCCATTTCACCGCGAAGCTCGCGGGGCGGATCACGCGCCAGCTCGTTGCGGTCGCTGCGATGGCGGCGTTGCTCTGGTGGATGATGCCGCTCATGCAGCCCTGGTACGGCGGCAATGTCGTGCAGCGCGTCGGCGCGCTCGCCGCGCTGTGCGGCGTGGGGGGCGCGGTCTTCTTTGCCGCGGCCTTCGTCACCGGCGCGCTTGACAAGGATCTGCTCGCCATGCTGACGCGGCGCCGCCGCAACGGTGCGGCAAAATCTCAGGAGTAAGACATGCGGACGCTATCGGGCATCCAGCCCACCGGAAATTTGCACCTCGGCAATTATCTGGGCGCGATCCGCAACTGGGTGCGGATGCAGGACGAGATGGAGGGCGACAAGCTCTATTTCCTCGCCGACCTCCACGCGATCTCGATGCCGCACGTTCCGGCCGAACTCACCGCCAACACCCGCGCGATGACCGCCGCGCTCGTCGCCTGTGGCATCGACACCGACCGCTCGCTGCTCTTCAATCAGGCGCGCGTCCCCGCGCATGCCGAACTGCAATGGCTCCTCAACGGCACCGCGCGGCTCGGCTGGCTCAACCGGATGACGCAGTTCAAGGACAAGTCGGGCAAGAATCGCGAAAGCGCGTCGGCGGCACTCTACACTTACCCTGTTCTGCAAGCGGCCGACGTGCTGCTCTACCAGACGACGCACGTGCCCGTAGGCGAGGACCAGAAGCAGCATCTCGAACTCGCGCGCGACGTCGCGCAGAAGTTCAACAATGATTATGCCAGCGAGGACGCGCCGGTATTCACCTTGCCCGAACCGATCATCCCGGCCGGGATGGCGCGCATCATGAGCCTGCGCGACGGCACCGCGAAAATGTCCAAGTCCGATCCGTCCGACATGAGCCGCATCAACCTGACCGACGATGCCGACACGATGATGCAGAAGGTCAAGAAGGCGAAGACCGATCCCGAGGTGCTGCCGTCCGAGGCTGCCGGGCTGGAGAGTCGCCCCGAGGCGCGCAACCTCGTCGGCATCTATGCCGCGCTCGCCGACACCAGCGTCGATGCGGTGCTGCGCGACTATGCGGGGCAGGGGTTCGGCGCGTTCAAGCCCGCGCTCGGCGCGCTGCTGATCGAAACGCTCGGCCCGATCAACGCGCGCTTCGTCGCGCTGAAGGACGATACGGCGGCGCTCGACGCCATTCTCGAAAAGGGCGCGGAAAAGGCGCGCCTTCTCGCGAAACCGACGCTCGATGCCGCTTATGCCGCGCTGGGGCTGTGCCGCTGAGCAAACTGCTTTTTGCCAAAGGAAATTCTTGTTTATCGGCGGCGCTTCCCCATATTGACGGAAGGTGCCGTCGTGCGGCGAAGCGAGTTCAACCAAGGTTAAGTCGCATCGGCGTAGTCATGTTATAAACGGCGCAATATGCGCGCCCGTCCGAATCACGGAGCATGAGCATGAACAAGAATATTTCCCGGCGGCTCGGTCTGGCCGCCATTGCGGGCGCGGCGCTGGCATTGGCCGGCTGCGCGACTCCCTTCAAGGCCGACGTCGCGCGTTTCCAGACGCAGCTTCCGGCGCCGCAGGGCCAGAGCTTCGCGATCGAGGCGAGCAACCCGGCGCTGCAGGGCGGCATCGAGTTCGGCCAATATGCCAACCTCGTCGCCGGCGAGCTGACCCGCTACGGCTATCGCCCCGCCGCCAATGGCGAGCGGCCGGATATGGTCGTCCGCATGGACTATGGCGTCGACAAGGGGCGTGAGCGCGTCGTGTCGTCGCCCGGCTTCGGCGACCCCTGGTACGGCGGTTTCGGCCCGTCCTATTATCGCCCGGTGATCGTCCGCGGGCCGCGCGGCCGCCGCTATGTCTACGGCTGGCGCGATCCCTTCCTGTGGGGCGGCTTCGGTCCCGGCTGGGGCTATAACGACGTGTCGAGCTACACCGTCTATACCAGCGGCCTCAATCTCCAGATCAACCGCGCTTCCGACGGCTATCGCCTGTTCGAGGGCCATGCCGAGGCGCAGTCGCGCGACAATAATCTGCAGGCGCTGGTCCCGAACCTCGTCGAGGCGATGTTCACCGGCTTCCCCGGCAATTCGGGCGAGCGCGTCCGCATCACCGTGGCGCCGCCCGAAAAGGGCTGATCGCCTTCCGCACGAACAAGGGGCTCGCCCTCCGAAAGGGAGGCGGGCCCTTTTTTGCGCGCCATGTCAATTGGTCCTCACCCTCTTCGGCAACGACCTCGTTCCTTCGCTCCCACCAAGTGTGCGAACCCGTTTGCCAAGGCTGTGTTGTGCGTGTAATACGCGCTTTCGCGCATGTTCGATTTCCTGAAATCCAGATCCTCCGTTCCGCCGTCGCCGCCCGAAACGCCGGCTGCCCCCTATCCCGACCCGTTCGCGCCTGCGGTCCCGCTGCCCGCGCCCGAAAGTCGTTTCCGCAAATGGACACGCCGCGTCTCGCGCGGCTTCGCGATCTTCGCGGTCGTCTTCATCCTGCTCGTCGGCTGGCTCGCACTCACCGCGCCTTTGTCGAAATCGCTGCAACCGATCGCGCCGCCGGAGATCACGCTGCTCGCTTCCGACGGCACCCCGATCGCGCGCATGGGGGCGATCGTCGATGCGCCGGTCGACGTCGCGAAGCTGCCGAAGCATGTCCCCGGCGCCTTCATCGCGATCGAGGACCGCCGTTTCTACAGCCATTGGGGCGTCGATCCGCGCAGCGTCGCGCGCGCCGTCTGGGCGAATCTGACCGGCGGCCGCAAGCAGGGCGGCAGCACGATCACCCAGCAACTCGCCAAATTCACCTTCCTGACCCCGAAAAAGACCCTCGGCCGCAAGGCGCGCGAGGCGCTGATCGCTTTCTGGCTCGAAGCCTGGCTGACCAAGGACGAGATTCTCCAACGCTATCTCTCCAACGCCTATTTCGGCGACAACACCTACGGGCTGCGCGCGGCGTCGCTCCATTATTTCTCGCGCCAGCCCGAGAAGCTGACCCCGGCGCAGGCGGCGATGCTCGCGGGGCTCGTGCAGGCGCCGTCGCGCCTCGCGCCGACCAAGAATCCCGATCTTGCGGCGAAGCGAATGAAGCTGGTCGTCGCCGCGATGGCCGACACGGGCTATCTGACCGCCGCCGAGGCCAGGGCGATCCGCGCCCCGCGTATCGACGTGCGTAGCCGCAACACGCTGCCTACCGGCACTTATTTCGCCGACTGGGCGCTGCCCGAGGCGCGCCAGCTCAGCGATGTCGGCTATTCGCGCCAGACGATCCGCACCACGCTCGACGCGCGGCTACAGGGGATCGCGCGTCGCGTCACCGCGCGCGCCGGGCTGGGCAAGGCACAGGTCGCGATGGTCGCGATGCGTCCGAATGGCGAGGTCGTCGCGATGGTCGGCGGCCGCGACTATGCTGCCTCGCCCTTCAACCGCGTGACGCAGGCGCGGCGCCAGCCGGGATCGACCTTCAAGCTGTTCGTCTATCTCGCCGCGCTGGAGGACGGGAAGACGCCGGAGGATCGGATCGACAATCGCCCGATCGACACCGGCGCCTATCAGCCCAAGAATGCCGGCGGCGCCTATTCGGACACGATCACCCTCGAAGATGCCTTTGCGGCCTCCAGCAATGTCGCCGCGGTGCGGCTGTTTCGCGAGGTCGGCGACGACAAGATCATCCGCATGGCGCGCGACCTTGGCGTCACCTCGCCGCTGGCAAAGGGCGACCCCAGCCTTGCGCTCGGCACGTCGAGCATGACCTTGCTCGAACTCACCGCTGCTTATGCCGCGGTCGCCGCGAACAGCTATCCGGTCGTCCCGCACGCCTTTACGGAAGAGGAGCCGGGCTGGTTCGCGCGCTGGGTCTGGGGGCCCGATCATTTCTCGTCGCGCGTCCACGACGATATCGAACAGATGCTGCGCGCCGCGGTCAATCGCGGCACCGGCCGTGCCGCGCGGCTGCCGCAAGCCAATTTCGGCAAGACCGGCACCACGCAGGACAGCCGCGACGCGCTGTTCGTCGGCTACGCCAACGGGCTGGTCGTCGGGGTCTGGATCGGCAACGACGACAATAGCCCGCTTCATGGCGCCGCGGGCGGCGGCATTCCCGCGCGCATCTGGCGCGATTTCATGCTGCAGGCGAGCGGTCGTGCCGCCGCGCCAGCCCGGAAGGAGCGTCCGGCGGCCGATCCGGGCGGTCCGGTGCAGCCGCTCGACATTCCCGACATTCCCCTCGATATTCCGAGCGTGCCGATCGCCGACAAGACCAGCGTCGGGGTCAAGGACGGCCAGGCCGTGATCAGCACCGAGATCGGCGGCACGAAGATCGATCTCAAGCTGCCGATCGGCGACCGGCCGCCGGCGCAGCCGCCGCCCTCACCGGCGCCGCAATGAAGTCGGCCTTCCTTCACGTCATCCCGGCGGAGGCCGGGATCTCGCCCGTGCGTATGTTTCCGAGGATGAGATCCCGGCCTTCGCCGGGATGACGAAAAAATCCGCTGTCCTACATTGTCCGGCCGCGATACCGTCCGATTATGATCCGCCTTGCCGTCTCGCCATCAATGCAAATGCGATTTGCGAGTAAAGTTAGGCAGTTTTCCGCGCTTTTTCGGAGTGTCCCTTTTTCATGCTGAGCGTCGAAACCCACGAAGCGAGCCCCTGGCCCGATGCGCTCGACTGGGAGGCGCGCGCCGCCGAAGCCGCTGCTGCGGCGCTCGCGCTCACGCCGTGGGCGGAGCTTGCCAATGCCGCCCCGCTCGTCGAGATCGCGGTGCGCCTGACCGACGATGCGGAGGTTCATGCGCTCAACCGCGATTTCCGTGGGCGTGACAAGCCGACCAACGTGCTGTCCTTTCCGCAGGTTCAGGCCGATCTGCTCGACACGCTCAGCAACAGCGACGACGGCGAGATATTGCTCGGCGACATCGTCCTCGCCCGCGGAACCTGCGTGCGCGAGGCGGAGGAGAAGGGGATTTCGATTGCCGACCATGCGACGCATCTGATCGTTCACGGCACGCTCCATCTCGTCGGCTACGATCATATGGACGATCCGAGCGCGCAGGCGATGGAGGCCTTGGAAGTGAAAGCGCTTGCATCGCTGGGCATCGCCAATCCATATGCGGATCAGGATTAACAGGGGAACAGACGCCATCATGCCCGACGACCGGGACTCTTCGAGCCGATCGGAAGACGACAGTAGATCCGGCCTGCTGGCCGGGCTCAAGACATTGATCTTCGGCGGCGACAAGGAGCCGTCGCTTCGCGAACAGATCGAAGAGGTCATCGACGAGGCCGAAGAAGAGGGTGAGGACCGCCGCGGCGGAGCCAGCGCCGTCGGTGACCTTTCGCCGATCGAGCGCAAGATGGTCCGCAACCTCCTGCATTTCGGCGAGCAGACCGTCGACGATGTCGCGGTACCGCGCGGCGAGATCGTCGCTATTCCCGAGAGCGCGAGCTTCGAGGAGGTCGTGGCGCTGTTCGCCGACGCGGGGCACAGCCGCCTGCCGGTCTATCGCGAAACGCTCGACGAGGTTGTCGGGATGATTCACGTCAAGGACGTGTTCGCGGTGCTCGCGGCGGGGCAGGCGCCACCGCCTTTGCTCGACCTGATCCGCCAGCCGCTCTACGTCCCGCAGTCGATGGATGTGCTCGACCTGCTGGCGGAGATGCGCGCGAAGCGCACCCATCTCGCGATCGTGATCGACGAATATTCGGGCACCGAAGGCCTCGTCACCTTCGAGGACCTGGTCGAGGAAATCGTCGGCGAGGTCGAGGACGAGCATGACGACGAGCCGACCGCGCTGTTCGTGCCGGGCGAGAATGGCTGCTGGGAAGCCGACGCGCGCGCCGAACTCGACGACATCGGCGAAGCGATCGACCCGCGGCTCGCCGAGGTCGAGGAGGATGTCGACACGCTGGGCGGGCTTTCGGCGGTGCTCGCGGGCCATGTCCCCGAGGTCGGTGAAATCCTCCATCACCCGAGCGGGTGGCGCATCGAGGTGACCGAGGCCGACGAAAGGCGCGTCCATCACCTGCGCCTCCACCCGCCGGTCGAGATCGACCCTGAAGCGCCGCTGGACAAACCCGACGACTTTTGACGCAATTGCCTTTGCCCCGCCAAAGGACTAGCGGAGGGCGGATGGAAGTTTCGGACCTTCGCATCGCCCTGTTCAGCGGCAACTACAACATGACGACCGACGGCGCGAACAAGGCGCTCAATCGGCTCGTCGGCTATCTGCTGGCTCAGGGCGCGGCGGTGCGCGTCTATTCGCCGACCGTCGACGACCCAGATTTTGCGCCGACCGGCGACCTTGTCAGCGTGCCGTCGATGGCGATCCCCAATCGCCCCGAATATCGCATTCCGCTCCATTTCTCGTCGCGGGTGCGCCAGGACATCGCGCAGTTCGCGCCCAACATCCTTCACATCTCCAGCCCCGACCGCGTGTCGCGGCAGGCGGCGGCGTGGGCGCGGCGGCGCAATATCCCGGTCGCCTGCTCGGTCCACACGCGCTTCGAGACCTATTTTCGCTATTACAACCTCTCCTTTCTCGAACCGATCGTCGTCGCGTGGCTGCGTCGGCTCTACCGCCGCTGTGACGCACTCATCGCGCCGTCCGAGAGCTTTGCGCAGGTGCTCCGCCAGCAGCGGATGAACTACGACATTGGCATCTGGACCCGCGGCGTCGAACGCGACACCTTCACTCCCGGCCGCCGCGACATGAGTTGGCGGCGAAGCTGGGGGATCGCCGACGACGTGCCGGTCGTCGCCTTCCTCGGCCGCCTCGTGATGGAAAAGGGGCTCGATGTCTTCGCCGACACGATCGACCAGCTTCAGCGCCGCAAGGTGCCGCATCAGGTTGTGGTGATCGGCGAAGGCCCCGCCGGCGACTGGTTCGAATCGCGCCTGCCGCAGGCAAAGTTTGTCGGCTTCCAGGGCGGCGAGAACCTCGCCCGCGCGCTCGCTTCATGCGACATCTTCTTCAATCCTTCGATCACGGAAACTTTCGGCAATGTCACGCTGGAGGCGATGGCGTGCGGGCTGCCCGTGGTCGCCGCGCGCGCCACCGGCAGCGCGAGCATCGTCAAGCATGGACAGACCGGCTACCTCGTCTCGCCGGGCGCGATCACGCTCTTCGCCGACGATCTCGAGCGCTATTGCCGCGATCCCGAACTGCGCGCGGCGCATGGCGCCGCCGCCCGTGCCGAAAGCGGCGCCTATCAATGGGATGCGATCAATCAGTCGGTCGCCGACACCTATTTGCGGCTGATCCGGCAGAAGCAGCGGCGCGGCTAGCATGGCGGATGATCTGTTCGCCGATCAGGAGCCGCCGGCCTCCGTCACCCCCGGCGATGGGCCGCTTGCCGAACGGCTACGGCCGAAGACGCTGTCCGATGTCGTCGGGCAGGAACATCTGACCGGCCCGGACGGTGCGATCGGCCGCATGGTCGCGGCGGGGCAATTGTCGTCGATCATCCTCTGGGGACCACCGGGCACCGGCAAGACGACGATCGCGCGGCTGCTCGCCGAAGCGGTCGGCCTGCGCTTCGCGCCGCTGTCGGCGGTCTTTTCGGGGGTTGCCGATCTCAAGAAGGCGTTCGCAGATGCTGAGAAGATGGCGGCGGCGGGCAGGCGCACATTGCTGTTCGTCGACGAGATTCACCGCTTCAACCGCGCCCAGCAGGACGGCTTTCTCCCCTTCGTCGAGCGCGGCACCGTCGTGCTCGTCGGCGCGACGACCGAGAACCCCAGCTTCGCGCTCAACGCCGCGCTGCTCAGCCGCGCGCAGGTTCTCGTGCTCCATCGCCTCGGCGAAACGGCGCTTGGCACGCTGATCGAGCGCGCCGAAGCGGAGATCGGCCAGCGCCTGCCGGTCACCGCCGAAGCGCGCGCCGCGCTGATCGCGAGCGCCGACGGCGACGGGCGCTTCCTGCTCAATCAGGTCGAGACGCTGTTTTCGGTGACGATCGAACGGCCGCTCGATCCCGGCGAGCTTGCGCAATTCCTGCACCGCCGCATGCCCGTCTACGACAAGGACCGCGACGGTCATTACAATCTCATCTCGGCGCTGCACAAGGCAATGCGCGGATCGGACTCGCAGGCGTCGCTATACTGGCTGGCGCGGATGCTCGTCGCGGGCGAGGAGCCGCTCTATGTCCTGCGTCGCATCACCCGTTTCGCGAGCGAGGACATCGGCCTCGCCGACCCGCAGGCGCTGGTGCAATGCCTTGCCGCGAAGGACGCCTATCAATTCCTCGGCTCACCGGAAGGCGAACTCGCGATCGTGCAGGCATGCCTCTACTGCGCGACCGCGCCCAAATCGAATGCCGCCTATATGGCGCAGAAGGCCGCATGGCGCGCGGCGCGCGACACCGGCAGCCTCGCGCCGCCCGCGAATATCCTCAACGCCCCGACCAAGCTGATGAAGGATCTCGGCTATGGCGCGGGCTATGCCTACGACCATGACGCGCCCGAGGGATTTTCGGGCGCCAATTACTGGCCCGACGAAATGAAACCCCTCGACCTCTACCGCCCCGTCGATCGCGGTTTCGAGAAACGGATCGCCGAGCGCATGGCTTGGTGGGACGAGCGGCGGCGCGAGGGCAGGGGCGGATAGATGGCGGCGCGCTTCGACAATTGGGACGATGTGGTCGCTTTCGCGCTCGCGCTCCCCGACGTCGAGATGGCGCCCTTCTATGGCACGCCGTGCCCCAAGGTGAGCGGCAAGGCCTTCGTGTCGCCGGGACGCGAGGCGGGCAGCTTTCATGTCATGGCCCCGCACGAGGAAAAGGAGGTGCTGCTTGAAACCGATCCCGACAGCTTCTGGCAGACTCCGCATTACGAAGGCTGGCCCGGCCTGCTCGTCCGCTATGGTCCGCACGATCCCGGGCGGGTCGCCGACGTCATCCGCCGTGCCTGGTGGGACCGCGCGAAGAAAACGCAGCGCGCGGCGTTCGGCGAACGGCCCTGAGATGCTGGCGCGCGCCGCTTTCGGCCTGGCACTCGCGGCCGCCGCGCTTCCGGTGCAGGCGGCCACCGAGATCGATCGGGCCTGGGCGGCCGGCTATCGCGCGGCCTTCACCTGCTCGGCGTTGTGGAATGGTGCGGGCAAGCCGCTGGAGGCGATCGAACGCGACGAACTGACCGGCATTTATCTCGAGATCGAGGCTGATGTGCACGCGCTGAACGCCGATGTCGACGACAAGGCGAAGGTCGTCCGCGTCAGGTATCGGGACGACATGCCGCCGCGCCTTGCGCAGTGGATAACCGGCGAAGGGTGCGTCACGCTGCCGATCGGCGCCGCCCCGATACCGATCGCCGGCTTCACGGGCGCCGCCCGCCCGGTGCTCGACGATCAGCCATGGCCGATGGGCGACAGGGATGCGCGCGCGCCGGTCCCGCGCGGCTTTACGCCGTTTGCGAGCGCGGCGGAGGCTGTCGCGGCCTATGGCGGGCGGACGAGTTCGCTGCTGATCGTCAAGAACGGCCGGATTGTCGTCGAGCGCTATTGGGGCGGGCACGATGTTCACACCGCGCAGCGCACCTTCTCGGTCGCCAAGTCGATGGCGGCGACGCTGATCGGTCATGCAGTGCTGCAAGGCTCGGTCGATGTGAAGGCGCCCGCGCTGATCGCCGAATGGCAGTCGCCGGGCGACCCGCGCGCGGCGATCACGACCGAGCAGCTCATGCGCATGGCGAGCGGGCTGACCAGCGACACGGCGGGCAATCGCAGTGACGCCATCTATATGGGCGGTGCATCGGTGCGTCAGTGGACGACGCAATGGCCGCTGCTCAATCCGCCGGGCACGCAGTACCGCTACGCCAATAACGACACGCTGCTCGCGACGCTGTCGCTGAAGGCAGCCGAGGCGAAGGCGGGCCGCACGCTCGACCCCAACGCCTTCTTCGACCGCATCGGCATGACGCGCACCTTTGCCGAGCATGACAAGGACGGCGACTATATCCTGTCGAGTCAGGTGTGGACCACCGCGCGCGACCTGGCGCGGCTCGGCCTCCTCTACCAGAATGACGGGAGGTGGCGGGGCGAGCGCCTGCTGCCCGTCGACTGGCGCCGCTTCGTCACCGCGCCGACCGGACCGCAGCCCGAGGGAGCGTTCGGCTACGGCGCCTGTTTCTGGCTGTTGAACAAGTCCGAAGGCATCCCAGCCGATGCTTTCGGAGCCTTCGGCAACCGCGGCCAATATCTGGTGGTCATCCCCTCGCGCCAACTCGTCATCGTCCGTCAGGGTTACGACGATGGAAAGCAGCGGCTCGACATCGCTAAGCTGGTCGCTGCCATCGTCGCGGCGGACGGGAAGGGGCCATAGAGCGAGAACGGGTTAGACTGAAACCCTGCCATCCTTGTCTCGTCATCCCGGCGAAGGCCGGGATCTCGCCGGTGCGTCAGGTCGAGAGGGTGAGATCCCGGCCTTCGCCGGGATGACGAGATAGCCAAAACTATCCTGCCCTAATCCATCCCCGGATAGCGATTGAACGTCGGCATTTCGTCCAGCTTCTCCATCCAGCCGATGCGCTCGGCAATCTGGATCTGCGCGCCGGCGGGGATCAGGTCCGGATCGTCGAGCGTTGCCGACTGGACGTCGATCTGGCCCGGAAAAATCGCCTCGTTGGTATAGAAGAGGCCGGTGCCGCAATCGGCGCAGAAATGGCGCCGGCCATGTTCGGATGATACATAGATTTTGGGCGTGCCGGTCATCTCCAGATCGGCCTGATTGACCAGCGCCCAGCCGACCATCGGCGCGCCGGCATGGCGGCGGCAGTCGCGGCAATGGCACAGCGCATGATGTTCGACCGCGGTCGGTATCGAATAGCGGATCGCGCCGCAATGGCACTGGCCGCTGGCTCGGGTGGGGGATTCGGTCATGATCGCTCTCCTTCTGATGAGAACATATCATAAACATTATTCGAGTCCAGCAGCACTGACCGGCGCTAGTCGCCCAGATCGACCTTATGGGCCTTGGCCCAATCCTGATATTGTCCGCGCGGGTCCGCCGCGGGGTGGGCCAGGATGGCCGGCATATCCGCGCGTAGCGCGCCCAGGTCGAGCGAGCGGATCATCGCCTTGACCGGGCCGACCCCCGCCGGCGTGATTGACAGCCGTTCGATGCCGAGGCCGAGGAGCGCCATCGCCTCCAACGGACGTCCCGCCATTTCTCCGCACACGCCGAGTGTGACCTTGCTGCCCGACACCAGCTTCACGACGCGCGCGAGATAGCGCATGACCGTCGGCGACAGCCAGTCGTAGCGTTCGGCAAGCCGCGGGTGCGCGCGATCAGCGGCGAAGAGGAACTGGGTGAGGTCGTTGGTGCCGATCGACAGAAAGTCGAGATGCGGCAGCATCAGATCGAGCGTCTCGACCAGCCCCGGCACTTCGAGCATCGCGCCATAGCGGATCGCGACCGGCAGCTTTTTGTTGTGGCTCGCGAGCCAGGCGCGCTGCTTGACGAACAGCTCGCGCGCTGCCTCATATTCCCAGGGTTCCGATACCATCGGAAACATGACGTTGAGCGTCCGGCCGGCCGCCGCCTCCATCAGCGCGCGCGCCTGTACCTTCAGCAGTCCTTCGCGTTCGAGCGCCAGGCGCAGCGCGCGCCAGCCCATCGCGGGATTTTCCTCCTGCTCGGAATCCTCCATGTTCATATAGGGCAGCACCTTGTCGCCGCCGATATCGACCGTCCGGAAGATGACCGGCCGGTCGCCCGCCGCGTCGAGGACGTCGCGGTAGAGCCGCTGCTGCCGCTCGCGCTGCGGCAGCGTCGCCGAGACGAGGAACTGGAATTCGGTGCGGAACAGCCCGATGCCGCGCGCCCCGGTCAGGTCGAGCGCGGCGACGTCCTCGCGCAGCCCTGCATTGATCATCAGCTCGATCGGCACGCCGTCCTTTGTAATCGCGGGCAGATCGCGCAGTGCGGCCAGATCGGCGCGGCGCTTTTGCGTGATTTCGAGCTTGGCGTCGAAGGCATCCTGCACGGCCTGGGTCGGGCGGACGTGGACGGTGCCCGCGCCGGCATCGAGCAGCAGCAGGTCGCCCTCACGGATCGAGGAGCGCACGTCGCGGACGCGGCCGATGACCGGAACCCCCATGGCGCGCGCGACGATGATGACGTGCGCGGTCAGCGACCCTTCTTCGAGAACCACGCCTTTCAGCCGGCGGCGATCATATTCGAGCAGTTCGGCGGGGCCGAGGTTGCGTGCGATCAGGATCGAATCCTGCCGTAGGCCCATCTGCGCCGCGGTGCCCATCTGCCCCGACACGATGCGGATCAGTCGGTTCGACAAATCCTCCAGATCGTGCATCCTATCGCGCAGCAGCGGATCGTCGATCTGGCGCATCCGCATCCGGGTGCGCTGCTGGACGCGCTCGATTGCGGCCTCGGCGGTCAGGCCGCTGTCGATCGCTTCGTTGATCCGGCGTGACCAGCCCTCGTCATAGGCGAACATCTTGTAGGTCTCGAGAACCTCTTCCTGCTCGCCGCCGATGCCGAATTCGGCCTGGCTCGTCATGCGGTCGATCTGTTCGCGCATCTTGTCGAATGCGGCATAGACGCGGTGGCGCTCGGCCTCGACATCGTCGGCGACCGTATGTTCGATGGTAATGCGCGGCTGGTGAAAGACCGCGATGCCCGCGCCCATGCCGTCGACGAGCTTTTGCCCCGACAATCGCTGCGCCGACTGATCGGCGGCTGCGGCGTCGATGCGCGCGGTGGTGTCGACCAGATCGGCGTTGGCGATCAGTTCGGACAGCACCATCGCGACGGTCTGCAGCGTCTCTATCTCTATCTCTTCATAGCGGCGTGGATCGCTATGCTGGACGCAGAGCACGCCGACCGCCTGCTCGCGGCGGATGATCGGCACGCCGGCGAAGCTGTGGAAGAGTTCTTCGCCGGTTTCGGGACGATAGGAATAATCCGGGTGCGCCGCCGCCTCGTCGAGGTTTAGCGTCTCGATCTGCGCGGCGATCGTGCCGACAAGGCCTTCGCCGAGCGCGAGGCGGGTGACGTGCACCGCCTCCTGCTTGAGGCCGCGCGTCGCATAGAGTTCAAGCGTTCCGTCGCGCAGCAGATAGATGGAGCAGACCTCGCTGTGCAGGCATTCGCCGATGATGCCGACGACCTGATTGAGCTTGCTCTGCGCATTGCTGCGCGCCGCCATGACCTCGTGCAGTCGGGTCAGGATGGTGCGCGCCGACTGGGCGGCCGACGTCGGCGGAGGCGGGGCGTTGGTCATGTCCCGTCCGTGCTAACAGATGCGATGCCCCGCCGCCAAGGGCGCGCGCGAAATTTCCTGTCGCGATCAGGCGCCGGGGTTGGTCGCCGGTGGCGTCGCCGACGTCGTCGTTTCGGGAGACGCCGGGCCATAGGGCGCTGCAGGCGTCACGGCCGGAGTGGTCATGATCGCCGGGGGTGGCGCATATTTCGCGTCCCATGCCGCCGCGTCGAGCTGATACTGGGCATAGGCTTCATAGAAATCGAGGAATGGCTGATCGAGCCGCGCGAGCTGCGCCGGCGCCTGCTCGATGACTTGCGCGCTTGGCGTCGAGGAAACGAGCTGCGCGATCTCGTTGGCGCGGGCGCAGAAGGCGCGCTGTGCGGGGGGCTGTGCGAAATAATTGAAGAGCTGGGTCGACAAGCGATCGCGCGGGGCGATTCCGTTGTTGCCATTCTCCTTGCCGAGCTGGGTGATGACCGCCTTTTCGCTCGACTTGATGATCTTCGCATGGGCCTTGATAATATTGTTATACGCCGACACCAGCGTTGCTTCCTCGGTGCCGCGGCAACCGATCGCCGCGACGTTGAGGCCGATCTTGAGCTGCCAGAAGGCACGGTCGCCCGAAATATTGCTGTTCGCGGTGACGAAATGGCCGTCGATCCCGCGGCCGGGCAGTATCTGCGTCAGCGAAGCATAGCCCGGCGGCAACGGCCGCGGCGGAATGACGATCGTGACCGGCGGCGGCGGGGGAGGCGGCGGCGGCGGCGGTTTGGGTGCGCAGGCGGCGACGCTCGCAAGCAGCCCGGCCATGATGATCTTGCGCGACATAGTCATGAAATTCTCCCCAACCGCGAACATGCGGCCTCAACCCCGTGCGTGCAATGCGGCTTCGGCCTGTTGCACCAAAGCCGCGATGATATCGGCAACGCTCTCCTCCGACGTTACCATACCCACCGATTGCCCTGCCATTAACGAACCGCCCTCGACGTCGCCGTCGATGACCGCGCGGCGCAGGGCGCCCGCCCAATAATGCTCGATCTGAAGCTGCGCTTCCAGCATGTCGACCTCGCCCGTGTCGAGCAGGTTCGCGACCTCGCGCTGCTTGGCGGTAAAGGCCTCGGTGCCGTTATTCTTGAGCGCGCGAACCGGGATCACCGGCAGGCGCGGATCGATCTGCACGCTCGCGACCGCATCGCGCGCGGAGGCGCGGATGAACGCCTTCTTGAAAGCGGGATGCGCGATGCTTTCGGTCGCGCAGACGAAGCGCGTGCCGAGCTGGACGCCCGAAGCGCCCATCTCCAGATAGCCGGCGATCGCCTCGCCGCGGCCGATGCCGCCGGCGACGAAGATCGGCACCTCGTCCGCGAGCGTCGGCAGAATTTCCTGCGCCAGCACGCTCGTCGATACGGGGCCGATGTGGCCGCCGGCCTCCATGCCCTCGATGACCAGCGCATCGACGCCCGACCGGACGAGCTTTTTCGCCAGCGCCAGCGTCGGCGCGAAGCAGATGACCTTCGCGCCCGATGCCTTGATTGCCTCAAGGCTTCCCTTGGGCGGCAGGCCGCCTGCGAGGACGACATGGCCGACGCCATGCTTTGCGCAGACGTCGATCAGGTCGAAGAGTTGCGGGTGCATGGTGATCAGGTTGACGCCGAAATTGCGGGTCGCGAGCGTCTTGGTCGCTGCGATCTCGGCATCGAGAAGTTCGGGTGTCATCGCACCGCAGGCGATGACGCCGAAGCCGCCCGCGTTGCTGATCGCGCTCACCAGATGGCGCTCCGAGACCCAGCTCATTGCCCCGCACAAAATGGCGTAATCGCTGCCGAGAAGCACGGTTCCGCGCGCCATAAGATCGTTAAGATTGCTCATCGAAAGCGCCTTTGCCAGCAGTCGCGCGCGGGCGCAATGGATTGCGATAATCGCGCTTTCGTCCCGCCGTGCGCGGGACTCGGTTCGGCGCGACAACCGGGCCTTTCGGCGCAGAAAGCAAATCAATCATTGTCAACTAAATCACTTGGCATATGCTTGGGGAGCGAATCCACAGGGAAAGGAAATTTGCATGAGCTCCTTCAAGGAGGCCGCCAAAGGCGGGTCCGAGCAAGTGCCCCGCGCCGTCCAGACGGTGCTCGACGCGCTTGAAAAGCTGAAGTTCGGCGCCATCCAGCTCACCGTCCACGAGGGGCGGCTGGTGCAGGTCGACGTCACCGAACGCCACCGCTACCCGAACTGACTTCATTCCCCCGAAAGGGGATCGTTCCATATTTCATGCCGCAGACCGGACCGCCGGATGTGGCAATTTTCTTGCAACAGGAAATTGTCATGACCGCAAAATATCCGTCTGCCCGCCGGCGCCTGCCGGCCGCCTCCGTCTCGCTCACCCTGCTTCTCGCGCTCGCTGCAACCCCGGCACTTGCCGCCGAAACCGCTGCCGATGCCGAGGACGTCGACACCACCGCTGCGCAGGTCGAGGGCGGTAGCTATGGCGGCGACATTCTTGTCACCGCGCGCCGCCGCCAGGAAACTGCGCAGGATGTGCCGATCGCGATCTCGGTCGTCGCGGGCGAACAGATCGACAATACCGGCAGTTTCAACGTCGGCCGTCTGACCCAGCTCACCCCGACGCTGCAATTTTACTCGTCGAACCCGCGCAACACCGCGGTCAACATCCGCGGCATCGGCGCTCCCTTCGGACTTACCAACGACGGGATCGAGCAGGGGGTCGGCATCTATGTCGACGACGTCTATTATTCGCGCGTCGCCTCCTCGACCTTCGACTTCCTCGACGTCGCGCAGATCGAGGTGCTGCGCGGGCCGCAGGGAACGCTCTATGGCAAGAACACCACCGCGGGCGCGATCAACATCACGACCAACCAGCCGACCTTCGATTTCGAGGGCAAGGCCGAGGTCAGCATCGGCAATCTGAACTTCAAGCAGGCGAAGGCCGCGATCTCCGGCCCGCTCACCGACCATCTTGCGGCGCGCGTTGCGATTTCGTCGACCAGCCGTCGCGGTACCATCTATAACGTCACGACCGACCGCTGGGTTCAGAGCCAGGACAATATCGGCATTCGCGGTCAATTGCTGTGGCAGCCGAACGACGATCTTTCGATCACGCTTTCGGGCGACTGGAACAAGCAGGATGCGGTCTGCTGCGCGTCGGTGTTCGTGCGCACCGGCGAGACGCAGCGCCCGACGAACCGCCAATATGCCGCGCTCGCCGCGGCGCAGGGTTATGTCGTGCCGAGCACCAACCCCTATGACCGGCTGACCGACCTCGACGCCAATCTCAATGCGGGGAACGAGATCGGCGGCGTCGCGCTGCGCGTCAAATGGGACGTCGGCCCCGGCACGCTGACCTCGGTTACCGCGTGGCGCTATTGGGACTGGCAGCCCGAGAACGACCGCGACTTCACCGGCCTGCCGATCGTCACCAAGTCGCAGAACCCGTCGCAGCAGAACCAGTATACGCAGGAATTGCGCTATAATTACACTGGCGACCGCTTCGACTTCGTGCTCGGCGGCTTCTATTATTACCAGCGCATCGACACGCAGGGGACCGAGCAGCATGGCCCGGCGTCGAGCCGCTGGACGCTCAATCCGACGAGCGCGCTGGCGAACGACCCGTCGGTGCTCGACGGTCTGACCGCGATCAACACCCAGTTCCTCAAGAACACCAGCGCCGCGCTGTTCGGGCAGGCGAGCTGGAAGATCAGCGACCAGTTCACGATTCAGCCCGGCGTCCGGCTGAACTATGACAAGAAGGAAGGCTTTTATCAGCGGCGTGTTTTTGCAGGCGACGGAACGCCGGTCGTCTTTGGGCCGACCGATGCGGTCACGCTCGCGCGGCTCGGCGTGTTCGCGCCGCAGGAATATGCGCCCGCGTTCAGCGACTGGAACTTCAGCTACGACCTGACCGCGACCTACAAGGCGACGCGCGATCTGCTTTTCTATGCGACCTATGCCAAGACCTTCAAATCGGGCGGCATCAACCAGAATGGCGTGCCGAACGATGCGGACAACAATCCGCTGCTCGGCGCTGCGACGGTGAAGCCGGAGTCGGTCAATCATTACGAGGCGGGGATCAAGGCCGAGTTTTGGGACCGCCGCGCCACCTTCAACCTCACCGCCTTCCGCAGCGATATCCGGAATTTCCAGGCCAATGTGAACAATGGCCAGTTCGGCGTGCTGCGCGGCTATCTTGCCAATGCGGGGAAGGTGCGGACGCAGGGCTTCGAGGGCGATTTCTCGATCCGCCCGAGCGAACGCTTCCGGGCCTATGTCAACGGCGCCTATACCGATGCCAAATATGTGAAATTCGTCGATGCGCCGTGCGCGCCCGAGCAGTCGGGCGGGACGAACAGCCCACCGAACTGCGACATTTCGGGCCAGCGGCTGCCGGGGGTTTCCAAATGGGCCTTTTCCTTCGGGGCTGAGGTCAACGCCGAATCGAAGCTCTTCGACCAGGATGGGCAATTCTATTTCGGTTACGACGGCAGCTACCGGTCCGACTGGTCGTCGAACCCGACGCCGTCGGCCTATACCTGGGTCAAGGGCTATTCGCTGTCGAACTTCCGCGCCGGGTTCCGGACCGAGAATGGCCTCGACCTCTTCGCCTGGGTCCGGAATGCGTTCGATCAGGACTATATCGACCAGCTCAGCGTCGGACCGGGCAATACCGGGCTGATCGTCGGCCTGCCGGGCGATCCCCGCACTTGGGGCGGGACGGTCAAGGTCAGTTTCTGAGCGGGCTGTCCCACCGCAAAGGAAAAGGGCCGCTCCCGCGAGGGGGCGGCCCTTTTTCACGCAGGCTGGATCAGCGCTGCTGCGGATTCCTGTTCCGATCCTGATCGGAACGTTGGCCGCCCTGCTGGCGATCCTGACCACCCTGCTGTTGCTGCTGGCGACGCTGTTCCTCGTCGCGGTCCGCCTGCGGGTTCTTGTGGTTCTGCTGGTTGGGGTTGTTAGCCACTTTCCATACTCCTGCTGCCGCGCCATGCCATCATGTCGCGACCCTTCAGCAACCCGCCGCGGCGGCCAATGTTGCGGGACTTCGCCGGGCCGTGGCCGGAGCGGGACGGACCCCTCCCATAGAGGCAACCGGCCCGCGTCTGATCGGTTCGTTCGATGACTATGTCCGGCTTATTCGTTTAGGTCGATTGAGAGGTGCGGCGTAACCTGACCCGGCAAGAACGAAAGGATGACGCCATCGACTCGACGTCCGTACGCGCCGACCGTTTCCGGCAAGGCCGATGAAGCGGGCGTCTGCGTCACGCTCGCGTCATTCCGCCGCATCATGACCGCATAATATCCATAAGAGAGGAGAGACTGCATGAACGCCCCCCAGACAGGCTGCCCCTTTGGCGGCAAGGACCGTTTCCGCTCACTGCTCGGCCGCACGAACAAGGATTGGTGGCCCGACGCGCTGCCGCTCGACATCCTGACCCAGAACGGCGCCTCGCCCGATCCGATGGGTGAGGATTTCGACTATGCCAAGGCCTTCCAGTCGCTCGACTATCAGGCGCTGAAGGCCGACATCACCGCGCTGATGACCGACAGCAAACCGTGGTGGCCCGCCGACTATGGGCATTACGGCCCCTTTTTCATCCGCATGGCGTGGCACGCCGCGGGTACCTATCGCACCGCCGACGGCCGCGGCGGCGCGAACAGCGGGCAGCAGCGCTTCGCGCCGCTCAACAGCTGGCCGGACAACGGCAATCTCGACAAGGCGCGGCGCCTGCTGTGGCCGATCAAGCAGAAATATGGCGCGAAGATCTCGTGGGCGGACCTGTTCATCCTGACCGGCAATGTCGCGATCGAATCGATGGGCGGCCCGGTGTTCGGCTTCGGCGGCGGTCGCAAGGACGTCTATGAGGCCGAGCGCGATATCTATTGGGGCGCCGAGGAGCAATGGGTCAACGAAGGCGTCCAGACGCGCATCGACCCCGACAAGGAACTCGACCTCGAAAACCCGCTCGCGGCGATCCAGATGGGCCTGATCTACGTCAATCCCGAAGGGCCGGGCGGCAATCCCGACCCGCTGCAATCGGCGCGCGACATCAAGATCACCTTCGAGCGCATGGCGATGAGCCATGAGGAGACGGTGGCGCTCACCGCCGGCGGCCACACCTTCGGCAAGGCGCATGGCGCGGGCGATGCGAGCCTGGTCGGCGCGGCGCCCGAAGCCGCCGACATCTCGCTGATGGGGCTCGGCTGGACGAGCAGCTTCGAGACCGGGGTGGGCGCGCACGCGATCACCAGCGGCATCGAGGGCGCGTGGGTGAACACGCCGACTGAGTGGTCGGAAAATTATTTCCGCCTGCTCCTCGACTATGATTACGAGCTGGTGAAGAGCCCTGCCGGCGCGCAGCAGTGGCAGCCGATCAACCAGAAAGAAGAGGACATGGCCCCCGACGCCCATAATCCGGGCAAAAAGGTGCCGACGATGATGACCACCGCCGACATGGCGCTGAAGATGGACCCCGAACTGCGCCGGATTTCGGAGAAGTTCAGGAACGACCATGAAGCGTTCAAGGACGCCTTCGCGCGCGCCTGGTTCAAGCTCTGCCATCGCGACATGGGACCGAAGGTCCGCTACCTCGGCCCCGAAGTGCCGGCTGAAGATCTGATCTGGCAGGACCCGGTGCCGGCGGGGAGCAAGCCGTCGGACGGTGACGTCGCGGCGTTCAAGAGTGCGATCCTCGCCTCGGGGCTGACCGTCGGCGAACTCGTCAAGGCGGCCTGGGCGTCGGCCTCGACCTTCCGCAAGACCGACTTTCGCGGCGGCGCCAACGGCGCGCGCGTCGCGCTGGCGCCGCAGAAGGACTGGGCGGTCAACGACCCGGCCGAGCTTGCGAAAGTGCTCGGCAAGATCGATGAACTGCGCGGCAGCCTGTCGCTCGCCGACGCGATCGTCCTTGCGGGCAGCGCGGCGGTCGAGAAGGCGGCGAAGGATGCGGGCTTCGACGTCGCGGTGCCTTTCACCGGCGGCCGCGGCGACGCGGCGCAGGAGTGGACTGACGTCGAGAGCTTCGAGGTGATGGAGCCGAGGGCCGACGCCTTCCGCAACTATCTCGCCACCAAGCACAGCGTGAAGACCGAGGAACTGATGCTCGATCGCGCGTCGCTGCTCGGCCTGTCGGTGCCCGAACTGACGGTTCTGGTCGGGGGCCTGCGCGTCCTCGGCGCGAACCAGGGCGGCAGCAGGCACGGCGTGTTCACGAACCGCGTCGGGCAACTCACCACCGACTTCTTCGTCAATCTGCTCGACATGGACACGATCTGGGAAGTGGTCGATGCGAGCGGCGACGAGGAGTTCATCGGCTACGACCGCGGCGGCCGCACCGAGCGCTGGCGCGCGACGCGCACCGACCTGATCTTCGGCTCCAACTCGCAGCTTCGCGCCACCGCCGAAGTCTATGCCGAGAAGGGGCATGAGGAGAAGTTCGTGCGCGACTTCGTCAAGGCCTGGGTCAAGGTGATGAACGCCGACCGTTTCGACGTCGGCTAATCTGCGGACCTGCCGGTCCCGCATCATGCCGCGGGACCGGCGGCGGTTAGGATGACGGGTCGTGGGCCCGCCTCCGGGGATATGGGCCCGGGGGCGGGCCTTTCTTTTGGGCTTAAAGCGACAAAGGATACGGACGTGCGCGTCCATATTGTCTCCTTTGTCGCTTTAAGACGGGCGGGCAGGGGGAGGTGAGCGGGTCGTGTGCCGCGCGAAGGCGATGGCGGCGGCGTGTGCTCCATCCGTCAGTTTGGAGCATGGTGGGAGAATGTAGGAAAGGATTATCTGGGGGCGGCGGCATTGGGGTGGAGAGCGGACACTCCCCACTTTCGTCATTCCCGCGAAAGCGGGAACCCAGTGTGGGGTTAGCCGACGCACGCTCTGGGTCCCCGCTTTCGCGGGGATGACAAAGTTAGGAGATGCCGGGCGTCCTCAATCGGTCGAAAACGGACGTTTCCAGATCTTCGTCATCCCGGACTCGATCCGGACTCCGAATCTTTCTGTCCGCCTCAATGTTGACACCGTAAATTTCAACTTGACCTGCCGCGGCCTCGCAGGCAATGTTTACGACGACAACATTGAGTCGCGAAAAGGACGAGCCATGCGCAACCTGCTCTATGCCGTCGGGCCGATGATCTTCGATTCGCTGGGCGTGATCGTCTTTGCCGTCCTGCTCGGCGTCGGGGTGGGGATCGTTCCCGCGACGATCGCGGGGATGGTGGTCGCGGTGGCGGTGGTCGGCCACGAGCTTGCGCGCGGGCGGCCGGTGGCGGCGCTCCAGTGGATCAGTCTTGCGATGGTGGTCTTCTCGGCCGCCGCGACGATGCTGACCGGCGACCCGCGCTTCGTGATGGCGAAGCCCTCGGTCGTCTATCTGATCGTCGGCGCCGCGATGTTGCGCCGCGGCTGGCTCAACCGTTATATTCCGCCCGAGCAGGTCGAGTTGGTCGGCGATGTCATGGATCGCTTCGGCTATGTGTGGGCGGCAATGATGTTTTTCACCGCCGTCGCCAATCTGGTGATCGCGATCGGCTTCACCGCCTGGTGGCCGCTGTTCGTCGGCGTGTTTCCGCTCGCGTCGAAAGCCGCGCTGTTCGCGGTGCATTTCAGCGTCGTGCAATGGATCGGGCAGGTCCGGCTGCGCCGCCGCGCGGGCGGGTTGCAGCCGGTCGCCGCCGAATAGGATCAGTCGGCGGCGTCGAGACCATAGGCGGTGTGCAGCACGCGCACCGCGAGTTCGGTTTCATCCTCGTCGATCAGCACGCTGACCTTGATCTCGCTGGTCGAGATCGCCTGGATGTTGATGCCGCGGTCGGCCAGCGCGCGGAACATCGTGCTCGCGACCCCCGCGTGGCTCTTCATGCCGACGCCGACGACGCTGACCTTGGCGACCTTGTCGTCGGACAGGATGCGGTTGAAGCCGATCTTCTCCTTCGACCCTTCGAGCAGGTCGATCGAGCGGATGAGGTCGGTGGCGGGAACGGTGAAGGTCACGTCGGTCTCGCCCTTGTCGCGGCCGACGTTCTGGATGATCATGTCGACATTGATCCCGGCCGCGGCGAGCGGGCCGAAGATGTTGGCGACGCCGCCCGGCTTGTCGGGGACGCGGGTGACGATGATCTTCGCCTCATTCTTGTCGTGGGCGATGCCGGTGATCAGCTGCCGTTCCATTTGAAGTTCCTCTATTTCCTCGTCGCTGACGATCATAGTGCCCTGCTTCGGCGCCTCGTCGCCCTCGACGAAGCTGGAGAGCACCTGAACGCGCACGCCCTCCTTCATCGCGAGGCCGACCGAGCGGGTCTGGAGCACCTTGGCGCCGACGCTCGCCAGTTCGAGCATTTCCTCATAGGTGACATAGTCGAGCTTCTGCGCGCGGGCGACGATGCGCGGGTCGGTCGTGTAGACGCCGTCGACGTCGGTATAGATGTCGCAGCGGTCGGCCTTCACCGCCGCGGCGACCGCGACCGCGCTGGTGTCCGACCCGCCGCGGCCGAGCGTCGCGACGCGGCCGTCGTCCATCATGCCCTGAAAGCCGGGGATCACCGCGACCTCGCCCTTGCCCATCGCGGCGAGCAACGCGCCGGTGTCGATCCCCGCGATGCGCGCGCGCGCGTGCGCTTCCTCGGTGCGGATCGGGAGCTGCCAGCCGAGCCAGCTTCGCGCCGGGACGCCCATCGCCTGAAGCGTCAGCGCGAGCAGGCCCGAGGTGACCTGCTCGCCCGCGGCGACGACGACGTCATATTCGGCGGGGTCGTAGCGCGGGTTCGCCTCGCGGCAGAAACCCACGAGCCGGTCGGTCTCGCCGGCCATCGCCGAAACGACGACGGCAACCTCGTTGCCTTGTCCCACTTCGCGCGCGACGAGTTTCGCGACGGTGCGAATCCGCTCGGTGCCCGCCATCGACGTGCCCCCGAATTTCATCACGATCCGCGCCATCTCGCCCCGCCTTTTCGAAAACTGGTTTCCGCCGCAACCACTTGGATTTCTGCGGCGTCCGGCTGTTAGGGAAGGGGGAGGGCGATGGCAAGGCGGGGATACCCCTTAGAGGAGTAAATTTTCTTGTGATGGGAAACGAAAATCCAAATTTTCGGGGCAATCGGTCGCAAGACATCTAAATTTATACTCCATGGAGGTGATTTTCTTGCGCCGGTGAAGGCGCGGTGCCACATCGCAAAGCATGAGCGCCGCGACGATCAATCCGAATGAAGCCGCCCATTTCGGCGCGCTCGCCGCCGACTGGTGGGATCCGCACGGCTCGTCGGCGATGCTGCACCGGCTGAACCCGGTGCGGCTTGCCTATATTCGCGAACAGATCGACATGCATTGGCAGGTCGATGCGCGCGAGCGCCACCCGCTCGCCGGGCGCTGCGCGCTCGACGTCGGTTGCGGTGCCGGGCTGCTCGCCGAGCCGCTGGCGCGGATGGGCGCGAAGGTCACGGGGGTCGATGCGGCGCCCGAGAATATCGTCGCAGCGCAGGGTCATGCGGCGGGGCAGGGGCTGGCGATTACCTATGTCGCGGGCGAACTGGCGACGCTGGATTCTCAAAATCCGTTCGCATCGAGCGAAGTCGAGATGCCCGTCGGCCGCGCACGGACGCGAGGTGTCTCGACTTCGCTCGACACGAACGGAAGCCGGAAGAAGACGCAGTTCGACCTCGTCACCTCGATGGAGGTCGTCGAGCATGTGACCGATCCCGCTGCCTTCGTCGCCGAACTCGCGGCGCGGCTCGCGCCGGGCGGGCTGATGATCCTGTCGACCCCGAACCGCACCCTATGGTCGAAGCTGCTGCTCGTCGAGGCGGCCGAGCGCGTCGGCGCGGTGCCGCGCGGGACGCACGACTGGGACCAGTTCCTGAAGCCCGAGGAATTGGCGGGATTGCTGGAAGGCGCCGGGCTGGAGGTGATCGACCGCACCGGCCTGTCGCCGTCACCCGCGCGCGGTTTCAAGCTGGGGGGCAGCGAGGCACTCAACTATCTGATCGCGGCGCGGCACAATAAATAGGGACAGTCCCTATTTAACGTGACGTCGCCCCCGCAAAGGCGGGGGCCGCTGTCGGTTTATTCCGCTGTGGTGCTATCAGGCTGCCACCGACCCCCGCTTTCGCGGGGGTTGACGCTTCGGAACGCTTCGCATTCCGTGGCGCGTCAAAAATCCACATCCTCATAATATTTCGGCGGCGTGATGATTTCCATCCGCTCGGCGAGAAGGGGGCGGAAGCTGGGGCGCGACTTGAGGCCCGAATACCAGCCCTTGGTCTGCTCGTGCCCGGTCCAGTCGATGCCGCCGAGATAGTCGGCGACCGAGATATGCGCTGCGGCCGCCAGATCGGCGAGGCTCATCGTCGCGCCGGCGAGCCAGGTGCGGTGGTCGATCAGATAGTCGATATAGTCGAGATGCTGGTTCGCCGCCTTCATCGCCTCGCGCAGCGCGCCGCCGTCGGGCGGTTGGCGGTGGACGATGCGCTTCTGCATCCGCTCGAACAGCAAAGGCCCGGTGACCTCATAATAGAAATCCTGGTCGAACCAGGCGACGAGACGGCGGATCTCGGCCCGGCTGGCGGCGGTGCCGTTGATCATCGCCTTGCCCTCGACCGTCTCTTCGAAATATTCGGCGATCGCATTGCTGTCGATCAGCACCTGTCCGCGGTCCTGATCGACCATGACGGGAGTGCGCCCCGCAGGGTTCAGGTCGACGAATTCGTCGCGGCGCTCCCATGGCGATTCGCGCACCAATTCATAGCCGACTCCCTTCTCCCCCAGCAAAAGCCGGATCTTGCGCGAAAAGGGACAGAGCGGGAATTGATAGAGTTGCCACATGGGTCCGGCATAGCGGCAGGGAGGCGCCGGGCGCAACGGCTATGCGAATGACGGAAGGCAAGATGCTCAGCGCCGCGCGGCCGCGCGTTCGCGCTCCCATTGCGCCGCAAGATCGCGTGCCATATCCTTGAGAACGGGGGCATAAGCCGCGAGCGCCGAGGCGGCGTGGCCGGCCATGCGGGTGCCGGCGCGGACGTCGTCGCCCATGCGCTCGGCATAATGGGGATCGCGTCCGGCGATGTCGCCGACCGTGGCGTCGGGCGGGATATAGGCCGCGTCGGATTCGGGATCGACGCGCGCGACGGCTTCGGCGAGCGGGCCGACCTTCATCTGCATCAACGCGCCGACGAGCGCGGTGACGGTATCGGCCATGCGGTTCTGCATCGCGGGATCGTTGAGCGTCGCGACGGCGCGTCCGGCCGCAGGGTCGGCAGCGGCGGCGGGCAGCGGTGCGAGAAGTGCCAGCAGGGGAAGGGCAGCGATGGTCAGGCGCACGGCTTCATCCTTTCGGGATGGGGAAAGCGAAGGGTGCCTATAAAGAGAAGACGCTTTCGCTGCGCTGAACGCCTGGGTGCGCTGCGACGACAGGAGGCGGAGGTACGACAAATGTCTGACTTGCCACGGAATCACCGCCCTTGACCGCCGCCCGCGTTACCGATTTATGAGCTATTCGCTGCTAGGACGGGGGCAGCTTTCGCATCTGCGACCGGAATGAGATGATATGAGCGTTGCCGCGCTGATCACGATAGACACCGAATTGTCCGCGGGGCGGCAGGCGAACGGCCTGCCGGTCGAGGAGAATCTGCGGCAATCGGTGCTGGGCGAGACGGCGGCGGGCGCGTTCGGCGTCGGCTGGCAGATGGACCGGTTCGACCGCCACGGGGTACGCGGGGTCTTCTTCGTCGATCCGATGCCGGGCCTCGTCCACGGCCCCGAGATCGTCGCGCGGATGATCGAGCCGATCCTGGCGCGCGGGCACGAGGTGCAGCTTCACATCCACACCGAATGGCTGGAATGGGCGAAGGATTCGCCGGTCGAGGGACGGCGCGGGCGCAATATCGGCGATTTCTCGCTGTCCGACCAGATCGCGCTGCTCGGTTGGGCGCGCGACGCGCTGGTACAGGCGGGCGCGCCCGCTCCGACCGCCTTTCGCGCCGGGAATTTCGGCGCCGACGATCGCACGCTCGCCGCGCTCGAGGCGCTGGGACTGAGCTGGGACAGCAGCTTCAATCCCGACTATGCCGGGCGCGGATGCGCGATCAGCCTGCCAGTGGCGGCGTCCGACCCGGTGGCGGTCGGATCGCTGATCGAAATACCCGTTTCGGGCATCGAGGATCGACCGGGTCATTTCCGTCCCGCGCAGGTCTGCGCGCTGTCGTCGCGCGAAATGAGTGCCGCGCTCGACCATGCCTGCGAGTCCGGCGCGCCGTTGTTCATGATCGTCACCCATAGTTTCGAGATGCTCTCGCGCGACCGGCAGCGGCCCAACCGCATGGTGATGCGCCGCCTTGAATCACTCTGCCGCCATATCGCGCGCGAACCGCGGATCGAATCGCGCGGCTTCGCGACGCTTGCGGCGCCGCGGACCGGTCGGGCGTCGTCGCCGCGACTGGGGCCGAGCACGGTGCGAACCGGGCTGCGCATGGCCGAGCAGATGATCGGCACGTGGCGCTACGAGCGCCGGCTCCGCCCGGCATGACCCGCGATCGGGGACTGCCCCCGGCCATCGTCCTCGGCGTCGACAGCAGCATCGGACTGACGGTGGTGCGCGAACTGGGGGCGCACGGCGTGCCGGTGATCGCGGCCGGGCGCTCGCGCTGGTCGATCGGGGGCCATTCGCGTTACACCCGCCAGCATATCCTGCGCCCCCGGGGCGTTCCGCTAGCCGACTGGCTGCCCGAGGTCGTCGCGGCGAGCGGGGCGGGGGCGGTGATCCCGATCAGCGAAGCCGACCTGCTCGAACTCGCCGACATGCCGCCTGCGATCGGCGGGTGCCGGATCGCCAGCCCCCGGCACGAACAACTCGACCTCGTGCTCGACAAGCTCAACACGCTGGCGCGGGCGCGCGAGACGGGAATCGAGGTTCCCGACACCTGGCAACCGCTGGCCGGTCAGGATTTCGAGGCGAAGGCGGCGGATATTGCCTATCCGGTTATCCTGAAATGGAGCGATCCGCCCGCGATGTGGGAGCGGCTGGAAGCGGCGGGCATCGGCTTCGAGAAGGCCGAGCGCGCCGATGGCGCCGAAGCGCTGGTCGCGATCCTGCGACGCTACGATCCGCTCGGCGTCTATCCGCTCGTCCAGAGCTGGTGTCAGGGCTATGGCTTCGGCCAGATGCTGATGATGGAAGGCGGCCGGGCAACGCTGCGCTTTCAGCATGAAAGGCTGCGCGAATATCCCGCGAGCGGGGGCATATCGACCCTGTGTCGGTCGGTGCCGCTGTCCGACCATCGCGCGCAGATGGAAAAATCGGAAGCCTTGCTGCGTGCGATCGGGTGGGAAGGGCCCGCGATGGTCGAATATCGCCACGACGCGGCGAGCGGCCGCTATTGGTTGATGGAGGTCAATGGGCGATTGTGGGGCAGCCTGCCGCTTGCCAGCCAGAGCGGGGCGCATTTCGCCTTCGCGCTCTATCGCAGCCTCGTGGGCGGTGTCGCGGGCCAATTGGCATCGGGGTATCGCGACCATCGCGCCCGCTATGTGCTGCCCGATACCAAGCGATTGGTCGATCAACTGCGGGCCAAAGACCTGCCGGCGGGCGAAAAATTGCGTGAATTGACCACCTATGCGGCCGATTTCTTTCGGTTCGATACCGGCTATTATGTGGCCAAATTCTCCGATCCGGTGCCGACGCTGGCCGATCTGGCCGGGATCATCGCGCGGCTTTTGGGAAGCGGGAGCTGAGCTCGGGGATTGCGCCGGCGATCCGCTGAAGACAGGCGCGCGTATAGGGATCGTTCAGCCGGTAAGGGTCGTGAAGGTGCGGCATGACCGGGCGGGTGTAGAGGCCGAGCAGCGTGCGCGGCAGATGCGCGAGCCGTTCGTCGGCGGCGATCCGGCGAAGCTGGCGCGCTTCCATCGCGAGCAGCAGATCGCCGGGCTGCGGCTGATAGGCCTCGCGCTCCGTGGCGCGATGTCGACTAAGATCGATCCCCATTTCCCCGGCGATCGCGACGACCGGCGGGTGCGCCGGCGCGCCATGCGAAGCCGAAAGACCGAAGGAAGCGGTGGCGAGCCCCGCCTCGGCCGCTGCAACGTCGGCGAAAGCGCTGCGGCAGATATTGCCGTGGCAGACGAAAACGAGCCGCCGCACCGCCTCCGCATCCGGCTCCTCGACTGAGGCTAACCCCAGCGTCGTTTCGCCATAGGACAGGATCAGCCGTACAAGGCCGCGCGTGGTGCCAAAACGGGCGTTGATCCGGTGCGAGAGGCCGGGGGACATCATTGCATAGCCTTTTCAGCCCAGCCATTCTTTCCAGGCGCTCATCGCGCATAGGAGGAAGGTGTCAGCACTCCGTTAATGCCGCATCCCGATAGCGACGATGGCCGATGGTGAAAGGCGTTGCCTATTCCGCGGCAACGACCTCCATCGTCTCTTCAGTCAGCGGATGGGCGAGGCGGCTCAGCATTTCCTTCGGGCATATCTGCCAGAAACGATCGCGCCAACGGTCCCAATCGGCAAGGATTTCGGCCGACCATTTGCTGCCCGTGGCGTGCGCATGTTCCTCGACGAGGGCTTTTAACACGGCTTCCCAATGGCCGCTCGCAAGTCGCTGCCAGACGATCGATTCGCCGTTCGCGCGGCGCTCGAAGCCGGCGTCGGTGTCGAGCACGAAAGCCATGCCGCCGGTCATGCCCGCGCCGAAGTTCGACCCCACGGGGCCGAGAATCACGGCGGTGCCGCCGGTCATATATTCGCAGCCGTTGGCGCCGCAGCCCTCGACCACGACTTTTGCGCCCGAGTTGCGGACCGCGAAACGCTCGCCTGCCTGACCCGCCGCGAGCAGGGTGCCGGCGGTCGCGCCATAGAGGACGGTGTTGCCGACGATGCTGTTGTGCTGGCTGACGAGCGGGCTCGACACGGTCGGGCGCACGATGATGCGCCCACCCGACAGGCCCTTGCCGACATAGTCGTTGGCGTCGCCGAACACTTCCAAGGTGATGCCGCTGCACAGGAAAGCGCCGAGCGACTGGCCCGCGGTGCCGCGCAGGCGCACCTGGACATGGTCGTCGGCGAGCCCGTTCATCCCGAAGCGCGCGGTGACCTCGGCCGACAGGCGGGTGCCGACGGCGCGGTGAGTGTTGCGGACATTGTAGGTGAGCTGCATCCGCTCGCCGCGCTCGAACAAAGGCTTCGCGTCGCTGAGGATTTGCGCGTCGAGGCTGTCGGGCACCGGGTTGCGGAAGTTCGGACCCTGCGAGCGGCGTTCCTCGTCGGGCGCGTCGACCTTGGCAAGGATCGGATTGAGGTCGAGGTCGTCGAGATGCTCGGCGCCGCGGCTGACCTGACGCAGGAGTTCGGTGCGGCCGATCACCTCGTCGAGGCTGCGGCAGCCGAGCTTGGCGAGAATTTCGCGCACTTCCTCGGCGATGAAGGTCATCAGGTTGATCACCTTCTCCGGCGAACCCGTGAACTTCGCGCGCAATTTCTCGTCCTGCGTGCAGACGCCGACCGGGCAGGTGTTGCTATGGCACTGGCGCACCATGATGCAGCCCATCGCGACGAGGCTCAAAGTGCCGATGCCATATTCCTCGGCGCCCAATATGGCGGCGATCACGATGTCGCGGCCGGTCTTGAGCCCGCCGTCGGTGCGCAGGCGGATGCGATGGCGCAGGCCGTTGAGCGTAAGCACCTGATTGACCTCGGACAGGCCCATTTCCCATGGGGTGCCGGCATATTTGATGCTGGTCTGGGGCGAAGCGCCGGTGCCGCCGGTGTTGCCCGAGACGAGGATGACGTCGGCGTGCGCCTTGGCGACGCCCGCCGCGACGGTGCCGATGCCCGCCGAGCTCACGAGCTTGACGCAGACGCGCGCTTTCGGGTTGATCTGCTTGAGGTCGTAGATGAGCTGGGCCAGATCCTCGATCGAATAGATGTCGTGATGCGGCGGGGGTGAGATCAGCATCACGCCCGGCGTCGAGTGACGCAGGCGCGCGATGAACTCGGTGACTTTAAATCCGGGTAACTGGCCGCCCTCGCCGGGCTTGGCGCCCTGCGCGACCTTGATCTCGATCTCGTCGCAGGCGCCGAGATATTCGGCGGTGACGCCGAAGCGGCCGCTCGCGATCTGCTTGATGTTGCTGTTGGCGTTATCGCCGTTGGCATAGGGCTGGTAGCGCTCGCTCGCCTCGCCGCCTTCGCCCGACACCGCTTTCGCGCCGATGCGGTTCATCGCGATCGCCAGCGTCTCATGCGCTTCGGGCGACAGCGCGCCCAGCGACATGCCGGGGGTGACGAAGCGCTTGCGGATCTCGGTGATCGCCTCGACGCTGTCGAGCGCAACGCCCTGCGCCGGATAGTTGAATTCCATCAGGTCGCGCAGATAGACCGGCGGCAGGTCGGCGATACCGCGCGCGAACTGGAGGTAGGTCGAGTAGCTGTCGGTCGCGACCGCGGTCTGGAGAAGGTGCATGAGCTGCGCCGAATAGGCGTGCGTCTCGCCGCCCGCGCGATGGCGGTAGAAGCCGCCGACGGGCAGGGTGGTGACGCGGGCGTCGAACGCGGCCTCATGCTTCTCGGTCGCATTGATGAACAGCGACTGATAGCCCTCGCCCGAAATCTTCGCGGGCATGCCGGGGAAGAGGTCGTTGACGAGCGCGCGGCTGAGGCCGACCGCCTCGAAATTATAGCCGCCGCGATAGGAGGAGACCACCGCGATCCCCATCTTCGCCATGATCTTGAGCAGGCCGTCGTCGATCGCCTTGCGATAGCGGAGGTGGCAGTCGCCCAGCGACAGGTCACCGCCGAACAGGCCGCGCGCGTGGCGGTCGGCGATCGCGGCTTCGGCGAGATAGGCGTGGACGGTCGTCGCGCCGACGCCGATCAGCACCGCGAAGGCATGGGTATCGAGCACCTCGGCCGAACGGACGTTGATCGAGGCGTAGCTGCGCAGGCCCTTGCGGACGAGATGGGTGTGGACCGCGGCGGCGGCGAGCACCATCGCGACCCCGACGCGGTCTTCGCCGATCTTCTGGTCGGACAGGAACAATTCGCTGCGCCCGGCGCGCACCGCATCCTCTGCCTCGCGGCGGATGCGCGCGATCGCCTCGCGGAGCGCCGATGCGTCGCTGCCGGCGGCGAAGGTGCAGTCGATATCGGCGACGGCATCGCCGAAATAGGCGCGCAGCCGGTCCCAGTCGTCGCCGACGAGGACGGGTGAATCGATCACGAGGACGTGCGCGCTCTGCCCCTTTTCGTCGAGGATATTGCCGAGGTTGGAGAAGCGCGTGTTAAGGCTCATCACATGCCGCTCGCGCAGACTGTCGATCGGCGGATTGGTGACCTGGCTGAAATTCTGGCGAAAGAATTGCGCGACGTGGCGCGGCTTGTCGGAGATGACCGCGAGCGGGGTGTCGTCGCCCATCGACCCGATCGCTTCCTTCGCGTCCTCGACCATCGGGGAGAGGATGAGTTCCATATCCTCCATGGTGAGGCCAGCCGCGACCTGGCGGCGCAGCAGTTCGGCGCGGTCCCACGGCTCGAGCGTCGCCTTGCCGCCCTTGGGCAGGTCGGCCATGGTGCGGAAGCCCTTGACGCGCGCGGCATAGTCGGCGTCGCCGGCGATCTTGTCCTTGATCGCGCGGTCTTCGTAGAGCGTGCCCTCGTCAAGGTCGACCGCGATCATCTGGCCGGGGCCGAGGCGGCCCTTCTTGCGGATGCTCGCCTCGGGCAGCAGCACCATGCCGCTTTCGGAGCCGACGACGAGCAGATTGTCGGCGGTCAGCGTGTAGCGCAGCGGGCGGAGCGCGTTGCGGTCCATCCCCGCGACCGCCCAACGGCCGTCGGTCATCGCGAGCGCGGCGGGGCCGTCCCAAGCCTCCATCACGCTGGCAAGGTAGCTGTACATCGCCTTATGCGCGTCGGGGATGTCGTCGTCATGGCCCCAGGCTTCGGGGACGAGGATCAGCTTGGCAGTCGGCGCGTCGCGGCCGGCGCGGCACAAGGTCTCGAACGCCGCGTCGAGCGCCGCGGTGTCCGACGCGCCCGCCGGGATCACCGGCTTGATATCCTCCGAATGCTCGCCGAAGGCGAGGCTCGCCATCTTGATCTCGTGGCTCTTCATCCAGTTCTTGTTGCCGCGGATCGTGTTGATCTCGCCATTGTGGGCGAGGCAGCGGAAGGGCTGGGCGAGCCACCATTGCGGGAAGGTGTTGGTCGAATAGCGCTGGTGGAAGATCGCGACCCGGCTCTCGAACAGCTTGTTCGTGAGGTCGGGATAGAAATCGGCCAGACTCTCCGCGAGGAACAGTCCCTTGTAGATGATCGAGCGCGCCGACAGGCTGCAGACGTAGAAATCGTGGATCTGCGCCGCGATCACCTTTTTCTCGATGCGGCGGCGGACGAGATAGAGCTGCTTTTCGAACTCGGCGACCGACTGTTCGTCGGGCAGCGGCCCGGCGATCATGATCTGCTCGATCTCGGGCCGCGTCTGCTGCGCCTTGTCGCCGATCACCGAAACGTCGACGGGCACCTGGCGCCAGCCATAGATGGTGAAGCCCGCGTCGATGATCTCGGCCTCGACGATCGTGCGGCACTCCTCCTGCGCGCCGAGGTCGGTGCGCGGGAGGAAGACCATGCCGACGGCGAGGCGGTTCGGGCGCACCTTGTGCCCCGATGCCGCGATCGCATCGTCGAAGAAGCGGACCGGCAGGTCGACATGGATGCCCGCTCCGTCGCCGGTCTTGCCGTCGGCGTCGACCGCGCCGCGGTGCCAGACGGCACGCAGGGCTTCGATCGCCGCCTCGACGACGCGGCGCGACGGCTTGCCGTCGGTCGCCGCGACAAGCCCGACGCCACAGGCATCGGATTCGAGGTCGGGGCGATACATGCCGCTTTCGGCAAGCCGCGCGTGATCGGGGGTGGGGTAATGGGTCATCATATTCGTCCTGACGGGTCTGCTTCCCGGTTCCTCATCCCGGCGAAGGCCGGGATGAGAATGGGGTCTTAGGTCGACGGCTTCTTCTTGCGAGCGTTGGCGACGGCCTGTTCCTCGGCATCATAGGCGGCCGACGAGGCGTTGCTCGCCGCTTCCTCGAGCTGCTCGACGCGCTGGCGGTCAGCCTCCGACCAATTGTCGCGGTTGTAGGCGGGGTCGTCTACCGTCGCTTCGGCGGCATCGGCCGCGGCCTGTGCCGCATCCGCTGCTGCATCGGCATCGGCCGCCGCGGCGTCGGCCGCTGCATCAACCGCTTCGGTGGCTTCGGTCGCTTCCTCGACCGGGGTATTCCACTCGTCGCGATGCGCCTTCAGCTCCTTGACACTGACCTTCATCAGCTTGGCGAGCTTCGCGAGTTCGGCGTCGCTGAGGTCGGCGAGTTGCTTTTCCTTGGGCAGATCTTTGAACTTGGCCTCGATCTCCGAGCCGCGATCCATGAACTTGCCCACCAGCGGCGGCACCGCCTTGATCATCGCGAGCATCAGTTCGGGATCGGCCTGGAGCGCCATCCATTCCGAGCTATAGGCCTTGCCGGCCGGGGTCGCGAAAAAGGCATTCATCTCGCCGAGCTGCTGGGCGGTGAACTTGCGGGCATAGGCGTGCGCCAGCCCGTTCCGCATCGGCCCTTCGAGATCGGTCAGCGCCTCGCTGATCAGGGGTTTGACGATGTTGGTGATCTGATCCTCGCGCTGCTGGCGATAGGGATCGAAGATGCCAGCCGCCGCCAGTTTGGTCTTATCGTCGAGTGCGGCGATCTTCTCGCTCTCAACGCCGGTCTTGATCGACAGCATCAGGTCGGACGTGCCGCCAAATTCGTCCATCAATCCTTTGAAAAGCTTGCCATAGAGATTGTCGAGCATCTTCTCCAGGCTGCCCGGCGGAACCAGCGCGGTCGTCGTCTGCTGCGCGAGTGCGAGCTGTGCGGGCGCGATCGGCGGCAGTTTGTCGGTGCCGAATATCTTTTCGATCATCGCGACAGCCTGATCGATTTCCTTCTGCATCTTCGCCTTGGCGTCGGCCATCATGGCCTCGTCGCTCATGCCGTGGCCTTCATCGCTTTCGACGGCGGGGGCGACGATTTCGGCATCGGGGGCCTCCTCGGGCGCGGCGAAAGCCTGCATGGGCACGAATGCCATGGCGCCGGCGAGCAGCATGGTTTTCCAGGTCGACATGATCAATTTTCCTTCCCTGTTGGTCATGCCGCCTTCTTTTCGCTTTTCGCTTTCGCTTTCAACCACTTTGCCATCTGGTCGCTGACATCGCGGCCGTCGCGGATGCCCCAGACGACCAGGCTGGCGCCGCGCACGATGTCGCCGGCCGCGAAGACGCCCGGCAGGCTGGTCATCATCGTCTGATGATCGACGCGTAGCGTGCCCCAGCGGGTGACGGACAGGTCGGGCGCGCCGAACAGGTGCGGCAGCTCCTCAGGATCGAAGCCGAGCGCCTTGATCACCATGTCGGCGGGCAGGTCGAAGCTGCGGCCCGGATCGGGCTCGGGGCTGCGGCGGCCGCTCGCGTCGGGGGCGCCGAGGCGCATTCCCTGCGCCGCGACCTGTTTCACATGCTTGTCGGCGGTGAAGCTTTCGGGGGCGGAGAGCCAGACGAACTCGACGCCTTCCTCTTCGGCATTGGCGACCTCGCGCTGCGAGCCCGGCATATTCTCGCGGTCGCGGCGATAGAGGCATTTGACCGACTTCGCGCCCTGACGCACCGCGGTGCGGACGCAGTCCATCGCGGTGTCGCCGCCGCCGATCACCACGACATGCTTGTCCTTTGCATTCAGGCGGCCGTCGTCGAAAGCCGGAACCTCGTCGCCGAAGCTCTTGCGGTTCGAGGCGATCAGATAGTCGAGCGCGGCGATCACGCCTTCGGCGCCGCTTCCCGGCACGTTGATCTCGCGCGCCTTGTAGACGCCGGTCGCGATCAGGATCGCGTCGTGCTTCGCGCGAAGCTGGTCGAGCGTCGCATCCTCGCCGACCGCGAAGCCCAGGTGAAAGCGGATGCCGCTTTCCTCCAGCCGCTCGATGCGGCGCATGATGACGTCCTTCTCCAGCTTGAAGCCCGGGATGCCATAGGTGAGTAGCCCGCCGGCGCGGTCGTGCCGGTCGTAGATATGCACCTCATGCCCCTGGACGCGCAGATATTCGGCGGCGGTCAGCCCGGCGGGGCCCGCGCCGACGATGCCGACCGACTGGCCGGTCGGCTTGCCCGCCCGGATCGGCTCGACCCAGCCTTCGGCCCAGGCGGTATCGGTGATATATTTCTCGACGCTGCCGATCGTCACCGCGCCATGGCCCGAAAATTCGATCACGCAATTGCCTTCGCACAGGCGATCCTGCGGGCAGATGCGGCCGCAAATCTCGGGCATCGTCGAGGTCGCGTTGCTGAGCTCATAGGCCTCGCGCAGTCGCCCTTCGGCGGTCAGGCGCAGCCAGTCGGGGATATGATTGTGCAGCGGGCAATGCACCGAGCAATAGGGCACGCCGCATTGCGAGCAGCGCGACGCCTGCGCATCGGCGTCAGGCGCCGCGTAGCGCTCGGCGATCTCGCGGAAATCGCGCGCGCGCTCCTCGGGCGAGCGCTTGTCCGGATAGGATTGGTCACGCCCCACAAATTGGAGCATGCGTTCGGAAGCCATGCAGTATCCCCTTCGTTGCCAAGGGCGATGGCATGGCGTGAATTCGCCTGTCACGACTAAAATCGCAATCAGGACAGTATTACTGACCTTAATTTAGGGAAAATCGACCTCACGGCGGCGGCGTGTAATAATCTTTCGCATATTGGTATCGTTTCGGACCTATCTGACAGCGAGCCACGCCAGCGCCGCCACCCCGACAACGATTCGATACCAGGCGAAGGGTCCGAAGCCATAGCGGGTGACCACCGCCAGGAAGGCCTTGATCACCGCCCAGGCGACGACGAACGACACCAGCGCGCCGACCGCGATCAGCCCGATATCGTTCCGGGTGATCGCGTCGTGATGCTTGGCGAGCTGGAGCACGGTCGCGCCGGTCAGCGTCGGCAGCGCGAGGAAGAAGCTGAATTCGGCGGCGGTCTTGCGGTCGACGCCCAGCGCCATCGCGCCCATGATCGTAGCCCCGGAGCGGCTAACGCCGGGGACCATCGCGAGGCACTGGACGAGGCCGACGATGACCGATTGGCGCACTGACAGCGCCGCGACTCCACCGCTTTCCCGCGGCTTCGCGAAGCGCTCGACGAGCAATATGCCGATGCCGCCGATGATCAGCGCCCAGGCGACGACGGTCGCATTCTCCAGCAGCGCCTCGATCTGGTCGCCGAAGGCGAGCCCGAGCACGACCGCGGGGATGAAGGCCAGCAGCAGGTTGCATACGAAAGCGATGGCTTGCGGGTCGCGCCGGAAGAAGCCGACCGCCATGTCCCAGAAGAGATGCCGGTAAAGGACGACGATCGCCAGGATCGCGCCCGGCTGGATCGCGATGTTGAACACCGCCCATTTCGACGCGTCATAGCCGAGCAGTTCGGTCGCGAGGATCAGATGCCCGGTCGACGAGACGGGAAGAAATTCGGTCAGCCCCTCGACAATGCCGAGGATGATCGCGGTCAGCCAGATGCTCATGGAGTTCCCATATCAAGGTTGCGAGGATGCGAAGGGGCGTCCGACCTTCGCCGGACGCCCCCATCCATCGCTTGACCTACGGGGGGCAGGGCGATTTTGCCAGCGGCGATTTGATGCGGGCGGCCGTCAGGCGGTCTGGGCAAAGCGCCCGTGGCGGCGATATTGCACCAGCCAGCCACCGGCGACCGCGTCGAGTGAGGTCGGAACGATGCCGAACTGGCCAAGCCCGGCGGCGTCCTCCGCCACGACATTGTCCCGCTGGAGCATCAGCCACTGATCCTTGGTGATCGGCGCGCCCGGCGCCCAGCCGAAAGCCGTCGCGATCGCGCCTGACACCGCGTCAGGAAGCTCGACGAACAACCGCTTACGTCCGGTGGCTGACGCGACCCACTGTTGAAGCGCCGCCATCGTCAGCACCTCGGGCCCGCCGAGCTCGAAAATCTTGCCCGCAGCGGTGTCGCCGAGCGCCGCGACGACCGCGTCTGCGACGTCGCCGACATAAGCGGGCTGGAGGCTCGTGTTCGGCGCCATCACCGGAACGACTGGCGCCAGACGGATCAGCGCCGCGAAGCGATTGATGAAATGGTCCTCGCGGCCGAAGAGGATCGACGGGCGCAGGATCGCGGCGGCGGGGAAGGCGGCGCGCACCGCGGCCTCGCCCGCGCCCTTGCTGCGTGCATAGGCCGATGCGCCTTCGGGGTCGGCGCCGATCGCCGAGACGTGAACGAGCGCGCGGACGTCCGCCGCCTTCGCCGCGGCGGCGACATGCCGGGCGCCATCGGCCTGCACCGCCTTCATGTCGTCGAAGCTGCCGGCGAGGTTGATCACCGCGTCGCTGCCCTGGACGGCGCGCGTTACGCTGGCGGCATCGCGGACGTCGGCGGCGACGAACTGCGTCTGGCCGAGCCCGCCGAGCGGCTTGAGAAACAGCGCCTTGCGCGGCTCGCACTCGGCGACGCGCACCCGCGCGCCGCGCGCGAGTAACCGCTGCACGACATAGCGGCCGAGGAAGCCGCTGCCGCCGAAAACGGTGATCAACTGTCCGTCGAGCTTCTGCATGATGTCCGCCTGTATCCGATTCTCTAAAGCCGCCGGGGCGGCATCCAGGCGCTTCCCATGCCGCGAAGCGGCGCGGCGGGCAAGGGGCAGGGCGCCGCCGCGCGCGCGAAACCGTCGATTGCCGATAAAATATGCCTCGATATGCGCAGCGCGGTTGACAAGCCGAGCACGGCGCCGCTAAGCGCCCGCTCCTACCCCGTGCCCAGATGGCGGAATTGGTAGACGCACCAGCTTCAGGTGCTGGCGATCGCAAGGTCGTGGAGGTTCGAGTCCTCTTCTGGGCACCATTTACCCTTCTCAGGGCAATCGACAAAATCCCGGAAATCTGTTAGTTTTCCGTGGGTTTTGTTCCGAATTATCCGAGGGTGTCTCACACAATCTCACTCCGAAACGGGCCATCAAAAAAGCCATAATGGCCCGTCTTTTTGGAGTGAGTTTTGCTCGATGGCCCGTTCGCCTCGAGCGCTGTGATTGGTGCCGGTCCTAACCCTTTTAAAGGAGTTGAGCCGTGCCTCTTAGCGATGTTCAAATCAGGTCCCTCAAGCCGCGGGATCGCGTCTACAAAGTCTCCGACGCCCACAGCCTCTACATTGAGGTGCACCCGACCGGTGCGCGCCTGTGGCGGTTCAAATACACCATGCATGGAAAGCAGAAGCGCATTGCGCTTGGCGCCTATCCGAATGTCGGCCTCGCCGAAGCCCGACGCAAGCGCGACGAGGCCAAGCTGAAGATCCATGAGGGGACCGATCCGCTCGCGGAACGCAAGCGTCACAAGCTCGTCGGCAAGTTCAAGGCCTCGAATTGTTTCGGCGATCTCGCCGAGGAATATATCGAGATGGTCACCAAGGAAGGCCGGAGCGAAGCGACGATTGAGAAGACGAAGTGGCTTCTCGAAAAGCTTAGGCCGATCGCGGGCACGCCCATCGCGGACCTGCAAGCCGTCGATCTCTTCGCGGTGCTCAAGAAAATCGAGGCCCAAGGGCACTTCGAGACGGCGCGTCGCTGCCGTTCCTTTGCGAGCCGTGTGTTTCGCTATGCCGCCGCTTCGGGACGAGCGGACTCCGATCCGACAACGCTTCTGCGCGGTGCGCTGATTGCACCGAGGCCGAAGCACCACGCCGCGCTCGTCGAGCCGGAGGAGGTAGGTGGGTTCCTTCGCGCGCTAGACGGATACTCGGGCTATCCGATCACCTTGCTCGCCTGCAAGATGTTGCCGCACGTCATGGCGAGGCCCGGCGAGCTGCGGCTCGCGCGCTGGGCCGAGTTCGATTTCGAGAAGGCCGTCTGGACTGTCCCGCCGGAGCGCATGAAGATGCGGCGGCCCCACTATGTCCCGTTGTCGCGGCAGGTGATCGCCCTTTTAGAAGAGCTGCGGCCCTATGTCGGCGGCAAGGATTATGTCTTTCCGGCGTTCCACACGTGGAAGCGACCGCTCAGCGAGAATACGATGAATGCGGCCTATCGCCGTATGGGCTACGGGCCGCGGGATTTGACGTCCCATGGATTTCGCGCGACGGCCTCGTCGCTTCTCAACCAGTGCGGCAAGTGGAACCCCGATGCTATCGAGCGGTCGCTCGCGCATGCCGACAACAATCAGATCCGCCGCATCTATAACCGGACGCCCTATTGGGAGGAGCGGGTACGGATGCACCAATGGTGGAGCGACTATCTGGATGCGCTGCGCAGCGATGATGAAGCGGCGATCACTGCCTTGCTGGAGGACTGACCGTGGATCGGAAAGAGGAGATGATGGAGACATCGTCGGACGCGCAGAGCCGCGTGCTGTCCGAGGCTGTGGCGCGCGTTGCTGCGATCTGGAGCATCGGTGACGAATTGCTTGGAGAGATCCTCGGCATAGCGGGCAATCGCGCAACGGACTTGCGTAACGGGACATTCCGACTCGCTCGACCCGAACCGGCCTTTCGGGCCGGTCAATATCTCGTGCGGCTGTTTGACAGCCTGAACCGAGAGTTAGGCAGCGATGAAGCTGTGGTTTCCTGGCTGCACTGCGAGAACCTTGATCTCGGTGGCCGGCCGATCGAGTTGATCCGATCAACCTCAGGTTTGAGCACTCTGACGGATTATGTCGATGGCCTCCACTTGGGATAGCTTAAAGGGCGGTTAGGTTTGATGTCCTCTGTCCGCGGACGGAGGACATCAGAGCCGCGGGTGATTTGCTCATGCTGTCTGGTCGGAATAGCGCGCACGACGTCTTGCGCGCTCCTCGGGGGTGTCGAACAAAGCCATTCTCTCCTTGCGCCGGGCGAACTGCTCCGAAATTTGAGCCTCGATGGCGAGTATGGATCTGGCTTGAGGACCATTTTTGCAAAATTGGCACTCAGATTGAAGAATGCTCTGCTCCCAGGCCTCCAGCCGCTCGACCTCTACTCTCGCTCCGTCGAGATCCCGGCGGATGCTAGCGCAGGAGTGTCCCTCCGCGATAAGCTTGCGTCGAAGATTTCGATCGGCGTTGAGCACCCTGATTGCGATCTGGCAGCCGCGCATTCTCGACTTTACCGCATCGCGCTCGGACCTCGCGCCGTCGAGAGATGCTTGGGCAGTTTCTCGCCTTTGATGTGCAGACCTCAGGTCCGCTTTGCTGAATGAGAAAAACCGATGGTTAGGAATTTCCTTTCCATGTTTGCCATAAAGAGGAAGTCGCGAATTAGCTCGTCGGTGCCAGCGGTCGATGTCATGCTTCGCCTCGGCGACGTCCCCGCGGGCCTGTTCGATGGCTTCCACAACGAGTGAGAGTTCGTGTCTCACGAGATTCAGGGTCTGAAGTTTCGCTTTGATTTTGGCGGGGTAGTCCGTCTGGAACACCGACAGCTCATGAGTGAGACGAGATTGTTGTCGCCGCCCCGCATCCAGTTCAGCGCGCGCGGCACGAATTTTCTGGCCGAACAATCGCTCGCGCTCGACGGCGAGTTCCGCCCGTGCGTCAGCCAGGCTATTCTCCAACTCGTCAGTCGCGTAGTCGATCGCGGCTTGTGAGGCCGCAACTTGCCGTGCACGCCCATCGTGGATCATGAAAAAGAAGTCGTCGGCAAGTGATCGGAACCTCTTTCGGAGCTGGTTGATCACCGCCGAGCTACACCGTTTTTCATATCCGTCCGATCAAGGTTCGTACGCCCTATCGCAGAAGGCCAGCGAGCATCGAGACGCCCTTCGAAGAGTGTTCAGTCGGCATTCGATTTCCGAACATCTGCCCGACCACATCTCGCAACCCCTCCACATCACCGTTGGAGATCGCCGCTTCGCCTTCGCGGGAGAGACGATCGTGCAGGCCCTTGTCGAGCGCGGAGAACCGCTCGTCACGGAGGTTTTCGAAGACGGCCGCAATGAAGGCGGGTTGTTGAAATAGGGCGCGTTGAAAGATCGCGTGCGCCTGTTCGACGAGGTCTCTGGCCTTCTTCCAATTGCCGTTGCTGAGTTCTTCGCGAGCCGAATGTAGCAGGATGGAAAGGCGCTGGGCCGTTTCTGCCTCGATTTTGTCGATGAGGTCGGCCGCACCTTCCTCGATCCGGTCGATCTCTTCGAGCAGAATTGCTTTGCGATGCTCAGGTGCATCACCAAGCCTGGCCAGCTCCTGTTGGACGTGTAGCGCTTCTTCTGTCACCGAACGCCGGGCTTCGGCGTCAGTGGAATTGTCGAGGAGATCCTGCTGGCGCGCGAGCCTCCGCTCCATTCGGTCCAGCTCAGGCGACGCGCCGAGAGCGGACCTCGCGTGAGAGAGGGCTTCCTGCGCTTCGTTCAGCTTCTTGGACGCGAGTTGCCCTCCCTCGTCACCGTCGAAGCGTTCGTGGTTTGCTTGCGGGACATAGAAGCTCTTATTGTCCAGATGAATTCCAAGGTCCGGAATAGCAATTTCGCAATTGATCAAACCATTGTCATCCATGCTCCAATGGATCTCGACGCTGGAACCCGCAACCAACGTGTCGCCTTGATCAAGGATGTCGTCTGCGTGAACGCGAAAAACGCCAACGGACAGGTTCAGCAGGGGGTCGCCGACACCCTCTGCATGATTGAACAATTCAACGTCGAAATGGGAGGACACGCCACCGGTCAACGTTTCTCGAAGACGATAGGACGACGTGCCTTTGACCGGTAGCGGCGTGCCTTTCGAAATGAGTGGCACGAGAATGTTGCGGCGCTCGGACGCAGGGCCGTCCGCGACCTTGACCGAGACGGTTTGAGTTGCGTGGATGGCGGCCGCAGTCGCTGCCGATCTGTGAAATTCTATGGTTTGGGTGGCACATGCGGGACGGCCGTCCTGATCGGTAATGGACAACTGGAATTGATGAGCGCCGAGGTGTGGGAGAGGAAGGCTGAGCGAGGCACTGCCGTCGAAGTTGACGATTCCGCTATCGAAGCCTTGTGGCCCTGTAATTTGATAGCGATAAGTCTGGCCGCGCGTGTCGGAGGTGATACGCAACCGCGCATTTTCGTCCGACGTTCGCGCCGTGAATGCCAGATTCAGTTCAAGCTTTCCGGTGACCGCTATGGTTCCGCGTGCGCTTTTCCTTTGCCCCGTCGGACTTCCCCAATCGCGACTCTCTGCGAAGATTGCGGCGCCTCTCGCAACGGCTGTCATCGGATCGGTTTTATGGTCCGCTGGAATCCCCAGTTCGCGGCTCACCGTCTCGCGTATGACCGGCATTTTTGACGGTCCGCCAATGAAAACGATCCGGTCGATGTCATCTTGGCTCAACCCATTGTCCGTCAGTATCTTACGGCACAATGCAATCGAGTCACTAACCTGGTCCGCGATCAGCCCTTCAAGCTGAGCGCGCGTGACCTCGACTTCGGCGTATATCTCGGCGCCGGATTCGTCGGTGGTTCGCGCATCCTCTTCGCTCAGGAAGACAATAGCTTTGTCGCGGGTAGATAGCTCGATTTTGGCCATCTCGACCTTCATTCGCAGGATACCAAACATCCGCCGATATTCGGGACGAACCGAGGCGTCGGCGGGCAGGTCAAATTTGCCCGCGAGCCATGGGCGCACGATGGAATCCAAAATGCTCCGGTCGAAGTCACGGCCACCAAGCATATTGATGCCTTCGTGCGCTATCACATTGACGGCCCCGCCGCTGGCTTCAACCAACGCAACGTCGAAAGTGCCGCCGCCGAGATCGTAAACGAGAAAGCGGCCATCACGCCGTGACGCACCTTCCAGGGCGGCCATGGCCGCAGCCACGGGTTCCTGAAGCAATCCGACGCGTGGCAACCCTGCCTCCCTGGCAGCACGGATCGTCGCCTCTGACTGCATCTGGTTGAAGGCTGCGGGGATCGTGATAATCGCGCCTTCCACCTCGACCGAGCCGGCTTCGGCCGTCGTCTGCCGAATGAGCTGTCGGATAATCTCCGAGCTTGCTTCTTCAGGAGTGAGCGTTTTTTCCGCGCCCTTTAGCTCGATCGTACTCGATGTCCCCATGAGCCGCTTGAAACCCTGCGCGACGTTTTCCGGCGAGAGCTCCGCTTGTGCCTGAGCGCGGGTTCCCACGGACATATGACCGCGCCGGTCGAAGTGGAGCATGCTCGACAGCACATCTTTCCCGTCGTCCGTTTTGAAGAGCCGGATACCGCCGCTATCGATACCGACTATCGCCGAATTTGAGGTTCCAAGATCAATCCCGAGGTACATGGTCGTCCGCCTTCTTAATCGCCACCCGTGCCGAATGAACTACTTGTCCCTTATAGATAATCGCCGGTTCGATGGCTTTGTCGACAATTAAAGAATCCGCATCAGCGAACTCTTCGTGATTGATCGCCACGGCCGGAATTTGGGGGCCAAATGGCTGGCCCTCGAAAGTGGCGAGCTCGATTTCAAGAGCCGCGAGATGCTGCGTAAGCCTGCCCGACGAGAAACGGAGCTGCGCCGCGAACCGTTCGCTCCTGCCCTCAGGGAGGCTTTCGGATACTCGCTCGCAACTGCGCAGCAACTTCCAGTAGTCCGAAGCCAGGTTCGCCCAGGTTTCGACATCATTGTCCATCAGTGCCACTTTCTTCGAGTGCATCAACCGCATCCCCGAACGTCGGCGTACCGGGATTCGAGGGCGCAAAGGATTGTGCGGGCGGAGTAATTGGCGTCGGCGAGGGGGCTCGCCCAACCAGCTCGATGCCTTCTTGCCGTAGCCGGTCCGATTCAACGGCAATTTCGCCGTCGACGACCGACTTGTCTCTTTGATCGTAATTGAAGCGACCACATCGGCTAATGAAGTCCGAGACCTCCGAATTGAAGCGGTTTTGCTGTGGATATGAGCTTACGGCCGTTCGCGCTGCCTCTAGCCGTTCGGTCTGCTTGAGACAGTAGCGAAGTTCCGATATCGAGAGCGATGCCGTTGAATAAGGGGCAGGGGGTGTCTCCATGCCGTCATCTGACGTAGCGGTGGCTTCGCTCGGATAGGATGATTGCTCGTCCGTAGCCTGGGCTGCCTCGTCGACGAAAGCGTCCTCCGAACTCGCGTAGGCAGCCTCGTCGGCAACGCTGTCTGCTTTGCTTCCGGAATTGCTGTAGATTGCAACGACGGCAATGAGGCCAATGATACCCCAGGTTACGAACGAGCTGGTGCGGGCGGAGCTGATTTTCTCGTCGATTTGTCGTTGTATTTGGATGAAACGCGCCCGCTCCTCGGGGTCGTCGCTCTCGGTAAGGATCGCGCAGTGAAGCTTCGCATCCTTCAACCTTCCGGATTTGAGTGCCTCCGCCAAGCGAATGGATGCCGTCGTCCGCTCAAGCGTGTTGCGATCTCGGCGCAGAGCGGCCCCTAGTTCTTTCGGCAGCCTATCGACTACCAGAAACAGGTAGTCGAGAATGATGGTCGCTCCATCGCAATCCTCCTGCTCATTGTGGAGGGCGATCGACAGGGACCGAACGATGCGCACGGCACCGGCTATGACATTCTGATCTCTCTGATTATCGACGATCTCTCCGTACAGGCGTCGTATCGTTCCGATCGGATCAGGAGAATTAACGGTGAAGCCTGACCGTGCCAGTGTAGCGCTAATCTTGCTCAAATTCGCTTCCGCTGCATCAACTGCGGCAGCCAATGGCATGAGGATTGATGCGACCCGATGATCCTGTTCGAGCGAAACCAATGCCTCGACATCCGTCGCCAGCTGCGCCGCGGCGGTTGGGAGCTCGGCGAAGAGCTTTTGAGCCAGTTCGCTCAGACGCAGTGCATCCGAAGGACGCTCACGCTCATTGGCTAATGTGAGCACGGCCCTTCGAATGACCTTGTACAGGCGTTGGGAGTGAACTTCATCGGCGCCAAGATGCTCATCCGCCCGTTGCAGCGGCTGGGCAACCTTGTCCCAATCAATCAATCTTCGTTCGATCTCCGGGAAAGCTTCGCGACCCGAAAGGTCCTCGACATACTCGTCCAGCAATGAGGAAATCGCCGATGTTTCGTTCTCGAGCGTAGTCGAGACGGAACGTTCATATTGCGCTAGAAGGGCGATAGCCAGCCGGTCCTGGCGAAGTGTGCTGGCGGCGCATCTCACTTCGATAATGCGAAGGACCTCAGCGGCAGGGGCGTCAAAACGTTTGAAGGCTGCAATTGCTGTTTCTGCATGCTGCTCGGTGATTGTCTTGAGTTCGCTGCCAAGATCGGCACGGGAAACAGTACCGAAGCCGGAAACCGATCTCTCCTCCTCGACGGTTCGGTGAAGATCCCCTTCGTCGATCTCCTCGTGAGCCGCCAGAAGTTGATCCACAATTTCTCGGGCACCTTCTTTGCTAGTTGCGAGAGATGCGGCCTCTGCCAAGAGGTTCGCCTGGGCAATGCCATCGGCATTTTTGGCAGCTTGCTCGAATTCCGTCGAAGATTGGAAGCTTAGTGCCTTGCGCGCATCGCTCGGTCGCATCCCCAGAAGGTAGGCCAGTTCGGCCGACAAACGGTCTCGCGGCGTGAAAAGGGCTTGCCGCGCCATATCGAGCTTGCGCTCGTCGTCAGGGGTCTCGGCATCGAGAAGCGCATCTTGGTGAGCGTCGTTAATCTCGCTTCGCCGCGATCTGGGGCTGACGCCGAGTATTGCAAAAGGATTATCTGAAAATCGTGGCGCCGTCACAAGCTTCTCTGATCTACCGAACTGACGAGAGTGCGGGAGCAGCTTGAATTGTCCGCTCTCAAGTCGGCGCGCTGTTGCGTGCCCTTCCTGAGAGTCGTGACTGCGTCATTCTCCCCCCGGTGTTCTAATCGCCGGTCGTCGGGAACGGATCAATTCTTTTTTCCGGGCATGAGGGTCGCGGGCAGCATTGCGAGCCGCAAGAACCATCTCGGTCCACGCCATCTAAGTCATTGAATTATGGGGTCGATGGTGCGCTTACAGGACTCGAACCTGTGACCCCATCATTACGAATGATGTGCTCTACCAACTGAGCTAAAGCGGCAACGAGGGGCGCCTCTACCAGCGTGCCGGGGCGAAGACAAGCATCGTCGCGCAGAATCTGATTCCGAGAATATCTTCCGCCTGTCGGTGCAGTCGCGTGGCTGCTTTGGCCGGGATACAACGCATTTTCCTTTTGAAAATAGGCTTCTGGCATCGGGCGCCGCTCCGCACCCCATTTCAGGAGCTTTTCAAACGTGCCCACAATATTGGCAGAACGACCATCCCCTATATCCGCCAGTGACGAAGCGGAGACCGTCCTTCGGCCCAAATTGAAGCGTGGACCCAAGCCGAAGCCGATTGTCGAATACCCCGAGCCGTCGGCCGAGGACTGGACCGATCCACCGACTTTCCCGGAAGCGCTCTCGCTGCACATGATGCGGCACGGCGACAGCTGCAATCATCTCCATCGCGCCATCATTCGTCCCGGCGACAAAATCGACCGCAAGACGATCCAGACCTGGGCTGTCGGTGCAAAATCGCCAGGGACCGTAGAAAGCCTCGCCGTCCTAGAACGAATCGAGCGGCGCTATCGGCTGCCGACGGGCTATTTCCACGCGAAGCTGGACCGGAGCGGCCGAGCCGCTGCGCGGCCTGCTATTGCGAAACTTACGACCGCCGAGCGTCGGCGGCTTGCCTGGCACCTTCCGAGCGATTTCTCGAAACGCCCCAAGCGCGAGCGCGAGGAGATATTGGCGTGGGTGCGCTCGGTGATCATCGAGGGCGCCACAGATTATCGGCGCTTCCAGCGCGAAGCGACGCAACAGCGCTTCTCGCTTCGTTTTCCGGGAATCCTTGGTGATGGCCGTGTTCGAGGCGGCGGCGGCTCCGTTAAGGATGATCCGGACGAGGGAACGGAATTGGCGTGCCGGGATGCACCTTTGCATCTCCAGCAAGAAGTCGGCCGCCTCATCGCGTTCAAGACCTCAACCCTGGCTCCGTCGGGGCTTCTACGGCAGGGGATGTGGGGCGAAGAGACTGCATCGCAGAAACTCGAGCATCTCGGGTTGCTCTTCGGCGCGCTGCGGTCGCCGGCCGGCGGCGAGATCAAGGGGCTCGGCGTTCCTATCGATCGGCTGTGCCTCGCCATGCTTCTCTTCCCGTCTCTTTGGGACTGGTATCTCCATTGGCGCGAAGATCGCCGCGGTTTCTACACGAGCTGGGAAATCAACATGCTCGATTTCGCGCTCTCGCTTGCGAGAGACAAGACGGGCTGGATGCGGCAGCACTCTGACCTCGCAGATGCGCTGCAACCCGTTGAAGGTTTGATTTCAGCTGCGGAAGTCGAAGAGGCGCGGCGGGACTGGGATGCGGTCTGTGACCGCTTCACCATTTATGCGCTGAACCGAAAGAAGGACGTCCAGCGCGTCGCGAAGGTTCATCGCGATCCCTTCGAGCCCATATTGCCCATCCTTGAAGCTGAGAGCCCCGTCGGCGAATATCGCAAGATCACCGAGGAGATACTGGACCGGCTGCCGAGTGCGCGTCGCTATCCGAAAGCGGCGGCCGAGGCCGTGCGCGCCTTTCTGATGCTGCGCTTCGGACTGCATCTTGGCCTGCGGCAAAAGAACCTGCGCCAGCTTCGCTTCTGCGTCCGGGGCGGGCACCACAGCAGCGAGAAGCAGCTTGAAAAGCTGAAGTGCGGTGAACTGCGATGGAATGAGCTTTCCGGCGGTTGGGAGGTCTTCATTCCGGCGGTTGCCTTCAAGAATGCGTCCTCGTCCTTCTTCAGCCGGAAGCCTTACCGCCTGCTGCTGCCCGATCTTGGGCGACTCTATGAGTTCATCGATCTCTACCTCGAGCGCGATCGGCAAATTCTGCTTGGGCGCGTTGAGGATCCGAAGACCTTCTTCGTGAAGTCGGCGAAGCTGACCACGAAGAATGCCGCTTATAGTCAGGTCGGCTTCTACGACGCTTGGCGCCTGACGATCTGACGTGCTCCCCTGATTGTTACCAGTCAGAGGTAGAGTCCGGCTCCTTCATGATGGTTGATTGATGGGATGGCAATGGTCCTGGGGGCATGCCCCCAGGACCATTGGCCGGCGATCTCGGCGGGTGTTTGCCCGCCCAGTTTCGAGTGCGGCCTGACGTGATTATAATCGTATCGCCAAGCCATGAGCACGAAGCGGGCATGCGCCAGCGACGTGAACAGGGTCTCGTTGAGGCATTCGTCACGCAGGCGTCCGTTGAAGCTTTCAACGAAGCCGTTCTGCATCGGCTTCCCCGGCGCGATATAATGCCATTCGACCTGACGCTCCTGCGACCAGCGCAGGATCGCCGACGAGGTCAGTTCGGTGCCGTTGTCGCTGACGACCATGTGAGGCTTCCCCCGCAGGCCGATCAGCGTCGTCAGTTCCCGGGCAACGCGGATGCCCGACAGCGACGTATCGGCCACCAGCGCCAGACATTCCCGCGTAAAGTCATCGACGATGCACAGGATGCGGAACCGCCGACCGCACACCAGGCTGTCCGACACGAAGTCGAGCGACCACCGCTGGTTCGGACCCTGCGGCAGTGCCATCGGCGCCCGCGTGCCCAGGGCCCGCTTGCGGCCACCACGGCGGCGGACCCGCAGTCCCTCCTCACGATAGATGCGCAGCAGCTTCTTGTGGTTCGGGCGCATGCCCTCCCGCGCCAGAAGATACCCCAGACGACGATAGCCGAACCGGCGGCGCTCGGCCGCCAGCTCGCGCAGGCGTTGCCGCAGAGCACCGTCATCCGGCCTCGTTGGCTCATATCTGATCACCCGGCGGCTCACGCCGACCAGGCTGCACGCCCGACGCTCGCTCAGCCCGTGATGGTCACGAGCATATGCGACGGCTTCCCGCTTGGCGCCGGGCGTCACCATTTTTTTGATGTCAGATCCTTCAGCACCGCATTGTCGAGCATCGCCTCGGCCAGAAGCTTCTTCAGCTTCGCATTCTCGTCCTCAAGCGCCCGAAGCCGCCGCGCCTCCGACACGTCCAGACCCCCGAACTTGGCCTTATACTTGTAGAAGGTCGCCGAGCTGATCCCATGACGGCGGCATACATCCGCCGTCGGCATCCCCGCCTCTTGCTCCTTCAATATCGCGATGATCTGCTCTTCGCTGAACCTGCTTCGCTTCATTCTGTCCGACTCCTTCGTGTCGGACTCTACTCAAAATCGGTCACATTTCAGGGGAGCACGTCAGATCCAGCGCTATGGCATCTATAATCCTTATACCGGCCGCGGCGCGATCAAGGGCCTACTTCCGCACGGCCCGCACAATGTGCGCGATGTGTTGGCAACGCACGTTCTCAAGAAGACCGGCTCCTACGAGCAAGCGGGCTATGCCATCCAGGACAGCCCGGAAATTGTCGCGAAGCATTACGGTCGATTTTTCCCGCATGACAAATCGGCGTTAGCAGCGGTGGTTCTCAATCAGGCCTGGGAGACCTGAAAAGGACAGAGCCGAAAGCAAGTTGAGCGCGGCCTCAAATGAGCGCGCACTGGCTGCGGCAGGCTGCCGCCAGAGGTCGCGCGTTTGCTTGGGTTGCCGCGCTGCGCTCTTGGCTCGCTGGTCTTGGCGGGGCTGCGGCTAAGCACATCTGCGCGCGCACGCCGCCCCGCCTGCGGCTTCGGCCAAGGGCGCGTCCGTTGTCCGATGAGGACGCCGCGCTGACCGCACGGCGGCGTTGTTTTGAGCCGGCCACGGACAGCGTGTCGTTCGGCGCTCGGCTATGGGACCGCTCGGCCGTCGCGCAAGCCGGGCGTTGCCCGGCTCTTCCACTTCGTTGCAGCCCTTTGGGTGCGCGCCGTCCTTTGGCGCGATCCCGTCGCCTTTTCTCGCCGCCCGCCCCGCCGTCCGGGGCCGGGTGTGGTTGAAGAGAGAAGGAAGTAAGTCATGAAGCTTGATTTCATTGAACTGGGTAACCTGTCCATCGCAGCCGCCAATATGCGCCGGAAGGGGAAAGACCCCGACGTCGCAGACCTTATGCCGAGCATCCGCGCGCGGGGCGTGCTCGTTCCGCTGCTGGTGCGTCCGAACTGTGCGGATGGACATTACGAGATCGTCGCGGGGCGTCGGCGTTTTACCGCCGTCGGCGCAGTGGCGCGTGAGGGTGGGGCGGTACGGCCCATTCCCTGCGCCATTCTCGACGAGGGCGATGATGCCGATGCGCTCGAAGCGTCGATGCTCGAAAATCTCGCGCGGGTGCAGCCCGACGAGGTCAGCCAGTGGGAAGCGTTCGTCGCGCTTGTGAAGGCGGGGCGGTCGGTCGAGGAGGTCGCGGACCGTTTCGGGTTCGAGCCGGGCGCGGTGAAGCGCATCCTTGCGCTTGGCAATCTGCTCCCGCGCATCCGCACCCTCTATCGCGGCGGCGAGATTGATGCGGGCACCGTCCGGCATCTGACCCTTGCATCGAAGAGCCAGCAGAAGTCATGGCTCGCGCTGTTCGACGGTGAAGGCGCCTATTGTCCGACCGGCCATCAACTGAAAGCATGGCTGTTCGGCGGCACGGCTATCGCGGTCAAGCATGCCCTGTTCGATGCCGAGGAAGCAAAGCTTGCAGTCGTGTCTGACCTGTTCGGCGAGGACAGCTTCTTTGCCGACGCCGATGGCTTCTGGTCGGCGCAGAACGCCGCCATCGAGGCGCGCAAGGCGGAGTATCTCGAAGCCGGATGGTCAGATGTTTCCGTCATGGCGCGGGGCGACTGGTTCCGCTCGTGGGATTACACTCATGCGGGCAAGCGCAAGGGCGGCCGCATCTATGTCGAGGTTCGCGAGAGCGGCGAGGTGACTTTCCACGAGGGGTTTGTCACCACCAAAGAAGCGAAGCGGCTTTCGGGCGGAGGTGGGAGCGAGGACGGGGATGCCCTTACCGCCAAGCCCGTTCGTGCCGAAGTGTCGGGTCCGCTCAATGCCTATATCGACCTCCACCGCCATGCGGCGGTGCGCGCCGATCTGGCAGGGCATGGCGGCGTCGCGCTGCGGGCGATGCTCGCGCATGTCATCGCGGGGGCCGACCTCTGGCGCGTCGATGTCGAGGGCCAACGGGCGCCAAAGGAGGATATTGCCGAGAGCGTCGAGACGTCTTCCGCAGAAACTGCATTCGACCTCAAGCGCCGTGCTGTGCTCGCGGTGCTCGGGTTCGACGAGGACGCACCGACCGTCACGGGAAGGCCAATGAACCGTCCCCCTTTTGCCCCGCTGTTCGCGCGGCTGCTGGACCTTCCCGATCCGGTGGTGCTGGAGATTGTGGCGATCGTCATGGGGGAGACGTTGCAGGCAGGAAGCGAGGCGGTGGAGATGATCGGGCTCCATCTCGGCACGGACATGCGCCAGCACTGGTCGGCGGACGGGGCCTTCTTCGACCAGCTTCGCGACCGCGAAGTTCTGCTCGCCATCGTCGGCGAGGTTGCGGGACCGGAGGTCGCCGCAGCGAACGCCGGTGAGAAGGGCAAGGCGTTGAAGGCCATCGTCTCCGATTGCCTTGAAGGGTCAAACGGTCGGACGAAGGCTCAACCGTGGGTGCCGCAATGGATGGCGTTTCCGCCTTCGGCCTATACGACGCGGGGCGGGGTCGGCAGCGTCAAATCGGCGCGGCGAGTCGCGCACGAGCTTGCGGCTCCGGCAGCGTCCGAACCCGATGCAGAAGACGGACAGCCTTTGGCAGCATGAGAAGACGGCGGGCGGCTTTGGTCGCCCGCCTTATTTTTCTGCGGGCGCAAAATGACGCGCCGGCCTTGTTGGCCGGCGCGGCGCTCATGACTTGGGCGCGCCGCCGCCGCAAGCGGCGACGGCCCGCGGTTCAGCCAAAGAAAGAGGCGACGCGAAGTTGCCTTCGCGCCGCCCATACGAGGATGCTGCATCCTTCGCCCCTCCATCCTGACTTGCCGGGGTCGCTAATCGCCAAGCCCGGACGGAAGTTGGCGAGCCCGATAATATCGTTTCTGACCCAGGGATTGTACGAAAACGCCAAATCGCATGCCCTGGACATGGTTTCTTGCCGCGCGGTATGAGCCGATAGGAAGACGGACTGCCACTCGGGCGCGGCCGCTCTGATCGTAGCCACAGTTCGCGGTTAGATCGCATTTCTCACTCAAGTTTCGTTTGATCGTTCACGCGGATAGCGCGGGCACGCTCCACCTGGTCTGCAGGACCATCCCGGCGACGGGCGATGTGACCTGAACCGGCGCGGCGTCCCGCGAAAGCGCGGCGGCGCGATTATTTCCCCGCGTGCTGCGCACGCTCCTCGCGGCCGCTTCGCTTCAAATAATCGCGCCGCCGCACTCCTCCGCTTCGCTTCGGCCCTTCGGGTTCCCGGCACGCCTTACGCGCCGGTTCCTGGTCCGCCCCATGCCGCAGGGATGGTCCCGCGGTACTTCAAGGAGACGACCAATGGCAGCTATCGGCTTTGTGAACGGCACCATCGAAACGGGTTTCGTGGGCCAACTCAAGACCCTCTCGATCCGCGCAGCGATCGAAATCCGGACCAACCGCTCGAAGAGCGGCGACGTCCAGCCCGACTACCGGGTCTGGTCCGAAGGCGTCGAGATCGGTGCCGGCTGGATCCGCGTCGGACAGCAATCGGGCGAACCCTATGTCTCGCTGAGCCTCGCCGCTCCCGAGTTCGGGCCGCGCCGCCTCTATGCGAACCTCGGCCGCGCGGCCGGGCAGGACGGCGAGGATGGCTACGCCCTCATCTGGAACCCCGCCGACTGAGGCGGACTTCCACCCGCGCCGCGGATGCGGCGCGGGGCTTTGCCGTGTCTGGCCTTCAGGCAGCGTCGCGATAGCGCTCAAGGTCGGCGAGCGTGAACGAAACCGGATTGCGGAGCCAGAGCTCGACTTCGCCGACGCGCCAGCCGCAGCAGCGCTCGGCGAGCTTGTGCTGCGGCGGGAAGGTGCCGGCGGCGATCTTGCGATACAGTGTGGCGCGGCTGAGCCCGGTGAGATCGAGGACTTCGGTAAGCCGCATGAGACGGAGGGGAGATTGATATGCCATGCGATTTTTCTCCATATGTCGGGGGATCATATTGCGACGGGAGATCATAGAAGGGGATCGGGGCTGCCTTCGTCAACACCGCAGAAACCCGCCCTTTTTGCTATCGCAAGATGGCGTAGGGCCGTGGGCATCCATGGGCGTCCGTGGAGGTTCGCGGGCTGTATTGGCGTAGCTCGAACTTTTTTTCTCACAGCGTCTCGCAGATGACACCGCCCGAAGGGAAATGAGGCCGTCGGCGACGGCCGCGCTCAAAATGTCGCGCCGTAACCGGCGCGGGGATGATCTGATTCGCGTGGGACGAGGGCGCCGCTGGCGCGCATTCGGTCGCCGCGTTGCGGCGGCGTAGATGTCCCGGCGCTGCGGGGACGGAGGTGGGCGTCACTCGCCTTAGCCCCGCCCGGTCGGGCCGCAACCCTGCGGGTCCTCCTCTTCGTTTCGGTCCTTCGGATGCAGCCCGCCCGATGATGCGGGTCTGCCGGCTCCTTCCTGCCGCCCACCTCCGCCCCCTTCCGGGCCGGGGTGCGGTGGCTGGAAGGAGCAAGGATATGCGCAAGGAAAGAATCGAACGGGCGAGCCTCTATTCGGAGGTCACCAACCGGATCATCGTGGAGCTCGAAGAAGGGCGGCTGCCATGGGTGCAGCCTTGGGACAGCGCGGCATGTGGATGCACCATGCCGCAAAATGCCGGAACCGCGCGGCGCTATACCGGCATTAATGTCCTGATCCTGTGGGCCGAGGTTGTCGCCAAGGGCTATGCGTCGCAGCGCTGGCTAACTTACCGGCAGGCCGAAGCCGCAGGCGGCAATGTCCGGCGCGGCGAGAAGGGCACGGTCATCTGCTATGCCGATCGCTTCACGCCCAAGGCGGAAGCCGAAGCCGCGCGCGGCGACGAACGCGAAGCGCGGCAGGTGGCGTTCCTCAAGCGCTTCGTCGTGTTCAATGTTGATCAATGTGAGGGACTGCCCGAGGCCTATATCACGCCGATGGTCAGTCCCGATCCGGTGATTGCCATCGGCGCGGCCGACGCGCTGATCGCCGCGAGCGGCGCGCGCTTCCAGATTGGCGGCGGTGAAGCCTTTTACAGCCCGAGCCATGATTTTGTGGCTGTGCCGCCGCAGGCGGCGTTTCATGAGCCGATCAACTGGTATCGGACGGCGCTGCATGAGCTTGGTCATTGGACCGGTCACGGCAGCCGTCTGGACCGCGACCAGAAGGGCGGGTTCGGATCGGACAGCTACGCGAAGGAGGAACTTGTCGCCGAGATAGCGTCGGCGTTCACCTGTGCGTCGCTCGGCATCGCGCCGACCGTTCGTCATTCCGACTATATCGCGTCATGGCTGTCGGTGCTGCGCGACGACGAAAAGGCAATCATCCGCGCCGCCAGTCAGGCGAGCAAGGCAGCTGACTTTCTATTGGCCTTTGCGGGAGCGGACCAATGAGCGCGCGCATGAACCGCGAGGACCGGCTGCGCCTGTGGCGCGCCGAGCGCGCCGTCGACCGGATGGAGGAAATGGACCGCAAGGTCTTCCTTGCCATCCGTGTCGAGGAATTGAGCTATTCGGAAATCGCACAGCGCTTCGGCATCACCGTCGCCGATGTCGAATGGCATTTTGCCGGAAGCCTTCGCGTCCTCATGGTCGCAATGGACGAAAAGGATCCATGGTGGTGGCGTTTCCGGCTGTGAGGAGCGCGCGAAGGCCGGATGGCGCTTGCCATCCGGCCTTCGCAATTACAGGGTGATAACAATGAGAACCGATCTCGATCATCTTCCCGCGAACAAGCAGCGCGAACTCGAGCGCGTGAAGCAGATCATCTTCGAAGAGTTCGCCGACAGCATCGCGCTCGCGACGATGAGCTGGAAGAAGAAGGGCCGGATCGACAAGATCATCCTGTACGGCAGCTATGCGCGCGGCGGCTGGGTCGACGAGCCGCACACCGCCAAGGGCTATCGTTCCGACTTCGATCTGCTGATCATCGTCAGCGACAAGCGCCTCACCGACAAGGTCGAGTTTTGGCCCAAGATCGAGGATCGCTTGGACCGCGAGCTGGCGATCGACAAGACGCTGCACACGCCCGTCAACCTCATTATTCACACCATGCAGGAAGTGAACGACGGGCTCGCGCATGGCCGCTATTTCTTCATGGACATCGCGAAGGACGGCATCGCCCTCTACGAATATGACGACAAGGAATTGCACAAGCCCAAGCCGAAGACGCCCGATGAGGCGCTCGACATGGCGCAGGAGTATTTTGACGAGTGGATACCCGGCGCAGCGAGTTTCCTAAAAGGGTACCGCTTCTATTTGGAAGAACGAGACTGGAAGAAAGCGGCGTTTCTTCTACATCAGGGCACGGAGAGCCTCTATCACGGCGTTCTTCTGGTCTGCACCTTCTATACGCCGCATGTCCACAATCTGGGCTTTCTGCGTACCCAGGCAGAACGCCTTGATATGCGGCTCGTCGATGTTTGGCCGCGCGAACTGAAATCGGATCGCAGGCACTTCGAGAAGCTCAAGGAAGCCTATGTGAAGGCGCGCTACTCGAAGCACTACCGCATCACCGAAGAGGAATTGCGCTGGCTTGGGGCGCGCGTCGAAGAACTCGGGCGGGTCGTGCATGCCATTTGTTCGGAGCGGCTCGAACAGCTTCGCCGCACGGCTGGGCGACTGCCGCCAGAATAGCGCGGCATGATTTATTACATTTGCGAGAACTACGTCATTTGTCCGAAAGGGAATGTGGCGCTAAGGAACAACCGAAGTGGTTAGACCTCGAAGGAAAACGCAAATGGAAGATGCCGAAACGCTGGTCACGCTGACCGCCGATATTGTCGCCGCCCACGTCAGCAACAACAGCGTCGCGATTTCGGACATCCCGCTTGTCATCCGTTCAGTGCATGAAGCGCTGTCCGGTCTGTCTTCCAAGGTTGAGCCCGAACCCGAGCCGCAGCAGCCTGCCGTGTCGGTCCGCGCGTCGATCAAACCCGATTATATTGTCTGTCTCGAAGACGGCAAAAAGCTCAAGATGATGCGCCGCCATTTGATGACGCATTATGGCATGACGCCTGAAGATTACCGCGCGAAATGGAACCTGCCGAAGGATTATCCGATGGTCGCGCCCAACTATGCCGAAACGCGCCGTGCACTTGCGAAGCAGATTGGTCTCGGCACCAAGGGGCGCGGCGGGGGCCGTAAGCCCGCAACGCACGGCCGCGCCAAAGCGAAATAGCGCTCGCTACTGCCCGCGATAGGGCTCGCACGCGGTCCCGTCATTGTCTGCATCGAGGTCATCGCGATAGCCCGGCTCGCTCCGATAAATCGGTGCCGAGCCAGCTGCGCGCGCGTCGTCGCAGCGTCGCCAATAATCACCCTCTTTCGGTGCGCGCGCACGAGCCATTCCGGTCGCTACCGCCGCGTCACTCGCCGCCGACATTAATTGCGTGCGTCCTTCGGGGGTGGTCGCGGCGGAGCCTAGGCCGACGACCGCGCCGACCACCCCTGCGCCGACGAGAAAATTGACGGCCGAATTCTTCGGCCGGCGTCTCCTTTTATGCTGCTGCCATTGCCGTGCCATGCCCGGATCATGACAGCCGAAGGTAAATCTCCAGTAAGGGAGCCTTACAGGTCGGTCGCTGCTGCATCGAAGGCGCGCTGCCCGCGCCGTCGCCAGAGCAGCAATTGCTGCTCGCGCGCTTCGCTGCGTAGCGTTGCCGCCGCCTCGACGAGCAGGCCGAGCAGGACCGCGCGATCGTCACCGGTCAGCTCAACGAGGTCGGCCTTGGCGATGAGCCCGCCCAGCTCGATCAGCTGGCGCGTGCGCTCGCGGCGCTTCACCTGCCACGCCCGCGTGTCATGCCGCGCCCGCTTCGCCTGCAGGCGGTTGCGGGCTTGGACCGCTCGCCGCTGCGCCGCCCGCGTTGCGGTGAGCGCCTTTGCGAGCGCGGGCGCCGTCGCCACGAAAGAAGGCCGCGCCGCTCTTGCGCCACGCCTCCTTCCGCGCCGGGTCGGCGCCGACGGCGTCGATCAGCGCGCCCGCGAGCTGTTCGATCGACATGGCGTCGGCGCCGATTGCCATGACCAGCTCCCCGAGCTGGCTTTGCTTCTTCGTCTTGAGCGCCTTCGTCTTGTCGATGAGGGCCTGGAGTTCGGCGTCGAAATCGCGTGGTTTACGCATCGTCTGTCCTTCCATGTTAATGGGGTCGGACGAACCAGCTATGCCGAGTCTCAACGTCGTTCAAGTAGCTGAAATCTCGTGAGAAGCTGTGATCCCGAGCGCGATGAAATCGTGTGAGGGCGCGCTTATACGTCGTGCCGACGTGCTCGTTTTGCTGTAAATGGTACGGCGCTATGGCGCTTTACCATTTCTCCGCAAAAGTCATTTCGCGCGCCGCCGGCAGCAGCGCGGTCGCCGCCGCCGCCTATCGGTCGGCCGACCGGCTGCACGACGAGCGGCTCGGTCGCAGCCATGATTTTTCGAACAAGACTGGGGTCGTTCACAGCGAGGTGATGCTGCCCGAGGGCGCTGGTGAGGGATGGCGCAACCGCGAGCAGCTCTGGAATGATATCGAAGCTGTCGAAATCCGCAAGGACGCGCAGCTCGCCCGCGAGATTGAGTTCGCGATTCCGCGCGAAATGACCCAGGAACAGGGCATCGAGCTGGCTCGTGATTTTGTGGCTGCCGAGTTCGTTGAGCGCGGCATGATCGCCGATCTCAATGTCCATTGGGACATCGGCGCCGACGGCCTCGGGAAGCCGCACGCGCATGTCATGCTGACGATGCGCGAGATTCGCTTCGGTGAGGATGGCAGCGCGGAGTTCGGCGCGAAGGTTCGCGACTGGAACCGCACCGAGCTGCTGACCCACTGGCGCGAGGCCTGGGCCGACCACGTGAATGAACGCCTGGCATCGCTCGACATCGACGCGCGCATCGATCATCGCACGCTGGAAGCGCAAGGCATCGACCTCGAACCGCAGCACAAGATCGGCCCGGCGGCGTCGCGCATGGCTGCCGACGGACTGGAGGCCGACCGGCTCACCGAGCATATCGAGATCGCCCGGGCGAACGGTGAGAAGATCCTCGCCGATCCCGGCATCGCGCTCGACGCGATCACGCATCGCCAGGCGACGTTCACCAACCGCGACCTCGCGATGTTCGTGCACCGGCACAGCGACGGCAAGGAGCAGTTCGATGCCGTGATGTCGGCGGTCAAATCTTCTCCCGACTTGGTGGCGCTCGGCAAGGACGGGCGGGGCGATGATCGGTTCACGTCGCGATCGATGATCGAGACGGAAGAACGGTTGGAACGGGCAACCGCCACGCTCGACGCGCGGCGTAATCACGCTGTCTTCGACCGCCATCGCGAACGGGCGCTGGAGCGCGCGCTTGATCGCGGTTTGCAGCTTTCCCCGGAGCAGCGCGGCGCACTCGAACATGTTACATCGGCACGCGGCGTCAGCAACGTGATCGGCTATGCCGGAACGGGCAAGAGTGCGCTGCTCGGCGTTGCCCGCGAGGCATGGGAAGGGGCGGGTTACGCGGTGCAGGGCGCCGCGCTCTCGGGCATTGCAGCCGAAGGTCTCGAGAGTGGCTCGGGGATCGGCTCGCGCACGCTCGCAAGCTTGGAACATCAATGGGCGAATGATCGTGAGCGGCTGACCGACAAACATATTCTCGTCATCGACGAGGCGGGGATGGTCGGCACGCGTCAGCTCGAACGCGTCGTATCCGAGGCGGCGAAGCAGGGCGCGAAGGTCGTTCTCGTCGGCGACCCTGAACAGCTGCAGGCGATCGAGGCCGGCGCGGCGTTCCGCGCCGCGGCCGAACGTCATGGTGCCGTCGAGATCATGGATATCCGACGGCAGCAGGAGGACTGGCAGCGCGAGGCGACGCGCGAACTTGCCACCGGGCGGACCGGCGAGGCGATCGGGCGTTATGCTGAGGCCGGCTTTGTGCATGTCGCCGACACGCGCGAGACCGCGCGGGTGGAACTGGTCGATGCCTGGGATCGCGATCGTCAGGCCTATCCGGAAGCCAGCCGCATCATCCTCACCCACACCAATGACGAGGTTCGTGAGCTCAACGAGGCGGTGCGTGAGCGGCTGAAAGCGGGCGGGACGCTGGGCAATGAGGTTAAGCTCGCTGTCGAGCGTGGCGAGCGAAGCTTTGCGACAGGCGATCGCATCATGTTCCTCAAGAATGAACGTGACCTCGGCGTGAAGAACGGTTCGCTCGGCGCGGTGCAGTCTGCAAATCCGACCAGCATGGTGGTGACGCTCGACGATGGGCGACGCGTGGCGTTCGATCTGAAGGACTATGCCCATGTCGATCATGGCTATGCGGCGACGATCCACAAGGCGCAGGGCATGACCGTCGATCGGGTGCAGCTGCTCGCGACGCCGGGAATGGACAGGCATGGTGCCTATGTGGCGATGTCGCGGCATCGCGAGGCTGTCGACGTCCATTATGGCAAGGATGACTTCGCCAGCCAGTCCAAACTCGTTCGCACCCTCAGCCGCGAGCGCGGCAAGGACATGGCGAGCGATTACCGGTCCAGGAATATCGGGACCGAGCCGCCGCCGAAGGCGGCCGAACCGAAGCGGAGCATGTTCGCGGGCCTGAAGCTCAAGCGCACGGTCTCTGCCGCATCCCTCGGCAAAGCGGCTCCCGCGCAACCACAGCCCGAACGCACCCGCAATATTCGCGTCAGCGCGCGGGGGCTGGGCCCGGCGGCCGATCGCAGCGCGCTCGACAAAGCAGTCGAGCGCTATGCTCGCGCGCAGCGCGAGATCGATGGCATGCATGCCAAGGGGCTGTCGCCGGTCATCCACCAGCAGAAAAGCCTCAATGCGGCTGCGCGCGACATCGACGCTCTTCGCACCGACGGGGCGAGGGATTTTGCCACCGCGCTGCGCAATGATCCGTCGCTCACCGCGGAGGCGGCGAGCGGCTGCACACAGCGTGCTTTGGAAGCGATGCGCTCCGAGGCGAAACTGCGTCTCGACGCACCGGCCCGGGCGGATCGCTTCGTTGCCGAATGGCAGGCGAGCGCCAAGAAGCTTCGGGAGCATAAGGCGAACTATGACGATGTCGGTGCCAAGCGTGTTGGAGCTCATCTCAATGACATGGCAAAAAGCCTGCACCGCGACCCGCAGCTCGAGTCGTTGCTCCGAAATCGTGCTCACGAGCTAGGCGTGAAATCGCTTGAGAAACAATCGGTGTCTCAGGCGCTCCAGGAGTATCTCCGCCCCTCGCGTTCCCTCGGCATGGGGCTTTAGGGTGTCGCCATGCCAAACTTGGAACCCAAAAATATCGGCTCCGATGACGTCGCCGCCGAAGATATCGCCCTCGACCAAGCCTTCGACCGAATGTCGGGAAAAATGTCGACGCTCGAGGCGGCCATCGATCAGTTCGGCTTGCGTCTGAACGATCTGGCGGGGCGGGATTACAGCGACGATCTCGCCAAGATCGACCAGAACTGGGAGAAGGCGCGCGAGGCCTTCAAGCGGTTGACCGAACGTCCCGCGCTGGCGCTCACGCCCGAGGCCATGGGCGAGCAGATCAGGACGGCGGGTGCGCGCGCTCGCGAGACCGAGCAACAAGCCCTGCGCGACGCGCGTTCGCGTTTTGATGAGGCAGTGAAATCGATCAGGCTCGTCGTCGCTTCGGCACGAACACAGGAGCAGCAGAACTTTTGGGTCGCTGTCGCCGCTGGCGTCGCCGCAATCCTCGCCTTCATGGCGGGCTGCACTGTTCCGACCGCGATAGATCGAGCAGTGCCCGAGGACTGGCATTGGCCGGAGAGGCGTGCAGCCAGCCTTTTAGAAAGCGACATGTGGGGCGCCGCTGTTCGGTTGATGCAGACTGATGATCCTGCACGGTGGAACGCTTTCACACGGGCTTCGAGGCTGTACGAGGGAAATGAAAAGAAATTTGCCGACTGCGAGAAGCAGGCGCAACAGAAGAAGAAAGCCGTGGCTTGCACCGTCCAGGCTCGCCCGCCCAGCGGCCAATGAAGATCGGCTGTTTTGCGCCTCATGTTGGCCGCTCAGTCCGTGGTTGGCCGACACTGAAAGCAGTCGTCTGATTATGGACATGATGGGGAACCGGACGGATGGATGAACACGAACGCCGCGGCGAAGTTCGTGGCCACTAGTATCGCGGTGCGGATCGCGAACAGTTCGCGGGGGCGGATGTTCACTGGCAGCCCGCAAAGCGTAGTCGTTATCAGGCCGCCGCCGCCGAAATGGCGCCCGTAAATGCCGAACAGTGACTGCGCGGCGAGCAGGCGAACCGAAATGCCGGCGCCGGCGCGAGTTCGTTCCGATAGGCCCCCGCGCTCATGCCTGCGCCGGGGAGGGAGACGTTGGACGTGCGTGGCTCTGGGGCGGCCTGATCACTGTGGGCGTCGTGCTCATCGCGTTCCGGCCGGCCTGAGTGTGTCGCCGCCGGAGCGTCGGCCCCATTTTTCCTTATGGGGTGCGGATTCTGCGTTTCAGCGGCGTCAACAGCCCAATGTCGATTCCGCACGATCCCAATGTTAATGATGTCGAGTTGTTAATGGCGTGCGTCCAGGCACGAAAGGGCTATCGTTCGAGCATGATCAAGCGGTTCTGGGCCTCATCGACACTGTTGCTGCTCTTCCCGCTGGCGGCGTGCGCTCACTACGAGCCAAAGCCGCTCCTCGTCGATGCCGGTGCTGCGCCGTCGCTTCAGGCCCCGCTAACCGATATCCTGTCGCGCGACGCTACGACGATTGACCGGCCCTATCTGAAGCCCGTCGCGCTCGACCTTTCGGCGCCGCTCGACCCCAATGGCATCGCGATCCTCGCGGTGATCGCCAATCCCGATCTCAAGGCGCAGCGCGCGCGCGCCGGTGTCGGTGACGCGCAGGTCTTTGCCGCGGGACTGCTTCCCGACCCGACCTTCAGCTTCGGCGTCGACCATATTCTTTCGGGGCCGGACCCGCTCGACAATATCGCCGGCGCGCTGGGCTTCAGCCTGAATGCACTGCGCACGCAAAAGGTGCAGCGCGCGCAGGCCGTCGCCGAGGCACGGCAGGTGCGGCTCGACCTTGCCTGGGCCGAATGGCAGACGGCTTGCAACGCGCGGCTGCAGGCGGTGCGGGTTCTCTCGCTCGAGCAGGCGCTTGCCAATGCGGCGACCAGCGCCGACGCGAGCGAAGCGCTTCTCGGCCGCTATCTGAAGGCGGCGGGCCGCGGCGACATTTCGCCCGATCAGGTCCAGTCGTCGCGCATCGCCGCGCTCGATGCGCAGAGCAATTTCCGTAGCGCCCAGACCGGTCTCGCGGCCGCGCGATCCGAACTGCACCGCTTGCTCGGTCTGCCGCCCGACTATGCCCTGCGGCTCGCGCCGGTACCGATGCCGGCCGGGGTGCCTGGGACCGATCGCCTCTTCGCTCTCGCTCTTGCCAATCGCAGCGATCTCGACGCGCTGCGTGCCGGCTATGATGCGCAGGAAGCTGCTGTCCGCCGCGCGATTCTCGATCAGTTCCCGAACCTTGATCTCACGATCAACGGCGCGCGCGATACGGGCGGCAACAAGCTGCTCGGCCCGTCGATCGGCTTCACGCTCCCGCTATGGAACCGCAATCGCGGGGGTATCGCGGTCGCCGAGGCCACGCGCGAAGCGCTCCATCAGGAATATGATGCGCGCCTCTTCCAGACCCGCGCCGATATCGCCGCCGCGGTGTCGGGGCTCGCGATCGCGCGCCAGCAATATGAGATCCTTCACGCTGGTATGCCTGCCATCGAAAACTTTGCGAAAGCGAGCCGCCGCGCAGCGCAGCGCGGCGACCTTGCGCTGGCGACCGCCGAGGTCGCCGAGCAAAGCCTTCGCGATCGGCAATTGCTCCTTCTCCAGTCGCAGCAGGCGATCGCCGAACAAACCATTGCGCTCGAACTGCTCGTCGGCGCCCCGCAGGAATCCTGGACCCTATGATCAGCCGGACGTCCCTCGCTCTGCCGCTCGTCTTCGCCTGTCTTCTGGGCGGCTGCCAATCCTCGACCGATACGGCCGCGACCGCCGATCCGGTCGCGACGATCGACGTTGCGGCCGTGACCACCGGCGATATCGACGAGAAGATCATGCTCTATGGCGCGGCCGAGGCCAATGGCGCGGGCAAATATACGCTCTCGGCTCCGATGGAGGCGATCGTTCAGGCCGTCGATGCGCCGGTAGGAAGCCACGTGACGCGCGGCCAGATATTGGTACGGCTGAGCCCAAGCCCGACCGCGCGGCTCGATCTCGCCACCGCCTCGGCCAATGCCAATGCCGCAGATCTGGCGCACGCCCGGGCGCGGCGCCTTCGCGCCGACGGGTTGGTGAGCGATGCCGAGGTCGAAACCGCACGTGCCGCGAAACAGGCCGCCGACGCATCGCGCGCGAGCCTCGCCACCCGCAACGGGGCACTGGTGCTTCGTGCACCGGCAAGCGGCACGGTCGAGGTGATCGGAGCAAGCGCGGGCGAACTCGTCGCGGCCGGTACGACGATCATATCGCTGGTCAAGGAAGGCGACTTGCGCGCGCGCTTCGGCGTCGATCCCGCGATCGCGCGGCGCATTCCCAAGGGGAGCTATGTTGAGGTTACCGCGGCTGGCAGCAAGCGGGCCTTCAACGTCCCTGTGCTGTCGGTCGACAGCGTGGTAGACTCGGTGACGAAGCTGGCGTCGGTCTATGTCCAGATACCGAATGAGCGCGGCGTCGGTGCGGGCGAAAGCCTGACCGGGCGCGTGTTGCTCGCCAATATCTCGGGCGGCATCACCATTCCCTATGCGGCGCTGCTCGATGACGGGGGGCAGCCCTTCGTCTTCGTCATCGCGAACACTATCGCCAAGCGACGCGATATCGTCGTCGGGCCGCGCACCGGCGACCGGATCAGCGTCACCTCCGGGCTGAAGGCCGGCGAACGCGTCGCGACGGCTGGCGTAACCGCGCTTGAGGACGGGATGAAGACCCGCATCCAGGGCGCGAAGAAGTGACCGACGTCATCAGCAAGCATGCGCGGTCGATCTGGCTCACGGTGATCCTGCTCGCGCTCGCGGGGGTGGTATCGGCGACGCGCGTGCCGGTCGGGCTGTTCCCGAACATCGATTATCCGCGCGTCGTCGTGTCGGTCGACGCCGGCGACCGCGACGCCGCGCAGATGGAAGCCGAGATCACCCGCCCGATCGAAATCGGGCTCCGCGCGGTGCCTGGCGTGACCAATGTCCGCTCGGTCACGAGCCGCGGGAGCGCCGAGGTTGCGCTCAATTTCCAGTGGGGCGACGATATGGTGGCGGCCGCCCAGTCGACGCAGGGCGCGCTCGCGACGTTGCTGCCGACCTTGCCGCCGGGCACGAGCTTCAACGTTCGCCGCTCGGACCCGACGATCTTCCCGGTCACCGGCTTCGCCTTGACCTCGGACAGCCTCAGCCCCGAGGCGCTTCGTGCGATCGCCGATCTCAAGATATTGCCTGCCTTGACTTCGGTCGAGGGCGTCGCCGGCGTCGACATATTGGGAAGCAGTCCGCGCGAATTCGCGGTCGATGTCGATCCCGCTCGGCTGCAATCGCTCGGGATCAGCCTCACCGATGTCGTCACCGCGCTCGGCAAGGCCAATATGGTCCGTGGGCTCGGCAAGATCGAGGATCGCCACCGTCTCTATCTGGTGCTGATCGAGAACCGCGTCGCCAATGCGGACGATCTTGGCGCGATCCCGGTCAAGGCGGCCGCAGGCGGGGCAGGGGTCGTCACGCTCGGGCAGATCGCGACGATCTCGCCCTCGACGGCCCCGGCGTTCAACCGCGTAACCTCCGACGGCAAGCAGGCTGTCCTCGTCAACGTCCGCCAGGCGCTGAAGGGCGATACGGTGGCGATCGTCAAAGCGGTCGATGCGCGGATCGCCGAACTGCATCTGCCGCCATCGGTCAAGGTCACCACCTTCTACGATCAGTCCGAACTGGTCGTCGGCGCGGCAAATGCCGTGCGCGACGCGATCCTGATGGGCGCGCTGCTCGCCGGGATCGTGCTTTTCGTCTTCCTGCGATCGGGGCGGCTGATGGTCATCACCGGCCTGATGCTGCCCGCGGTGCTCGCCGCCACCTGCCTACTGCTCTTCGCGTTCGGCATGAGCTTCAACATGATGACGCTTGGCGGCATGGCTGCGGCGGTCGGGCTCGTGGTCGACGATGCGGTGGTGATGCTCGAACATATGATGCGGCGGATGCAGGAGCAGCGGTTGGCCGAACCCGGGTCGCTGCTCTCCGCCGCAGCCGAAATGGGCATGCCGCTGCTCGGCTCGACCACCGCAACGATCGTCGTCTTCCTTCCGCTCGCCTTCATCAGCGGGGTGACCGGCGGCTTCTTCAAGGCGCTTGCGATTACGATGGTCGCGGCGCTGGTCATTTCCCTGCTCTTCGCGCGCTTCGTCATCCCCCTCGTCGCAGCCTATTGGCTCCGCGAGAAGGACGCCGAGTCCGCCGATCGCGCCAACAAGATCCTCGATCCGCTGCTCGATCGCTACGGTCGCGCCAGCACGCGCGCGTTCGGGCGGCCGGCCTTGCTCGCGGTCGTGGTCGCGGCGCTGCTGGCGGTCAGCGGTTATATGGCGTGGCGTAACGTGCCCTCGGGCTTCATGCCCAAGATGGACGAAGGCGGGTTCGTCATCGACTATAAGGCGCAGTCGGGCGCATCGCTCGAAGATACCGACGCGCTGCTGCAACGCGTCGAGACGATCATTCGCGCGACGCCCGAGGTCGCCAGCTATTCGCGGCGGACCGGACTTCAGCTCGGCGGTGGCCTGACCGAGGCGGACGAGGGCGATTATTTCATTCGCCTCAAGGGCGGCTCGCGGCGGAATATCGAAGCGGTGATGACCGATATGCGCGAGAAGATCGCGGCTCAAGTGCCAGGTCTCGAAGTCGAACTGATCCAGCTCATGGAGGATCTCATCGGCGACCTGACTGCGGTGCCGCAGCCGATCGAAGTCAAATTGTTCGGCGACGATCCGGCAGCGCTCGAAACCGCGGCGAAGGCTATCGGCGATCGTATCGGTAAGATTTCGGGCGTGGTCGAGGTCATCGACGGCCTGCGCGTCGCGGGCGACGCGATCAGCATCGCGGTCGATCCGGGCGCCGCGGCCCAATATGGCCTCGACCCCAACAGCATCGCTTCGCAGCTCGAAACTGCCGTGGGCGGCACCCCGGCGACGCAGGTCCGCATCGGCGCGCAGCTCATTGGCGTGCGCGTGCGCGCGCCGCAGGATTTACGCAGCGACGTCGCGCAAATCGAAAACCTGCCGCTGGTTGCGCCCGACGGGAGCAGCATCCGGCTTGCGGCGGTCGCGACCGTGTCGACGCAGGGCGGCCAAAAGCAGCTCACGCGCGAGAATTTGGCGCCTTATATTGCCGTGACCGCGCGGCTGGAGGGGCGCGATCTCGGCTCGGCGATGACCGAGATCAAGAGCGCGGTCGGACGGCTCAAGCTGCCCGCCTCGGTCCGCGTCGACTATGGCGGGCTTTATGCCGAGCAGCAAAAGAGCTTCGCCGATCTCTCGCTGGTATTCGGCGCCGCCTTGCTGCTCAGCGCCTTGCTCATCACCCTGTTGTTCGAGCGCGCCGGCTGGACGGTCGCGGCGATTGCCACGGTGCTACTCACTGCGGCAGCCGTGATGATCGGCCTGTGGATCATGGGAATCGAGCTCAATATTTCGGCGCTCATGGGGCTCACCATGGTCGTCGGCATGGTCGCCGAGCTCGTCATCTTTTTCCTCGCAGAAATCGACCGCGACAGCCCCATGACGGCTGCGACGTTGCTGGAGGCCGGCAAGAAGAGGCTACGTCCGATCCTGATGTCGGCCCTCATCGCAGTCCTGACACTCGCGCCGCTCGCGCTGGGGATCAGCCGGGGCGCCGGCCTTCAGCAGCCGCTGGCGACCGCGATCATCTTCGGCCTGATCGCCGCCGTGCCGCTGGTGCTCTTCTTTCTTCCCGCGGTGCTGCTGGCGCTCACGCGGCGCGAATCCGCACCAGCCGCCTGAGGCGCACCCTCCGCCGCGTCAGCCGTTCGAGCGATGCCGCAGGGAATGCGCGGTGAGCGCCTGAGTCAGGCGATAGGTCACCCCATAGCCGACATGATCGGAGAGCATCGTGCCGTCGCGCTCACGGCCGAACGGCACCGCCATCGCAATCGCTTGGATCGAGGCGCGATAGCCCGGTGAGAAGAATTGCCAGTCGCGCCCTCTCTGGAACACCGTCGCGACGATCGAGGGCACGGCGCGTCCGCATGGTTCGCCGGGCTTGAGGCAATGCTGGAGCGCATTGTCGATCGGCAGCCGGCGTTTGGTGGTCCAGTTGGCCGCGCTGTGAGCTGTGAGAAAGCTCCGTCGCTCGGCCGAGCTCGCGTTGAAATCGCCCGCCAGAATGACCGGCAGGTCGGGGTTGCGGTATCGCGTCAAGAAATCGTCGATTATTTCGACTTGTCGCCGATAGGCATAAAGCGAGCGCTCCTGGCTGACGCCGGAGGCTTTCTTGCTGTTCATATGCGTGGTGACCACGGTCACCGGCGTCGCACTTCCGGGAACGGCAATGGTCACCATCAATATGCCCTTGTTGGCGAGGCAGTCATACCCGGCGCAGGCAAAGGCGGGAAAGGCCTCGCGGCGCACCGAGAGGATGGGATAGTCCGACGCAAGCATGAGCCCTGAAGAGACTTGCTTGCCCGACCGCTCGCCCTTGAAAAAGCTGGCGCCGTCGATGAAGGGGCGATCGCCCAGTCGCGGCTGGACCGGGCTCGGAAGATCGCGAGACGGACCTTCGACGACATAACGATAGCCGCTGCGTCTGGCGATCGCCTTGGCTGGCGCAGTGAAGGCTTCCTGCAGGATGACCACATGCGGTTGCGCGCCGCGTGCCCGCATTGCGAGAAGGCGCTCCTCGATGCGCGCGAAGTCGACCGCGCGGTCGGAGGTTATAGGCCAGGGCAGGCCTTTCACATTATAGGCCATGATCGAGAGCCCGGCGGTGACGGGCTGCGGGGACGTGTACGGCTGCGCAGCGGAAGCGGCTGGCGGGACCGTCGCGACAAACAGCATCGGCGCCATCGCGATCAGCATAGTCACGCCTGCCACCTTCTTGCTCATCCGCGTTGCTCCTTCCGGTTCGAGATCGGCTGAATGACGCCGCGGAGCCGCGCGATCCGCACTTCCCCGTGTCAGGTGTGGAAACGCGAGGCCCATGGCGTCTGACCCTTCAGGCATCTGGCTGGCAGGTGCCCCGCGAACTCGGGGGATATGGAATGAGGGCTTTAGCGATCCGTGCCGCAGCGGTTGCAGCCATGCTCGATCCATGCGCCCTGATGGCGCAGGAGGCAGCGCCGAATATTGCTGTCACGCATAGCGCGCCCGTACATTACGGGCGAACATCGATGCGGTCACCGGTTGCGGCCTTTTCGGCCGATCATATCCCGGCAGCTCCTTCTCCCATCATCATGCTGAACGGCGACGTCGCGATGCTCGGCACCATCAGGAGCCAATCGGGCGGCCGCGAATGGGACGGCGGAGCCTTTCATCTGGCCGCCATGCGCGGACGGTCGGAGTCCGCGCGAATGGCCGGGCAAAGTTTCGAGTATCAGCGCTTCGCGATGATGGCGATCGGTGCCGACCTGTCCCGGGATATCTCGGATCGCGACACGCTGACGCTCGCAGGCACCTATGTCGCCCAGCGGTGGCATCCGGCGTTCATCGTCGGCCCGCACCGCTATTATCGTACCGACGAGCGCGCCGTCGCCCTGCACTGGACCCGCGATGATCGCCTCGATCTGGCGGGCACGCTGTTCGACACCGGTCCTGCGAACAGGCGGACGGCCGTCGAGCGCATCACCGACCTTGCCGGCGGCGCGCCTCGCGAGGTTCGCGGCTGGGGGCTGACGGCCAGTCTATATCCCGCAGGGGAGCCCGGACGCCTGTCGGTGGGCATCGATTTTCGCGATCAGCAAGATCGCGACATCCAGCGCCAGGACGCGCGCGTCCAGATCTTTCTGAGGCAGAAATTCTGACCATGACCCATGCCGAGCATATCGCGATCATCCTCCATGATTTCTCGACCGGAGGCAGCGAACGCATCGCCATTCGCCTCGCCAATCGCTGGGCGGAACTGGGGCGGCGGGTGACGATCATTTGCGGAACGCAGACGGGCGCGGCACGCGCGCTCGTCGGCCCCGGCGTCGCGGTCAGGACCTGCTCGCCCGAAACATTGCGCAGCCCCTGGTCGCGCATGCAACTCGGGTGGCGGATGGCGCGGATCGTGCGGGCCGAGGCGCCCGATATCATCTTTTCGCCGGGCAATTTTCACCTCATCATCCTCGCCTTTCTCGCGCGCCGACGCTTCGCCAAGCGGCCAATTTTCGTCAACAAGCTCAGCAACCCGATCCGCCGGGCAGGGATTCGCCACCACATATGCGGGCTCGCCGATGCGGCGATCCGGCTCGCCGCCGCGCCGATCGACATGCTGGTCGCGATGTCGCCTTCGTTGCTTGACGAAGCGCGGTCGGTATTTCCGGGCCATGCCGTGATTGAAATCGCCGAGCCCATCCTCGAGGACGATGCCGCCGCCCCGCACAGCCGTGCCGGCCTCGAACCCGCGCCGCTCATCCTCTGCGCCGCGCGGCTCGCGCCGCAGAAGGATCTGATCACCGCCCTCCGTGCCTTCGCCGAACTCCCTTCGGCGCTGAGGGCACGGTTGTTGATCCTGGGCGAAGGGCCGCTGCGCGGACGGCTCGAACGCGAAGCCGAAAGGCTGGGTGTCGCGGCGCGCGTCGAGATGCCGGGCCATGTTCCCGATATCGCGCCCTATCTTGCGCAGGCGGACCTCTATCTGATGAGCTCGCATTATGAAGGCTATCCCGCGGTCCTCGTCGAAGCGATCGCGGCGGGGGTCCCGATCGTGACCACCGATTGTTCGCTCGCCTTGCCCGAAATCTTCCCGTCGCCCGAACTGGGGGCGATCGTTCGCCAGCGGCAACCCGAAGCCATCGCCGGGGCGATCGTCGCGCAGCTCCGCCGGTCGCCTCCTGCACCAAATGCAGCGCGCAAGATCACGGATCGCCACAGGCTTGGTGCCTCGGCGGCCGAATATCTGGCGCTCTTTGACCGGCTGGCTCGATGACCGCGCGCCGCCTGCTGGCCTCGATCCATGATGTCACGCCGGTTCATGCCGAGCGTCTGGACCGCCTCGTTCCGATCGTCGAAGCGGCCGTGGGTCCGGGACGCTACGCCCTCCTTGTCGTTCCCGATTTTCATCGGCAGGGCCTGTTGACGGACGATCCGAAGTTCGCCCGCCGCCTGCGCGGCTGGGCCGACGCGGGCTGCGAAATATTCCTGCATGGTTTCACTCACATCGACGAGAGCCGCCATGCAGGCGCGGCCACCCGCTGGAAGGCTTCGCGCATGACGGCCGGCGAGGGTGAATTCCTCGGCCTCTCGACGCGCGAGGCCGAAGCGCGAATAGGGGAAGGCCGCGATATGATCGAACAGGTGATCGGCCGGCCGATCGACGGGTTTGTCGCGCCTGCGTGGCTCTATGGAGAGGATAGTCTCGCCGCGCTCGCGGCGCAGGATATACGCTTGATCGAAGATCATTTACGCGTCTGGAATCCCCAGAATTTCGCGGTTTTCGCGCGCGGGCCGGTCGTGACCTACGCGAGCCGGTCGCGCCTGCGCATCGCGAGCTCGATCCTGTGGTCGCGCCTCGCAACGACGTTGCTCGCACGTGCATCGACGGTCCGTCTCGCGGTCCATCCGCACGACGTCGATTCGCCGCGGTTGATGCGCGAGATTATTCGCGCGCTCGGTGCTTTTACGCGGTCGCACCAGCCGGCCGCCTACGCAGACCTGGCATCCGGCCGATTTTCCTGAATCGCTGGTGCGGATTTACCGGGGGCTTGGCGTCAGTCCCTCAGTGACCCCTGCCAAAAGGTGATCGATGGCTTCTCAAGCATTGGGTGCAACGCCAAATAGATGGGCAGAGCGCCTTCGTCCTCTCCTCCAAGAGCAACATCCCTGGCAAAAATATCTTTCTCTCGGCCTGTCGCTCGCGCTCCTTGCCGCGCTCGGCTCGAAGCTTTCGAGCATCGGCTTGGCCGGACTCGTGCGGGGTGTCCCCGCGTCGCCGGTCTTCTGGATTGCCTTTGCTGCTTATTATTTCGCGCTGCCGGCCTCCGAATGGCTGATATTCCGGCGCCTGTGGAACATTCCGCGCACCGGTTTCGCTGCGCTGCTGCGCAAGCTCGTCAGCAACGAGATATTGTTCGGCTATAGCGGCGAGGCCTATTTCTACGGCTGGGCGCGGCGCCATGCAAAGATGGCGGCGGCGCCTTTCGGCGCGATCAAGGATGTCAGCATCCTTTCGGCGGTCGCCGGCAATCTCATGACCCTGGCGATGCTCGCGCTTGCCTGGCCGGTCATCGGAGAGGTGGCCCCCGAATTCCATGGTCGAACCGTCGCGCTGTCGGCGGCGGTCATCATGGGGCTCTCGCTCGCCCTGCTCGCCTTCAGGCACCGCATCTTCTCGCTATCCCGCTCCGACCTGAAGATGATCTTCGGCGTCCATACCGGCCGGCTGCTGCTGACCACCTTGCTCTCGGGCGTGATGTGGCACAGCGCCTTGCCGGCCGTGCCCATGGGCTCGCTGCTCCTCCTCGCCACACTGCAACTGCTCGTAACGCGCCTGCCTTTCGTGCCAAACAAGGATCTTGTTTTCGCCAGCGTTGCGCTCTTCCTGATCGGGCACGACGGCGCGATCGGGCCGCTGATCGCAATGATCGCCGGATTGATCCTGTTCGTGCACCTTCTTCTCGGCGCCGTTTTGACGCTCTCGGAACTTGCGAAGGCGCATCGGTCGTGAAGGTCGCGATTGCACCCATGGCGCTGTTGCTGGTGGCGGCAGCCCCCGTCAAACCCGACCCGTCGCTGGGCAAGGCCGGGGCCGCGTGCCGGGCGAATGAAACGGGTCCGGCGGTCCTCGTCTCGGTGATCGGCCTCAAGGATCGCAAGGGCCTGGTACGCGCCGAACTCTATCCGGCGAACGACAGCGATTTCCTTGCCGACGATGCGGTCCTGATCAACGCGCAAAAGTTGTTCCGGCGAGTGGACCTGGAGCTGCCGCCATCGGGGCCCGTCACCCTCTGTCTGCGCGTCCCGGCACCCGGCCGGTACAGCCTGTCGGTCCTGCACGATCGCAACCATAATCTCAAATGGGACAAATTGTCCGACGGGCTCGGGTTCGGCGGCAATCCGAAGCTCGGCTGGTCGAAGCCGAAGGCGGCTGCCGCGTCGGTCGTGGTGGGCGCGGGGCCAACACGCACCGAGGTCGTCATGAATTATCTGAGCGGGCTGAGATATAAGCCACTGGAACGCAAATGAAGATCGTCGACGTCTGCGCCTTTTATACGCCGCACGGCGGCGGGGTGAAAACCTATATCGACCGCAAGCTCGCGATCGGCGCCGCGATGGGACATGAAATCGTCGTCATTGCGCCAAGCTCGCACGATCGGGTCGAGCGGCGGGCGGGCGGCGGCACGATCGTCCATGTTGCGAGCCCGCAATTGCTCGTCGACCGGCGCTATCGCTATTTCGACGACGCCGCGGCCGTTCATGCGCGCCTCGACGCCGAACGCCCCGATGTGGTCGAAGCCTCATCGCCCTGGCGCACCGCCAATATCGTCGCCGACTGGCAGGGCGATGCGCCGCGGGCCCTGATCATGCATGCCGATCCGCTAGCTGCCTATGCCTATCGCTGGTTCGGGCGGTTCGGCAGCCGCAAGACGATCGACAAGAGCTTCGATCTCTTCTGGCGCCATCTGCGCCGGCTGGGTGCGCGCTTCGACAGCGTCGTCAGCGCCAATCGCCATCTTTCGGCGCGGCTCAGGGCGGGCGGTGTGGCGGGAGTCGAGACGATACCCATGGGAGTCGATCCGGGGCTCTTCTCGCCGGCGCACCGCGATCCCGGCCTGCGGCGGGATCTTCTCGCGCGCTGCGCGCTCCCGGAAAGCGCGACCCTGTTGATCGGGGTTGGCCGCCACAGCGGCGAAAAGCGTTGGCCGCTGGTGATCGATGCCTGCCTCGCGGCGTCACAGCATCGTCCGATCGGCCTGGTCCTTGTCGGTGACGGCCGCGACCGTGCACGGCTCGTCCGCCAGATCGGCAGTAATCCGCACGTCCATCTCCTTGCGCCGGTCGCCGATCGCGCCTTGCTGGCACGCGTGATGGCCAGCGCCGACGCGCTGATCCACGGCTGCGAAGCCGAAACCTTCGGCCTTGTCGCGGCGGAGGCCGCGGCATCGGGTCTGCCGTTGATCGTCCCCGACGAAGGCGGCGCGTCGGACTTCGTGCGCAGCGACAATGGCGAACTCTACGAAGCGGGCGATGCAGGCGCTGCGGCGCATGCGATCGGACGGCTCCTCGCGCGCGATCCGGCAGCGCTCGCTGCGGCCGTCGCCCGGCGCGCCGGGAGCGTGCCGCTGATCGACGATCATTTCGGCGCGCTGTTCGGCCGCTATCGTTCGTTCGCGTCGCTCCGCCGGGCGGCCTGATGTCCGCGATCGATCTTTATATCGCGCGGCGGCTCGCACGGCCCTTTCTCGCCGTCAGCGCTGTAATTGTCTTGTTGCTGACACTCGAGAACAGCCGCCGGCTGATGGCGTTGCTTGGCAATGTCGAGCAGCCCGTCGCCGTGCTGATCAAGCTGATGCTCTATCTTGTTCCCGAATATCTCGGGCTTGGCCTGCTGATTGCCGTGTTCGTATCGGTCGCGGTCGTCTTTCGCGACTTCGCTCTTCAGGGCGAACTCGACATATTTGCGTCGATCGGTCTCTCCCCCCGTCGCTTGCTCCGCGCGCCGCTGATGTTCGGGCTGGCGGTAGCGCTGCTGCATGTCGGCATTCGCGCTTATATAGAACCGGCCGGCGAGCAGCGGCTCGATGCGCTCGGCACGTCGATCGCGCTTGGCAATCTCGGCCTGTCGATCGCGCCGGGCGAGTTTCTGCGTCCCAGGCCCGGGACGATGTTTCATGTCGATGCCGTCGACAGGAGCACGGGCATTTTTCGCGGACTTCTTGTGCAGAGCCGCAGCCTGACGGTTGCCGCGCGCGAAGGGCGGGTGATCAATGGCGGGCACGAGGGGGTCTTGTTGCGACTGTTCGATGGCCATGTGGTCGTGACGTCCCCCAGCGGCCGACTCGAAGTCACGTCGTTTCAAGCGATGGCGATGCCCATAGAGTTGATGGCCGCCAAGCCCGTCCATATGACGCCGCGCCATCGAAACGACCGGCTCATGTTCGGCGATCTGTGGCGCGCCGCGTCTCACGCCCCGACCGAGCCCGAACGCGCGGCAGCCCGCGCAGCGTTCGGTAGCCGGTTTGTGTCCGCCGCCTTTATCGCTCTTGTCCCGCTCTTCGGTTTTGCCCTCGGTGTTCCGCCCAAGCGATCGACGTCCGCGCTTGGGCTGGGCCTCGGCATCATGCTGATTGTGGGCTTCGTCCAGACGATCGTCGCGATCGAGGATGGCGCCAACGCGTTAGCGCCCCTGTTTCAGGTCGCGATCCTGTTTGGCTTTGCCTGTGTTGCGCTCGCGATGCTTCGCGCCCAGATCCGTCGCGGGCCCGGCGCCATCGAGGCGATGCTGGTGTCGGCGAGCCAACCCGCGCGGCATCTGTCGCGCTGGTTCCGCCTCGACCGCCTGATGATGCGGCTGCCCACCGACCGGCAGCCGATATTGTCGGCTGGTCGATGACGGCACCGGGTCCGCAGCACAGCAATCCGCCAAAGCCGTCGGCGCAGCCGGATGACGGCTCACGCGAGGCGAACGCCTTTCATTGGCTTCCCCATGCCCCCGTCTGGTGGAACCTGCTGCGCTTCGCGACACGCAATTGTCGGAGATGAGGGTTGCCCGTCAGCCGCGAATGGAGCGCCGCTCGTGCAGGCTTCGCACGGGCGCAGCTTTTGGCTGACGCCAGTCATAGACCGTCCATCCCCGTCGCAAGGCCATATGGAGCAACCGGCGCGACGGATTGACCGCCACCGCTTCATCGGCCCATTCGAAGGTAGGAAGGTCGGAAAGATCGTCCGAAAAGAAGCGGATGTGGACGTCCACGCGATCGATCTCCTGACTCGCCAGCCAATGTTCGAGCATGCGACGCTTGTCCGCGCCGTAGCAATTCGCGCCGGCGATCCGGGGCGTGAGGTCGCGCCCGCGCCACATCGACCCCGTACCGACCACATCGGTGACGCCGAGCCGCTCGGCGATGGCCTCGAGATAGAACAGGTGCGCGGCCGATGCGATGACGACGCGGCGCCCGGCTGTTTTCTCGGCTGCGATGTTCACAACGCCATCCCGATGGATATTTTGTGCAAGACTCTGCTCGGCATAGGCGCCCGCGAGATCGGTTATTGTGTCGAGATCGACAGCGCTTCCGAGCATAAGGCGCTGCATCGCCTGCTTGAGCTGTTTGCGCGACAGCAAGCGGGCCTTGTACGCCGCCATCAAGGCGACCACGAGCGGGACGAAGACGAGGCGCCACGGCGCATGCCGCCGCGCAGCGAAAAGCAGGAACGGCGACCAGGTCCCGTGGATGGTCAAGGTGCGATCGAGATCGAAGATCGAGAGCGGACGCGATGATGTCATGGGCGACTTCCTCCGCAGGAACGACGCCGCCCGAATTATTTTCCGCACTTGCTGTGGATATCAGGCCGCCGCGGCGTCGTTCTCCCTATGCGGATCGGCTTTCTCTTCAACCACGACCAGATTCATCAGATGGCGCACAGCTTGCCGGTCGCTATGGCCCTGGCGCGCGCAGGCACGGGCGCCGATATCATGGTCGCGACCACCAGTGATCTGCTGGCGCGCGAGGCGATCCGGTTGATGGGCGGCACTGTGCCGGCTGGCATCCGGCTTGTCGCGCTTGGTCTGAATTCGGCTGCGTCGCGGAGCCTCAACGCAGTGCTCGGATCGATTCTTCCGGCCGCCAAATTGTTGGTATATCGTGACAATCTCGACTTCTTCCGCTCGCTCGATTTGCTTGTCGTGACCGAGCGGACGTCGCTCATCCTCAAGACGCGCTACGGCCTTTCATCGCTCCGCATGGTGCTGACCGATCATGGCGCCGGTGACCGGGCGATCGGCTTCGGCAAGTCCGCGGCGCTGTTCGATCATATCCTGGCGGCAGGCCCGAAAATCCGGGACAGGCTGACCCGGGAAGCGGGCGTGTGCCCGGATCGCCTGACGATCACCGGCTATCCCAAATTCGATATCGCGGCAGGGCAGGGACGGCCGATCAAGTTTCGCGGCAGCAATCGGCCGATCGTCCTCTACAATCCGCACGTCTCGCCGCATCTCTCATCCTGGTACAAGCAGGGCCGCGCGGTACTCGACTATTTCCTTGGTTCCGATCGTTACAATCTGATTTTCGCGCCGCACATCATGATGTTCGAGCGGCGGATGGCGGTGACGATCGACAAGCTCCGCTTCGGCCTGCCCGGCAACCTGCACAGGCGATATGCGGCGGCGCCCAATATCCATATCGATCTCGGCAGCGCCGCGCTGACCGACATGAGCTACACCAACGGCGCGGACATCTATCTCGGCGACGTAAGCAGCCAGATCTACGAGTTTTTGAAATCGCCGCGGCCCTGTCTTTTCCTCAACAGCCACGGCATCGACCCCGACCGGGATCCCAATTTCGCCCATTGGCAATCGGGGCCGGTGATCTCGGGAGCCGGCGACCTCGGTCGCGGTTTGGAGGAAGCGGTGGCGGATCACCCGGGCCGCTATCGGTCCGTGCAGCGCCGACTCTTCGACCATACGTTCGACCTCACCGCCGAGCCATCGTCGGCGCGCGCCGCCCGTGCGATCGCTTGCCTCGCGCGCGGCGTCATGCCCGAGGGCAGGTCCCCCGATGGCCGCCTTGCTTACTGAGACCGCAAAGGCGCCGCCGGGACCGGTTCGCCGCATCTACGAAAATCTCGGCCTCCTGCTTGGCGGCAAGGCTGCGGCCGGCCTGATCAGTCTCATCTATGTCGTCGTCGCCGCGCGTGTCCTTGGCCCCGAACAATATGGCGTGCTGGTGCTCGTCAATTATTTCGCGATGCTGATCGGCGGCCTCATCGCCTTTCCGGGCTGGCACGCGATCGTTCGCTACGGGGTCCAGCCCGCCGAGACCGATCATGCGAAGCTCATCCGGCTGCTTCGCTTTGCCGGCGCCATCGAACTGGCGGCGGGCGTCGCCTCCGTCATTGTCGCAGCGCTTGCGGTGCCGCTCGTCGGCCCGCTGCTCGGATGGTCGGCGGACGCGCAGGCGCTCGCGGTCCCCTATTGCTTTGCCGTTCTGGCGACAGTGCGCGCGACGCCGGGCGGTTATTTGCAGATACTACGGCGCTTCGACCTCCTCGCGCTTCACAATATCGTCACCCCGGTGATGCGGCTGCTCGGGACGCTGATCATCATCGTCTTCGATCTGGGGCTCACGGCCTTCCTCGTTGCGTGGCTCGTCGCTGCGCTTCTCGAGGGCGCGTCGCTATGGATTGCGGCGATCTATCTCGCCCGTCGTCATATGCTCGATCAGCCCTTGCTAGGCGCCATCGCGGACGCGCGGCGCGAGCATGAGGGGCTGGGCCGCTTCATGCTCACCGCCAATGCCGATATCATGCTTGGCGACCTGACCGGACGGCTGACACCGCTCATTGTCGGGGCAATGCTCGGCCCGGCAGCGGCGGGCCTCTATTCGATCGCCCACCGCGCGACGATCGTCATTTCGCAGCCTGCGCAAATGTTGGGGCAAGCCGCCTATGCCGAGCTCGCGCGCCTCGCGGCTGGCGGCGGCGCGGGTCTCGTTATCCGGCAGGCGCTCGGCCGGTGCATCGGCATTGCGTTCGCCACGGCGCTGCCTCTTCTCGTCATCCTCGCTTTCTTTTCGCGCGAAATCGCAATATTGATCGGCGGGCAAGCCTTCGCCGACGCTGCCGGGGTCATGCTCTGGCTGACGCTCGCCCGCGTCGTCGCGATGGCAGGGCCACCGACAAGTGCAGCGCTGATCGCCATCGGGCGACCCGGCTTGTCGGTGAGGGCAAATATAATCGCCGGACTTGGCCTCATGCCGCTGCTGCCCCTGTTTACCCGCTCTGCAGGGCTCGTGGGTGCCGGTTATCATGCCCTGCTGCAGGCGTTGGTCGCTGCGGGCCTGCTTGGTTTCGCTCTGTGGCGAGTTACGGATCGTCCGCAATGAGCGCGCCGTTCGCCTTAACCGCTTCGTGCAGCCTCACGCCTTTCATATTCGCGCCATATGAGGCAGACACTATGCCTTGCCGCAAGGACGAAGACGAAAGAGCGCAGCGTTTGATGAATAGATCCGGCGGGCTCGAAGCGATATTCATGGCCAATCGGCCAGCTTTGTCGCGCTATTTGCGCGTTCGTCTTCGAGGCGATGGAGACGGTGAAGACATCCTGCAGGAACTGTGGCTGAAGCTCGCCGGTATCGACGCGAGCCTGATCGCCGAGCCGCTCGCCTATCTCTATCGAACCGCGGAGAATCTGGTCCTCGACCGGCGCCGCTCGGCGCAGCGCCGCATCGCGCGCGAGCAGGAATGGACGAAGGGGCATATCGACGGCAGCATGGCCGCACCGCGCGATGCGCAGCCATCGGCCGAACGCATGCTTGTGGCCCGCGACCAGCTGAGGCGGGTCGATGCGGTGCTCGACGCCTTGCCCGAGCGCACCGCCTTCGCGTTTCGCGCCGTGCGGATCGATGGCGTGCCACAAAAGCAGATCGCCGCCCAAATGGGGATCAGCGTGAGCGCGGTGGAGAAGCATTTGCAACGGGGGTACCGCGCGGTTCTGGAGCTCAAACAGCAGCTGGATGTGGATATCGACGCGCCGCAACGTCAAGTGGCCGAAGGAATTGATGATGGGGACCGGTAGCATCGTGGACGAGGCCGTCGCATGGCATGTACGGTTGCAAGGGCCGGCGGCCGACGGCGCGCTGTGGGCCGAGTTCACAGCCTGGATGGAAGCCGATCCGACGCACGCCGATGCCTATGATGCCGTCGCGCTCGCCGACGAGCGTCTTTCGGAAGAACTGGCCGAAACCAGTGCGCCCGAGGCATATGAGCCGCTGCTGACCAATGACAACGAGCCCGGTGCCCGGCCCTGGTATCGGCGCACCGCTTTTCTCTCGATCGCGGCGAGTCTCGTCCTCGCGCTGTTCTTGTCGCCTATGCTTTTTCGATCGCCTGGAGTGGAAGTGATTACGACCCAGCCCGGCGAAACACGCGAAATCGCTCTTGGCGATGGATCGACGATCGGCCTCAACGGTGGCACCACTATTCACCTCGATCGCAAGGCCGAACGCTTCGCGCGCCTCGACAGCGGCGAGGCGATCTTCACGATCAAGCATGACAGCGCGCGGCCGTTCGTCGTCGAGACGGGCGACGGAACGCTCCGTGATCTCGGCACGATCTTCAACGTGCGCCAGTCGGTAAACGGCCTGGAAGTCGGCGTGTCCGAAGGCAGCATCCAATATGATCCGGGCGCCCAAGCGGTCACGGTAACGGCGGGCAAACAGCTCCGTGTCCAGCGCGGCAAGTCCAAGGCGGTGGTGACGGCCATCGACCCGGCTTCGGTCGGCGGGTGGCGGCAGGGGAGGCTGAGTTATCATGATGCGCCGCTCACCACGATCGCGCTCGATCTCTCGCGTTCGCTTGGCACGCCGGTGACTGTTTCGCCGGATCTGACAAGCCGGCGCTTTTCGGGCGTTATCCGCATCGATCGCGACGAAGCGAAGCTCTTCCGGCAACTGGAGTCCTTGCTTGGCGTCCATGCCCGCCATAGTGCCAAAGGATGGCAATTGACGCGCTAATCCGGTGACCTGGAATCATTTTCTTTCTGCCGCGGCAATCGCCATCGTTACTGCGAGCCCGGCGGCGGCGGCGGCGGCGGAAAGCCGCAACTTTAATATTCCGGCCCAGCGTCTCGACAATGCCTTGATCACGCTCGGAAACGAGACGCAAATTTCTATCGGCGGCATCGATCAGCGTCTGGCAGGTGTGCGCAGCAAGCCGGTTCGCGGCCGGATGACGATCGCACAGGCGCTCACCATGATGCTGCGAGGTACCGGTTTTACCTACCGGATCGTCGATGCCGAGACCGTTCGTATCATTCCGGCGCCGCAGGCGCAGGCGAGGCCGAAGCCCGTGGCGCCTCCGAAGCTTGCACCCCCCGCGCCGCGTATCGAGGCAACGATGACGCCGCCCGTTGAAATCATCGTTACTGCGACCAAGCAAGGCCAGCCGCTCGACAGCTATCCGGGCACCGCGCATATCGAGTCGGTAGGCAGCGTCGGTATTGGAGAGAGTCAGGGCACTGCTGCCTTTGTCGCGCGCATCCCGACCTTGACCTCGACCAATCTGGGGCCGGGCCGCAACAAATTGTTTGTGCGCGGAATCGCCGACAGCAGCTTTTCCGGACCGACCCAGTCGACCGTTGGTATCTATCTCGGTGACCTTCGGCTCACCTATAATGCGCCCGAGCCTGACCTGCGCCTCTATGATATCGACCGCATCGAAGTGATCGAGGGCCCCCAAGGCACGCTCTATGGCGCCGGAGCGCTTGGCGGGATCATTCGGATCGTTCCGAAAATGGCGGACGCGGGTGGCTTTCACGCTTCGGCAACCGCAGGTCGATCGTTCACGCGAGGAGCCGAGCCGGGATATGATATCGAGGGAATGGTCAATCTCCCGATCCTGACCGACCGGGTGGCGCTTCGCGTCGTCGGCTACAAACAGGTCGAAGGCGGCTATATCGACAATAGCACGTTGGGGACCGAGAATACCAACCGGACCCGCATCGATGGCGCACGCGCAAACTTGCGAATTGAACCGGGAGATAATTGGACGATCGATGTCAACGCGTTGCTCCAGAATATCGACACCCGCGACGGCCAATATGCCGAGTCCGATCAGCCGCGTCGGACCCATGCTGCAAATATCCCGCAGCCGTATGACAATGATTTCAAGGCGGCGGGGTTCGAGATTGCCAAAGACTGGAGCGATCTCAAGCTCATCTCATCGACGGGTATCGTTGACCATGGCTTGTCGGAAACCTTCGATGCGACCGGATTTGGCGGCAATCCCGAGGTGCAGATTTTCGAAGGGCATGAGGAAATTCGCCTGCTGACCCACGAGACGCGACTTTCGCACCGCGGGCCGTTCGGCAACAGCTGGGTCGTGGGGCTCGGTCTCGTCCACAACATCGACCGCATCGACCGTCGTCTCGGTCCGCTCGACGCGCCCGTCACGCTCGCGCGGCTGCGCAACCAGAAGACCGAGGTCGCCGTCTTCGGCGAAGCGACGCAGCAGATCGCTCCGCGCCTGTCCGGGACACTCGGCGGACGTGTCGTCTTTGCTGAGACGATCGGCGAGTTGATGGGTGGCTCGGATCAGGATTTCGAACCGAAGCGTCGGCAGGTTCGTGTCCTCCCGACCGCTGCGCTGTCGTGGAAACCGAACCCCGAACTTCTAACTTTTCTCCGCTACCAAAGCGGCTTTCGGAGCGGCGGCATCGCGATCACCGGGGGGCGGGTCAACACCGCGCAGCGCTTCGATTCGGATTCGATCCACACCGCGGAGCTCGGAATCAGGTTCGGGAGCGAAGCCGATACTGCCACGTCCCGCTTCTCAGGCGGCATCACGACCTCCTATTCGATCTGGACAAGTATCCAGGCCGATCTGATCGGGGTCGACGGGCTGCCCTTTACCGAAAATATCGGACGCGGCACGGTCTACGGTGCTGAAATCAACGGCCGCTGGCATGCGACCGATCGCCTGTTCTTCGATGGCGCGATGTTCGTCAATCGCAGCGCGCTGACCAACCCTGCCGAAGGGCTCGAAGAGGCCGACGAACGGCCGCTGCCTAATATTGCGCGGACCGGTGCGCGTTTCAGCGCGGCTTGGGAGAGGCCCTTGTCCTCCAGCCTTACCTTCAAGCTCGACGGTACCGTCCGCCTGATCGGCGCGTCGAGCCTGGGGACGACGGCGCCACTCATCCTCGAACATGGCGAAACGACCCAGGTCGACCTGTCGGCGTCGCTTGTCGCATCGCAAGGCTGGGCCATCTCGCTGGATGCCACGAACCTGCTCGATGCCAGCGGTAATACCTTCTCCTATGGCAACCCATTCACCGTCGCCGACGGCAAGCAGATCACGCCGCTGCGACCACTGACGGTACGATTGGGTATTCGGGCAGGATTCTGAGGGGCCACATCCGCTTGAAATCGATAAGTGTCACGACAGCTTTGTCAGTTCCTCATTCGAAAGCTGCCTGACCGCAACCGGCCACCTCGCACCGGTGAGAAGGTTTCAAACTGGAGTTGATTCCGGCTTGTCATCTCAACAGCGCTCTTACAGGGCGAAAGAGGAGGAAAGCGAGGTATTGTCGCAGCGACCGCGCAACGTTAGCCTCATTCTATAATATACACGGGGAGGCAAAAATCAGTACGAACGCCAATAATTTCGCGCTTACAGGACTTAGTGCCGAGAAGGAATTACACGGCCACGTCCTCGACCTCTGCCTAGACGCGAAGGTGCTCGACTATCTTCTCCCTAATGGTCTTCCACACAGCTATGAGACCTCGCTGTGGGATTACAAACGGCATCTTCCCAATCTCTCGGGACGTGGAAGTGCCCCCGAGCTGCAAGCTGCGGCACTCGAAATAGCTGAACTCGTCAAAGATGTGACAGCCTTTCACAATAGCTACGGCGGATACATTATTGCCGGTGTCGATCAATATGCGGCGCAACCCATTGTCGGTTGTTACAACTTGAATGCTGGCGGGTTCACGGTCGAGAAGCTCAACGAGCAGCTCAAGACCTATACAAAGCAGCGGATCGATTGCCGGTTTGCAAGTCACACGGTGATGACTTCGATGGGCCCGCGAGAGGTGGGTCTTCTCGTTGTGCCGATGCGAGACGCGTCGTGCGCTGTTGTTCGGATGGCGCGCGGCGCGCCAGAGGTCAAAAACAAGGCCAGCTATCAAAAGAATGCCATTTTTGCTCGAATAGGCGACTCATGCATGCCCGTTTCGGACGATGCATCGTTGCTTCAGCTCCTATGCTCGGGGCGGGCTCTTGGCGGCACTCCGCGGAGGATCGAGCACAATCTACCGCCGCGAGACCCGAACCTCATCCGTTTTGTGGGACGCGGTGACTACCTTTTTCGGCTGTGGGATTGGCTCATAGATAAGCATACCGCCGTGAAGACGCTGACCGCCCTCGGGGGCACCGGAAAAACTGCGATCGCGTATGAATTTTGTCAGCAGTTTCTCGAGGACGCGCCGAGCTGGGCCACGAAGCTGATCTGGCTTTCGGCAAAACAACGAGCGTTTTCCGCGATATTGGGCCGCTACGAGGAAATGACGCGGACGGACTTTTCCACGCCGGTCGACTTTCTTGAGGCCCTCGCATGCGAATGCGGGGCGATGGACCATGAAATCGAGGCGGCTGAAGGAGACCAGGGTGAGCTACTGGATCTCGTTTACGATGGTCTACGCTTGTTCCCTAGTCTCGTGGTCGTGGACGACATCGATACCCTGCCGGCCGAGGAACAAAATAACCTATTTTCCATCATCCTGCAGCTGGCAGGGCGATTACACGACACCGGATGCCGGTTTCTGTTCACGTCGCGACTTGAATTGGGGGCCGACACACAGCGTATTCCGGTGCGTGGCTTCGACCTTCGCGAGTTTACCGAATATGCCAAGATGGTGGCGACCGAGCGATCGATCCAGATCAACGATGGGTTGATCAAGCAGTTGCATAGCGCCTCAAAAGGCTCACCCATTTTCTGTTCTTCAATCATTCGCCTAGCCTCGCTGGGTCAGAACATCAACGATGCTGTGCGGAACTGGAAGGGAAAGGACGGGGAGGAGGTGCGCCGGTTCGCATTCGAACGTGAATTGCGCGAACTCACGGACTCGCAAACGCGCACACTTTTTGCCTTATGCTCTCTGGGTGTAACCACCCATCTTGAATTAAAGCAGGTGCTGGAAGCCGACGAACAGGTGTTGAACAACGATCTTGCTCGTTTGCGCGAATTCCACCTCTACGCTAGCGGCGGCGATCCGCGGACGGGCGCCAAACTGGAGGTGCCGGAACCCATCTTGCTCATGCGAGATATTCTTGAGGCGCGCGTCCAAAATCCCAAGCGCCTCGCCCAAGAGTGTGCGCGTTTGCGCTCAAAGTCCCCGCGCGTCGATGACCGCGTGTCGTTTGCGATAAGAACAGTCGTCGCACTCTGGAAGGAGGACGACTACGAAGCCGCCGAGTTTTCGGCCCGCAACGCGGTCAAGGATAATAAGAAAAGCGGCGACCTTCATTGCATCTTGGGGCAGTGCCAGCTCAAGCTCACTCCACCGCGATACGACGAAGCCGACAAGGCATTTGCTGAGGCCAGTCGCTTCAAATCCAGTAGGGTCGAATTGCTCCCCACTTGGCTGGAAACGAAGGCGCATCTAAGCGATTGGCTCGGCATTTTGGATGTCGTGGGGAAGGCAGCACCTGACGACATCCGTAGTCATGTCGCGTTCCTTCGCGCTCGCGCCTACGCTGAACTGGGTCGACAGGCTTTGGGACGAAATGACCCCGTCAAAGCCATCGAGCGATTCAAACAAGCAATGGAATCCGCAAGCCGAACAATCGGACAGGGCCGCGCCGGCGAGCGGCTTGCCGATCTTCGCGAACTCTGCCGGATTTGTGCGCATAATTTTGTGGGCGTTACCGATACGCAGAGCACGCGTCCAAGAGATCGATTGAACGTGTTCAACGCGGTCTCAGACGCGTTCGCGTGTCACGTGACGGAAACACGCCTAGTGCTACTCGGCCTCAACGCGCTGATGTCATGGGCCAATGAGGCTTTCGGAAGCGCTCAATCTTCGGGCGAACCCGAGAGAATACTTGAGCGTCGATTGGAGCGCTTGAACGAGATGCGGCAGCATATTCACGAGCAAGGATCTCACCGCTCAGACCTTTCCGGACGAATGGCGGGAGCAAGCGAACGCTTGGCGAAGTATCTTGATACTTAGCGTCATAATCAGACGCGCCCTTCGCACATGAACCCAAGAGACTGCGCGTGGATTAGAAGCCCGCGTATTCTAGGCCTGTTAGCTGCGAAAAGGTGGCGCATACACGTCAGGGTTTCGCGGCGTTTCTTCGCCAATGGCAGCTAACCGTATTATGACTCCAAAAGCCGACCAACCGGAAAATGGCCAAACGCAATAGACTTAGACCACTTCACCCGCGCCGCGTAGGCGGCGTTTAGGCGGCGCCGAGTACATAATTTGACACAGCGAAAGGGCCAAGTGGCACAGCCGCGATGTCAGTCGCCAATCGGACGACGTCCGATTCGCTCAACCTCGTCTTCGCAATGTAAATCGGTGGAAACAGTTCGGTAAGCGTCACCGCCGATATGGACGCTGTGCTTCCCGGCGCGCCGCGTGCGCTGACTGCGGTTGAGGAAGCGGGAAGGAATGACCAATCGGTTGAGAGCATTGGTTGAACAGGCTATCGACCTGACCCAGGGGGTAGCATTTACGCAATGATCACGGCGTTTTTTTCTTCATGAGCCTAATTAAATCCAGGAAGCGTGTGGCTGATCACGGAGAGGTGTTCACACCGCCTTGGCTCGTGGAGAAGATGCTCGATCTCGTGAAGGGCGAGACGGAACGGATCGACGCCCGTTTTTTGGAGCCTGCCTGTGGCAGCGGGAATTTCCTCGTGCCGATCCTGCAACGTAAGCTTGCCGCCGTGGAGCTGAAATTCGGCAAGTCAGATTTCGAGAAACGGCATCACGCGCTGTTGGGCTTGATGTGTTGCTATGGCATCGAATTGCTGGCCGACAACATCGCCGAATGTCGCGCCAATATGCTGGAGGTTTTCGCGGACTATCTGGCGCTGAGTACGGAGGAGGATCTATACCGTGCGGCCTTTCAGGTTCTGTCGCTCAACCTCGTCCACGGCGATGCTATGACGATGCGCGCGATTGATTCCGCGCCGATCCGCGTGGTCGAATGGGGCTATTTGGGCAGAGGAAAATTCCAGCGCCGCGATTTCAGGCTCGATGTCCTAACCGGTATGGCAAGTTTTAGTGCGGAAGGCTCGCTGTTCGCCGGTCTCGGCAAGCACGAGATTTTTACGCCCACTTCGTCATATCCGCCAGTGACGGTAAATGACTTGGCGGGCTTTGCAGGTGGCGAAACGAGGGGGGCTGTATGAACGGGCAAGCAGGGTTTACCTTGCGGGGGCGTAACCCCGATGTTCTGACCTGCATTGCTAACCTCTCCAACGACGAGGTGTTTACGCCGCCGGAGTTCGCCAACCGGATGCTCGATACGCTGACGGAGGCATGGTCGGCCAGTAATGGCGGTGCAAATATATGGGCGGACAGCAAGGTCACGTTCCTCGACCCATTCTCCAAATCTGGCGTGTTCCTTCGTGAAATCACCACGCGACTGATCGCGGGGCTGGCGGAGGAAATTCCCGACCTGCAGACGCGGGTCGATCATATCCTGACCCGGCAGGTGTTCGGCATCGGTATCACGACGCTAACCAGCTTACTCACGCGGCGGAGCCTTTATTGTTCAAAGCACGCTAGGGGCGAACATTCGATTGCCAAGAGCTTCGCTCATGATGAAGGTAATATTTGGTTTCAGCGCACTGAGCACGCTTGGGACAAGGGGCGTTGCGCGTTTTGCGGAGCCAGCAAGGAAACGCTTGATCGCGGCGAGGGGTTGGAGACTCACGCCTATGCATTCATTCATACGGACGACATCAAAGGCCGCCTCGGCGAGCTTTTCGGAGGCGAAATGCAGTTCGACGTTATTATCGGGAATCCGCCATATCAGATGACAGGCGGTGGCGGCGGAACCAATGATTCCCCCATCTATCAGATGTTCGTTCAGCAAGCCGTGAAGTTAGAGCCGAAGTTCCTGTGCATGGTTATCCCTTCTCGGTGGATGGCTGGCGGGCGTGGCCTTGGCGATTTTCGCGCCGAATTTCTTGCCGACCGACGTATTCGAACTCTTGTTGACTATGAGAACGCAAAGGACGCCTTTCCAACCGTAGGGATCGGTGGCGGCATTTGCTATTTCTTATGGAACCGGGACAATCCGGGGCCATGCGATAGCACTTACCATCGGAACGGCGTGACCATTGGGCCGCATCCGCGTATCTTGGACGAGTTTGATGTATTCGTTCGTGACAATCGCGCCGTCGGTATTCTGCACAAAGTGCTGGCGGCAGGCGAGCGGTCTTTTGAGGAGCTCGTCAGCGGAGACACGCCTTTCGGTTTAGCTACGAATTTTACGAACTATATTCGCGATTCGATTCCGAACGATGCTCAGGTGCTGCTTTATGCCAATAAAGCGACGAAACGAGTCCGCGGTGCAATCGAGCGCAAAGAGATAACCAAAAATATCCAGTTGATAGACGTTTGGAAATTATTTCTTCCTGTTGCGGGTTCGGGCCGTGAGCGCGAAAGAAGCGGCGTGGACATTGTTCTTGGACCGCCGATCATCGGCGAGCCGGGGTCTGTATGCACCCAAACTTATCTTGTTGCGGGCCCTCTAAATTCAAAAGATGAGGCAGAAAGTATCGAGTCTTATCTGCAAACGAGGCTGGCAAGGTTCCTTGTTTCGCTTCGCAAACCAGCACAGCATGTTTTTCGAGGTATGTACCGCTGGGTCCCTATCCAGCCGTGGGATCAAAAATGGAGCGATTCAGCCCTATACCAGAAATATGGTCTCACCGATGATGAGACGGCCTTCATAGAGCAGATGATCCGCCCAATGGGGGGCGGTCGTGAATAAGCCCACAATTGAGGAAATCCTCACACCGAAACCCGAAGCGCGTCCGCGCATCTATGCCTACGCCATCGCTGACGCGGCCCATGACGGCCTACTGAAAGTCGGCCAGACTAGCCGCAATGTGAAACAGCGGGTAGCCGAGCAGCTAAAGACCGCCGCCATCGCCAACTACACCATCGAGCTGGACGAAAGTGCCGAGCGGGATGACGGCGGAATATTCACGGATCACACCGTGCGCGATGCGCTGCGGCGCAAGGGTTTTGCCAATCCCCAGCTCGAATGGATGCGATGCACGGTTGCCGACGTGAAGACCGTCTTGGCTGAGCTTCGCAGCGGCCTGCAGTTTAGCGGTAACCACCACGAAGATTTTCCGCCGCGCGATGAACAAACGCGGGCGTTGGAGCAGACCTACGCCTATTATCAATCGCGCTGGCAGGAAGATGCCACCGCCGTGCCTCGCTTCCTTTGGAACGCGAAAATGCGCTTCGGCAAAACCTTCACCAGCTACCAGCTTGCGAAGAAGCTGAGCGCCAAGCGCGTTCTTGTCCTGACCTTCAAGCCAGCGGTCGAAGACGCCTGGCAGACGGACCTCGAATCTCACGTCGATTTTGATGGCTGGCAATATCTGTCGCGAAAGTCCGGGCGAGATCCAAGCCAGGTGGATCCCGACAAACCCGTGGTCTTTTTCGGGTCGTTCCAGGATCTGTTAGGCCGCGACAAGGCTGGTAACATCAAAGCCCGACACGAATGGGTTCACACGACAAATTGGGATTTGGTCGTATTCGATGAATATCATTTCGGCGCATGGCGCGAGACAGCCAAGGAGCTTTTCGAAGGCGAAGATGCGGCCGTTGCCAAAAAGGAAGCCGGCATCGAATATGCCGCTGATCTTGAGAACGTGAACGAGGATTTGGGTGTCCTGTCGGAGAGCGAGGCGGAGTTTCTGCCGATCACCACACGAGCGTACCTCTATCTATCCGGCACCCCGTTCAAGGCGCTGGCTACCGGTGAATTCATTGAAGAACAGATATTCAATTGGACTTACACGGACGAACAGCGGGCCAAGGCCGAGTTCGCGGCGACGAACCCCGGCAAGCGAAACCCCTATGGAGCGCTGCCGCAAATGCGGTTGCTGACATACCAGATGCCGCCGGAGATAACGCACATCGCTAGTGGCGGGGAGTTCGACGAGTTCGATCTGAATGAATTTTTCGCTGCGAGCGGAACGGGCATACTGGCACAGTTCAAGCACAAGGATGAGGTGCAGAAATGGCTGAACGTCATTCGCAACGCCCCGGACGCACCTCGATCCTTGGATAGTCTCAAGGCTGGTATCGTTCCACCATGGCCATATTCAGACACGAGGCTGCTGCCGCATCTGCAGCACAGCTTCTGGTTCTTGCCCAACGTCGCCTCCTGTTACGCGATGGCGAACCTTCTGGAAGAAAAACATAACATTTTCTGGCATGATTATAACGTTGTCGTGTCGGCCGGACCTGCAGCGGGAATCGGCCTCGACGCCTTGCCGCCCGTTCGCGAGGCAATCGGTAGCGGTTTCGAAACCAAGACGATCACGCTCTCATGCGGCAAGCTCACAACCGGCGTCACGGTGGAGCAATGGGCGTCGATCCTGATGCTGCGCAATCTCAAGTCTCCTGAAACCTATTTTCAGGCGGCCTTCCGCGTGCAGTCACCGTGGTCACTCAAGAACCCCAACGGCGATAACCCCAACGAGGAAGAGATCTTCAAGCCCGTCTGTTTCGTATTCGACTTCGCACCTACGCGCGCGCTGCGGCAATTGTCGGCATACGGCATCGGTCTGTCGCCCGGCGAAGCGAATCCGGAAAACGCCGTGCGCGAACTTGTCTCATTCCTGCCGGTCCTGGCCTACGACGGCGCGAATATGACGCAAATCGACGCGGGCGGCATTCTCGACATCGCGATGGCAGGTACATCGGCAACGCTTTTGGCCCGCAAATGGGAATCGGCAATGCTTGTCAACGTGGACAACGACACGTTGCGCCGCGTCCTCGATAATCCCGAGGCGATGGCCGCCGTCGGACGCATAGAGGGCTGGCGCGCCCTAGGCGACAATGTGATCGAAACCATTATCAACAAGAGCGAGAAGGTCAAAGAACTCAAGAACAAGGCGAAGGATAGCGAGCTTTCCAGGAAGGAAAGGCAAGAGCTGACCGAAGAGGAAAAGGAATATAAATCGAAGCGGAAGCTCGTTCAGGAAAAGCTGATCAAGTTTGCTACCCGTATTCCGGCCTTCATGTATCTGACTGATTTTCGTGAAAACACGCTCCAAGATGTTATTACCAAGCTGGAGCCAGACCTGTTTTTAACGGTCACCGGGTTGACGGTGGCGGACTTCCATCTCTTGGTGCGTCTGAAAGTGTTTAACACGGAGAGAATGAATGAGGCCGTCTTCGCCTTCCGTCGCTACGAGGACGCCTCGCTACGATATACCGGCATCGAAAGCCACGAAGGGCTGACTCATTACGGCCTCTATGACACGGTAGTGGCGAAGGATTAAGCAGGCTCGGATGTCGCGCGACGCCGCGAGCACTTTGTCGGCGGCGGGGTTTTTTTGAGCGCCCCTGAGCAGCCGAGCGCCAATGTCTGCTCATGGGGCGAGGGCGATGTGACCGCGCCTGCATAGCACGGGATGAAGATAAAGAATGGATGAGCAGGCGTTCCGAAACTATCTCAATTGGAAGGGCGCAACGTCCAAATCCGCGCAGGCTGCGCGCATTTACGCTGTTGGGAAGATCGAGGATAATCTTCGCGACCTTGGTTTTCCCTATGCCGATCTTGATGCGGCGTTTGCCGACGATTGCTTCGAAAGGCTACGTGCCCGCATCCGCTCGATCCGGGCAGACGCGCTGACGGGGGGCAGCGAATATCGCACCCTGATGCCGGAATCGGAAAATCCGAGGAACCGCCTAGCGAAGTGGAGCAACTGGCTTGGTGACTATGGCCGTGCGCTCGTCTGGCGCGACGGCGAGGAGGTGCCCGACCTCTTTGCGCAGGGAATGGAAAAGCTTCGCTTCGACTTTCTCGAGAAGATGCCCGACTTCGAGCGCTTCTCCGATGAGGAAGGGGAGTTCTACGACCAGGAGACTGCTTACAAGCGTGAAGCCCGCGGTAACTTTCTCATGGCTTCTGCCGCATCCGGCGAGCCCGCTGAAGAGCGGGGCCGTAATGTCTATAAGTCGCTACTACTGAGTACGCGTCAGGGTCTGCCGCTCGGTTGGCGGACGCAAGGCGCGGTGGCGCAGGCTAATGCGGGTATGCAGCGCCGCTTCTACGAGACGATCGCCCGGCTCTCTGAGATCGAAGGCGATGATCTTGCGGAGCTCGAAATATGTGCGCGCGAGCTTGAGGCGCTGCGTGACGCAGGGGTCGATACCCTGAAACGGGGCGAAATTCTGAACATCGCGATATCGGTGTTCGGCACTCGCAACGTCAACGACGCTTGCTGGTTCAAAGCACGCACCTTCGGGCGGCTAGGCAAGCAGTTGCTCGGTCGTCGTCTCTTCGCTGCATCGCAGTTCGAGCTCGCAGATTTTGAAGAGTTTCAAGCGCTCGTAAGTCGGATGCGTGAGACTCTCGAAGAGTGGGGGTGGGCCCCGGAATCGTTGATGGACGTCCAGAGCTTCATTTGGGTCGCCATGTCGGAGGGTGAAGATATGCGGAAAGACGTGTTAACCCGCGAGGCGGTCGAGGAGGCTATGACGGAGTGCGAGACGATCGGCGTTGACGCGTTCCTTGCCAAATATGGCTTCGGCAAGCCGCGCGACTATTGGACGCGCCGCCTTCCCGGTGGGATGCTGCTTCCCGCAAAAGCGACGGTGGGGGCATCCTACGGATTCATGCCCGAAGGAAAATCGAAAAGCGCCCGCGAATTTTACGGCGGTTACGGTGAACAGGCGGCCAACACGATCCTGGAGCGATTGGGGTTTGAAATAATGGGGAAGGATCCGGCTTTGGTCGAAGATAATATGGACGAAGCCAGTCGCTTGAGCCGGCCGACCAACCTCATTCTTTACGGGCCGCCGGGAACCGGCAAGACCTATGAGACCGCTGCCGAGGCCGTCCGGCTCTGCGGCGAACCGGTGCCGGCCGATCGGAGCGAGCTCATGGCAAGCTATCGCCGGTTAAGCGACGCGAAGCGTATCGAGTTCGTCACCTTCCATCAGTCGATGAGCTACGAGGATTTTGTCGAGGGAAAGCAACCCGTGACGGGGGCGGATGGCGAAGAGGGAGGCGGGGGCTTTCGTCTCGAGACCTTTCCGGGAATATTCCGCCGCATTGCGCGTCGCGCTGAAACCAGCCTCGGTCATTCCGAAGGACCCGGCGCAATTCGCGTCGGCGAGCGGCAGGTCTTCAAGACGTCCATCGGCGAGGCGGCCAATCCCGAAGACGCCTATCTCTTCGAAGAAGCAATTGCCGAGGGTCATACGCTACTTGGCTTTGGCGACATCGATTGGAGCGATGACCAATATGCCTCGCGCGAGGCGATCATCGCTGCGCAGCGCGAACATGGCGATGGCGCGGACGATCCCAATTCATTCTCCGGGCGCGTCCAGATGCCTTTCATCTTCCGCAACTGGGTAAGGGAAGGAGATCTTGTCGTCGTTTCGAAAGGCAATAGTCTTTTCCGCGCGATCGGTGTTGTCGAGGGCGGTTATGAATATCGCCCGCGTCCCGAAGGCGGCTATGCTCACCGCCGCAAGGTCAAATGGCTGTGGGTCGATCGCGAAGGCGTGCCAGTCAGCGAGATATACCAGCGCAAATTCAGCATGCGTACCATCTACCTTCTCACCAGAGCGGAACTCGATATCCCGGCGCTCGAACGCTATCTGAACAGCCAGCAGTCGGGCTCGTCGCCGACTTCAGGCGCACCCGACCAGTTTGTGCTTGTCATCGACGAGATCAATCGCGCAAATATCTCGAAGGTGTTCGGAGAACTCATCACCCTCCTCGAGCCGGACAAGAGGCTCGGTCAAGCCAACGAGCTGAAGGTGCGTCTTCCATATTCGGAGGACGAGTTCGGTGTTCCCTCCAACCTGCACATTGTCGGCACCATGAACACGGCCGACCGCTCGATCGCCTTGCTCGATACGGCCCTTCGGCGGCGGTTCGAATTTGTCGAGATGCTGCCGAAGCCGGAGGTACTCGCCGAGGCGGCCGCCGACAGCGGCGTCGATCTGCCGCAACTGCTTCGCGTGCTCAACGAGCGCATCGAATATCTGTTCGATCGCGAGCACCAGATCGGCCACGCCTACTTCATCGGTTGCCGGTCGCGCGAAGATGTCGACGACTGTATGCGCGGACGCGTGATCCCGCTCCTGGCCGAATATTTTTACGAGGACTGGGCAAAGGTTGCCGCGATCCTTGGCGACCCGAATGGAGAGCGATTCCTCAAGCGTGACGAGCTCAAACCTCCCGCAGGTCTCGACATGGACGCCGATATGCCATCACGATGGCGCTGGTCGGTCCGCAAAGATTTTGCGACTGAAGCCTATTCCGGTCTCGCGTGATCCGGCGCACACTCTTTGAATGGAAATCGATCGCTTACGGCGATGACAAGGAGACGCAAATCCCCGTGTGGGCGGCGGATCGTCTCGCTGCCGTAGCGCGTAAGTCTCCGCTGGGTGGCGAAAACGGTAGGCGGATTCTCACTCACGGCCGGAACGCACTTGGCGCCAAGCAAATGGTCGGAATCGTTGTTGCAGACAACTGCACCTTGGAAATACTTCCGAAGATCGATGTTCCTGCAGTTGGCGATGAGCAGGCGGTGCAAGGGCTGATCCGAAAGAAGCTCATTCATTTGCTCGCTGTCGCCATGGATCTTGATATCGACGGTGGCTCTGTCACCGAGCTTGGCTGGCAAAAAGACAATCTTCTCGAAATTCTGATCCGGCTCTTCAGTCTCAAGCTGATCGACGCGCTGCGTCAGGGTATGCCGCGCCGGTATGTGGAGCGCGAGGAAGACCTCGCCACGCTTCGCGGACGGCTCGATATGACCCGTCAGTTTTCCAGGCTCGCAGCCAATCCCGCTCGGCTCGCGTGCCGCTTCGACGAGCTTTCCCCCGATATCGCGATCAACCAGATCATGCGGGCAGCAATCGATCGCCTGCACCGGATATCGCAAAGCCCGGACAATCAGAGACGATTGGCCGAACTTGCCTTCAGTTATGCCGACATCACGCCCATGTCTCCGCAGGCACTGCGCTGGGACGAGGTGCAGCTCGACCGTACTAATGCCCGCTGGAAGGATTTGCTGGCTCTCGCGCGGCTTCTTCTTGGCGAGCGATTTCAGACAACATCGGTGGGCGAGCAGGCTGGCTTCTCCCTACTGTTCGAGATGAATACACTCTTCGAGGAGTATGTTGGCCGGATGCTACGCCGGGCGCTTTCGGGTTCCGGGCTGACCGTGCATCTTCAAGGCGGACGCCTCTTTTGTCTTGAAGAGGCCGGCGATGGCCGTCGCACCTTCCAGACAAAGCCCGATATCTTGGTCCGGCGGGGTAACGAGGTCGTTCAGATCATAGACACGAAATGGAAACGCATCGCGGCGCGCATCGACGATCCCAAACAGGGCGTATCCCAGTCGGATGTCTATCAGATGATGGCCTATGGGCAGCTCTATGAATGCGGCCTGCTGACGTTGCTCTACCCACATCATGCGGCGCTTCGAAGCGCCCCGGGAGTGCTTGGCCGCTACCGGGTGGGCACAACCGTTCACCGGCTTCACATGGCGAGTGTGGATATCGCCGATCACCGGCGCGTGATCGAACAGTTGCGGGCGCTGTCATCCTTCCCATTGTGATCACTGCCATAGGCTAGGTAGCCCGCGAGCTCGGTATCGCTGACATCGCTCAAGGCGGCGAGCGCGTCGGCGATCGGTGCTCGCGCTTCGTCGATTCCGAGAGCCTTGTCAGAAAAGATACCAGATGGACACCATATGAGTTTTGAAAGAAAAGCATTGTATGGGACGAATACGGAATGTATAAGATTAAGTGAGATGCTGCGTTGTTGATCGGTAATCTTATCACTTCATCTCTGAATCTGGGGTGTCTTCATTGGGGTCATCTTGTATTTTCATGATAGTTTGATTTTTCTTATCAAAATCATAGGAGTATTCTTAGTTTCCTCTTCTGGGCACCATTTGTTCTTCCGGGGGCGTCCGAGAACGTCCGAAAAACGGGAGATTTCAGCCATTTTTTGTGCTATAGCCGTCCGGTCAAATCCGGGCGGATACGGCACCAATCGGGAACAAATAGGGCACCCCGATAGGTATCGATTTCGCCTCTTCGTGAAGGCGATACCCCTATGAGCAAGCTCTTTGCCACCACTATTGCGAACGCGAAACCTCGCGAGCGTCCCTACAAGATGTTCGACGGCGGTGGCTTACACCTCTTCGTCAAACCGAACGGGTCGAAGCTCTGGCGCCTGAACTACAGCTGGCTCGGAAAGCAGAAGACCCAGTCGCTGGGACAGTGGCCGGCCCTCGGCCTCGCGGATGCAAGAGCGAAGCGTGATGAGGCACGGCGCCTGCTGGCGCTCGGGATCGACCCGTCGCATCAGCGAAAGATCGACCTCGCGAAGGCGCGCGTCGAAGAGGATAACAGTTTCAAATCGGTCGCGCTGGAATGGATCGCCAAGAACGAGCGTGAAGGCATGGCGGAGATCACGCTCAGCAAGATTCGCTGGCTGCTCGACAAGGCCTATCCAATTCCGACGCGGCGTCCTGGAGCGTTTCCCTCAGGAATATGTGGACCGGGTCATTCTCGCTTCGATCATGCCACATGAGGCTTTCCTGAAGGTCGGGCAATTTGAGCGGGCAATCTACGATCGCAAGTGCGAGGCGCGGGGCGATGGTGTTAGCGAGGCGCCTTTGCGCGGTCGCGACCAAGGATGTTCCAGGCAGCATGAATAGCAGAGCCGAGAAGCTCGGCGCCATCACCGCGATTTCAAAATCGAAATTGGAGTTGGCCCAGGCGCGCTGGACAATGGAATTGACGCCCGTGCCGAAAGCGGCGGAATTGTGCCGGAGGGAACGGTAAGTCGAGAGCGACATACCGCGCGAAACATCAACCCGTTTCGGATCGACGACACACACGAAATCGTCGTGAAACATTTCCTTTGACCGAATCTTGCTGCTGGGCCGATGCGCCCCGTACAGCCGTACATCATGTGCCGCGACGCAGAAGTCGAGATCGCCCATTTCCAACCGATCGAAACTGTCTTTGGTCAGGGGTTCCACGATACACTTGACCTGCGGCGCCCGCTCGCCGAGCAGTTGCAGAAAGCGCGGCAACAGCACCAGCAGCGCGTAATCCGACATCGCGATACGGCAGGTCGCCATGGTGTCCTTGGGGTCGAAGGTCGGGAAAGTGTCCAAGGCAGACTGGACGGCTAGAAGGGCCTCGCGGACCGGGACGACCAGCGATCTGGCGAGCGGCGTCAATTCGAGGCGCCTTCCGACGCGGGTGAGCAATTCATCGTCGAAATGCTGACGCAGCCGCTGCAACGCGCCGCTGGCAGCCTGCTGCGTGACATAGAGTTTGGCCGCGGCGCGCGTCACATTGCGTTCGGCGAGCAATACGTCCAGCGATCGAAGCAGATTGAGGTCGAAATGACTAAGCTTCATTGACATCCTCTCCAGGCTGACCGCTCCTCCGACGGAGTCTGATTGTCGTGTCCCTTTTACACAGATTCGGAACATTACCCCTTTATCGCGATCTTGCGTTCGTCCTCGCATCGAGCGTCCCGCGTCCCGCGTCCCGCCGTTCGAACCAGGCCCGATGTCTTCAATTCTTCCTGTCTATCTGATCGATCGTGCCGGAGGCGATGGCCAGAATGGACCAGCCGATGCCGAGGAACAGCATACCTGCAACGCCAACGGCGGGGGGAGGCGAGAAATCTGATGCGGCAGCCAAATACACCGGTCCGCAATAAAGTACGATCCCCGCGATAAAGCAGGCAGGCACATATTTCGCCTTCTCAGCCCCTATGTTCATAAATGTCGCGCATGCGAAGATCCCCATTCCGTGCATGAACTGTATCTGAGCTGCCTGCCGCACGTCGAGTGCCGCCTTTTGCGCTGCCAAGAGAATGAGGACCGCACATAAAACCAATAGCGTGCCCGCTCGCATCCAACCTGCTCTTGACCAGCCGATCGGACGGCGGTCGGGGCAGACTGCGCGTCTCATCGCGCGGCGCGCCCCCGCGAATGCGCGAAATATGCGCTGGGCCTGCGAGCGGCTTCGGTGACTGACGAAAAGCGGCGCAAAGAAACCCGCCCGGCGGGCTTCGCGGAGGCGTAATAGGCAGAGCAGGTCAAGGGAAACCGATGAATGATACGCATCCCAACGGTAAGCAGACGGCAGAGAAAATCCCTTTGTAATCAGGCGATCATTAAATCCGGTCTGCGGTCAACTAATATCAGCTCACTTCCTGGCGGCTGAATCGGGGCAGCGGGCGGGCTTGGCAGACAGGTTACGCGGTCGAGGTGCTGGCCTCGATTTCTCGCACGAGGTCTGCGAGGCCGCTTTGCAAAAACGCCAGAGACTGCTCGTCGACCAGGACGCCATCTTTAACCTTCTCCATCACAAGTCCGATTACGATTTGCGGCCGAAGGAGTAATCTGGCCGCGTTCGACAGGAGGGTTTCATTCAGTTGCGCTTGCGCTCGCGCGCCGCCGGTGAAAGCGGGCGATGCCGACAGCGTCAGTGATCTGCCCCCTTCTGAGTGGTCCAAAATTGATGATATTTTGGACGACGAAGGAGATATAGAATGCCGAGCAAGAAGCATCGCCCGGAAGAGATTATCGGCAAGCTACGTGAGGCGGAGGTTGTGCTTGCGCAGGGCGCTACGACCGCCGAGGCGTGTCGTCGGATCGCGATCAGCGAGCAGACCTATTATCGGTGGCGCAAGGAATATGGCGGCCTGAAGACCGATCAGGCGCGTCGGATGAAGGATCTGGAGAAGGAGAATGCGCGGCTTCGTCGTGCGATCTCGGACCTGACGCTGGACAAGCTGATCCTGCAGGAGGCTGCCCGGGGAAACTTCTGAGCCCCGCACGCCGCAGGCGCTGTATCGACCACATCAGAATGATGATGCCGGTGTCCGAGCGGCGGCTGTGCCGCGTGCTCGGGCAGCACCGATCGACGCAGCGCAAGGCGCCACGCGGGGCGGATGACGAAGCGGCCCTCACTGAGGATATCATCGCACTGGCCCGGCAATATGGTCGTTATGGCTATCGCCGGGTGACGGCGTTGCTACGCGATGCGGGGTGGCATGTGAACCGCAAGCGGGTTGAGCGTATCTGGCGCCGCGAAGGGCTGAAGGTGCCACAAAGGCAGCCGAAGCGCGGGCGTCTGTGGCTGAACGACGGATCGTGCATCCGGCTGCGGCCAGAATATCCCGGCCATGTCTGGTCCTACGACTTCGTCGAGGGCCGGACGCACGATGGTCGCAAATACCGGATCCTGTCGATCATCGACGAGGCGAGCCGGGAGTGCCTGGCGTTGCCGGTGGCGCGTAAGCTCAAGAGCGACGACGTGCTCGCGGCACTGGCCGAGCTGTTCGTCACGCGTGGGCCGCCGGCGCATATCCGGTCGGACAACGGCCCGGAGTTTATCGCGACGGCGGTGCAGCAATGGCTCGCCCAGATCGGCGTGAAGACGCTGTATATCACGCCCGGATCGCCATGGGAGAATGGCTATTGTGAAAGCTTCAACGGATCCCTGCGCGATGAGCTGCTCAACGGCGAGATCTTCTACTCGCTCGCGGAGGCCCGGATCCTGATCGAGGCTTGGCGGCGGCATTACAACACCGTCCGGCCGCACAGCTCGCTGGGATATCGACCACCGGCGCCGGAGGCCGTTCCATCGCCAGTGTCGCCCGCCGGTTCCGCTTCGCTCCACCTGCGGCCAACACTGGCGATGGACGCGTCAATGCACTAACAATCCCAGCGGACCACTCGGTGGGGGCCGGTCAAGACTCGTATGCCCAATCGCCCGGTACCAGCGAGAAGACGGAGAGCCAGTCGTAGACATAGCGACACTCGTCGAACGGGAGGACGTCGAGAAACATCTCGTTCGTCTTGGCGGTGTAGCGGTAGCGTCTTGCCTCTCTGACGTTGCAGTGGCTCGGATGGGCAAGCTGCGCAATGGCCGGATAGAAGCCCATATCTGCATTGGGTACGTCGCAGAGAAAGGACATCTTCCTGTAGGTATACTCTGTCACCCGGCGCAACCCATCTGACTGCAACTCGGTGTCGCCGCGCAGCCCATAATAGGCGGCGGCAAGGTCCGCTCCAGTCATTTTGCCTTGGTCCTTTCCGCGCAGGGCTTGCATCCAGGAGTGAATGAATCCCGCAAGATTTTGAACAAGACCGTCCTGATCTGGTAGCGAGCCGTAAGCGCCGCACAATTCGAACGACTTAAGGAGCGAATGCGTCCCGGACTCACTGATAGCCTCGCCTCCCTTCAGGGCGATTGGCTCTGCCTCGAAATCGAAGTCCGCCCCGTCTTCATCGTCGACATCGGGCCACACCAACATCTCACGCCCGCGTTTCGCCGCGACCTCTATCGGCTGTGACGAGAGTTGCTTCCAGAATTTCGTGTTTGCCAGACGCGCCATCGGGGCGATCAGGGCGGCGATGTCCATGATGTGTCGCGTGACGAAGGAACCATAATAGTGCGCGAACTCCTCGCGCACGACATCTTGAAACAGCCGGTCGTTCCACTCGGGTGCGTCCTCGCCATCTTCGAGCGGCAAAATCTCGCTCTGCGACATGACGTAGCCGTGGGCGGCTGCACCGTCCGTCCACCCGCCCTTCTTGATGTCGAGGAAGTCTTTTCCATAAAGATATGCCGCAATGGCGTGGACGTGCTTCTCTAGCTGCACCACATTGGTTTCGTCGGGCTTCGAGAAATTAGTGATGAGGACGCCGAGTGGTGCCAATGCGGCATGCCGAAAAAGAGTTACCAAAAGCCGCGCTTCGGCTGGAAGTGACGCGCAGGCGTCAATGTAGATAATGTCGAATCGCCGCGGCGAGCCGGCAAAAAAGTCCTCGATGTCGATATGTAGGAACTTCACGCCGCGTGTCGCGAGGCCCGCGAGCTGCTCGTGACCTGCTTTCGCGTCGGACCCCTTGCTCTCGAACGCCCAGATATTCTCGGGACGCACACCAAGTTCCAGCAGTTCCTGGAGATCGTTGCCGGGCTCCGGCCCCGCGAGGTAAGCGACGGTAATCTCCTCCGGTCGACGCTTGCCTACCACATTTCGTCGGTACCGCTCCCAGCTGGCGATGTCGTTCGGGCGAAGGGCCGACATGGCTTCGGTATCGTACCGATTGTCGGAGTTGAGCTTGGCGCGCCAGACGCGACGCACATGATCGCTCGCAACGATGGCAGCGGTGTTGCGCTTGGTCGTGACCAATTTTACCGCTCGCTTAAGGGCGATGTGCCTCGCGCGCTTTTTGCTGTCCTGACCGTAAGTGTGATTGCCCGCCATTCGATCTCCGTGGTCATAGGCCTGCGCCTGCCCATTCACCGGCATAGTCTATCCGTCTGGTCTACCCCGCCATCTAGCTGAGCGGCAAGTATGGCGCGCCGTGTCGCCTGGTGGCGCGTGAAGGGCGTAATTTTCTCAGTTTGCCAGTTCGTCAATTCTTCGGGGCGTGAACCGGGGCGACTGCCGCCCCGGGGCGGAGCCGCTTCATGACCCCGACCAAGCTACTGATCGGCCAGATTCTCGTCGTACTCGCGATCGTGCTCGCGGGAGTGTGGATCGCCACGCAATGGTGTGCGGCGATGCTCGGCTATCAGACCGAACTCGGGGTAGCCTGGTTCGAGGTCGGCGGCGTTCCAGTCTACCGCCCCTGGGCCATCTTCTGGTGGTGGTATTCGTTCGATGCCTATGCGCCGCATGTGTTCGACAAGGCCGGCGCTCTCGCGGGTGCGCTCGGCGTCGCGACCGAGCAGCGCTCGATGCGCAACTATGCCGGCCACCGCCTCGCGCCCTGGCTCGCGCATGTCATGGTCAGCCGCCAGGAAACCGCGCGCCCGCTGCTGACGCAGGGCGAGGTGATGCAGCTGCCGCCCGCCGATGAACTCGTCCTCGTATCGGGCATGGCGCCGATCCGCGCCAGGAAGCTGCGCTATTATGAGGACCGCAATTTTCGCGGGCGCGTCGTGCCGCCGCCCGCCTTGGGCACCGGTGACTACGCCGACCGGCCCGCGCCGCGTGCCGACGACTGGAGCGGGCTTGTCCGCGAAGCCGATGATCGTCTGGCGGGCGACGGTCGCGCGGGCGCCGACGATGACGGCGGGCTCGAGCAGCAGCGTCATCCCGCGATCGAGGAACCGGCCCCCGTGTCCGCGCGGGCCCAGCAACTCGAGCTGCCCGATCTCGAACGCGACGATCCCGATGCTGCCGCCGACAAGCGCGTCATGGACCGCGTTCGCGCCACGATCGTGCGCGGTCATGCGATCAACCAGGCGCAGTCGCAAGACCTGCTGCCGGGGCTCTGAGCGATGAAGGTCCGCCAGAATCTCTATATCGACCGCGAGCTGAGCGATGCGCTCGACGCGCTGGTCGTGCGGCGCGGCGGCAACAAGTCGCGCATCGTCAACGAAGCGCTCCGCAGCTGGCTGACGCGGCGGGCGACCGCGCCGGGCGCCTGCTGGTCGAACGCGGCGACGATCTCAAGGGCCGCGACTGGCGGCAGGCGCTCGATCGCTTCGTCGCCGAGACCGACCGCGCGCTCGATCTCCTTGCCGGGTTCATGCCCGAGGTCCGCGCGCTGGACGACGGCGAAACGCTGACCTTCCTGCATGGGACGATCTCGACACGACCCCATGCCATCGGCGTGCCCGAGACCCCGATGTATCTCGACGGGCTCCTCGCCGACACGCCGCTCACCGGCGGTCTCGAGCCGATGCTGGGCGAGGCACATCTGCGCACCCTCACCATCCTCGGCTTCCCGAACCTCATCCGCGAATGGCTGAAGGTGCTGCGCAAGCGCAACGTCGCCGTCTTGTTCGCTACCCAGTCGCTTGCCGATATCGCCGACAGCGCGATCGCGCCCGCGATCATCGAGAGCTGTCCCCAGCGCATTCTTCTCCCCAACGACCGCGCGATCGAGCCGCAGTCCGCCGCCGCCTATGAGCGCTTCGGCCTCAATGCGCGGCAGATCGAACTCGTCAGCCGCGCGGTGCCGAAGCGCCAATATTATCTGCAATCGGCGCGCGGCAACCGACTGTTCGAACTCGGGCTCGGCCCCCTCGCGCTCGCGCTCTGCGGCGCCTCCGACCCCGAGGCGCAGAAGCGGATCGACCGCCTTCTCGCCGACGGGGGCGCCGCCGATTTCGCGGGTGCCTTCCTCACCTCCGCAGGTCTCCCCTGGGCGGCCGACCTGCTCGCCCGTTTTCCCGCCGCCCGCCCCACGCAAGGAGAAGAAGAATGAAGTGCTATATGATCGCCGCGTTGCTCGGTGCGTCCGCCGCCGGTCTCGGGGTCGCCGGCCCGGCATCGCCCGCGCAGGCGATGCCGGTGTTCGACAGCGCCAATTATTCGCAGAATCTGCTCACCGCGGCGCGGACGCTCCAGCAGATCAACCAGCAAATCCAGTCGCTTCAGAACGAGGCGCAGATGCTCGTCAACCAGCAGAAGAATCTCGCCCGCATCGACTTTCCCGAACTCGACCGGCTGCGCGAGAAGCTCGGCGAGATCGATCGGCTTATGGGGCAGGCGCAGGGCATCGACTTCCGCGTCGACCGGCTCGATGAGCGCTATCGCCAGCTCTTTCCGGGCAGCGCCGACGATGCGCGCCGGCACCGTCGCCAGGTGGCGCTCCACACCATCCAGGGCGGAGACAAGGGTGGTGCCGGCGCTGCACCCGACATCAAGGAAAGGGACTGACAGATGCGATTCAGACGAACGGCCGAGCGCTACGGACGGACACCCGAGTCCGAGACGCCCTACAGCCGAGCCGGGCAAATATGGGACAATCGGCTCGGCTCGGCGCGCGCGCAGGCCCACAACTGGCGGCTGATGGCGCTCGGCGGCCTGCTCATCACCACCGGACTTGCAGCGGCACTCGTCTGGCAATCGCTGCAGAGCCGCGTCGTTCCCTATGTGGTCGAGGTCGACCGGCTCGGTGAGGCGCGCGCGGTGGCGCCGGCGGTCACGGGCTATCGGCCGACCGACCCCCAAATCGCCTGGCACCTCGGACGCTTCGTCGCCAACGTCCGGGCGCGGTCGCTCGATCCGGTGCTGATGCGCGAGAACTGGCTGTCAGCTTACGATTTCGCGACCGATCGCGCCGCGCTTTTCCTCGGTGAATATGCCCGCGCCGCCGATCCTTTCGCCGACGTCGGGCGGCGGACCGTGTCGGTCCAGGTCACCAGCGTCGTGCGGGCGTCCGACACCAGCTTCCAGGTCAAATGGACCGAAAGAGAATATGAGCGCGGCAGCCTCTCGGGCACGTCGCGCTGGACCGCGATGCTCGGGGTGAAGCTCAGGCCGCCGCGCAGCGCCGAGACGCTGCGCAAGAATCCGCTCGGCCTGTATGTCGACGCGATCGATTGGAGCCGCGAATTCGAAACCGCGGCCACGGCGCCGGGCGGCGCGTCTGCCATGCCGGATGCGGTGGTCGCTGGACCCGACGGCGACCTATCCGACTTCGCGCGGCCCGAAGCCGGCGGCGTCCCCCCCGAACCTGCATCCACTCCCGAAAGGAACGACCGATGATCCGGATACTGATGCTTGCTGCCAGCATTGCCACCCTCGCTCTTCCCGCTGCCGCCCAACCCGTCGCGCGTGTCGATGCCGCCAACAAGGCGGCGCTCCGCGAGCCGTCGCGCGCGGGTTATCTCGATGCCGTCCAGGTCTATCCCTATGCGGAGGGCGCGTTGTTCCGCCTCTATGCCGCGCCCGAGCGGATCACCGATATCGCCTTGCAGCCGGGCGAAACGATCGTCGCGGTCGCCGCCGGCGACACGGTGCGCTGGACCGTGGGCGATACGACGAGCGGGAGCGGTGAGGGGCGGCGCAGCCATATATTGGTAAAGCCCTTCTCCGCCGGTCTGCGAACCAACCTTGTCGTGACCACCGACCGCCGCGTCTATCGGCTCGAACTCGAGAGTCGTTCGGCGGGCGCAATGGCTGCGCTCTCGTGGAGATATCCTGAGGATGAGCTGATCGCGCTGCGGCGACGGCAGGATGCGGCGATCGCAGCGGCCCCTGTTGCGGCAGGGCTGCAGCTCGACAGCCTCAATTTCAGCTACGCGATTTCGGGTGACAAGCCCGCGTGGCGACCGCTGCGCGCCTTTGACGACGGGCGGCAGACCTATATCGAGTTTGCGCCGAGCATCACCGTGGGCGAGGCGCCGCCGCTGTTCGTCCTCGGCGATGACGGCGAAGCCAGCCTCGTCAACTATCGCGTCGCGGGCCGCTATTATGTCGTCGATCGGATCTTCGCCGCCGCCGAACTCCGGCTCGGCGGCAAGAAGCAGAAGATCGTGCGCATCACAGCCGGTCGGCCGAAGCGGGGGAAGGGACAATGAGCGCGGCCGATGTCCCGCCCGGCGGCGCGGTTCCGGCCAAGGCCGATCCCGAAACGCTGGCGCTCCGCGCTGCGCCGATGCGCGTCACCCGTTTCCGCCGCGGAGCTATCGTCGGCATCGCCGCCGCTGGCTCGGTCGCGATTGCCGGGGTCGCGTGGCTGGCGCTCAAGCCCGCAGGTCTCGGCCTGGTCGTCGCTGCGGACGATACCCAAACCGGCGCGAAGGTGCCGCCCGACGCGCTCGCCGGTGCTCCCGCCAGCTACGGCGATGTACCGAAGCTCGGCCCGCCGCTTCCCGGCGATCTCGGCAGGCCGATCCTCAATCATCGGCGCGGGATCGCAGACAATGCAGACGCTGCGGATTCCCTTGCGAATGCAGACCGGCGGGCGGCGCAAGATGCCGAGGCCGAACGCCAGCGTCGTGCCGCCGCCGTCCTTGCGGCGCGGGAATCCGGCGTGATGATGCCGCTGGCAGGACAGAGCTTAGCCGCTCCGCCACCTGCGATTGTCCGGGAAGACATTGCGGTCGCGCAGCCGGCGGCAGCGGCGGCGGAGCGCGATCCGGGCGGACAGCTGCGCAAGAATGACCTCGTCGGTCGCACCAATCGCGACGACGAGGTCAGCCCGCACCGGTTGATGCCGGCTGTCTCACCTCATGTCCTGAGCGCAGGGAGCGTTATCGCCGCAAGCCTGATTACCGGTCTCGATTCCGATCTGCCTGGGCTGGTCACGGCGCAGGTTACCGAAAATGCCTATGACAGCGTGACGGGACGGACGATGCTGATCCCGCAGGGCTCGCGCTTGATCGGCCGCTACGACAGCGTCGTTGCTTTCGGGCAGAGCCGAGCGCTCGTGGTCTGGCAGCGCATCATCCTTCCTGACGGCTCTTCGATCCGCATCGACAATGTGCCGGCAACCGATAGGCAGGGATATGCGGGGTTATCGGACCGGATCGACCGGCATGGTTGGCAGCTCCTCAGGGGCGTCGCCCTTTCGACCTTGCTCGGCGTCGGGACCGAAATAGGGTTCGGAAGCGGCGAAACCGATCTCGTGGGCGCCATCCGCGAGGCGGCGCAGCAGAATGGCGCGCGCGCCGGCGACCAGATCGTCGGGCGGTCGCTCGACATCCAGTCGACCTTGCGCGTGCGCCCAGGGTGGCCGCTGCGCGTCGTTGTCCACAAGGATATCCTGCTGGCGCCATGGCAGGGCGGGAAGAAAGTCGATGGCTGACTTGAAACTTCCGCGGCTTCCCGACCGGACACCGGTCAGATTAACGATCGGCGTCATGCCAGATCTCCATGCGGCACTCGTCGAATATGCGGCCGCATATCGGGAGGCCTATGGCAAGGAGGAGCCGGTGAGCGACCTGGTTCCGGCCATGCTGGAAGCGTTCCTTGCCAGCGACCGCGCCTTTGTCCGCGGCAGATCGCGATGATGCGGAAGTCGCATCCGTCTACTGGCGTCGTTTCAGATTGCTCGGCGCCTGTCGACGCGGCTGCGCTGGAGCCGATATGCGTCCGGATCGCGGTGGCGGTAAAGCTCACCGGCATCGGCCGCTCGACAATCTATGAGCTCATCGCCGCCGGCGAGATCGAGACGGTCAAGGTGGGGCGCTCGACCTTCATCCGGTACGACAGCCTGAAACGGCTGTTCGAGAAGCACTAGCGTTCCTGCCAGGCCGGCAGGCTTGCCGATCTTCCGCGACGGAAATCGACATGGATGACATTCCCGACGTCGCGGAGGCCGTCGAGATGGTCAGACCACCATTGGGCCATTCGCACCCGCTCGTCCCAATAGCTCGCCCGATTGTAGGCCGCGCGGACGGGGTCGGGATCGTAATGCGCCAGCGCACGCTCGATGGCGTCCTGATTCCACAGGCTGCTCTGGTTCAGCAGCGTGCTAGCCATCGCCCGGAACCCGTGCGCGGTCATCTCGTCGCCTTCGTATCCCAGCCGACGAAGGGCGTTATTGAGATTGTTCTCGCAGATCGGCTGCTGCCAATTGTGCAGAGCAGGGAAAAGAAAGCGTCCCGGATTGCCGATCGTCCGCAGCTGTTCGAGAAGCGCGAGTGCCTGTTTCGACAGGGGCACGGCATGGGGCCGTCGCATCTTCGTCCGGGTCGCCGGTATGGTCCAGACCGCCTCCTCGAAATCGATGTCGCTCCACTCGGCGGTGCGCAACTCGCCCGGTCGCAGGAAGACATGCGGCGCAAGCTGCAGCGCAATCCGCGTTTCCGGGCGTCCGCTGTATCGGTCGATCGCCCTCAGGAGTTCGCCGACATGCCGCGGATCGACGATCGCGGCGCGGTGGGTTACCCGCGGGACGAGCAAGGCGCCGCGGAGTACCTCGGCCTGATTGTGCTCGGCGCGAAGGGTCGCAATCGCGTAGCGGAAGATGCGTCCGGCAAACCCCCGCGTCCGGGTAGCGGTCTCATGGTGGCCCCGGCGCTCGATCGTCTTGAGGGCCGAGAGCAGGTCGTGCGGCGATACCCCGCCGATTGGCATTGCGCCGATGTGCGGGTCGAGCAAATCGCGAAACCAGCGGAGCTTCGCGAGGGTCGTCAGCGCTTTTCCTTCGGCTTCCATCTTGGCGATATATTCGTCGGCGATGGCACGGAAGGTCACCCGGCACGCTGCGATGGTCTCGAGGTTCCGATTTCTCCTCGCGACGGCGGGATCGAGCCCCGCCGCGAGTTGATCGCGGACGTCGAAGCATTTCGCGCGGGCGGCCCTCAGTCCCACAATCGGATATTTGCCGAGCGACAACCTTCGCTCTTGACCATAGAGCCGGTATCGGAAGCGCCAGAGGCGCGAACCATTGGGCTGAATCAGCAGGAATAGCCCATTCCCGTCATAGACCTTATATGGCTTGGGGCGGGGGCGGAGCGACTGGATCTGACGGACGGTCAACATCGACATCACCTCAACTGTTGGTTGACGATGGTGGGATGCTGCGCTTCCTGGCGCACGCGAACAAGGCGCCGCAGCCCGTGCCGAACGCCCGAATAAAATCGTTTATTTTCAATGGGTTCGATGGTGCCGCTTACAGGACTCGAACCTGTGACCCCATCATTACGAATGATGTGCTCTACCAACTGAGCTAAAGCGGCAACGAGGGGCGCCACTAGCAGCGCCGCCGTGCGATGACAAGCATCGTGTGCCAATTGTTTTCGAGCGGCGAAACCATCGAGTCTCGAGCCGAAACGGTTTGATTTTTGGCGTCGGTCGGGGGGATATGGGCCGCCTCAGAGTCTCTTCCTCCCAATCCATCCGGAGCCGCGTGCGATGTCGCAATCCTTCAGCCGACAGGAATTCTACGACCTTGTCTGGTCGAAGCCGATGACGCAGCTCGCCAAGCAGTTCTTCCTTTCGGACGTAGCGCTGCACAAGATCTGCAAGAAGCACGATATTCCCAAGCCTCCGCTCGGGTGGTGGGCGAAGAAGCATGCGGGGAAGCCGGTCGAGCAGACGCCCCTGCCTCCGGCAAAGGAGGGAGCCGCCGCAAAGATCAGCATCATGAGCGGTGAGCTGCGCAAAGAGTCGGAAGCCATGTCCGCCGTCCGCGAGCAGGCGCGCATCGCGGCATCGGGGATTGATAGCGAGGCCGTGGTTCCCGCACATCGGATCGTCACGGCCACCGCTGCGAAGCTTCGAAAGGCGAAACCCGGAGCCGATTCGATCCTCGTCGCAGCGCGCGGAAAGGGCATCATCCCTACGCTGGTCGACACCGCTTCGATCGACCGATTCGAACTGGTGCTCAACCGGATCATCGCGGCGGCGGAGGCTCTCGGCATTACGCTCGGAGCAGGAGAGAAGGGCGCTGTCTTCCTCTGCGACGGGGAAAGCGTCGGCTTCGCGGTGACGGAACTCACGCGGCGCGAAAAGCATGTGCTCACCGAGAAGGAGCAGAAAGAGCGCGAAGCTTGGGAAACGAAGCAGGAGCGATACTGGGCCAAGCGCCGAAAGCCGCGGAGTTGGGATGACGACGACGACTTCGGCTTCGAGTTCGCACCTCGGTTTCCCGAATGGGATTATCATGCCACCGGACAGCTCTCGTTCGAACTCGATCAGCACTATTTCTGGGACGCCAGTCCGCGGCGGTCGTTTCGTGACGCCAAGGTCCAGCGCCTCGAATTGATCGCCGGCGATATTGCCGTGGGGATCGCCGTCTACGCGGCGGCGCTAAAAGCCGACAGGGTCCGGCGTGATGAAGAAGCGCGGCGGCGTGAAGAGGAGCAGCAGAGTCGGGAGCGGCGCGCACGCGCAGAGCATATTCAGAAGCGCCGGGTGGCCGAACTCGACAAGGTTCTCGAAGAACTTGCCGCGCTCGAGCGCATGCGCGGTCTCGTCTCGACATTGCGTTCCCAGATCGGAAGCGATTCGGAAGGCCGGGTCGGCGCGTTCGTCGAATTCGCCGACAAGCGACTAGCGGCGCGGGAAGCGGTCTTCTCGGCAGATGGGCTCGCCGCGCGCTTCGAAGGTGATCGGATTTTCGGCGACGATGACGATCACGATTTCTACCCGTCACGCTATTATCTTTGATGCCAACGTGAGGGTGCTGGGCGACCTCTAAACGGAATTGGGTTTGAATTATATGCGTGAAGTGCGTCTTGGATATATTCCAGACTTATATTTCAAAGCGCTGGGAACGGGCGAGCCGGCATTGAAGGTGCCTGACGAGTGCTGAATCCAAACATCGCCAGTGACGCTGGATCCATACCCTCTAGGGAATAAATTGGGTTTATACCCCGCAGGGGATATTCCTAAGATATACCTCTCAAGGCATGTTGAGCATCGTGGGAGGTGAAGCAGGGGGCTTGGCGCGGGTGATCCTCGCGATTGCCTGTCTCGATCGGTTTGCCATGACATCACGTCCCGAATCGCCGCTCCGAAACGTGCGAACTAAGCTTTTGGGACTCGAACCACCACATCGAATATAAAGGGGGTATCGGACTGGGTATCATCTCAAAATCACGAGGAGAAAATACCTATCTTACAATAAGTTAAACGTAATATTTGAGTCCTCTTCTGCACCATTTGCTTCTCTATTCTGGTCTGGGGCGATGATTGCCTCCTGCGATAGCAGGTTTCGAGTCCCGGATGATGATCCGTTCGTTGCTCAGGTCATCCCAATGAAGCGGAGAAGATCTTTGGCGCCTATTTTGATGTAGAGGGATTGTTCCTCGCCTGACAAAATATTGCCGGCTGCGAGCTCCGAGCAAATCTGGTCGAGCCGTGTCAGGATCAAACGGGCGCGCACGCGCTCGATTTTTTCGGACAAGGCGGCACGAAAGCCGGGGATGCCTGCGCCGCCCAGCATGTCGATCAGCCGGTCGCCGTCATCGCGAAGCCGCTGTCTGAAGCTGGGTTCGAAGGTCGCGAGCTGGATGACGAGCGAGGTGATATAGCCGTGCTCGACATAGATATGGGCGAGGCGGCGGAGCCAGGTTTCGAGGCCGAGCTGGTCCGGCGGGTTCATCGACGTCAGCTCGTTGTAAAGACCCTGCCAATCGCTCTCGATCGAATCATAGATGGCGAGCGCGAGCGAGAGTTTCGAATCGAAATAGGTGTAGAAAGTGGCCCGGCTGACCCCGGCCGCGGCGATCAACTCGTCGATCGTCGCGAAGACATAGGGGGTGGCGGAAAAGACGGAGGCCGCGCCCGCCAGGATCGCGGCGCGGGTCTGTTCCTTGCGCTGTTGCTGGAAACCGTTCCGTCCGCCCGCGCGCAGGCCCCTGGGGCGAGATGGTTTGGCCATGTTCATGCTTCAGGCCCTATTGCATTCGCCGCGATCGGGGAACGGGAATGATCTTGCCCCGGTATGGCGGCTTCCTTCGGTTGGCATCAGGCGGCGGGGTCGATCAATATCTTGCAATCGGCCGATGGTCTGCGAAGCGCGTCGAAGGCGACAGGCAGTTCGTCGAAGCCTATGGTGCGCGTATGCAGCGGTTCAGGGTCGGCGCGGCCCGCGGCGATCGCCCCGATGACCGCTTCGAAATCACGCTCGGTATAGCATTGGCTGAACCGCAGCGAGACTTCCTTGGCAAGCCCCGTGATTGGCTTGATCGCGTCGTCCTGAAAACAGGCGCCGGCAACGACGACGCGGCCGCGGATACCGGCCAGGTCGATGCATTGCTGGATCAGCCCCGGCGCGCCGACGCATTCGAAGATGACCGGCGGCGCGCGACCTGCAAGCGCAGAGAAGGCTGCTGCGACGGGGCCGGTGCCGGGATCGATCGCCGCGCTGGCGCCGACCGCCAGCGCGAGTGCGCGGCGATCGGCAAAGCGTTCGCTGACGACGACGCTGCGCGCGCCCGCAAGCCGCGCGAACAGCGCCACGGCGACGCCGATCGGCCCGGCGCCGATCACCAGCACATCGTCCGCGGCGCCGAGATCGGCCATCGCGACGGCATGATGCGCGACTGCGAGCGGTTCGACCATCGCGCCTTCGTCGAAGCCGACCCCGGCTGGCAGGCGCTGCAGCATCGCCGCACGGGCGACGACATATTGGGCATAGGCGCCTTGCGCGAGTAGCGAGGTTCCGGTGAAGACGCCGCTGCGGCAGAGACCGGGCAGCCCCTCGGCGCAGGCGTCGCACTGCGAACAGACGTGGAGCGGCAGCGCCGTCACCCGATCGCCGACCGCCCAGCCATGCACCTCCGCGCCGCATTCGACGACCGTTCCGGCGAACTCGTGGCCGAAGATCGTGCCCGCGGGTGCAAAGCCATATTCGGCCATATGCAGATCCGATCCGCAGATGCCCGCGCGCGCAACCGCGATTACCACCTCGCCGACCTTGGGGCGCGGATCATCGATCCGCTCGATCGTCAGCGGCTGGTTCGCTCCCTGATAGACGGCCGCGCGCATCGGTCAGCCCGCCGCGCCATAGGCGGCATAGACCTCGCCGATCGAAGGATTGCGGCGCAGTGTCTGACCGCCGCTGACATGGATGGTCTGGCCGGTGACGAAAGACGCCTCTTCGCTCGCCAGCCACAGCGCTGCGTCGGCGACGTCGGCACGGCACGTGCTGCGTCCCAGCGGCACTTCGCGCCGATAGAGGGCGGCGACGCTATCGAGCATCAGCCCGCCACCCGACATCGGCGCATCGGAGACACCCCCCGGCGCGATCGAATTGGCGCGAATGCCCTGAGAACCGAATTCGTGCGCAATGCAGCGGATGACATGATCCATGCCTGCCTTGGTTCCCATATAGGCGGCGTGGTCGTCGAACATGATCGTCGCGGTGACCGACGAGATCTGGATGATCGATCCGCCCTGCGGCATCGCCGCGACGAGCGCCTGAAAGAAGCGGAAGGGGCCGGTGAACTGGATCGCGTTCATTGTGTCGAGATCTTCGCGCGTCATGGCGAGAAAGGGCCTCAGCAACCCCCAGCCGGTCGCGTTGACCCCGATGTCGAGCCCGCCCTGGCGCGCCGCGGTGTCCGCAACCAGCCGTTCGGGGTCGCCTTCGACGGTGATGTCGCAAAGCTGCCGGCCGGCGCCGATCGCCTCCGCTACCTCGGCGAGCGCGTCGGCGCGGCGGCCCGCGACCGTAACGCGCGCGCCCGCCTCGACATAGCGCCGTGCGATCGCCTCGCCGACATTGCCGGGTGCAGTGCCCAGCACGAGCGCAGATTTCCCGGCGAGCCGTCCGTCGGTCATGTCATTGCCCTCCCACATGGATCGTCGTGACCGGGTCGCTGCCGTCCCAGCACCGCGCCGCGGCAACGCCGGCCGCGACCATCTCGTGCATTCCGGCACCCTCGATGAATTCGTACAGCACGCCGGTATCGCCCTCGGCCTCCAGATAGGCGACGCGGGTCGAAGGGTTCGACGCCTCGAACACCACGGACAATCCCCGGGCGGTCGCGTTCGCCACCGCTGCGTCGAGATCGTCGACGATCCACGCCATATGATGCATCCCGCAAAGCGGAGCGCCCTTTTCATCAAGATAGGGGGAAGGGGCGTCGCCAACCGGCTGGATCAGTTCGATCTGCATGTCTCCCTGATAGGCAAGGGCGACGTCGATCGTGACTTGAGTCGGTTGCCCCCGCAAACGTCCGCTGAGCGTCACCCCCCGAAAAACCGTCCACGGGCCAAGGCCGAGTGCGCGCATCCGGCTGGACAGGGAGCGATCGAGGTCGGTGACCACAAAGCCGAGCTGGTCGATCGCCCCGAATATTGCATCCGCCATCCGCGCGCATCTCCTCCCTTGCGTCGCCGCATTCCCTTGCGGCCGGTGACGAAATATGCTGAACTGATAGTCCAGTCAATTGGTTCGATTCAGCAACGACCACATCGATTCTGCGGGCGGCAAACCGGTCGGGAACTGGAAGGGTGCCATTTTCAGGGTACGCGGCTATTCGCCACATGGGTGAACAGTGTAGTTCCGATGGCGCGCTTTATCGCCACGGAAGGTTGGTTATCGTCCCGCTCCGTAATCGGGCCAAGCAGGAAGAAGCCCGGATTTTGGCGGCTCGGAAGAAGCTGCTGCTGGAGAGGGAGGCATTATGGTATTTCGGAAAACTGCTCTTTGGGCGGTCATGGCTGCGACGGCGCTGAGTTCATCGGTCGTGATGGCGCAGGAGGCATCCGAAGGCGCGGCGGCGGACAAGGCCGCCAGCGGTGAGGGCGATATTGTCGTCACTGCACAGCGGCGCGAGGAGCGGCTCGTCGATGTGCCGATCTCGGTCTCGGCGGTCAGCAGCGCCGCGATCGACCGCGCGCAGGTTCGCACCGTGTCGGACATCGCGACGATCGTCCCGAACATCCAGATCAACGAAACCATCGGTAACAGCTATGGTCCGCTGATCACCATCCGCGGCCTGTCGCCGTCGGCCGACACCAGCCTCGCCCGCGACCAGCCGGTGGGCCTCTATATCGACGGCGTGCCGATCGGGAAATCGACCGGTGCTGCCTTCGACACGGTCGATCTCGAACGCGTCGAGGTGCTGCGCGGGCCGCAGGGCACGCTCTATGGCAAGAATACGATCGGCGGCGCGGTCAATTTGATCACCCGCAAGCCGAGCGGCGAGTTCGGCGGACAATATCTGGCGGGCGTCGGGAGCTGGGGGCAGTTCAACCAGCGGATTTCGGTCGATCTGCCCGAGGTGGCGGGATTCAGCGCCAAGGTCGGCGTGATCACCAAGCTCGACGGCGGCTATTATCGCAATTCGCTGCGCAAGGAAAATTTCGGCGAGGAAGAATTGTGGGCGGCGCGGGCCGATCTTCTGTGGCGGCCGTCGGACAGCTTCAGCGCGCTCTACAGCTATGATATTTCGGACAGCAAAGGCACTCCCAACCAGCTCGCGACCACCGCGGTCACCGGGTCCGGCACGACCGCGTTCGTCAACGCGCTGCTCGCGCCCTATGTCGTTTCGGGGCGAACGCGCGAGATCGGGGCGCAAAGCGCGCTCCGCAGCGACTATCGCACCAACGGCCACGCGCTGACGCTCGAATGGGAACCTGGTCTTGGCGACTTGACGCTCAAGTCGATCACTGCACGGCGAACCGCTGTTACGCGGTCGGCGAGCGATTTCGACGGCAGTCCGCTCGACCTGCTGCGCATCATTCTCGACAACAATTACAAGCAGTTCACCCAGGAATTTCAGGCGATCGGGACTGTCGGCGATTTCAAATACACGCTCGGCGCCTTCTACCTCGATGACGATTACGACGTGTATAATCCGCGCTGGAACTTCCAGTTCGGCGGCAACGCCTTCGATATCAGCGAGCGCGGCGGCCATTCGAAATCCTATGCCGGCTACGGCCAGCTTGCGTGGACGCCGCGCGCACTCGACGAGAAGCTGACGGCGTCGGTGGGGCTCCGTTACACGCGCGAATCCAAGCACGCCTATGAGCTGCTGCTTTCCAATTCCGCCTATCGAACCGATCCGGCCTCTCCCGGATCGGGGGTGTTCCTGCGCGATAAGGACGGCAATCCGATCACCCGTAGCGGTGGCCCCGCCGCGGGGGCGCGGCCGGGCTCCGGCGGGATCGGTTACACCGATCTGACTCCGCTTGAAAATTCGGGTGTCTGGAAGCGGTTCAATCCCGAATTCAACATTCTCTATAAATTCCGGCCTGATTTCTCGGTCTATGCGCGCGTCGCAACGGGCTTCAAGAGCGGCGGCATCAATGACACGGCGGCGACAAACAGCGCCTTCATGACGGCCTATAACCCGGAAAAGCTGACGTCGTTCGAATTCGGCATGAAATATGCCGGCCTCGGCAACGCGCTCAATCTGAGCGCCGCCGTCTATCATTCGATCTACAAGGATTTTCAGGCTGGCGTGTTCGTCCCGTCGCTGGTGACGACGAACATCATCAACGCCGGTGAGGCGAAGTTCACGGGCTTCGAGGTCGAGGGAACGCTGCGTCCGGTCGACGGGCTGACCTTCAACTTCGGCGGCGGCTATGTCGATGCGCGTTACACCGACTTCGTCCTGCCCGACGGCACCGACGTCACCAAGACCTATGTCCTCTCGCGCGTGCCCAAATGGAATTACCAAATCGGCGCGCTCTATCGCCACGATGTCGGCGGCGCGCGGCTCGAGACGAGCCTGAATTATAGCTGGCGGAGCAGTCAGTTCTCGTCGATCACCCCCGATCCGCTGGCCAAGATGCCCTCCTATGGCCTGCTCGACGGCCGCATCGCGCTCGCCGGGATCGCGCTGGGCGGCGGTACGACCGCCGAGGTCGCGCTGTGGGGCAAGAATCTGACCGACAAGGAATATCTGGTCAGCGCGATCAACCTCAGCGTCCTGACGCTCAGTCAGTTCGGCGATCCGCGCAGCTTCGGCGGAGAGCTGCGCATTCGCTTCTGATCGGGGCGGTTCGATGTCGGCGCTGTCCTCCCCGTCGTTCGCCGGGTCGCGGTGGGTGCTGCCCTTTCTGGGGGCCGTCACCTTCCTGACCGCGATCGGCAATCTCGGCCTCGTGTCGGTGATGCCGGCGATCGGGCGGATGCTGCATATCCCCGATTTCCTCGTCGCCGGTATCTTCTCGGTCTCGGCGCTGACATGGGCGATCAGCTCGCCCTTCTGGGTGTCACGGATCGAGCGGGCCGGGGCGGCCTTCTACATCCGCGCCGGGCTGGTCGGCTTCCTGCTGTCGATGGGCGGCTGCGCGCTGTCGGTCGAACTTGGCCTGACCGGCCTGCTGCCGCCACTCGCGACCTTCGGCTGCTTTGCTGGCCTGCGCTCGGTCTATGGCCTGCTCGGGTCGGCGGCGGCGACCGCGACGCAGGCATTCGTCGCGGCGCGGACCGAAGGCGCGCAGCGGACGCAGGCGATCACGGGACTCGCCGGCGCGCTCAGCCTAGGGACGATCGTCGGCCCGGCGATCGCCCCCGCGATGATGGTCGATCCGCTGGGCCCCCTGGGGCCGATGCTCGGCTTCGCGCTGTTCGGGCTGCTGGCGCTCGGGGGAAGCTATATATTTCTTCCGGCCACCTCACCGGGAGAAGCAGTGGCGTCGGGCGACCCCGATGCGCCCTCGCTCACCGAGGTGTGGCGGCGGGGAACAATCGGCCGTCATCTCAATTTCGGGCTGCTTCTCTGTTCGGCGCAGGCGATCAACCTCTATACGATCGGCTTCGTCATCATCGACCGCACGCCGCCCGCGGCGCTGACCGCGCAGCAGATGATCGGCATCGCCATGACGAGCGGCGCGATCGCCGCGCTGCTCGCCCAATGGGGGCTCGTGCGGCTGTTGTCGCTGTCGCCCGCGACGATGATGCGCGCCGGGGCGGCGCTGGCCTGCGGCGGCAATATCGCGGCCATGCTCGATGGCGGCGTATGGGCGGCGGTCTCGGGCTTTGTGCTGGCGAGCTTCGGTTACGGCCTGGCGCGACCGGGCTTCAGCGCTGCGGCGTCGCTGGCCGGATCGGCGCGCGAGCAGGTCGGCATCGCATCGGCGATCACGCTGATTGCCGGCGCATCGATCACCCTGCCGCCGATCGCCGCGTCGATGGCGTATCAGCTTTGGCTCCCTGCGCCGTTCGCGATCGCGGTGGCGATCAGCGGCGGGCTGTTGCTTGCCAGTCTGCGTCCGGCCCCCGTCCGGCTCGAACATTGTTCATGACGAGCGATAGTGCGTTGCCGCCGGGCCGCTTTTTCGCGCGCGCGAAGCGCATAATGTCGAAGCATCGAGATCCGCCTGGTCCCGCCTGCGTCAGCGGCCGGGCACGGCGTGCATGGAAAAAATGAAGCGGAGAGGAATCATGGATCGTTATCTTGTCATTTCGTCGGACGGCCACGTCGGCCTCCCGCCGGAGCAATATCGCGACTATCTCGAATCGAAATATCACCAGCAGTTCGACGAGACGGTGCAGCTCGAGATCAAGGCGCGCGAGGAGCATGAAAAGCGCTTCCTGATCGACGATTTCAACAACAAGTGGCGCGCGCGCGTCGGCGATGGCCTCGAGGGCGCATGGGACGGCACGATCCGCAACCGCGTGCTCGATCAGGACGGGGTCGCGGCCGAAGTGCTGTTTCCCGACGGCATCACCGAACGCAACGCGCCGCCGTTCGGCGCCGACATCGGACTGAAGCCATCGCCCGCGCGCGCCGAACTGCAATGGGCGGGCGCCCGCGCGCACAACCGCTGGCTCGCCGAATTCTGCCAGGACGATCCGCATCGTCGTATCGGTCTTGCGGTGATCCCGGCGCTCTACGATCTCGACGAAACCGCGAAGGAGATCGAATGGGCGCGCAAGAACGGGCTCAAGGGTGTGTTCTTCCCCGCGGTGACCGAGGGATACGACCTCTACAATCACACCAAATATCACCGGATCTGGGCGATGCTCCAGGACTATAACATGCCGCTTCATTTCCATTCGGGCGGGGCGCCTGCTTATGATACGACCCAGCCCGGCTGGATCGGCACCTATTTGTGCGAATTCGCCTTCTGGATGACGCGGCCGCTCTGGTCGATGACCTTCGGCGGGGTGTTCGAGGAATATAAGCAGCTCAAGGTCTGCTTCACCGAGGCGGGCGGCGAATTCTGGTTTCCGTGGGTGATGCAGCTCATGGACATTCGCGCATCGGCCAAGCACACGAGCGGCAAGCTCGGCGACTATTATGCCAATATGAGCATGAAGCCGAGCGAGTATTTCGCGCGCAACGTCTGGGTCGGCTGTTCGGCGCTACCCGATGAGGAAACGACGCAGGCCTATTACGATATCGGCGTCGATCGCATCCTGTGGGGTACCGACTATCCGCACCCCGAAGGCACCTGGCCGAGCACGCTCGAAAAGATGACGGTCAGCCTCGGCGGCCTGCCCGACGACGATATTCAGGCGATGCTCGGGATCAACGCGCTCGACGTATACGACGTCGACGCCGACGCGCTGTGGAAGGTCGCGGGCCAGATCGGTCCGCGCCGCGAATTGTTCGTCAAACAGGCGGCGGAATGATCGAGACGAGCCCTTCCCCCGGGGGGAGGGGCTTATAGCCAATTGCATTCGGGCGCCTGCTTGATAGCATCCCGGCCTTTTGGGATGGGATGATGTCGAGCTGGCGCGGAATCGAGGAATTTCTGGCGGTTGTCGAGCAAGGCAGTTTTACGGCCGCGGGCGATCATCTGGGGGTTTCCAAATCCTATGTCAGCAAGACGGTGCATGAGCTCGAAGAGCGGTTGGGGGTCCAGTTGCTCCTTCGCACCACGCGCCGTCTTTCGCTGACTGGCGCGGGCGAGAGTTTTCACCGCGAATGTGCCGACCTGCAAATGCGCCTCGGCGAAGTCGAAAAGCAGATCGGCCGCTACAGCACCGAACCGGTCGGGCGATTGCGCGTCGGTCTCAGCGACATTTTCGGGTCCGACTTCATGTCGTCGCTGCTCGCCGAATTCAGTACCGAGCATCCCGGCATCGTCATCGAACCGATCGCCTATCTCAACGAGAATGAGATCGTGCAGGAGCGTTTCGACGTTGTCATCCGCTATGGCGTCCTGCCCAATTCCAATCTGCGTGCGCGCACCTTCGGCTATCTTTCCTATTGCCTGTGCGCCGCGCCCCAATATGTCGCGGCGCGCGGCTGGCCGCAGGCGCCGCAGGATCTGCTGGAGCATGACTGTCTGACCGACCTCAGCGCGACGATGAGTTTCAACGACGATGTCAGCGTCAAGGTCCACGCGCGCTGGATGAGCAACAGCGGCATCGCGCTGCGCAGCGCGGCGCGCAAGGGGCTCGGCATCGCGAGCCTTCCGGTCAGCATCGTCCGCCAGGATCTCGCCAGCGGGGGAATGCTCGCGCTCGACGCCGAATGGTCCTTTTACGACCGGAAATGCTGGGTCGTCTATTCGCCGGGGATCATGTCGGTCGCGACGCGCGCCTTCATCGACTATCTGGTCCGCCAATTCTCGCGCGTGAAGGTCCGGCCGTCGATGGCGGCGTCGCTCGCAGCGCGATATTAGTGGATATCGTTCTACCCCGTCCGGTCATCCCGACAGTTCTTGCCGATTGCGGCCTGCGCCCGGCCGTCAGAGCGTTCTGCCGGCCGGCATCTCCCGATGTCGGCCGGCAGGAAGCGTCGTTCAGCCCAGCCAGATCGACAGCTCGACGTCGTCGGCGAAGGGCATCGTGATATAACCGTTCGCGATCGAGCCGACATGGTCCCGATATTCCGGACAATAATCAGCGTTGTCGGCGACGATCACCGCGCCCGGGCGAAGCCGGCTTTCCGCCAGATCGAGGATGTCCCTGTAGAGCGACTTGGCGCCATCGAGCAGGAGCAGGTCGATCTGTTCCGGCAAGTCGACGGCAAGCGTCCGGAGCGCGTCGCCTTCGCGAAACTCGACGAGATCGGCGAGCCCGCCGGCAACGAGATTGCCCCTTGCACGCGCTATTTTCGAAGGCTCGAATCCGCTGGTGATCAGTCGGCCGCCGCCGTTGTCGCGGAGGGCCGCCGCAAGATGCAGGGTCGACAAACCGAACGACGTTCCGAACTCGACGATCGATTGCGCCCGCGTGGCGCGGCCTAGCATGTAGAGCAACCGTCCGGTTTCGCGCGACACGGGCAAGGCAAACTCTTTCAGATTCGCATATAGTTCGCGGTAATCCTTCTTGCTCCGCATCAGCCGCTGGCTTTCGTCGTCGGACAGCGCCGCAAAAGCAGGGCTGGAGAGCGGCGATGCCGCGTCGGCCTCGGCGAACAGGCGATCGAGAAGAGGCGCCACAGGGGCGCTGGCAAGAGTGGTCATGTGGTTTCTCCGATGGTCGGGCGAAGGAATGTTTGCCCGGTATGGAAAATACGAATAATGCGTCGCGTTTCATATTCGCATTGCAGGGAGTTCTCCATGCCCCGCTCAAGAACCCCGCGGGTTTCCTCGCGAAAGCATCCGCAACAAGCCCGCTCGACCGAACTGGTTTCGGCCGTGCTCGATGCCGCTGTTCAGGTTTTAATGGCGGAAGGAGCGCCCCGTTTTACCACCGCGCGAGTCGCCGAGCGCGCCGGGGTCAGCGTGGGATCGCTTTACCAGTATTTCCCCAACAAGGCGGCGATCCTGTTCAGGCTGCAAAGCGATGAATGGCGTCGCACCTCGGAGCTGCTGCGCGATATCCTCGCCGACAAGCCCACGCCGCCGCTGATACGGCTGCGCAAGCTCGTTCATGCCTTCATCCGCTCCGAATGCGAGGAGGCGCAGATTCGCGGTGCGCTCGACGATGCCGCGCCCCTTTACCGCGATGCCCCCGAAGCGATTGAGGTCCGGGCGGCCTCAGCCGATATTTTCGAAGCCTTCATGCGCGAGGTCCTGCCCGGGGTCGCGCCGGAGGATCGGTCGCGCGCCGGTAACCTCATCGAAACGACGCTCGGCGAAGTCGGGGCCAGCTTCTCGTCTGTGCCCCGCGCACCGGATGAAATCGAAGCTTATGCCGGGGCGCTGGCCGATATGCTGTGTGCCTATCTCGAACGGTTGATAACCCGCTAATTCCGGCATTTGCCGGACGAGGGACGGACCGGACGCCTCCGCCGCGGTCCATTGTTCGTCACAGCGCACAAACTGTGCGCCATTTGGGTCTTACCTCCAGCGTCGCAGTCGATACACTCGCCTCACAAGGACCGCTCGGTAAGGGCGGCCATTCGGGAGACTGACGTTGCCAAAGGTTGAACGCTTTCCGATGCCCATCCCCTATGGCTGGTTCGGGGTCGGCTATGGTGCCGAGCTGAAGCAGGGCGATGTACGGCCGGTCCATTATTTCGGCCGCGACCTCGTGCTGTTCCGCAACGAGAGCGGCGAGGCCGGGCTGCTCGATGCCTATTGCCCGCACCTCGGTGCGCATATGGGACACGGCGGGCAGGTCGAGGGCGACAGTCTGCGCTGCCCCTTCCATCATTGGGCGTTCCGCCCGGATGGCTTTTGCAGTGCGATCCCCTACGCCAAGGCCTTTCCGCCGCGTGCCAAGCGCGAGCCGCTTGCCAAATCCTATCCGGTCGCCGAAAAGAGCGGCGTCATCTGGGCCTGGTATCATCCCGACGATGTCGCGCCGATGTTCGACGTCATCGACTATCCCGAATTCATCGATCCGGCCTTTGCCGAACCGGTCAAGCGCGAATGGCGCTTTGCCAGCAATCCGCAGGAAATTGCCGAAAACGGAGTCGACGTCGCGCACTTCGCCTATGTCCATGCGATGGATGCGGTGCCCGAGGGCGAGACCGATTATGACGGCGTCCTGCGGCGCAGCGTCGCGCGGGGCCATCGGACGGTCGACCTGCCGTCGGGCGAGCGCAAGCAACTCCCTTATTCGGTGGAAACCGTCCAGAACGGGGCGGGACAGAAATTCACGCGGCTGAGCGGGCTCGTCGAACTGTCGCTGCTGGTGATCGCGACGCCGGTCGAGGCCGATGACGTCGAACTGCGCTTCTGCTTCACCCATCCGAAGGTCGAACCCGGGTCGCCGCAGGAAAAGGCGATCGAGGCGGCGATCGAGAGCACGTGCGGCCAGAAGGGCGTCGAGGGCGACATTCCGATCTGGCACAATAAAATCCACCGTGCCCGGCCCTATCTCTGCGACGGAGACGGTCCGATCCTTCGCTTCCGCCGCTATTTCGAGCAATTTTATGCCGACGGTCCCGAGGGAAGCCGTCTCGTCGAAGCGGCCGAATAACACCCCCTTTTTCGTTCAGTACGGATCGATCCTCTAACTGCGCCCGCGGGCGCCATTGGGAGAATATTGCGATGTCCAGATTGCGTTATGTCCAGGGACCAGTCGAAACCCGCGCGCCGGGAATGCTCAAGAACACCGTCTATGGTATCCGCGCTACCTATGAAACCGATCCCGAGGTGATCGCCGCGCTGCTGCCCCAGCCGCTGGTTGCGGTCGAGCGCCCGGAAATCTGGCTGCAGATGGTTCATGTCGCGATGCATGTGACCGAAACCGACACGGTCGAGATCGGCGCGCTGACCGTCGGCGTCAATTGCACCCACGAGGGCGCACCGGGTGCCTATTGCTTCCACATGGCGATGGAGGGCGAAACCGTCGTCACCTCGGGCCGCGAGCGTTTCGGCGAGCCGAAGAAGGTCGCCGAGACGCATTTCGAGCGCAACGGCGACCATCTGCGCGCGACCTGTTCGCGCCACGGCATCGCCTATTTCGAGATCGAAGGCACGATCGGCGAGGCGGTCGATGCGCCGCTGGCGTTCGAGGAGCATCTCTTCTGCTACAAGGGAATGCCGTCGATCGACACGCCGGGTCAGTTCGATGGCGACGTCTTTCTCACCCGCCTCAACTGGGTGCGCAATTACAGCGGGCGGCGTGCGATGACGGGAACGATCACGCTCCGTGAATCGCCCTATGATCCGCTCGCCGACATCCCGGTCCGCCGTCTCGTCGACATGGAATATGTCGAGGGCGGCACCGCGACCGGCGGCACCATTCTGCGCACCGTGCCCGGCGAATGGATCGCGCCGCATTGGGTGGGGCGCCACGACGACCCACGCAACACCGGCCTCGAACTCGGCGCGCGGAAGGCTGCCTGATGCAGGATTTCTCCGGCCGGGTGGCGGTCGTTACCGGCGGGGCGAGCGGCGTCGGCAAATGCCTGTGCGCCGACCTCGCTCGCGCCGGCGCCCATGTCGTCATAGCCGATATTGATCCCGCGCGGCTCGAAACGGTGCGCGCGGAAATCGATGCGCTGGGCGCGGGCGAAGTGCTCGCCATCGCTTGCGACGTCACGAAGGAAGCGTCGGTGCGCGCGCTCGCCGATCAGGTGTTCGCACATTTCGGTACCGTGCACCTGCTCTTCAACAACGCCGGGGTCGGGCTGGGCGAAGCGCAGCGCAAGATATGGACCCTGCCGCTCAGTGACTGGCGCTGGGGGATCGACGTCAATGTCCTCGGCGTCGTTCACGGCATCGCCGCGTTCGTGCCGCGGATGATCGAGGCGGGCGAGGAAGGGGTGGTGATCAACACCAGCTCGACCAACGGCGGCCTGCGCTCGCTTCCGAATACACCGATCTATGCCGCAACCAAGGCCTCGGTCACCAGCATCTCCGAAGTGTTGCACCAGCAGCTCCTGCGCGAGGGCGGAAAGCTGCGCGCTGCGGTCCTCTTCCCCGGCCCGCATACGGTCAACACCGCGATCATGGCCTCGGGCGAGGTGCGCCCGGCGGATTATGTCGAGAATGAAGCGCAGACGAAGGTCGCCTATCGCACGATGGAGGATCTGGTCCGCACGACGGGGCTGAAACTCAAGCTGACCGAACCCGCGGAGGTTTCGGCCTTCGCGCTGGACGGCGTGCGTGCGGGGCGCTTCTGGCTGCTGCCGGAGAGCGAGGAGAATGATGTGCTGATCGCGGCGCGCACCGAACAGATATTGGCGCGGCGGGATCCGCCTTCGGCATGGTGAGCGCGGCGGCGTCCGCGTCTGCCGCTCCGGAGGTGGAGGCCTCTCCATCTCGCGGCGTCTATCGCTGGCTCGTCGTCGCGATCCTCTTCGCCGGCTATTGCTTCAGTGCGATCGATGCGCGCGTGTTGACGCTGATGGTCGAACCGATCCAGCAGGATCTCGGCCTCAGCGATTTTGAGATCAGCCTGCTGCAGGGTTTCGCTTTCTCGCTGCTCTACAGCGTCGCCGCGCTGCCGATCGGGCGCTTCGTCGACCGCACGAAACGGCGGGCGACGCTGATCGTCTGGGGGGTACTCTTCTGGTCCCTGATGACCGCGACATGCGGTTTCACGAGCAGTTTCATCGGCCTCTTCCTCGCGCGCGTCGGGGTCGGGGTCGGCGAGGCGACGCTCAGCCCCACCGCCTATTCGCTGATCAGCGACTATTTCGAGCGCCGCCGCCGAGCATTGGCGATCAGCTTCTATGCGATCGGCTATCCGATCGGCGGCGGGCTCGCGCTGCTGTTCGGCGGCTGGTTGCTCGGCCATTTCACCGGGACGGGGGGATGGACGCTGCCGGTCCTCGGCACCTTCGCACCGTGGCAGGCGGTTTTCCTCTGCGCGGCGGCGCCGGGACTCGTCGTCGCCGCGCTGATGATGACGATCCGCGAACCCGCGCGGCAGGAACTGGCCGCCGACCTCTCGGCAAAGAGCAGCCTGCGCGAAGGCTTTGCCTACATTGCCGAGCGTTGGGCGCTCTTCGGATCGCTGATCGGCTCGCTCAGCCTGATTGCGCTGCTCGCGATCGGCACCGCGCTGTGGTTCCCGACCTTCCTCATTCGCAGCTATGGGATGACCCCGGCCGAGGTCGGCCTCTCCTACGGGTTGGTAATGCTCGTCTGCGGCACCGTCGGGACCTTGTCGGGCGGCTGGCTTGCCGGCCGGTTGATGCAGAGCGGGCGTGCGGACGCGAATATGCGTGTCGTGCTGATCGCCACCGTGCTGAAGGGGCTGCCGATCATCGTCGCTCCCCTGATGCCGACGGCCTTCCTGTCGCTGACGATGATGGCGATCGGCACCCTGATCGGTCAGGCGTCGCAGGGCGTGATGCTGACCGCGATCCAGGATGTGACGCCGAACCAGCTCCGCGGTCAGGTCACCGCCATCTCGCTCCTCTTCGTCAACCTGATCGGGATGGGTCTCGGTGCGAGCGTTATCGCCGCGATCACCGATTTCGGCTTCGGCGATCAGGCCGCGCTCGGCTATTCGATCGCGATTGCCGGCGCCGCCGTGCTGCCGCTCATCATCGCGCTGTTGCTGGTGGCGCTGCCGCACTACCGGCGCGCGGTTGAAGGCTGACCCTGGCTCTGCGCGGGGGTCAGTCCGGCAGCCGCGATCCCGGCAAGCGCGCACAGTTCGTCATTGTCGGAGGTGTCGCCGGTAACCCCCACCGCTCCGAGGATCAGGCCGGCGTCGTCGGCCACGATCACGCCGCCCGCGGCCGGCACCACGCCCTGCGGCGCGATCGGGCCGAGCGACGCGATGAAAGCGGGACGCTCGGCCGCCATCTCGCCGATCCTGCGTGACGAAACGCCGAGGCCGAGCGCGCCGCCGGCCTTCGCAGACGCGATCTGGACACGCAATGTCGTGGCGCCGTCCTGCCGCTGAAAGGCCAGAAGATGACCGCCCGGATCGAGCACTGCGATCGCGAGGGGCTGAAGGCCAAGCTCGCGGCCCTTTGCCAGACCCGCGGCGATAATGGCATTGGCTTGATCGAGCGTGATCGCAGTCAATCTGGATTTCCTTCGAGCTGAGCGGGGCATGATAGGGGGCAACCTCGCGGACGAACGGTGGAACCGGTCTTTCCTGGCCCCATTCGCGGGTTTTTTGCTGTCACGCCCATAGAGGGAGAATGCCGGCACGAAATCGTCCGTTTGAGTGATGTCGGGTCCGTGGCGGCCGCATAGGGGAGAGTATCGAAACAGGCAGATGGAGTGGATAAGGTGCAGCGCAATCTGGATTTGCGATATGTCGTCATCGGCGCGGGCATGTCGGGGATATTGGCGAGCATCAGGCTGCGCGAGGCGGGCTATCGGCACGTCACCTTGCTCGAAAAGGCGCATACGATCGGCGGCACCTGGCGCGAGAACCGCTATCCGGGGCTCAACTGCGACGTTCCCGCGCACGCCTACACCTACAGTTTTGCGCCCAATGCCGAATGGAGCAGTTATCTGGCGCCCGGCCCGGAAATCCAGGATTATTTCGAGGGCGTGACCGACCGCTATGGCCTCCGCGAAATCGCGCATTTCGGGCAGGAGGTCGATAGCTGCACCTATCGGGGCGGCATCTGGACCGTCACCACCAAAGCGGGCATGACCATCGAGGCCGATGTGGTAATCACCGCGACCGGCGTCCTCCATCACCCGCGCATGCCCGAGATCGAGGGGCTGGACAGCTTTGCCGGCACGGTCGCGCACAGCGCGCGCTGGGACGAATCGACCCCGATCGACGGTCGGCGCGTCGGCGTGGTGGGTAGCGGATCGACCGGCGTCCAGCTCGTCTCGGCGCTCGCCGGGCGCGCGGCCAAGCTCGGCCATTTCCAGCGTTCGCCGCAATGGATCATGCCGATGCCGAATACGCCTTATACGGAGGAGGAGCGCGAAGCTTTCCGCCGCGACCCGGCGTTGATCGACGCGGTGCGCTACGACCCCGAATATCAGGCGAACGTGCTGCGTTTCACAGCGGGTATCATCAAGCCCGACAGCGAAGAGATGCACATCATCGAGACGATCGTGCGCGACAATCTGGAGCAAAGCGTTGCCGATCCGGTGCTGCGCGAACGGCTGCGCCCCAATTACCGCGCGGCGTGCAAACGGCTGATCTTCTCGCCCGACTATTATCAGGTCGTCCAGCAGCATGACGTCGATATCGTGATCGAGGGGATCGAACGCGTGGAGCCGCAGGGTATCCGCACCAGCGACGGGGTGCTCCACGAGCTCGACCTCATCATCCTCGCGACGGGTTTTCATGCCGATCGCTTCATCCGCCCGGCGGTGGTGACGGGGCGCGGCGGCGCATCGCTCGACGAGATGTGGCGCGACCATGCGACCGCCTACAATGCAATCTCGCTCCCCGATTTCCCCAACTTCTTCTTCCTGAACGGGCCGACGGGGCCGGTCGGCAATTTCTCGCTGATCGACGTGGCCGAACGCCAGTGGGGCTATATCGAGCAGCTTCTCGACAAGGTGGCGACCGGCGAATGCGCCGAAATCTCCGTCACGCAGGATGCAATGGCAGGTTACGACCGGGCGCGCACCGAGGCCGCGAAGGGCACGATCTTCGCATCGGGCTGCTCAAGCTGGTACCTGGGCAAGGATGGCGTCCCGATGACCTGGCCGTGGAGCTACGGTCATTTCGCCGAGGTGATGGCGAAGCCCGACTTCGCCGATTTCGAGATGATGGGCGCGCAGGTTCAAGCCTGAGCGCGGCGCGCGCCTCGGTCAAGATCAACCCCTATTGCCGTCATTGCGAGCGAAGCGAAGCAATCCAGGGCGGTTTACGCCACTCTGGATTGCTTCGCTTCGCTCGCAATGACGATCCAAACTAGTGCCGCGCTGCCTATTGCCGCTGCGACGAAATATTCCCGCCGTCGACCACCAGTTCGGCGGCGGTGATGTAGCTTGCCTCGTTCGACAGCAGGAAGCGCACGACGCGGCCGATCTCCGCTGGGTCGCCCATCCGCTCGAGCAGGATGCGCCGCTCGAACCAGCCTTCGGGCAGATTGTCGATCGCGGGCTGCATCATCGGTGTCTTGATCTGCCCCGGCGATACCGCATTGATGCGGATATTGTCGCGCGCCAGCCGGTCGGCGAGCGCGCGGACCAGCGACAGCATCCCGCCCTTCGCGGCGCTGTAGATCGGGTTCACCGCATTGCCTAGCGTCGCGTTGATCGAGGCGATTCCGACCACCGCCGAGCCCGGATTGGCCGCGAAATCGGCATAAAGCTGCTGGGTGAGCAGTGCTAGCGGGCGGAGGTGGGTGTTGATCCCCATGTCCCAGCTTTGCGGGGTGATGCCCTCCAGCGAACCCGTATCGACGATCCCCGCCGCATGGACGAGGCCGCCGAGCGGGCCGAGCGCGGCGCGGCTCGCGTCGATCGCTGCGGCATAGGCGGCGATATCGGTGAGGTCGATCGCGATCGGCAGCGCCTTGACCCCGAAGCGGGCGACGATCGCGTCCGCCTGCGCCGATGCCTTGCCGCCGTCGATATCCCACAGCGCGACGTTGCGCCCCACCGCCGCAAGCGCCTCGGCCGACGCGAGCCCGATGCCTGACGCGCCGCCGGTGACGATCACCGCGGTGCCGGGGGCGCCGAGCGTGGGGGAAAGCTGATCCTGGTCCATCGAACCGATTCTCCAAAGTGCGAAAGGATGTCGCCATCCTGTCACGCATTTACGATCGATAAGGAAGAGGAAATCCGTGCTTTGCGGAAATTTGCATGGATTTTTGTGACTAATATCGTAGAATATGGGCGGCAACGCTACGCAAATGATCAATCTGGGAGTGGATAATGACGAATCCGGCTATTGCGGTTGTGACGGGTGCCAGCCGCGGCGCCGGCAAGGGCATCGCGATCGGGCTCGGCGAAAAGGGGATGACGGTATTCGTCACCGGACGCAGTGTCGAGCACAGCGATGCGGTGGGTTGGGACGGCAAGCCGCTCGCGGGGACGATCCACGAGACCGCGGCGGCGGTGACCGCGGCGGGGGGCAGGGGAATCGCGGTCGCCTGCGACCACGCCGACGACGCCCAGATCGCCGCGTTGTTCGATCGGGTCCGCGCCGAGGCGGGGCGGCTCGACATCCTCGTCAACAACGCGACCCATATCCATCATCAGCTGATCGAGCAGGCGCCCTTCTGGGAAAAGGAACTGGCGATGGTGGGGATCATCGATGTCGGGCTGCGCTCGGCCTATGTCGGGAGCTGGCATGCGGCGAAGATGATGGTCGAACAGGGTTCGGGGCTGGTCGCCTTCACCTCCTCCTTCGGCGCGAGCTGCTATATGCACGGGCCCGCCTATGGCGCGCAGAAGGCCGGGGTCGACAAGCTGGCGCACGACATGGCGTTCGATTTCAGGCCGCACGGGGTGCGCGCCGTGTCGATCTGGCTGGGACCGCAGATCACCGAGCGCGCACTGAACGCCGCCGAGGTCCACAAGGAGCAATATGAGGGCTTCATGGCGATGGCCGAGATGCCGCAGTTCACGGGGCATATCATCCATGCGATCGCCAACGACCCGGAGGGCGACGAACTGTCGGGCCGCACGCTGATCGGGGCCGAGATCGCCGGGCGCTATGGCATCACCGACCGCGGCCGGACGCCGCCGTCGCACCGCGAGATGCTGGGCAGCCCGCCCGAACCCAATCCGGCGGTGGTGTACTGAACTGCCGAATAAGAAAAACCATGTGCTCCCGCGAAGGCGGGAGCCCATCACCGGTCGGTGCAAGATGGAATCGATCGGAGGTGGGTCCCCGCCTTCGCGGGGACGCGCTGTGTTTCAACCCGCCGCTGCGTTCTTCCCCGCCATACGGCCGAAGAAAGTGCAGTCAGCGAGGCTCAGCCCCGAGCTATAGCCATGCCCCCAGCGCGGCAGGCCCGACGTCGCGCGGCCGGCGGCATAGAGGCCGGGGATGGGATCGCCCGCGCGGCCCAGCACTTCGCCCGACGGCCGCGTGGCGAGGCCGCCCAGCGTGAAGAAGGAAAAGAAGCTGGTGCCGACATTTAGTTCGAGCGCCGCGAACGGGCCTTCGTCCAGCACTTTCAGCCACTCGGGCGCCTTGCGGAACATGGGGTCGCGCCCCTCGGCCGCATAGCGGTTGAAGGTGCGTACGGTGGCCGCCAGCGTCTCCTTGGGCATTCCCAGTTCGCGCTCGATCTCTTCCCAACTGTCGCCGACCGCCGCGATCTCGATCCGCGCGATGTCGAGCGGGCGGGCGAAGATGGCATTGTCGACGAGCAGATAGACGCGGTCCTCCGGCTGGTCGAGCATCGTCCGGCTGACCCGGCCGTGATAGCAATCCTCGTTGATGAAGCGCTGCCCGTGCGTGTTGACGAAAATGCCTTTCACCAGGCTTTCGGGCATGATCCACGGACAGGTGGTGAAAAACTCGTCCATATGGATCGCATCGCCGCCGACGCCCATGCCCATCAGGATTCCCGAGCCATTGTCCTGCTCGCCGATCGGATCGGTGAGGCGCAGCGTCTGCGGCGCGTAGCGACGCAGCATGTCGCGGTTCATGCAGAAACCGCCGGTCGCGAGCACGACGCCCTTGCGCGCACGCACGAACCGCGGCTGTCCGTCGATGCGCACGACGAGGCCGGCGACGCGGCCCTCGCCATCGGCGACCAGCGACAGCACGCGCGCGTCGCAGCGCACATCGACGCCGAGCGCGCGGACGCGGGCTTCGAATATGTCCATCAGCTTGCGCCCGCCGCCCCAGCCCATCGATTGGATCGTGTGGCCGCGCGGCGCGGGCGTCGCGGCGTCGGAAAAGGGCCAGGCGGCCTCGCTGCCCGACCAGATCAGCGTGTCATCCTCGGCGGGCTCGATGATCTTGCCGGGCAGGAACGTCCCTTTATAGGGGACGCCCTGATCCTTGAGCCATTGATAATGGGTCAGGCTTTCGCGCGCATAGAGCGCGATCTTCGCCGCATCGGCGTCGGGTCCGCCCGCCATCGTCAGATAGGTTTCGAGCGCTTCGGTGCTGTCTTCGAACCCCGCCGCGCGCTGCGCGTCGGTGCCGCCGCCGCCGCCGAGATAGATTTCGCCGCCCGACAAGGCCGAGGCGCCGCCGCTGCCCGACGCCGCCTCGAACAATGTCACCGCGGCGCCGGCGCCCGCTGCCTCGATCGCGGCGCAGGCGCCCGCGGCACCGAAGCCGACGATTGCGACGTCGGTTTCCTCATCCCACTGCTCGACCTGTTCGTGGGGAAAGGGGCGAGCGGTGGAGATGTGGTTCATGCGGCGGTCTCTTGAGCCTTGAGCATGTCGAGCGCGACGTCGACGATCATATCCTCCTGTCCGCCGACCATCTTGCGGCGGCCGAGTTCGACGAGGATGGTGCGCGTATCGAGTCCGTAGGTTTCGGCGGCCTTTTCGGCGTGGCGCAGGAAGCTGGAATAGACCCCGGCGTAGCCCAGCGCGAGCGTCTCGCGGTCGACGCGGACCGGGCGGTCCTGGAGCGGGCGCACCAGATCCTCGGCGGCGTCCATCAGCATGTTGACGTCGCAGCCATGGTTCCAGCCCTTGCGGTCGGCGGCGGCGACGAACACCTCCAGCGGGGCGTTGCCGGCGCCCGCGCCCATGCCGGTAAGGCTGGCGTCGATGCGCACTGCGCCGCATTGCGCCGCGACGATGCTGTTGGCGACCCCGAGCGACAGATTGTGGTGTGCGTGGATACCGCGCTGGGTTTCGGGCTTGAGTACCCTGTCATAGGCGTCGAGCCGCGCCTTCACTCCGTCCATGTCGAGCGCGCCGCCGCTGTCGGTCACATAGACGCATTCGGCGCCATAGCTTTCCATGAGCAGAGCCTGCTCAGCCAGCGCCTCGGGCTCGATCATATGGCTCATCATCAGGAAGCCCGCGACGTCCATGCCGAGGTCGCGCGCGATGCCGATATGCTGCTTCGACACGTCGGCTTCGGTGCAATGCGTCGCGACGCGCACCGAGCGGACGCCGAGGTCATAGGCGCGGCGTAGTTCCTCGACCGTGCCGACGCCGGGAAGGATCAGCGTGGTGAGGATCGATTTGGTCAACACGGAGGCGACGGCCTCCAGCCATTCCCAGTCGGTGTGCGCGCCGAAGCCATAGTTGAAGCTCGCGCCATTGAGGCCGTCGCCATGCGCGACCTCGATCGCGTCGACGCCGGCCTCGTCGAGCGCTTTCGCGATCGTCTGCACATGATCGATGCCGTACATGTGGCGGATCGCGTGCATCCCGTCGCGCAGTGTGACGTCCTGGATATAGAGCTTGTCGCCCGCCTCGACGTTGAACCGGCTCATGCCACCACCTTCTTTCCGTCGCGGATGCGTTCGGCGAGGAGTTCGCCCGTCGCCTTCGCCGCCGCGGTCATGATGTCGAGATTGCCCGAGTAGCTCGGCAGATAATCGCCCGCGCCCTCGACCTCGAGCAGGATCATCGTCTTGATGCCGGTGAACTCGCCGCGGCCGGGAATCTTGAGCTTGTTGTTGTCGCCGAAGCGCTCGAACTGCACGTCCTGCTTCAGGCGATAGCCGGGGACATAGGTCTGCACCTTCTTCACCATCGCCTCGACCGAAGCGCGGATCGTCTCTTCGTCGGCGCCTTCGGACAAAGTGAACACCGTGTCGCGCATGATCATCGGCGGTTCGGCGGGGTTGAGGATGATGATCGCCTTGCCCTGCGCCGCGCCGCCGACCTTCTCGATCGCGCCCGCGGTGGTGCGGGTGAACTCGTCGATGTTGGCGCGCGTGCCGGGACCCGCCGAGCGCGACGAGACCGAGGCGACGATCTCGGCATAATGGACCGTCGCCACCTGGCTGACCGCGGCGACCATCGGGATCGTGGCTTGTCCGCCGCAGGTCACCATATTGACGTTGCCCGCGTCGAGGTTCGCTTCGCCGTTGACGGTGGGGATCGTATAGGGGCCGATCGCGGCGGGGGTCAGGTCGACGACCTGCTTGCCGTCGGCGCGCAGCGCCGCGTCATGCACCTTGTGTGCATAGGCGCTGGTCGCGTCGAAGACGATGCCGATCTCGGGATAGACGTCCATCGCCTTCAGCCCGTCGAGCCCCTCGTGCGTCGTCGCGACGCCGCGCTCGCGCGCCATGGCGAGCCCTTCGGATTTCTCGTCGATGCCGACGACCGCCACCAGTTCCATATTCTGCGGATATTTGATCATCTTGATCATCAGGTCGGTGCCGATATTGCCCGATCCGATGATCGCTGCCTTCACGCGGGTCATGATGGTTCCTTACACAAAGCGCGCGACGCACTGGCCGAGCGTGCGGTGGCCGTCGCCGAGTATCATTTCGAAGGTGTCGCCCTTTACCGCGGGCGCGAGCGGGACGAGGCTGCCCGACAGGATGATGTCGCCGGCATCGAGCGTGACGCCGTGCGCGCCGAGCGTGTTGGCGAGCCAGGCGACCGCCTGCGCCGGATCGCCCTGCACCGCATGGCCATAGCCCTCGGACAGCGGCGCGCCGTTCTTCGCCACCGCGACATGCAGGCCCGGCAGGTCGAGCCCGCGCGGGTCGCGCCGTGCTTCGCCCAGCACGAACACCCCGCATGAGGCATTGTCGGCGACGGTGTCGACGATGCCGATCCGCCAGTCGTCGATGCGGCTGTCGACGATCTCGAAGCAGGGCGCGACCGCTTCGGTCGCGGCGATCACATCGACGGCGGTGACGCCGGGGCCTTGCAGCGGCGCTTTCAGGATGAAGGCGATCTCCGCCTCGGCGCGCGGGGCGATCAGCCGGTGCGCGTCGATGTCGATATCGCCCGCGACGTGCATCGCATCGGTCAGGAAGCCGAAGTCGGGTTGATGGACGCCCAGCATCTCCTGCACCGCCTTCGACGTGACGCCGATCTTCTTGCCGACGACGCGCTCGCCCTCCGCGGTGCGGCGCGCGAGGAAGGCGAGGCTGATCGCATAGGCGTCGTCGATCGTCAGCGCCGGATCGCGCTCGCTGAGCGGTGCGAGCGTACGGCGATCACGCAGCGCGGCGAACAGCTCGGCGCCATGGGCGGCGACATCAGTCACGCAGGAACGCCAGCGCATAAAGGTTGAATTCCTCGGTGCGCTCGACCTGCACCCAGTGGCCGACCTTGTTGAAGGTCATGAAGCGCGCATCGGGGCAGGCATCGAGGAAGCGCTGCGCGCCCGAGGCGGGGCAAAATTCGTCGTTGAGGCCCCAGAAGCCGAGGATCGGCATCGGCAGTTCGCCGAGCCGCGGCGCCAGATTGGGGGTGCGCATCCGTGCGAGCACGTCCTTGGGCTGAGTGCGCGCGACCGCATAGCGTTCGGCGACCAGTTCGTCGGTGATGACCGATGCATCGTAGACGAGGTTGGAGACGAGCTTCTTCTGATCCTCGACGGTGAAATCGGGGCTGGTGAAATCGCCGACCATCTTGGCGATGCCGGGCATCGCGAAATAGACGGGCAGTTCCTCGATGCAGCCCGGCGCCATCAGCACCAGCTTGGTCGCAAAGCCCGGATGGTCGAGCGCCATCTGCACCGCGACCCCGCCGCCCAGCGAATTGCCGACCAGCACCGCCTCGGCCACGCCCGCCTGTTTCAGTGCGTCGAACAAGGTGTCGGTGAAAAGGGCGAGCGTATAGTCGATCCCCTCGGGCTTCGACGACGCGCCATAGCCGATCATGTCGGGCAGCAGCACGCGGTAGCCCGCGTCCGCGAAGGCCGCGACATTCTGCTTGAAATTCGACAGCCCCGACGCGCCGGGGCCGCTGCCGTGAATGAACACGACCGCCGGACCCGCGCCCGTTTCGGTGATCGCGATGTCATAGCCGCCCGCGACGCGATAGGTCGTTTCCTTGAACTCTCCCATGGTCGTTTCCTTTTACATGAAGGTGAAGGCCGGCGGCTCGCCGAGCTGCGTCATCACGACGTCGGCGGCGCGGTTGCCCGGATCGTTCGCGACGTGCGCGCGCGCCGCGTTGAGATCGAGCCACGGCTGGATGATTGCGCTCGACATATAGATGGCGCGGCCGCCGAGAAGCTGGACCATGCCGTCGACCAGCGCGGCGAGCCGCCGCACGACGGTCGAGGACTGATAGGCATAGAGTGCGCGTTCCTCGAGCGTGATCGGCTCGCCCTTTTCGGATTTAGTCATCAGCGTGTCGAAGGTCGCCTGATGGGTCAGTTCCATTTCGAGGATCTGCGCATGGGCCTTGGCGATCGCGCCGTGGAGCAGCGGGTCGGCCTTCGACGCCTTGCCGGTGTTGGTCGAGACGCGGCTCTGCATGATCTCCATCGCGGCGTTCACCGCGGCGCGGGCGCCGCCGAACGCCGCGGTGGACACCGAGCGCACGAAGACCTGCGCCCAAGGCAGGCGATAGAGCGAGCCATCATTCTCGGTCTGGCCGGGATTCGCGCAAGCGAAGCCATCGGCCGCGCGGTGGGTGCGATGCTCCGGAACGAAGACGCGCTCGACGAGGATGTCGAAGCTGCCGGTGCCCTGGAGCCCGAACACATCCCACGTCCCCTCGATGACCTGATAGTCGCCGCGCGGAAGCAGGAAGGTGCGCATGTCGGGCGGACCGCCGTCGGTGTCGAAATTGATCGCGCCGAGCAGCACCCAGCCGCAATGCGTCGATCCCGAGGAGAAGCCCCAGCGTCCCGAAAGGTAGAAGCCGCCCTCGACCTTCTCGACCTTGCCCACCGGCTGATAGGTCGAGGAGACGAGCATCTCGCCATCGTTGTCACCCCAGACGTCGCGCTGCGCTTCGTCGTGGAACAGCGCGAGTTCATAGGGGTGGCAGCCGAGCACGCCATAAATCCAGCCGGTCGACATGCAGCCTTCGGCAAGCGCTTTCTGCACCGCGAAGAAGACATTGGGGTGCATTTCATAGCCGCCCCAGCGCTTGGGCTGCAGGATGCGGAAGAAGCCCGCTTCCTTCATCTCGGCCACGGTCTCCGCCGGGACATTGCCGTCCAGCGTCGTCTGGCGCGCCCGGGCCTTCAGCGTCGGGATCATCGCGCGCGCGCGTTCGATCAGCTCCTCGGCGGCGGGCACGGCGGATTCGCCGGCTTGATTCAGGGCGGTGGCCATAAGCTCTCCTCGGGTGTTTCCTGCGCTTGCGGAAGGCGCATTCGCCATATCGTTTCTATATTCGTAGAGAATATTGCATTTCTCTACGCAAGCTGTCAATCGACTTTCTATGCAAAACGGCGTTGCGGAGCGTTTGACGGGCTGAGCCGCGTAGCGTGCCTCCACCTTCGATACGCAAAGCGTTGCTTGCCGTAGGGGTGGCTGCGTCCTGGGGGCGCTTCACCGGTGGAGTTGCTGCCGATATGAAATAACGGTTTGCGTATTTTTAAACGCATATTTTTACGTATCGCACTTGATAAGAGGTGAGTTCGCTTGTAGCTTGCGTTCAACTTGGTGCGCGGGATGCGCATGGGACTATAGGGGATGAGCGAATGGCGATCAGGTCACTGGCCTATGTCGTGGTCGATACGGTCGATATCGAAGCCTGGCGTGCCTATGGCGAGCGGGTACTGGGAATGCAGGCGGCCGATCATGACAGCGGGCTGCGGTTGCGCATGGACGAACGCCCGTTCCGCATGTTGATCCGCCAGAGCGACGGCGAGCGCTTCCATGCCGCGGGGCTCGTCTATCCCGACAAGGCCGCGTTCGATCGCGGCATCGCGGGATTGCGCGACGCGGGCGTGGCCATCGAGCCTGCCTCCGCCGAAGAGGCGAAGGACCGTCATGTCGTCGAGTTCGTCCGCTGCGCTGACCCGTCGGGCAACCGGCTGGAGATCGGCTGGGGCCGCGTCGTTGACGGCGACCCCTTCGTTTCGCCCGCGGGGGTTTCCGCCTTCGTCACGGGCGAGATGGGGATGGGGCATGTCGTCTTCCCGGCGACGAAGCTGGCCGAAACGCGCGGCTTCTATGTCGATCTGCTCGGCTTCGGCGACACCGACACGATGCGCGCCTATCTTCAGGGCGGCGGGCCCGACGATCCGGGTGTCGGCCTGCACTTCCTCCATTGCGACAATCCGCGCCATCACAGTGTCGCGCTTGCCGAATTTCCGGTGCCGAGCGGGCTTGTGCACATGATGGTCGAGGTGCCCGGCCTCGACGACGTCGGCCGCGCGCTCGATCGTGCGAAGGCGGCGAACGTCCATATATCGTCGAGCCTCGGCAAGCATATGAACGACAAGATGGTCAGCTTCTACATGCGCAGCCCCGGTGGCTTCGACATCGAATATGGCTTCGGCGGGATTCGGCCCGACTGGCAGAATTTCACCCCGACGATCAGCATCAGGGAAGATGAATGGGGTCATGAGTGGGATTTCGGCGGCTGACGCCGCGCCGGTCCTTCATCCCCCTTATCGGAGAGAATATCATGCCCAGCCACGAGGAAATGGTCCGCGCCGTCGAGCGCTATGTCGAGGCGTTCGCCAACAGCGATGCCGCCATGGCGGCCGAGCTCTATGCCGCCGACGCGACGGTCGAGGATCCGATCGGCACCCCGATCCATCGCGGCCGCGACGCGATCCATGCCTTCTACGCGATGTCGATGCAGGCGGGCGCCAAGCTTCGCCTCGATGGTCCGGTGCGCACCGGCGGCGACTATGCCGCCTTTGCCTTTACCGTGATCGTCGATTTCGGCGGGCCGAAAGAGATTGAGGTGATCGACACCTTCAAGTTCGACATCGAGGGCAAGGTGACCGAGATGCGCGCCTATTGGAGTCCTGCCAACATGCGCACGGTGGCGGGCTGAACGCTCATGCCGCTGCTGGCAGGAAAGGTTGCGTTCGTCACCGGCGGAGGCAGCGGTATCGGCCGCGCGACAGCGCTCGCCTTCGCTGCCGAGGGTGTCAGGGTTGCGGTCGGGGATCTGAATGCCGACAGCGCGGCGGAAACTGCGGCGCTGATCGGGGCGGCGGGCGGCGAGGCACGCCACGGAGCGCTCGATGTCACCGACGGCGCGGCGGTCGATGCTTTCGTCGATGCGCTGGTGGCGGAATGGGGAACGCTCGACTGCGCCTTCAACAATGCCGGTGTCGCGCTTGAGGGGATGGAGACGCCGTGGGGCGATCTCACTGCTTATGATCGCAGCATCGCGGTCAACCAGCGCGGGCTTTTGCTCTGCATGACCGCAGAACTGCGTCACATGGAAAAGGCCGGACGCGGGGCGATCGTCAACACCGCCTCGATTGCGGGGCTGTCGGGGGCGGGCGGTGCAGGCTATTGCGGGTCGAAGCATGCCGTTGTCGGGCTGACGCGCTCGGCGGCGCTACGCTATGCCGCGCAGGGCATCCGCATCAACGCGGTCTGTCCCGGCGCGATCCGCACCCCGATGGTCGAAGCGGTCGCGCAGGAAGAAGAGGCAGCGCGCTTCATCGCCGCGATGCACCCGATGAACCGAATCGGCGAAGCGCAGGAGGTCGCCGACGCGGTCGTCTTCCTCTGCTCGGACAAGGCAAGCTTCATCACCGGTCACCCGCTCGCGGTCGACGGCGGCTATCTGGCGCGGTAAGTCAAAACGCCCGCCTTCCAATTCACCCGTTCGCCCTGAGCCCGTCGAAGGGTCGTTCTTCTTGCGGCCCCAGAAAGGAAGAGCGGTGCTTCGACAGGCTCAGCACGAAGGGATTTTGAGAAGCGGCGCTGATTTGAGGGGGTTGCCCTAATCATTCACCCGCATCGCATGACGCGCGGCGCGCCAGCCGAAAGTCATCGCCGGACCCAGCGTTGCTCCGGCACCGGGATAGGTGCGGCCCATCGCCGCTGCCGACACATTGCCCACCGCATAGAGCCCGCCGAGCGGCTTACCCGCCGTATCGAGCACCTGTCCGTCGTCGTCGGTCTGGAGCCCGCCATTGGTGCCGAGATCGCATGGGTAAATGGGGATCGCATAGAAGGGTGCCTCGGCGATCGGCGCGAGCGTGGGGTTGGGCGTCACCGAAGCGTCTCCATAATGCCGGTCATAGGCCGACGCGCCGCGACCGAAATCGGGATCCTCGCCCTTTGCCGCATGGGTGTTGAAGCGTGCGACCTCGCCCGCGAACACCGCGGGGTCGACACCGATCTGCGCCGCGAGGGCCGTGAGATTGTCGGCCTTCTTCAAAATCTTGCGCATATTTTCGGGCAGGCGGTCGTCGGCCGAGGGTTTGCCCGCCATCATCGGCCCCAGCATATATTTGCCGCGATAACGCGCGTCGAACACGAACCACGACGGTACGGTCGGGGCCTCCGGTCGGTTGCACCGATGCATCTCCCCGCCCGCGACATGATAGGAGGCGGCCTCGTTCATATAGCGCCGCCCCGCCTGGTTGACGATGATCGAGGAGGGGAGGGCGCGCTCTACGAACAGGATGCGCGCGCGATCCTCGCCTTCGAGCAGGAAGCCCGGCCCCCACCAGGCCGAGTCCATGAGGTCGGTCGCCGCGCCGGCGCGCAGCCCGGCTTCGAGCCCGTCGCCGGTGTTGCTCGGCACCCCCGCGCTCCAGTCGGCCGAAGTCGGCTGGGGAAGATATTTGCGACGCAGAATCTCGTTGTGATCGAAGCCGCCGGTCGCGAGCACCACGCCCTTGCGCGCATGGATCTCGATACGCTGACCTTCCCGCTCGACGATCGCGCCGGTGATCCGGCCCTTTTCGATGATCAGATCGACCATCGGCGTGTTCAGCCAGATCGGCACGCCCTTGGCGTCGAGCGACAGCTTGAGCCGCCCGATCAGCGCGTTGCCGCCGGTCAGCCGCCGCGCGCGCTTGGTCTTGAAGCGCCAGGGCAGGTCGAACGCATAGGCCAGCATCAGCTTGAACAGCAGCGGCTTGGCGCCGGGGCTCATGGTCAGGAGCAGCTTCGCTTCCTCCATCGTCCAGGTGAAGCGGCCGAAGGTCAGCGTCTCGGTATGCGGCGGCTCCATCTGCCAGAAATCTTCGCCCAGCGTGTCGGCCATCAGCGGGATCGGATCGTGCGTCCGCCAGCCGTCGCGCGCGCCCGCGACGTCCATATGATAGTCGGAATAGGCATAGGCGGTGTAGCGGACGTCCGATCGTTCCTCGAGATAGCTCAGCATCCGCGTGGCGCTTGCGACATAGGTCTCGAGCTTCGATTCGGGCACGTCGCCGCCGATCAGCGCCTTGATGTAACCGAGCGCTTCGGCAGGATCGTCGGCGTGGCCCTTGGCGCGCGCATCGGCGCTGTTCGGAATCCAGATGCCGCCGCCCGACGTCGCCGAGGTTCCGCCGTACCGCGCGCTTTTCTCGACGACGAGCACATCGGCGCCGGCGTCGGCGGCGGTAAAGGCGGCGGTGAGCGCGCCCGCTCCCGAGCCGACGACCAATATATCGACTTCGTGACGTGCCACGCTGGTTGCTCCTCTGTCCCTTTGGCTCCGAAACCTGCTATTCACGACTTGTCATGCGTCATTATCTAATAATTGCGTTCTTGAAAAATCATTTTTCTACGCAAATGCATAATTTATATGGTTTCGGCTGACGGTGTTGACAGAAGGGTGGCGATGCGGTCTGTGAAAAGTCATGTCCGCGCGTTGCGGGCCTTTTGGGCGGAATGGGAGTGAAGGCGTTGCGAAGCGCGACCAAAGCCGGAAAAAGGACGCGGGGCAAGGCCGCGGGTGCTGGGCCCGACGCGGGGCCGTTCGCGCTCGACGAGGTCGACGAGCAGATCATTGCGGCGCTCCGCAAGAACGGCCGGATCGCCAACCGCGATATCGCACGCGACATGGAACTCAACGAGGCGACGGTGCGCACCCGCCTGCGCCGGCTCGAGGATGCGCGGATGGTGCGCGTCGTCGCGATGCGCGATCTTTCCGCCATGGGCTTCGGCTATCTGGCGCCGGTCGGCGTCCAGGTGAAGGGGCGGTCGGCCGGCGAGGTGGGCGCCGACATTGCCGAACTCGAGCGCGTCATCACCGTCAACGTTGCGATCGGCACCCACGATCTGGAGATACAGGTGGTGGCGGAAACGCTGGAGGAGATGCAGCAGCTCCTGACCCACGTCATCGCGAAGATCGATGGGGTGGAACGGATTTTCCCCAGTCTCGCGCTCAAGGTATTCAAATATAACCCGGAATGGGCTCCGCTATGACCAGGATCAGCCTCGACGAACTCGATCACAAGATCATCGAACGGCTGGGCCACGACGCGCGCGTGTCGAACCGCGAGATCGGCCGCGAGTTCGACCTGACCGAAGGCACGATCCGCTCGCGGCTCAAGCGGCTGCTCGACAATCGCGTGATCCGCGTCGCCGCGGTGACCAACGCCAATCGTTTGCGCAACCCCATCCTCGCCTATCTGTGGGTCGAGGCCGATACGGCGGCGGACATCGAAGACGTCGCCGAACGGCTCGCGAGCCTGCCCGAGATCGGTTTCGTCGCGACCACGCTCGGCCGTGCCGACGTGCTCGCGATGACATTGGTCGAAAACGGCAACGAACTGACCGATTTCCTGCACCAGACGATCGACAAGATTCCGGGTGTACGGCGCGTGCGCTACAGCCTGGGGCAGAATTTCATCAAGCACGACTATCGCTGGTGCGCGCTGGTCGATTGAGCGGGGTTCGATTGCGGAAAGTGCGCTGGCATGACCATTAAGGGGTGGGAGCGGACATTTCCCAACCTTCGTCATTCCCGCGAAAGCGGGAACCCAGAGCGTGCATCGGCTGACTCCACACTGGGTTCCCGCTTTCGCGGGAATGACGAAGCTATGAGACGTAGAACGTGACACATCGGTTATTTTTACGCCGCTACCCAGTTCGCCTTGATCCCGTCCTCCGCCAGCACGCCGTCGACGATCGCGCGCGGTTCCGATCGCGTATAGCAGATGCGCCAGCCGTCCGCGGTGCGGCGATAACGGTCGTGGTAGAAGCTCGCGAGCAAGCGGAAACCCCGCGTGCGCGGGTCGTAGGTCGCATAGCCGAGATTCCAGCGCGCTTTCGCTTCGTCGCCCGCGACCTCGATCTCTCCATTATGGCCCTGATGGACGTCGGTGATCGGCGTCGTCGCGGCCATTTGCGTGAAGATGCCGATCAGACCGTCGAGACCGAACTCGCCGAGCGGTGGGAAGTCGATGACCGCGTCTTCGGTGAAACAGGCGCGGAGCGCGTCGACGTCCTTCGCGTCGCAGGCGTTTAGGTAGCGCGCCTTCAGGCGGCGGATATCGCTTTCGGCCTCCAGCCGGGCGATGCGGGTTTCGAGATCAGTCATCGAGGCGGATTATCCTGGTTTCGGGGATGGGATGATCGGTCGCACCGGTCCAGCGCAGCAGCATTGTGCCCTGATGATGGCCGGCGGTGTCGATCCAGTTGCCGAAACCCGGATCGCGCGGGGCGACGATCAGGGTCAGCGTGCCGTCGTCGTTCAGCCGCGCGCCATGGCCGTTCACATGGATGCGATGGTAGCGGTAATCGAGCGATTCCATCCAGTAATTGTCGAGCTGGAAGTTCCAGAAGCTGCACTCCGGCACGCGCGTATCGATGCGCAAAGCCTCGCCTGGTTCGAGCTGCCACCAGCCGTGGAGATAGAAGATCGTCGGATCGCCCCCGGCGCGAAAGAAGCGCGTCTGGTCGACCGTCGCGAGCCGGTTCTTTTGTTCGGCACGAAAATCCTCGGTCCATTGCACGAAGGTGCGTGCCGTCCCCGCGACGAAGCCGGTGACGCGTTCGAGCGCGGCCTCCAGCTTGTCGGGCGACAGCGGCTCCGGATAGGCGGGGCCGTCGATCGCCTCGATCGTCACCGATGCCGGAATCTCGCTTGCGCGATCGAGGAAGGTCTGGCGGACGATGACCATCGAGCTGTCGTCGGCGAGCGGCAACCAGTTGCCCGGCACGCGCTCGCGGCTGACGATGATCTCGAACGATCCGTCGGGAGCGACCGCCATGTCGGTCGAATCGATCTCGCCGGTCGAGGCCATGGTGCCGTCGATCGCATAGCGGTTCGCCTTGGTGCCGAAGCTCAGGATCGGCACCGTGCCGCGCGTACCGCGGATGCGATAGGAGCGCGCGCCTGAAACGGCCGCGTTCATATAGATATTGTCGGGATTGTCGGCGCCGATCTTCGCCGTCTCGTGCGAGGCGGCATAGAAGCTCGGGAAATCGGGGTCGGCATGTTCGAGCTGCATGTCGAGCGCGATGCGCAGGAGCCGGGTGAGGTAGCGATAGCCCTCGGTGCGGTCGAGCGGGTTGGCGGCGGCCTCGGCGCCGGTGACGATCTCGCCCGCGGCTTCGAGCCGCCGGCAGAAGTCGCGCCAGACATCGGGGGAGAGCAGGCGGTCGTCGCTCATCTCAAGGCGCCATATATTGGCCGCCGTTGACGTCGAGCGTCGCGCCGGTGACCATTTTCGCATAATCGGACACGAAGAAGAGGACGCTTTTCGCGCATTCTTCCTCGGGCGGAATAACGCCGAGCGGGATGCGCGCGGTGATCCCGGCGACCAGCGCGTCGCGGTCGGCGCCGCCCGCGACCTCGCGGTCGACCCAGTCGTAAACGGGCTTGCCGCCGATCCAGCCCATGCGCGCTGCGTTGACGCGGACGTTCCAGCGGCCGAAATCCTGCGCCATGTGGCGGGTCATGGTGGTCAGCGCGCCCTTGGCGCTCGCATAGCCGCCCTCGCCGGGGAAAGGCGAGACCTGCGACATGGTCGCGACATTGACCACCGCGCCGCCGCCTGCCGCCTGCATCGCGGGCAGCACCGCCTGCGTCATCCTGAGGGCGCCGAGGCAGTTGACGTCGAATACCTTCGCCCAATCCTCGGGATCGGCCTGATCGACCGTAGTCCAGGCGCCGTGGATATAGGCGCTGTTGACGAGGCCGTCGATCGTGCCGAACGCTTGCGTCGCGGCGGCGGCGAGCGCGCGGCACTGGTCGGCATCGCCGACATCGACGGGCACCGCGATCGCTTCGCCACCTGCGGCGCGGATTTCGGCCGCGACCCCCTCGATGAAATCGGCGCTGCGCGCACCGAGCACGACCTTCGCGCCTTCGCGCGCCGCGATCCGCGCGAGTGCCTGTCCCATGCCGGGGCCGGCCCCGCTGACGACGACGACCTTCTTCTCAAGCAGCATGGGAAACCGTCTCTCCTGCGAATATGTCCTTGAGTTCCGGGGCGAGCGCATTGCCGACGACCGGGCAATGCGTGCCTGCGGGGCCGTACATGACGGCGACGCAGCGATTGCACGCGTTGCAGCCCGAAACCTTGCTTTCGCCCGTCCGCCAGCGCTCGATCATGTGTGGATCGTGGATCAGCGCGCGGGCGAGGGTGACGGCATCGAAGCCCGCGTCCAGCGCCGCCTGCGCCGCGACAAGCGACTGGACTCCGCCCAGATAGGCGAGCTTCATCGGGCTTGTGCCCAGCCCGGCCTTCAGCGCCAGCGCCTGCTCCATCAGGTAATTTTCGCGGAACGGCGGCAGCTTCGGAACGCTGCGCTTGAGGATGGCGAATTGCAGCCTGGCGAACCATCCGTCCTGCATCGCGGCGAGGTCGTCATAGGGCAGGGGGCTGCCAAACATCGCCCATGTACTTTCGATATTGCGCCCCGCCGACAGGACGAGCATGTCGGCGCCCGCTGCGTCCAGCGCGCGGGCGGTGACGATCGCGTCGTCGACCGTGGCCCCCTTGGGCACAGCGTCGGTCAGGTTGATCTTGGCGAGGATTGCGAGCCGTCCGCCGGTCGCATGTTTTACCGCGGCGAGCACCTCGGCGGGGAAGCGCATGCGGTTCTCGGGCGAGCCGCCATAAGCGTCGCGGCGCTTGTTGGAGAGCGGCGAGATGAACTGGTTGAGCAGATAGCCGTGCCCCATATGCACCTCGATCGCGTCGAAGCCCGCATCCTCGCAAAGCCGCGCCGCCGCGGCGAACTCCGCGCGCACCATGTCCATGTCGGCGCGGGTCATCGCGCGCTGGAAGAAGCGGCCCATCAGCACGCCCATCTTGTCGATCCCGCCGCTTGCCGACATCGCGCGCCGGGTCGAGAGGTCGGCGATCTGGCAGAAGCTGCCGCCGTGGGTGATCTGCGCCGAGGCCTTGGCGCCTTCTGCGTGGATCGCGTCGGTGACGGCGCGGTAATGCGGCAGGCTGTCGGCGCTCATCACCCCCTGGCCGGGCAGGGTGCGGCCGTCCTTCGACACCGCGACATAGGCGAGCGTGGTTAGCCCGATCCCGCCGCGCGCATAGGCCGCATGGAAATCGAGCAGCGCGCGGGTCGGCTTCATGTCCTTGCTCATCATCTCGTTCGCGCCCGAGCGGATGAAGCGATTGCGGAGCGTGAGCGGACCGATCGCGACGGGACTGAAAGGATCGCCGCTCATGCCGCGGGCTCGAGGTCGGCGGGCGCGTCCTTGGCCCAGAAATCCTGTTCGACGCGCTTCGCGATCCGCCAACCGTCGGATGTGCGGACAAGGTCGTCGAGATAGGTGCAGCCGACGAAGAACAACGCGTCGTTCGAGGATCGTGCCGGCCGCATCGGGTTGAACAGCATCGTGCGAGCGCTTGCGCGGTCGCCGTCGAGGCGGATCAGCGGCAACCCAATCAGATGCTGGGTCAGTGAAAAGGGAGCGAGCGCGGCCTCCAGCCAGGCCTTTATCGTCGGCCATTTTCCGGTTGCGCCGCCCGCCGCGCGATAGTCGACCGTTGCGCCCGGCAGAAAGACGGCGTCGAGCGCATCATAGTCCTTCGCATCGATTGCGAAAACATAGGCGGCGAGCAACTGCTGGATCGCAATGATATCGTCCGTTGCCCGCATCATTGCCGCCTCAATTCGGTGATATCGTCATGGCTGGCCGATGAGGCTTGCCGGGGCTCCGGGCAGGAAGGGCTGGTAATAGCCTGCCGACCATCCGCCATCGACCGCGAGTTCGGCGCCGCTGATATAGCTTGCTTCGTCCGATGCGATGAACAGGCTCGCGCGCGCGATCTCCTCGGGTTCGCCGATCCGCTGGAGCGGCACGCGCTCGTAGCCGATATTGACCGCGTCGCCGGTCAGCCCGGTCGGATTGCCCATCTGCGTGTTCACGCCACCCGGATGAACGGTGCAAACGCGGATACCGCGCGGCCCGAGCTCGAAGGCGAGCGACTTGGACAGGCCGCGCACGGCCCATTTGCTGGCGGTATAGGCCGACAGGCCGTTGCAGCCGCGCAGCCCGTCGACCGACGAGATGTTGACGATTACCCCGCGCCCCGCCGCGTCCATAGCGCGCGCGGCATGTTTGGCGCCGAGCATCGTCCCCATCACGTTGATCGCCAGCACGCGCTCGATATCCTCCGCCGTCATCGCCTCGATCGGGCTGAAATGAACGATCGCGGCGTTGTTGATAAGGATGTCGAGTTGGCCGAAGCGCTCGACCGTCTCGGCAACCACCGCTTCCCATTCGCGGTCCGATCGCACGTCGAGCTTGCGGAACATTGCGTCGTCGCCGATTTCGGCCGCGGTCGCCTGTCCGGCTTCCTCCAATATGTCGCACAGTACCACTTTCGCGCCCTCGGCCGCGAAAAGGCGCGCGGTCGCGGCGCCCATGCCTTGCGCCGCGCCGGTCACGATCGCGACCTTGCCTGCCAGTCTGCCCATGTCTTTTCCTCTGCTTTCGGTTGTCGCCGCTCAGGCGGTCTTCTGTTCGAACGGCGCCGACAGGGTGCCGCGGGTGACGTGGGTGCCGTTGACGCGCTTCTGGAATTCCTCGGCGCGCGCGCGCGGGTTGTAGAACTGGCGATACCAGATGCGCAGCTTGCCGATCGGCCCGTCGCCCTGCACCGCCATCGGATTGACGCACGGCTTCTTGTTCGACCAGATTTCGAAATCCTGCGAAAAGGCGGCGCAGGCCGCGGCCTGATAGGCGCGCGCCATCGCGATATCGTCTTCGGTCGGCTCGGCGTTCGGCACCTTGACCAGCAGCGCGTGCCACACCTTGACCACGCCGTCGTCGACCGGCGTATGCGTGATCAGGATGATCGACGGGAATTGGCCCGACATGCGCGACTGGAGGATGCCGGGGCCGGTATACCAGGTGTCGGTTTCGAGCGGAGCCTCACCCTGCAGCGTGCGGTGACCGGCGCGCAGGCGCTGGACGACGCGGTGGTCGTCGAAGTCGTTCTCGAACACATCGACCGCGTCATTGCCGTGGACGGGTTCGAAATGGGCGCGGTCGGCCATATTGTCGAGAATCTCGACCGGGTGGCTCGCCAGTTCGCCGAGCCGGTCGAGTTCCCATTTGACCCAATGTGGCTGATAATATTCCTCGAACGAGGGCAGCTCATATTCGGGCTCGAGTCCCTCGGGATCATGCCACATCCAGATGCAGCCCGCGCGCTCGATCACCGGCCAGCTTTCGAGCTTGGCCGCGGCGGGAATGCGCTGCGGCGAATAGGGGATCTGGTTGCAGCGCCCGTCGGGGCCGAAGCGCCAGCCATGATAGGGGCAGCGGATCGAATCGCCCTGCACATGCTCTTGGTCGCGGATGACGAAGCTTGTCGTGTTCTTCGCCAGATGCGCGCCCATGTGCGGGCAATAGGCGTCGACCAGATAGACCTGACCCGACTCGCCGCGATACAGGACGCGGTCGCGCCCGAAGAAGCGGACGGGAAGCGGGGTGGTGCCTTCGAGTTCGGCAGCGGCGGCGATCATGAACCAGCCGCGCGGAAAGACCTGGTCGCCCAGCCCATAATCTGCGGTTGTCGCCATGAAAAAGACCTCTCTTGATGCGTGTCCCATATTTAAATTTGCATTTTGCGTTGCAAAAATCGATTATATTATCGCATTTCGATGTTATATCGCACGAAAAATAACATCATGCAAGATCAGGGAGGGTGACCATGAGTGCAGAATCGCTGTTTCCCGCGGGCGCGGTGCTGATTTTCGGGGCGACGGGCGGCATCGGCGCCGCGATCGCGCGCGAATTCGCGAAAGTCGGCAGCGACGTCGCGATCGCATGGCGGTCGAAAGAAGAGGACGCGAAGGCCCTTGCCGGCGAGATCGAGGCGATGGGGCGCAAGGCGACCCTGCACCGCTGCGACGTCACCGACGAGGCCGCGCTGGCGGCGGCGATCGACGATGCGGTCGCGGCGCACGGCCGCGTCCATACGCTGCTGTGGGGCGCCGGACCGCTCGTTGCGCAGGTTCCGCTGACCGAGACGACGAGCGAGCAATGGCGCCGCGCGATCGACGTCGAGGTGCATGGCTTTTTCAACGCGGCACGCGCGATCATTTCGCACATGCGCACGGCGGGCGGCGGCTCGCTCGTCCATCTGGGGTCGGCGGGCGACCTGCGCTGGCCCGACCGCGACGGCCTGTCGGTCGCGCCCAAGGCGTCGAACGAGGCGCTGATCAAGGGCTTCGCGCGCGAGGAAGGAAAGCATGGCATCCGCGCCAATTCGATCCTGGTCGGGGTGATCGAGGCGGGCATGTTCCTGGAACTGTCGAAACAGGGCGTGTTCGACGAGGCGTGGACCAGGGAGGTCCACAAGAATCTCGCGCTCAAGCGCTGGGGACAACCCGAAGAAATCGGTCATGCCGCTGTCTTCCTCGCCTCGTCGAAAGCCGCCTATGTCACCGGGCAGCAGATTGCGGTCGCGGGCGGATACGGGGTGTGATCCGCCCGCGCGCATGTCAGGCCGCCGCCTCCATCAGCCCGAAGGCGTGCCGCAATCCCTTCGCGGCGGTGCCCACCGCGACATCGGCCTGCGGCAGCATCCCGAGCATCGAGGCAAAGCCGTGGATCACGCCGGGGGTCTGGCTGTGCGTCACCGCCACACCCTCGGCCGCGAGGCGTTCGGCATAGGCGTTGCCCTCGTCGCGCAGCGGATCATATTCGGCGGTGATCACGGTGGCGGAGGGCAGGCCGGCGAGGCTCGCCGCGCGGATCGGCGCGGCGAGCGGGCCGGGTTCTCCGCCGGCATCGCCAAGATATTGCGCCCAGAACCACTGCATCATCGCGCTCGACAGGAAATAGCCGGCGCCGTTCTCGACATAGGAAGCGCGGGTGAAGTCGTTGTCGATGACGGGATAGAAGAGCAGTTGGTGCGCGACGGCCGGGCCGCCTTCGTCGCGCAGCTTCAGACAGAGCGCGGCGGACAGGTTGCCGCCCGCGCTGTCGCCGCCGACCGCGATCCGCGCGGGGTCGATGCCGAGCGCGTCGGCCTGCGCCGCCGCTGCCACCAGCGCGGCGTGCATTGCGTCGAGCGCGACGGGATGGCGATGCTCGGGCGCGCGCGGATAGTCGAGCGACAGCACCGCGACCTCCGCCGCCGAGGCGAGCGCGCGGCACAGCGGATCGTGCGTCTCAATCGTCCCGAACACCCAGCCGCCGCCGTGCAGGAAGAAGAGGAGCGGGAGTTCGGTGCCGGGCGCGGGGTGATAGAGGCGCGCGGGGATGGGGCCGGCGGCGGTGTCGAGCGTCAGGTCGCGCACCTCGGCCACCTCGGCCCTGAACACAGGCATCGGCTGCTCGTCGGCAAGGCGGAGCGCGGCGACGTCGAACGGCGGGTTCATGTGCGGCAGGCCGCCTATCATGTCCAGCAGCGGCGCGAGCACGGGATCAATGGGCATGGCAATAGGCTCCTGTTTGTGGGATGGAACGGATGGAATTGAGGGAGCGGCAGTGACGGCGGACCGGACCAATGCGGCGTTTTCTGGCCTGCTGCTGGGCCTTTATGCCGGGCTGCTCGCCGAGACGCCGTGGGAGGATTTCCTGCGCGACCTCGCGCTTTATCTGGACGCCAGCTATGCGACGCTGATCCTGACGATGCCGGGGGCGAGCCGTCCCGGCGCGCTGGTCACCCCGGGGGGAGACCCCCAAACCGCAGAGGATTATATCGAAAGCTATTTCACCAGCGATCCCTTCAAGGGGCTGCCCGAGGGCAAGGTGACCGCCTTTGCCGATTTCGTGCAGGGTGATGCGCGGACGAGCGATTTCTGGCGCGATTTCCTCGAAGCGGCGGGCGGCGATCAGATATTGGGCGTCGACCTGCGCTTCGAAAGCGGGTTCGAGGCGCGCTTCCGGGTGACGCGCGACAGCAGTCGCAGCAATTTCGCCGTAGCCGAGCGCGAAGCGCTGCAGGAACTTGTCCCGCATCTGCGCGGCGCGCTCCGCTTGTTCGAGCGCTTGCAGGCGGCAGGCGCCGAGGACGGCGTCTATCGTGGCGTTGTCGAGCAGATGGGGGTCGCGGCGATCATTCTCGATCATGACGGCAAGCTGGTGCGTGCCAATGCGGTTGCCGAACGGCTGCTCGCCGAGGGCGACGGGCTGGCGCTCGCGGGCGGGCGGCTGCGCCTTACGGCCAGCGATGCACACCGCGCGCTCGACAAGCTGCTGCGGCTGCTGAAGGCCGAGAGCGACCCCGCCGCCGCGCCGCCGCAGCGCTTCCGCATCGAACGCCCCTCGGGCCGCCGCGACCTTGCCGTCGTGGCGAAGGCCGTCACGACCCCTGCCTTCATGCGCGGCGGCAAGGGCGCGGCGCTCGCGCTGTTCGTCAGCGATCCGGGGCAAGATGCGGCCCCCGATCCCGAGGCGATCCGCGACCTGTTTCAGCTCACGCGGATGGAGGCCATGCTCGCCGCGGCGCTGGCGGGCGGCGGGTCGCTGGTCGAGGCTGCCGACCGGCTGGGCATCGCGCACAATACGGCGCGTTCGCACCTGCGCTCGATCTTCGCGAAGACCGGTGCGCGGCGCCAGTCGCAACTCGTTCATCTGCTCCATGCGGGCATGACCTGAGCGAAACCATTCGTCGTTCTGCGTAGAAATATATTTGGAAAAATACGAATATCGTATATCATATCCCAAATAATCTGCATTATGCATAAGAGGTTTGGGATGGGAGAGACGGTCGAACAGGTGCCCGATCGCGCGACGCTGGTGGCGCGCGCCTGCGAGCAGACGGGGCTTTCGGATTTCGGCGACACCTGGTTTTTCGCCAATATCGACGCGCTGGTTCCGGCGCTGAACGGCGAAGCGCGCTTGAGCGAAGCGGGTGTCGGCAGCGCGTCGGCGATGATCGTCAATGGCCTGGTCAACCGCCTTCGCCATGTCGAACTGGTCAAGCGCCATCCCGAAATCCTCGACGAAAAGGTCGAGGTCGCGGCGGTGGTGGTCGGGCTGCCGCGCACCGGCAGCACGATGCTCCACCGGATGCTCGCCTCGGCGCCAGGGATGACCGGGACGCGCTGGTTCGAGACGCAGAATTACGCGCCCTTCCCGAACGAGACGCGCGGGGACCCCGAGCCGCGGCGCGCGGCAGCGCGCGGCTTTCTCGACTATATGCTCGCGACGATCCCCGACCTCATGTCGATCCATCCGATGAGCATCGACCAGCCCGACGAGGAGCTGATCATCCTCGGCCAGCTCTATTCGAGCACGATGATCGAGGGAACCTATCACGTCCCCGGCTATGCGCGCTGGCTGACCGAGAACGACCGCATTCAGTGCTACCGCGACCTGAAGCAGATCATCCAGTCGCTGCAATGGCAGGATCGCCGCCGCGGGGGCGCCAAATGGGTGCTCAAGACCCCCGGCCACCTGCTCGCGCTCGACGCGGTGATCGAGCTGTTTCCAGAGGCGAAGATCGTGATGACCCACCGCGACCCGGTGGCGACGGTGCCGAGCTATTGCAGCATGGAGCACAGCCTCTATCAGATGGTGTCCGACCGCGTCGATCCGGCGAGCGTTGCCGCTTTCTGGGTGCCGCGTCTTGCCGAACTGCTCGAACGCTTCATGGCGGTGCGCAGCCAGGTCGGGGGACAGAATTTCATCGACGTTCGCTACGCCGATCTGCTCAGCGATCCGATCGGCGAGGGCACGCGCGTGCTCGAAGCTGCGGGGGTTGAGGTAACGCCGGACGTTCGGGCGGGGATGGCCGAATGGGTCGAGGCCAACAAGCGCGAAGATCGCGCGCCGCATAAATATGCCCTTGAAGATTTCGGCTTGGTCCGCTCCGATGTCGAACAGCGTTTCGCGGCCTACCGAGCCGCCTTCCTGGAGAGGACATAAATTGTGACCGAAGCCGTCAATCTCGCCGCAATCGAGGAAATCCGGTTGCTCAAGGCGCGCTACCTGCGCGCGCTCGATACCAAGGATTGGGCTCTGTTGCGCAGCCTGCTGACCGACGACATGGTCGGCGATTTCCGCGAGATGCCGGGCGAGACGGACGAATCCCTGTTGACCACCGGCGCCGACGCCTTCGTGGCAGGAGTCGCCGCCGCGCTCGAGCACGCCACGACGGTCCATCATGTCCACAGCTTCGAGATTCGTTTCACCGGCGCGCGCGATGCCGAGGGCATATGGGCGATGGACGACCATTTCTGGGCGGGCGAAGGGAGCGACCTTGCCGGTCGCTCGCACCACGGCTTCGGCCATTATCACGACCGCTATCGCAAGGCGCGCGGGCGCTGGCTGATCGCCAGAACCCGGCTCAGCCGTATCCGCGTCGAGCGCGACTGACGCGCCCGCCGGCTCATTCGGGCATCGGCGGATAGCTGGCGAGGAAGCCCGCGTCGGCGATGATTTCCTGCCCGTTGATCCCGCCCGAGCGCGGGCTCGCGAGAAACAGCGCGAGTTCGGCGATATGCTGCGGCAGCAGCAAGCCATCGGCGCCGGGAAGCGCGAGCGCGTCGGCGGGCTGGAGCGGCGCCTGATCGGTCACGCCGAGGATCGCGGTCGCGACCGGCCCCGGACAGATCGCATTGACCCGCAGCCCGCGCCGCGCAAAGCTTTGCGAGGCCGAGCGCACCGCGCCGATGACGCCATGCTTGGCGGCGCTATAGGCCGCGGCGACGTTGAGCCCGATGATCCCCGAGGTCGAGGCCGTGACCACCGCCGCGCCGCCGCGTTCGAGCGCGGGCAGCACCGCCTGCAGGCCCAACCACGCGCCCTTGAGGTTGATCGCGATCATGCTGTCGAGCGTCGCGGCATCGGTGTCCTCGAACACGGTCTGCGCATAGGCGCCGGCGTTGAGGAATGCGGCGTCGAGCCGGCCGAATTCCTGCCGGGCGGCAGCGACCATCGCGTCATTGTCCGCCGCCTTGGCGACGTCGCAGCGGACCGCGCGGGCGCGGCCGCCAGCGGCGCGGACCTGATCGGCGATCGCTTCGGCGCCGGTCTCGTTGAGGTCGGCGATGACCACCGCGGCGCCCTCCTGGGCAAAGCGCAGCGCCGCTGCGACCCCGATTCCCGAAGCGCCGCCGGTGACCAGTGCGACCTTGCCTTCGAACATGCCCATCGCAATTCCTCTTCCTGCCGATTGTCGCGCCTTGCCTAGCATCGGCGGCGCGGCGCGAATTGATCCAATTGGACGAGGAGGGCGATCGGCCCGCCGCCCTATGCACAGCCGAAAGCAGATGGCGGAGAGGGTCGACGGGCATGAAATTCTCGATCATTTACGAAGCGCAGATGGTGGACACGTCGCGCGCGAACGAGGCGCGCTGTTTCCACGAGATCGTCGAGCAGGCGGTGCTTGCCGAGGAGATGGGCTTCGACACCGTATGGGCGGTGGAGCATACCGCGCTCACCCAATATGCGCATATGTCGGCGCCCGAGACCTTCCTTGCCTTTCTCGCCGGCAAGACGACGCGGCTCGGCATCGGCCATGGCGTCGTTTGCCTGCCGCCTGCGATGAACCACCCCGTCAAGGTCGCCGAGCGCATCGCGACGCTCGACATATTGTCGAACGGGCGGGTCCATTTCGGCATGGGCAAGGGCGGGACCCAGCAGGAAGCGGGCACCTTCGGCTACGACCTCGGCGCGCTCCAGCCGATGATCGACGAGAGCATGTATCTGATCCCCAAGATCATGGTGCAGGACGAGATCGAGCACGACGGCGAACATATCCGGATCCCGCGCCGCCCGATCCATCCCAAACCCTATCAGGATCCGCACCCGCCGCTCTATATGGCGTGCACCCGCGCCGATGCGCTGACCACCGCCGGCGCGCGCGGCATCGGCGCGCTGGTCCTCGGCTTTGCGGGACCCGACGACATCGCGAGCAAGAATGCGATCTATCGCGCCGCCTGGGCAAATCGCAAGACCGAGGACCAGGTCGGATTCCGCCCGACCGAGCATCTCGCCGCGCTCTGCCCCGCGCTGGTGCTGGACGACCGCGAGAAGGCTCGGCGCATCGGGCTGCGCGGCCAGCGCTTCTTCGTTGAATCGCTCGGCTACTGGTATCAGGGCGGCCCCAAGCCGACCGTCGAGAATCTGTCGGGCGACGAACAGGCCGCCATCCTCCAGCAGGAGAAGGCGGCGGTCGTCGCCTATCTCTCCGAAGAGAAGATCACCATCGGTTCCGAGCATACCGGCGCCTATGAGGAGGTGCAGGACGCTTATGGCACTGCGGAGGATTGCATTCGCTATGTCCAGCGTCTGTTCGATGCGGGGGCGGACGAGATTCTTTTCCTCTTCCAGATGGGCGCGGTGCCGCACGAGGCGATCCTCGAGACGATCCGCAATATCGGCACGCATGTGATCCCGCATTTCAAGGCGCAGGCCGCAGAGGCGGCGGAATAGGAGAGCCGCGATGCGGGCGATGATCATCGAGGGCTTTGGCGGTGCCGACATGCTGCACTGGGGCGAGTTGCCGATGCCTCAGCCGGGGCCGGGCGAGGTGCTGGTGCGGGTCGCCTGCGCCGGGGTCAACCCAGCCGACTGGAAGACGCGTGAGGGCAAGCTGTCGGCCTATATTCAATATCATTTCCCCTTCGTGCTCGGTTTCGATCTCGCGGGTATCGTCGAAGCGGTCGGCGAAGGCGTCGAAACCTTCCGGCCCGGCGACCGCGTCTTCGGCATGTCGCGGCAAGGGCAGGGGCTTGATGGGGCCTACGCCGAATACTGCCTTGCCGACGCCGCATTTCTCGCACCCTTGCCGTCCGGGTGGAGCTTCGCGCAGGCGGCGGCGCTGCCCGTCGCGGGGACGACCGCCTATGGCGGGATCGTCGATGCCGGAGCTTTGCGCGAGGGGCAGCAACTGCTGATCAACGGCGGCGCGGGCGGGGTCGGCAGTATTGGCATCCAGATCGCAAAAGCCCTGGGCGCGCGCGTCGCGGTGACCTGCGGCGCCGACAATCAGGCCTATGTCCGAGGTCTCGGTGCCGAACTGGCGATCGACTATCGCGGCGGCGGTGTGGTGGAAGCAGTCCGCCAATGGGCGCCGGACGGCGTCGATCTGGTGCTCGACGCGGTCGGGCTCGATACGCTGCTTCCCTCGGCGCTCGACATCGTCGCGCCGGGCGGGCGCTATATCGAGATAGAGACGCTGATCTCGCGCGCCGCCGAGGACCTGGTCGCGCGCGCGGCTGCGCAGGATATCGCCATATTGTCGAATATGGTCGCGGTCGCGCGGCTCCCCGAGCATCTGAAAGGACTCGCCGCGCTGTGCGGCGCGGGGCAGGTGACGCCGCCGGCGATCGAGACGATGCCGCTGGGCGACGCGGCCGGAGCGCACCGCCGTGTCGAGGGGCAGCATGTCCGCGGCAAGATCATATTGGAGGTGGCCGCTCATGACGACTGGTGAACGGCGGCTCATCCACGCGATCGACGAGATCGTCGCGAAGCCGGGCGAGGGCAAGGCGCTGCTCGACGATTATCTCGCGCGCTATGTACCCGGCGCGCGGGCGGGCGGCATGGTGCTCGAGCAGATATTGGTCAGCCCGCCGATGTGGCTCGACGACCAGTCCAACACGCTGAGCTTCCGCTGGTCGATCACCGACACCGGCGGCTGGTGGCAGATGCGCTTCGTCGGCGGCAATGATCCCGAGGTTATCGCCTGGTGGGCCGAAGCGGATGCGCGCGCGGTCAGTCGCCGCCGTTTCTTCGCCGCCGAGCCCGCCGATATCGAGGGGCTTTGCAATGTTTAAGCTGACCCGCCTCGTTACGCTCGCCGATCCCGCGGCGCTCGATTCGCTCGCGGACGAGGCGCGCGTGCTCGCCGCCACGCACGGCGCCTGGCGCCGGCTCGTCGCGGCGACGCTGCCGGGCAGCCATTTCGGCGGCGACCTGATCGTGCACGGCGCGTTCGACAGCGCGGAGCAGCGCGACGCGTTCGGCGCAGTGCTGGCAACGCTGCTGGCCGGGGCGCCCGTCGCGTCGGTCGATGGCGCCGATTATCAAGGATCGCCCGACGGCAAGCGCGATCCCGACCTTGCAAACGGGGTCTATCGCGTCCTGCTGCTCAGCGTCGACGAAGGCAGCGATCCCGAGGTGGTCGCGCAGTTCGAGGCCGAAACGCGGATGATGCCGCATTATATCCCTGCGATCCGCAACTGGCAGCTCAGCCGTGCCGATGCCGCATTCGGCGAACGGCGTTGGACGCATGTCTGGGAGCAGGAATATCGCGACAGCGAAGGGTTGCTCGGTCCCTATATGCTGCACCCCTATCATTGGGCGCGGATCGACCGCTGGTTCGACCCGGAATGCCCCGACCGGATCGTCGATGCGCGGCTCTGCCACAGCTTCTGCACGCTTGAGGCTTCGGTCCTTTAAGGCGATAAACGCCCGATGACGGCATCCGAGCCCCTGCACATGCAGAGCGCCTATCTGGTCGAGGCGCTGAAGCGCGTGCTGAAGGAACGGGGGATGACCTATGCCGATGTCGCGGTGGCGCTCGGCATCAGCCACGCCAGCGTCCGGCGTACCTTCGCGCAGCGCAGCTTCTCCCTCGCGCGGATCGATGAGATTTGCGAACTGGCGGGAATCGATTTTCTCACGCTCGCGCGGATGGCCGACGAGATGCGGCCCGCGAGGCCGACGACGCTGACCGACGCGCAGGAACAGGCGCTGGTCGACGAGCCGCTCGCGCTTTTCTGTTTTCACCTCGTGCTCGGCGGCTGGACGGTCGGGCGGATCGAGGCCGATTATGGCATCGACCAGACGCAGCTTGTCCCTGCCTTGCTCAAGCTGGAGCGGATCGGGCTGATCCAGCTCCTCCCCGGCAACGCGATCCGGCTGATGACCGCGCGCAGCATCGGCTGGCGGCGCGGCGGGCCGATGCGGCGCTTCTTCGACCGGCGGGTGAAGGAGGAGTTTCTGCAATATGATTTCTCGGCGCCCGGATCGATCTGGGAGTTCGAGATCGGCGAGCTTTCGGAGGCATCGCGCGCGCTGCTCGAACGGCGGTTGGCGAGCCTGTTCCGCGAGGTCCGCGATCTGGTCGCGCGCGACGCGCCGCTGTCGCCCGCGGTCAAGACCAACGTGGGCCTGCTGATCGCCTCGACTCCGATTCCGCTGCCGATGGTCGCACGCGACGTCGGCTCCGGCTCGCTCGGCACCGACAGGCGTGTCAAGCGATCCTCACAGGATTGAAATTCGCTATCGAGGCGCGACGCGCTCGGCAAGGCGCCAGCGACGCGCGATGATCCTTCCATCCGGCCGCGAAGACGGCGTGGAAAGGGAGATTATCATGTCGGCAATCGCAATGAAGCCGCCCGCGATGGGCGGGGGAAAGCCGTTCCTTGGCCATCTGACCGATTTTTTCAAAGACCCCGTGGCCTTGTTGCGCAAAGGCTATCGGGATCATGGCCCGATCTATTCCTTCCGCATGGGCGGGCGGAAGATGGTCGTGATGCTGGGCCCCGACAACAACCGCTTCGTCTTTCAGGAAACCGACAAGCTGCTGTCGATCCGCGAATCGATGCCCTTCTTCCACAAGATGTTCTCGCCCGATTTCTATTCCTTCGCGGAGATGGAGGAATATCTGCGCCAGCGCGCGGTGATCATGCCGCGCTTCAAGGCGTCGGCGATGAAGAATTATGTGCCCGTGATGGCCGAGGAGGCGCTGGGGCTGTGCGACCGGCTCGGCGACAGCGGGGAGTTCGATCTGATCCCGACGCTCGGCCCGGTGGTGATGGATATCGCGGCGCACGCCTTCATGGGCCGCGATTTCAAGGAAAAGCTGGGGCATGAATTCTTCGAGCTGTTCCGCGATTTTTCGGGCGGCATGGAATTCGTCCTGCCGTTGTGGCTGCCGACGAGGAAGATGCGCCGCAGCCAGGCCGCGAAGAAGAAGCTGCACCGCATCCTCGGGCAATGGATCGCGCAGCGCCGCGCGAGCCCGGTCGAACCCGCCGATTTCTTTCAGGACATCGTCGCCTCGACCTATCCCGACGGCAGCCCGATCCCCGACGAGTTGATCATCCACATGATCCTGCTGCTGGTCTGGGCGGGACATGAGACGACCGCGGGGCAGGTGAGCTGGGCGCTCATCGACGTCCTCCAGAACCCCGGCTATCAGGCGGTGCTGCGCGAGGAGATCGGCAGCCTTATCGGGTCCGGAACCGGCGCCGAGCTCGGCTGGGAACAGGCGATCGCGATGCAGAAGATGGACCTTGCACTGCGCGAGACCGAGCGGCTGCACCCCGTCGCCTTCACGATGATCCGCAAGGCCGCGAGCGATTTCGAGCGCGAGGGCTATCAGATTCGCAAGGACGACTGGATACTGCTCGCGCCGTCGGTCAGCCACCGGATGACCGAGATATTCGATCGGCCCGACGATTACGATCCCGAACGCTTCAATACCGAACGCGCCGATACCAAGGTCGAATCGAACAGCCTGATCGGTTTCGGCGGTGGGATGCATCGTTGCGCCGGGGTCAATTTCGCGCGCATGGAAATGAAGGTGGTGATCGCCATCCTTCTCCAGCGCTACGAGATGGAGTTGATCGATGAACCGCGTCCGATTGCCGGAGCGGGAACCTATTGGCCCGAACAGCCATGCCGCGTTCGCTATCGCCGCCGCGCGATTGCCGAACGGCCGGCGGCCGACGTCGCCGCGCTAGCCGCGGCCGCAGGCTGTCCGATGCACGCGACGGGCGCGAACTGATGGCGCGCGTTACCTATGTCCAGCCTGACGGCAGCGAGAAGACGTGCACCAATTTCGAAGGCATGGCGGTGATGCATCTCGCGATCGGCAATCTCGTCGACGGGATCGATGCCCTATGTGGAGGCGTGCGCCAGTGCGCGACGTGCCATGTCTATGTCGACGATTCCTGGGCCGCGCGCGTCGGCCCGCCGGGCGAGGACGAGGCCGAGATGCTGGGCGCGCTCGCCGACGTCATCGAGGTCAGGCGGACCAGCCGGCTGAGCTGCCAGATCCATATCACCGAGGATCTGGACGGGCTGAGGGTCCACATCCCGAAAGATCAGCCGGGAATTTGAACGACTTGCCATGAGCGGATTTCCGCGGCGACCTGGGGCGGCTTTGCCGCCCCTTTTTCGTTCGCGCACCTACCACCAAAAGGGGGTAGGTCATTACCCTCTTGCGTAGTTATATATTGTATACGTTACGCATGTCGTGATATCTGATCGATAAATTGCGCATCATACGCCGCAATTGACTGAAAGAGGGATGGGACTGATGAATCACCGCACTTATCTTCGCGCGCACTTGGCCGCCGTCGCGCTGATCGCGCCCTGGATGGCGAGCGCTGCGCACGCGCAGGAGACCGCGCCCGCTGCCGGGGAGACCGCATCCGGCGGCCTCGACGAGATCATCGTTACCGCACAAAAGCGCTCCGAAAGCCTGCAGGACACGCCGCTGGCGATCAGCGCGATCAATGCCGAGGCGATCGAGCAGCGCGGGATCACCAACGTCGCGGCGCTGGGCAGCGCGGCACCCAATCTGATCATCACCGAAACCCCTTCGGCGACCGCCAATCCCTCGATCTCGATCCGCGGCATCGTCGACAATGACCCTATCCTGACCGCCGACCCGGCCGTCGGCCTCTATGTCGACGGCGTGATCGTCGGGCGATCGGCGGGGGCGCTGTTCGACATGATGGATCTCGAGCGCGTCGAGGTGCTGCGCGGTCCGCAGGGCACGCTTTACGGTCGCAACACCACCGGCGGCGCGGTCAACCTCATCTCGGCCAAACCGTCGAAGGAGTTCGGGGGCAAGCTGCAGGTCGGCTATGGCAAGTTCGACGAATATATGGTGAAGGCGCTGCTCGACACGGGCGAGCTCGGCGACACCGGGCTCGCGCTGAAGCTCGGCTATTATCACAGCCAGCGCGACGGAACGGTCGATAATCTGCTCGAACCGTCCGACAAGCGCGATCCCGGCGCCCGCAACACCGACGCGGTGCGCGCCGCGGTGCGCTTCGACAAGGGCACGGGTTTCACCGTCGACTATGTCTTCGATTCGAGCGACCGCAACGGCCGCGCCAACGCCTTTCAGCTTCGCGCCGTGCGTCAGGATATCCTCGACTATCTGAACGCCTCATCCGCTTTGGGCGGGGCCGTGCCGCAGGTCTCGCAGGACCGGCTGTCGCAGGTCCGCCTCGACAACGACGGCAACGCTCACGACCGGGTGCAGGGCCATGCGCTGACGATCAATTGGGAGATCGGCGACGCGACGCTGCGTTCGATCACCGGCTATCGCAAGTGGGATAATGTCAGCGATAGTTCGGATCTCGACGGCAACGGCGGCCTCGTCGGCTTCCTCGTCAGTCCGGCGGTGCTCGCGCCGCCCTATCCCTTCATTCCCGAAGGTGTCGGTCCGATCGACCTGTTCCACACCAGCAACGAACGGCACCAGAAGCAGTTCTCGCAGGAATTCAACCTGATCGGTTCGATCGGCGATGAGTTCGACTATGTCCTCGGCGCTTATTATTTCCGCGAGCGCGCGACCGAAGACAATCCGCAGGGTTTCACGCTGGTCCTTCCGTCGCCGGTGCCGATCCCGATCGCGCCGGGCGTCGACCTGAACAGTTTTGGCGTCAATCTCGATACGCTGCTGTCCTACCGCCATATCTCGCGCTCGATGGCGGCCTTCACCCAGCTCACCTGGAAACCGGCGGCGCTCGACAGCCGGCTGAGCATTACCGGCGGTCTCCGCTACACCGAGGACAAGAAGCATCTGATCCAGTCGGCGCCGGTGCCGCCCGCGCCGCGCGACCTGACGCGCAAGTTCAATCGGCTCAACTGGCTGGCGAACATCTCGTACAACTGGAGCGACGACATCATGACCTATGTCCGTGCGAGCACGGGCTACAAGGCGGGCGGCTTCAACGCGCGTGCGGCGGACAATAACGGTTTCGATCCCGAGGATCTCACCTCCTACGAGATCGGGTTCAAGAGCGAGCTGTTCGACCGCCGCCTGCGCTTCAACGTCGCGGCTTTCCGCGCGACTTATGACGATCTGCAGGTGCAGCAGTTCCTTGCCGGCACCGGCGGCGCGTCGAGCACCACGGTCAACGCCGCGAAAGCGACCTATACGGGCATCGAGGCCGAGCTTCAGGCGCGTCTCTTCGACGGCTTCACCGTCGACGGCTCGATCGGCTACACCGATCGCAAATATAAGAAGTTCCTCTTCGTCGATCCGCTGACCGGCGTGACCAGCGACATCTCGAAAATCGCGAAATTCCAATATTCGGCGGCGACGACCGCGAATATCGGCGCGCAATATGAGACGGCGCTCGGCAGTTTCGGCAATTTCACGGCGCGCGCCGACTGGAGTTATCGCAGCAAAATCTATTGGCACCCGGTCAATCCGTTCAACGACGCGATTGCCGACGGGGGGGTCGGGTTGCTCAACGCGCGCCTGTCGATCTCCGACATCGATGTCGGCGGCGCGAAGGCCTCGATCGCGGTGTGGGGCCGGAACCTGACCAAGGAAGACTATATGCTTTCGGGCATCGACTTCGGCTCGCTGGGTTTCGCCGGCGTCATGTATGGCGACCCCCGCAGCTACGGCATCGAGGTCGGATTCAAATTCTGATCGGACCCTGTCCGGGTAAAATGGGAGAGCCGGATGCCAAGCAATCGGTATCCGGCTTTTTTTATGTGCGATGACCAAATGGTCCGGAAACGGCGAAGCCGTATCAGCCGCGACGGGATGCGGCGTGCATCGCCTCGGCACGGACCTTGAGGGCGAGCGCCGTGTCGTCGAAGGCGCGTTTTACCCATGGTCCGGCGAAGCGCATGACATGAATGCCGTTCGGCCCCAGAAAGGCGTCGGTCGAATGATAGGCGCAGGCTTCCTCGCCCAGTGACTCGATCATCTGGTCGCGCCGTGCGGGATAGGGCCAGGCGTCGTCGTGCGGCAGCGCCCACGACAGCAGCCGTTCGGGCTCGAACGCGCAGACATATTCGCAATTGGGAAAGGTCGCATCGGGCTCGGTATAGCTTTTCAGCGTCATGTGGACCGGCGCGCCCATCTCGAGCGTTGATTCGGCTGCGATGCAGAAGGGGTTCCATTCGCCATAGCGTGGCAGGTCGATGAGGATGTCCCAGACGAGCGCGGCGGGCGCGGCAATCTCGACGCGCTCGGATATTACGATCGCGTCGGGGTTCGGATAGGCTTTGTCGTCGGCGTCCGGCATGGTGATCTCCCGTGGTTCAGGCTGCGTCGGCGGGGGCCCAGGGGTCGGGCAGGCCCGGATCGGTATGCCGGATGACGTGCTTGAGCAGATGTTTGAGCAGCGCCGCTTCATTGTCGTCGAAGGTTTCGAGCGCTTCCTCCTCGGCTGCCTTGGCGGCAGCGGCGAGTTCGATCAATATCCCGCGTCCGGTGTCGGTCAGCCACAGGCGATCGGTCGCGGGGTCGGGCCGGACGATGCCGCGCGCGCTCAGCGAAGCGACATGTTCGGGCGTGATGCGCGCGCCGGTGAAGCCGATCATCCCTTCCACCTCGGCCGCGGTGCGCCCGTTCTGGATTCCGAGAATCGAGATGACGAAATGATCGGTGGCGTCGAGGCGATGCCGTGCCAGGCAGGCCTGCATGCGCCCATAAAGCTGGAAATGCGCGCGCCCGAGCAGATAGCCGAGAAAATCCTCGCCGAAGCTGCCCGGCGTATCGATTTCCTCGGCGTTGCTGGCGGTGAGCGCGGCGGCTCGGCGTGCGGCCAGCGCGTAGCGGCCGCCGTGAAAGAGCAAGGGCGCGCGGTCGTCATGGTCGAAGGCGATCACTTCGCCGACGAAAATGACATGATCGCCGCCTTCATATCGATAGGCCGTTCGGCACTGGAAGCGCGCGGCGCAGCCGGCGAGCAGCGGCACGTTGCCGGCACCGCGATCCGGCGTCAGTCCCGCGAACTTGTCGGCGCCGCGCCTGGCGAAGCCGTTGGATAGCGGTTCCTGATCGGCGGCGAGGACGTGCACCGCGAAATATTCGGAATCGCGAAAGGCTTCCATGCTCAGTGAGTCGCGCGCGAGGCTCCACAGCACCATCGGCGGATCGAGCGATACCGAATTGAAGCTGTTCGCGGTCAGGCCGCAATCCTGCCCCGCCTTGTCGCATGTGGTGACGATCGTCACCCCGGTGGCAAAGGACCCCAGTGCATTGCGAAAGGCGATCCTATCCGCGTTGGTTGCCATCGACTTGCGCGCTCCTGTCCTGCTCCCGGCGGCGCGGGCGATCGGGCGAGACTAGGACCGCAGCTAAGGGCTGCATCGGCCAATTGGACTAGAAGATCGCGTCTTGCTTTCGATCCGACGCGTCATTGCTGCGTTCCGCTCGCAATGAGGAGGGGAGCAAAAGCATTTTGGCTATCCCAGCACGGCGACGCTGCGCAGAATCAGGCGGACGAGATCGGCCTGGCGGCCCACGCCGGTCTTGCTGAGGATCGTCTTGCAGTAACTGCGCACCGTATTTTCGGTAAACTCCAGCTTTTCGGCCGCTTCGGAAAGGCTGAGCCCCGATGCCAGCAGCGCCGCAAGCTGCGCCTCCGACGGTGTCAGGTCGAAAATCTGCGCAACGAGCCCCTCTAGCGGCTGGTGGTTGTCGAGCCCCGAGACATAGACCACCGCTGCCGGGCCCGCTTCATTGCCGTAATGCGACCGGGCCTCGATCGAGCGGACGAGTATGCCCAGATGCCGATCGAAATCGGCCTCGACGCGCAACCCCTCGGCGAAGCCGCCGCCTTCGCGGTGCGCGGCGACGGCGCTGCCGATCAGCTTTTGAAGTTGCGCATTGCCCGACTGGCTGACCAGCGCGAGCCGATCATTGGCGGTGCGCAGACCCGTACTCGACCGCAGCAGCGCGCGACCCGCGCTGTTACTACGGAGGATGCGTCCCGCGCCGTCGAGAATGAAGGTGCAGAGCGTCAGCCGATCGAGCGTGTCGATCATCACCTGTACCTCGGTCTCTTCGCGCCGCAGCCGCGCGAAGAGCGCGAGCGAAAGCTCGAGATGCGGGCGAAGTGCGATCAGCATTGCCTTGTCGTCTTCGGAGAAATCCTCGCCGTCGGGACCATCGGTCAGGCCGACATTGCCTTCCCACCCGTCGGGTTCGGAAATATACATGCCGAGCTGATATTCGATGCCATAGGGCTGCAATATTTCGGCATAGAAACGGCTGCCGTGCAGGTCGTCGGCGGAGACGATCTCGCTCAGCCGATAGATATCGCCCGGCCGCGCAAGCGCGTTGCGCAGCGGGTCGAGATCGCCGAGTTCGGCGTGGATGCGATGGATGCGCCGAGCTTCCTGCTCTCCGATCGGCAATGGCGGTGCCCAGATGATGAAGGGCGGCATCCCCGGGCGGCTGAGGCGCAGGGTGATCGCGGCGCTCTGACGCTGCATCCGGTGGCTGAGCGCCTCGAGGAAGCTCTGCCAGGGCGTTTCCTCCAGCGCGCCGCGATAGATCAGCGTCACCAACTCGTCGACTTCGGCAACAGGTTTGTAGCTGGGCATTCCGACTCCGTTCCCCGATCCGCCGTCTTCTCTCTATAAGCCACCCCCTTGGCGCGGCAATATTGATGCCGAAGCCCCCGAATAGGGGTTGTGGCACGCGGCACGGCGCGCCACCGGAACGAGCAGAAAAAGGCGTGCGCTATGCGCGCGCGAACGGAGAGATGATGACCGTGTCCGAACCGAAGATGACGATCCCGCACAACATCTTCGATGCCGCAGCGGCGCATGCCGGTCGTATCGCGATCCGTGGCGAGGATGGCCGGGCGGTCGCCTATGACGATCTGCCGTCGCTGATCCGCGCCAGCGCCGCGGCCTTCATCGCCGCGGGCGTGTCGCGCGGCGACCGCATCGCGATATGGGCACCCAATTCGGTCAAATGGATTATCGCGGCGGTCGGTGCGCAAGCGGCGGGCGCGGCGATCGTTCCGCTCAACACCCGGCTCAAGGGGCGCGAGGCGGGCTATATATTGCGGGCGAGCGGCGCGAAGCTGCTCCTCACCGTCGGTCGCTTTCTCGGCACCGATTATCCGGCACTGATCGCAGGTGAGGATCTGCCCGACCTGGGTGAGGTCGTGCTGCTCGAAGGCGAGGGGGAGGGGCTGCCCTGGCGTGAATTTCTGGCTCGGGGCGAAGGGGTTGCGGAAGAGGCGATTTCCGAACGGCTCGCGGCGCTTGGCGAGGAGGATGTCAGCGACATCCTCTTCACGTCGGGCACGACCGGCAACCCCAAGGGCGCTGTCACGACGCACGGCCAGAATGTTCGGCTCTACCGCGCTTATGGCGGCGGGCTCGGCTATGGCCCGGATGATGTTTTCCTGATCATCAATCCCTTCTTTCACAGTTTCGGCTACAAGGCAGGCTGGCTTGTCGCGCTGATGCATGGGGCGACGGTACTGCCGCACGCGGTGTTCGACACGGAGGGTGTGCTGAAACGCATCGAGGCCGAGCGGGTGACGCTGTTGCCGGGGCCGCCGACGATTTTCCAGAGCCTGCTCGCCGGGCCGTATCGCGACTATGATCTCTCGTCGCTTCGCGTTTCGATTACCGGGGCCGCATCGGTTCCCGTGACGCTGATCGAGGAGATGCGCGGCACGCTTGGCATCGATATCGTGCTCACGGCCTATGGGCTGACCGAGACGTGCGGCGTCGTGACCATGTGCAGCGCCGGGGATGATGCGGAAACGGTGGCGAATACCGCGGGGCGGCCGCTGAGCGGCATCGAGGTCCGGCTCGTCGATCGCGATGGGCAGGACGTCGCGGCGGGCGAAGCGGGCGAACTGCTGGTGCGCGGACCCAACGTCATGCGGGGCTATTTCAACGACGCGCAAGCGACCGCGGCCGCGATCGACGCTGCGGGCTGGCTCCGCACCGGCGACATCGCGGTGCGCGACGTTCGCGGCAATGTGAAGATCACCGACCGCGCGAAGGACCTCTTCATCGTCGGCGGCTTCAACGCCTATCCGGCGGAGATCGAGGGCCTGCTTGCCGCCCATCCGGCGGTGCTGCAATCGGCGGTGATCGGGGTTCCCGACGAGCGGCTGGGCGAAGTGCCGGTGGCGTTCGTCGTGCTGCGGCCAGGTGCGGTTGCGTCGGCGGAGGCGATCATCGCCTGGTGCCGCGACAATATGGCGAATTACAAGGTGCCGCGCCGGGTGGAGATCAGGGACGCGCTGCCGATGAACGCAGCGGGGAAAGTACAGAAGTTTTTGCTTAAGGCGTGATGGGAATCGGATGGTTTCGACCCCAGTTCCGTCATCCCGGCGAAGGCCGGGATCTCACCTTATCGCCATGACGCACCGGCGAGATCCCGGCCTTCGCCGGGATGACGGAGTGGTTGGTCAACGTCTGCTCCCCACCCCAAAGCCAACCTAGGAATCCGGATAAAAGCGGCTGATCGTATCGACCACGCACGCAGGCTTTTCCTCGCCCTCGATCTCCACCGTCACGCGCACCACCGCCTGGACGCCGCCCTTGGCTTCCTCGGCCTTGACCAGTTCTCCGACGCCGCGGATGCGGCTGCCGGTGCGAACCGGGTTCAGGAAGCGGAGAGTGTCGGTGCCGATGTTGATCCCCATCGAAACGCCACGTACCTCGACCAGGTCGGGAAGGAAGCGGTTGACGAGGCTCATCGTGAGGTAGCCATGCGCGATTGTGCTGCCGAAGGGGCCGTCCTTGGCGCGTTCGGGGTCGACGTGAATCCACTGATGATCGTCGGTCGCCCGCGCGAACAGGTCGATGCGCTCCTGCTCGATCGTGACCCATTCGGTCGGACCGAAATTCTCGCCCACCGCGTCCAGCAGCGCTGCGGGGGTGGCGAAGACGCGCGCGCTCATGCCTGCTGGCTCGACACGGCGACGACTTCGCCCGCCATATAGGAAGAGAGGTCGCTGGCAAGGAACAGCATGACGTTCGCCACCTCCCACGGTTCGGCATAGCGGCCGAAGGCTTCCTTTTCGGTCAGTTCCTCGAGCAGCCCCGGCGGCGTTACCTTCGACAGCGATGCGTGCATCGCGAGGCTGGGCGACACCGCGTTGATCCGCACGCCCTGCTCGGCGGCTTCGAGCGCCGAGCAGCGGGTGAAGGCCATCACTCCCGCCTTCGCCGCGGCGTAATGCGCCTGCAATTTCTGCGCGCGCCAGCCGAGCACCGAGGCATTGTTGACGATCGCTCCCTTCTGGCGCGCATACATGTGCGGCAGCATCGCGCGCGTCATCCGGAACACACTGGTCAGCGTCACGTCGAGCACCTTGTGCCATTGCTCGTCGGTCATCTCGACGACCGGCGCCGCGCCGCCGAGCCCGGCGTTATTGATCAGCACATCGACATGCCCCATCGCGCCGATCGCGCCCTGGACCAGCGCCTGCACCTGCTTCTCGTCGGTGACGTCGCAGACGAGGGTGCCCGGACGCGCGAAGCCCAGACCCTCTATGCGATCGGCGGTCTCGCCGAGGCGGCGTTCGTGCATGTCGGAGAGGAACAAGGTGGCGCCTTCCTCCGCCGCGCGCTGTGCGACCGCGCCGCCGATGCCGCTGCCCGCGGCGGCGGTGATCAGCACAGTCTTGCCTTTGAGAAGGCCGGTCGGGGTGGGATAGTCGGGTGCGGGGCGTGCCACGTTTCGGTTCCTTTACTTGAGGTCGCCGCGCGGTTCGCGGGGCAGGCCGAGCGCGCGCTCGGCGATGATGTTGCGCTGAATCTCGTTGGTGCCGCCATAAATGGTGTCGGCGCGGCTGTAGAGAAACAGGTTGGGCAGGGCGGGAAAGGCATAGTCACCCCCGGGGGTCGTCTCGCCCGCCTGACCGAGCACGTCCATTGCGAGTTCGCCCAAGTCGCGGCGCCACGTCGCCCACTGGATCTTGTAGGTCAGCGCGGCGGGATTGAGCTTGCCGTCCTCGGCGTGGGTGAGCATCCGAAGCGCGCCATAGCGCATCAGCCTGAGCCCGATCTCGGCCTTCGCGATGCGCTGACGGATCAGCGGATCCTTCGCGGCGCCATTGGTGCGCGCCGCCGCGATTACGGCGTCGAGTTCGTTACGGAAGCCCATCTGCTGCGCCAGCGTCGAAACGCCGCGTTCGAAGCCGAGCAGCCCCATCGCGACCTTCCATCCGTCACCGGGCGTGCCGAGGATGTTCGCCGCATCGGTGCGGGCGCCGTCGAAGAAGGTCTCGTTGAATTCGGCCTCGCCGGTGATCTGGTGGATCGGGCGGACGGTCACGCCGGGCTGGTCGACGGGGACGAGCAGGAAGGACAGGCCTTTGGGGCCCCGCGACCCTTCCTCGCTGCGCGCGATGACGAAGATCCAGTCGGAGAATTGCGCGAGGCTGGTCCAGACCTTCTGCCCCTCGATCACCCAATCATCATCCTCGCGCCAGGCGCGGGTGCGGACGTTGGCGAGGTCGGACCCCGCGCCGGGCTCCGAATAGCCCTGGCACCAGATTTCCTCGCCCTTTGCGATGGCGGGCAGGAAGCGGGCTTTCTGCTCGTCGGTGCCGAAGGCGAGGATCGTCGGGCCCGCAAGCTCGATGCCGATATGGTTGAGCCGCGGCGGGCCGCCCGCGCGCGCATATTCCTCGGCGAAAATGACCTGCTGCGCGAGCGTCGCGTCGCGCCCGCCATAGGCTTTCGGCCAGCCGACGCAGCTCCAGCCCGCTTCGCCGAGCCGCCGCTCCCAGTCGCGGCGGCGTTCGGGTGCATCGGTCAGGCTGGTGAGCCCGCGCACGTCGGCGAACGGACCGCCCAATTCGGCCGTCAGCCAGGCCGCGGCCTCGGCGCGGAAAACCTCTTCGTCGGGGGAGAATCCCAGCTTCATGCCGCTTCGTCCAATCCGGCCATTTGCGCGATCCGCTCGCGGTGCCAGTCGGGGGTGCCGAGCAGGGTGCGATCGCTGCGTGCGCGCTTGAAATAGAGATGCGCGTCATGCTCCCAGGTGAAGCCGATGCCGCCGTGAAGCTGGATCATCTCGCCTGCAGCGTCGCTGTAGGTGTCGCAGGCGAAGGCCTTGGCGGCGTGGACCGCGAAGACGGCTTCGTCCGATCGCTCGTCGATCGCGCAAGCTGCCCAATAGACCGCCGAGCGCGCCTGCTCGATCCCGACCATCATGTCGGCGAGGCGATGTTTGACCGCCTGGAAGCTGCCGATCGCGCGCCCGAACTGGATGCGTTCCTGCGCATAGGCAACGGTGCGATCGAGACACGCCTGCGCGCCGCCGAGCGCATCGGCGGCGAGGACGAGCGCGCCGGTATGACGCGCGGCGGCGAGGGCTGCGGCGGGATCGGCGAGCGGTTCGGCCGCGACCGCGCCGAAATCGAGCCGCGCATAGGGACGCGTCTGGTCCATGCTGGTGAGCGGGGTGACGGCAAGGCCCGGCGTGTCGCGCTCGATCAGCAGCGCCTTGTCGTCGACCGCGACGACGAAGAGATCGGCGCGCGCGCCGTGCGGGACATGAAGCGCGGAGCCGGTCAATGCCCCGTCGCTCCAGATCGTACCGGGCGCGGCTTCGGCGAAGCTCGCGACCAGTTCGCCCGCCGCGAGGCGCGAAAGAAGGCGCATTTTCTGCCCGTCGCTGCCGCCGGCGAGGATCGCCGGGATGGCAAGGCCGACGCTGGCGAGCAGTGGCAGCGCGGCGACATGCCGCCCAGCTTCCTCGGCGAGGATAGCAAGCTCGATCATGCCCAGCCCGACCCCGCCCTCGCTCTCGGGCACCGCGACCCCGGCGAGGCCGAGCTCGGCGGTGAAGGCCTGCCACAGCGCCTCGTCGACGCCCGTCGCAGCCATCGCGGCGCGGGTGCGCTCGCTCGTTGCCTGCTCGGCAAAGAAGGCCTTCGCCGTTTCGGCGATCATCGCCTGTTCGTCGGTGAAGGCGAAATGCATCCTAGCTGCCCCAGACCTTGCGCGGCTCGCGGCGTTCGGACAGCAGCTTGTCGACGGCCGCACCGACATCGGCGGGGTTCCACCTGGCTTGCTGATCGACCGTCGGGCCCAGGTTCCAGCCGTCCTCGATGGTGATCCGCCCGCCCTCGAGTTCGAAAACGCAGCCGGTGACGTGCTTCGACGCCTCGGAGCCGAGCCACACGACGGTCGGCGCGATATTGTCGGGGTCCTGCACGTCGAAGCCGGTTTCGACCGCCGCCATCTTGTCGGCGAACGCCTGTTCGGTCATCCGCGTCCGCGCCGCGGGGGCGAGGGCGTTGGCGGTGATGCCGTAACGGCCGAGCTCGGCGGCCTGCACCAAAGTCAGTGCGGCGATGCCGCCCTTGGCGGTCGAATAGGCCGCTTGCGCGATCGAGCCCTGCAGCCCCGCGCCGCTCGTCGTGTTGATGATCCGCGCATCGACGGGGTTGCCGGCTTTCTGCTGGGCACGCCAATAATCGACGGCGTGGCGGGCGACGCAGAAATGGCCGCGCAGATGGACGTGCATCGTTGCGTCCCATTCCTCGGGCGTTGCCGACACGAACATGCGGTCACGCACGATCCCGGCGTTGTTGACGACGACATGCAGGCCGCCGAACGCTTCGACGGCGGCATCGACGATGCGCTTCGCCGCGTCCCAGTCGGTGATGTCTTCATAATTGGCGATGGCGCTGCCACCCGCCGCCTTGATCTCCGCAACCACCCCGTCGGCCGCCGAGGTGTCGCGGCCCTCGCCCGACAGGCTGGTGCCGATGTCGTTGACGACGACATTGGCACCCTCGGCGGCGAAGGCGAGCGCATAGGAGCGCCCGAGCCCGCGCGCCGCGCCGGTGATGATGACGGTCCGCCCGTTGCAGATACCCATGATGCTTACAGCCTTTCGATGATGGTGACGTTGGCCTGCCCGCCGCCTTCGCACATGGTCTGGAGGCCATAGCGGCCGCCGGTGCGTTCGAGCGCGCCGAGCAGGGTCGTCATCAGCCGCGCGCCGGTGGCGCCGATCGGATGGCCGAGCGCGATCGCGCCGCCCTGCACATTGACCTTTTCGTGCGGCACGCCGAGTTCCTGCATCCACGCCATCGGCACGCTGGCGAAGGCTTCGTTGCACTCGAACAGGTCGATGTCGTTCACCGACATGCCCGCCTTTTCGAGCGCATATTTGGTCGCCGGGATCGGGCCCGTCAGCATCCACACCGGATTGTCGGCGCGCACCGACAGATGATGGATGCGCGCGCGCGGCTTCAGTCCATGTGCCTTCACCGCCGCCTCGCTCGCGATCAGCAGCGCTGCGGCGCCGTCGCAATTCTGGCTGGCGATGCCGGCGGTTATCACCCCGCCCTCGTTGACGGTGCGCAGCGTCGCGAGGCCCTCGGGGGTCGTCTGGGGGCGGACGGTCTCGTCCTGTTCCAGCCCTTCGAGCGGCGCGATCTCGGCCCTGAACCAACCGTTGTCGATCGCGGCCTGCGCGCGGCGGTGTGATTCGGTCGCGAACGCCTCCATCGCCTCGCGGCTGATCTGCCATTTGGCGGCGATCATCTCGGCCGATTTGATCTGGTTGACCTCTTCGGTGCCGTAGCGGGCGTCCCAGCCCTTCGAGCCGATGAAGGGGCTGTCGAAGCCGTAGGGCTGACCCGCGAACATTGCCGCCGAGATCGGAATGGCGTTCATCGCCTGGCTGCCGCCGGCGACGACCAGGTCCTGCGTGCCGCTCATCACGCCCTGCGCGGCGAAATGCACCGCCTGCTGCGACGACCCGCACTGGCGGTCGATCGTCGTGCCGGGGACATGCTCGGGCATTCCGGCGACGAGCCACGCGGTGCGCCCGATGTCGCCCGCCTGCGGCCCGATCGTGTCGCAGCAGCCCCAGACGACATCGTCGACCAGACCGGCGTCGATGCCGGTGCGCGCGACGAGCGCCTTGATCGGATGCGCGGCGAGGTCGGCGGGGTGGACGGCGGCGAGGCTGCCCTTTTTGCGCCCGATGGGGGTGCGGACGGCGTCGATGATATAGGCTTCAGCCATTATTCCCTTTTCCTTATGCGAAGCTGTGGCCGGGGCCGATCGGTAGCGCACCGCCGAGGACGGCGGCGTCGATGCGGCTAAGGTGGAAGGCGCGGTCGCCCCATGCGCCGGAGAGCGCCCAGGCGCGCTTCATCCAGAAATGCAGGTCGACCTCGTAGGTATAGCCCATTGCGCCGTGCGTCTGGATTGCGGTCTCGCTCATCGCCCAGGCGGCGTCACTTGCCGCGAGCTTGGCGTGGCTGACGTGGACCGGGGCGCTGGCGGCGCCTTCCTGCAACGCCACCGCGGCGCGCTGGATCACCGGCTTGGCGAACTCGATCTTCACGACGGCGGTTGCGAGGTGGTGCTTCACCGCCTGAAAGCTGCCGATCGGCTGGCCGAACTGGCTGCGGTTCTTCGCATAGTCGGTCGCCTGTTCGAGCATCGCGTCGGCAAGGCCGACAAGCTGCGCCGCGGCGATCAGCGCGGCATGATCGAGAAGCGCGTCGGCCGAACCGACCGCTGTGCCCGAAGGTGCGATGGGCACATAGAGGCGGCGCAGCGGATCGACGCTGTCGAGGAGGTCGGTGCCGCCGCTATGCTCGGCGACCAGCAGCGCGCCGTCCTCGACCGACAGGAGATGGCTCGCGCCGTCCAAATCGGCGACCCACGGATTGACCGGATGCTGGAGCGCGACCTTGGCCTCGCCGGCGGCAATCGCCGCGAGCAATGCTTCCTGTCCGCCCACCTTCGAGAGCAGCGGCGCGGCGACGAGCGCGGTATCGGCGAGCGGCTCGGCGACCCCGGCGCGGCCGAGTTCGGCGGCGATCAGCACCGCGTCGAGCAGCGACAGGCCCAGCCCGCCCTGCGCCTCGGGAACGAGCAGGCCGGGCAGGCCCATTTCGGTCAGGCCCTGCCAGACGTCGGCCGATCGGCGGCTGTCGCTGGCGTCGAGCGCGCGCAGCAATTCAGGCGCGTGGACACCCGCGAGATAATCGCGCACGCCCCCGGTCAGCGTCGCCTGATCTTCGGTGATGGTGAAGTCCATGGGCCCGCTTACCTCGGCAGGCCGAGCAGGCGCTCGGCGATGATGTTGCGCTGGATCTCGTTCGACCCGGCGTAGATCGGGCCCGAGAGCGAGAAGATATAGCCTTCGAGCCATGTGTTGAGCGCGCCGCCGTCGAGGTAGCGCAGCTCGGCCGACGCGCCGAGGATCTGCATCGCGGTGCGGTGCGCGGCGCGGTCGAGTTCGGACCAGAAGATCTTGTTGAGGCTCGCCTCGGCGCCGATGTGCCCGCCCGCCATGATTTTGGACGCAACCGCATAGGTGTTGTAGGCATAGGCCTGTGCGTCCATCCATGCCTGCATGACCTGCTCGCGCGCAGCGGGCGCGGCCTTCGCCTCATGCTGGCGGAACAGCTTGACGAGGCGTTCGGCGGCGGCCTGAAAGCGCGCGGGCGAGCGCAGCATCAGCCCGCGCTCGAACCCCGCGGTCGCCATCGCGACGTTCCAGCCTTCGCCTTCGCCCGCGATGCGGTTTTCGACCGGCACGCGCACTTCGTCGAAGAAGAGCTCGGCGAAACCGGGGTCGCCGTGAAGCTGGCGGATCGGGCGGCGCGTGACGCCGGGCGAGTTGAGGTCGAAGAGGATGAAGCTCAGCCCCTTGTGACGCTTCGAATCGGGGTCGGTGCGGAACAGGCCGAAGCCCCAGTCGGCGAAGCTCGCGCGGCTCGACCAGGTTTTCTGGCCGGTGATCACATAATGATCGCCGTCACGGATCGCCTTGGTTGTGATCGCGGCCATGTCGGACCCGGCGTTCGGCTCGGACCAAGCCTGCGCCCAGATCACTTCGCCCTTCGCCATCGGGGTCAGGAAACGCGCCTTCTGTTCGTCTGTGCCGAATTCCATCACCGTCGGGCCGAGCAGGAAGATGCCGTTCTGGTTGACGCGCAGCGGTGCCCCGGCGCGATAATATTCCTCTTCGAAGATCAGCCACTGGATGAGGTCGAGCCCGCGCCCGCCATAGGCTTCGGGCCATGTCACCATGCCCCAATTGCCGCTCGCGAGCTTTCGCTCCCATTCGACATGCTGGTGATAGCCGTCCTCGCGCTCGAGCGTGACGAGCGGTTCCTGCGGGACGTTCGCTTCCATCCACGCGCGCACCTCGGCGCGGAAGGCCTGCTGTTCGGTTGTGTAGGCGAGGTCCATCAGAATTCGGCCGCCTTGCCCGTCTCGACGAAGGCGTCGCGCGATTTCTGGCTGTCCTCGTGCATATACATTTCGAGCGTGAAGCCCTGTTCCCAGCGATAGCCGCGATCGACGTCGCGGTCTTCGAGGCCGTTGAGCGCTTCCTTCGCGATCACCAGCGCCTTGCGCGACTTGCCCGCGATGATGGCGGCAAAAGCGCGCGCTTCCTCGACGAGCGCGGCGCGCGGCACGATCTTCTCGACCGCGCCGAGCCGGTAGGCTTCCTCGACCGGGATATTGCCGCCGGTGAAGAAGGCCGCGCGCACCTTGTGCAGCGGCAGCATGCGCGAGAGATGCGACGCACCGCCCATCGCGCCGCGATCGACCTCGGGCAGCGAGAAGAAGGCGTCGTCGGCGGCGATGATCGTGTCGCTCGCGCCGCAGATGCCGATGCCGCCGCCGATCACGAATTTATGCACCGCGACGACCACCGGAACCTCGCAATCGCGCACCGCCTTGAAGGTCAGGTAATTGCCGCGGTTGAGCAGAGTGATGCGCTCGGGATGCGCCTGCATCTCCTTGATGTCGACGCCGCCGCAGAAGCCGCGCGCGCTTTCGGCGGCACGGATGAGGACGACATTGACTTCGGGGTTCTGTCCCGCCTCGCGGATGATTGCGGGCAGGCTGTTCCACGTTTCACTGTCGAACGCATTGACCGGCGGGACGTCGAAGACGATCTCGGCGATGCGGTCCTTGATCTCGGTATGGATCGGCATGGGTCAGGCCCCTGTTGACGAGGAAGAGGAGAGGGAGGCGATGCGCGTGCGCGCGTCACGCTCGATATCGCCAAGCAGGTCGGCGCAGCTCGGCAGGTCGTCGAGCCGGCCCGCGACGAGGCCGGTCGCCATCAGCCCGTGGTCGGGATCGCCCTCGACCACCGCCTTCTGGATCAGCATCGGCGCGGAGGCGGCCATCATCGCCTGCGGCAAAGTGAGGCCGCCGTGGCTGGTCATGCCCTTGGCCGCGCGGAACAGTTCGGCGAACGAGGCGCCGGTCTGGCGCTTCATCTGCAATCCGCTCTCGACCGCGCGGCGCCAGATGCCGAGTCCGGTCGAGCGCTCGATCCGGCTGAGCAGCGCATTTTTGATCATTCGCTGCGGCAGCCCGTCGACCTTGGTCGAGACGAGGATGTCGTCGGTGCCCGCGCCGACATAGCGGGCCTTGGTGACGTCGGGGATCGGGCTTTCGCGCGTCATCAGGAAGCGCGTGCCCATCGCGATGCCGACCGCGCCGAAGGCCAGCGCCGCCGCGAGCCCGCGCCCGTCGCCGAAGCCGCCCGCCGCGATCACCGGCACCTTCACCGCGTCGAGCACCTGCGGCAGCAATATCGTCGAGGCGACCGATCCGGTATGCCCGCCGCCTTCGCCGCCCTGCACCGTCACCATGTCGACGCCGAGCTGCACCATCTTCTGCGCATGCTTGACCGCGCCGACGGTCGGCACGCAGAGGATGCCCGCGTCCTTGAAGCGGCTGATCATCTTCGCATCGGGGCCGCGCCCGAAGCTGACCGCGCGCACCTGATCGCGGTGCTTCAGGATGATCTCGACGATCTCCGCCGCGCCGGGCTGGAACATGTGGAAATTGACGCCGAAGGGCTGCTTCGTGCCCGCCTTGACCGCAAGGATCGCGGCTTCGAGCTCGGCGGGCTGCATCACCGCGCCCGCGAGGAAGCCGAAGGCGCCCGCCTCGCTCGACGCGACGACGAGCGATGGCGTCGCGATCCAGCCCATCGCGGTCTGGATCACGGGCAGGCGGCAGCCGAGCCGTTCGGTCAGGATGGTGGCGAGCGCGTCGGCCATCAGCCTTCCTTTGCGTCCTTCTTGTTCGCTTCGGCCATCTTCTTGCCGTCGAAACCGGCGATATAGTCGCCCTTGACGAGGCTGTTGTTGGCGTGGGCGAAATGGTGATAGCCGAACGCCGCGTCGATCCCGGCGTTCTTGCCCGCCAGCGTCTCCATATGGTTGCACGCCTGCTTCGCGAGCTGCAGCGCGAGGCGCGGCTGCGTCGCGATCCGTTCGGCGACGCGCTTGACCTCGCCCGCCAGCTCGGCGCGCGGCACGACGCGGTTGACCATCCCGGCCTCGCGCGCGCGTTCGGCGCTCATCCGCTCGCCGAGGAACAGAAATTCCTTCGCCAGCCGGACGTTGAGCTCATGGCAATGCGCGAAATATTCGAGGCCGGGGAAGCCCATCTGGAGCACCGGGTCCTGAAAGAAGGCGTCGTCCGATGCGATGATCAGGTCGCACACCCAGGCGAGCATCAGCCCCCCGGCGATGCAGCCGCCGTGGACCTGCGCGATGGTCGGCTTGGGAATGTCCCGCCACCTCTTGCACATGCCGAGATATTGCTCATGCTCGCGGGCATAGGCCTTTTCGGCGCCCGCTTTGGTCGAGTGATCGTACCACATCAGCCGGCGCTCGACGCGCGAATGAAAATCGCGCCCCGGCGTGCCGATGTCGTGCCCGGCGCTGAAATGCTTGGCGTCCGATTTCAGCGCGATGACCTTGACCGCATCGTCGTCGACGGCGCGGAAGAAGGCGTCGTCGAGCGCGTAGGTCATCTGGCTGTTCTGGACATTGTGATATTGCGGGCGGTTGAGCGTGATCCACGCAATGCCGTCGGCGGCTTCGTAGAGGATCGGCGTATCGGTCTCGTAGACCGGGGTTTCCTCGACGCGCGGGACCAGCCCGTCATTCTGATCGCTCATCGCTCAGCTCCTCTTGCCCGCGGGATTGTCCTTGAGCACGCCCGCGCGGATATTGTGCGGGTCGAGCCGCGCGATGATCGCGAGCTGTTCAGGCGTGGGGGCGGGGGTGGTCTTGATCTCGTCCGCGGCTTCGAGCGCGAAGCCGGTCGCGTCCTGCACCTGATCGAAGGTCACGCCGGGGTGCAGCATGACGACGCGGACCGCCTTGTCCTTGCCGCCGAAGTCCATGACGCACAGGTCGGTGACGATCAGGCGCAGGTCGACGCGGCTGAAATTCACGCCGGGGGTGCGGCGCGCCGGGTTGTAGCCGACGCTCGACACCATATCGACCTCGCCCTCGACGAAGACGCGCTTCGAGTGGGCGGGGATGAACATCGAATTGATGTGGCAGATGCTGTTGCCCGGAAAGCCGCGCGCGCCGAGCATCTGCACCTTCGGCTGGTCGTAGGTGCCGCCGAGGTAGGAGATGTTCGTCTGGCCGAAGCGGTCGATCTGGCTGGGCGTCACCATCGCGTGACGCTTGCCCGACCACACCGCGGCGTCGAAGAAGCGCGAGAAGGGGAGGTAGCCCGCCGCCTTGCGGTCGTCATAGCCGCGCGGGCCCAGCGGCACGGGGTCCTCGACCAGATACGCCTCGCCATCGGTCATCATCAGTTCGGGGGTGTGCGTCAGCTTGGCAAGGCCGGCGGCGAGGCGCGGCGCGGGGCCGATGCCGGTCGCGACGAGTTCGCCATTGGCGCGCCACGCCTCGGACGCGGCGACGATGAGCTGTTCGCAAAGGGTGAATTCGGGTGCGGTGGTCATGGTCTCGGCCGCCTCAGAAAATGGGAAGGGGGAGGGCGGCGACGGCGTCCTTGCCGCCGACGCGGTCGAGATAGCCCGCCTCGTCGGCGCCGATGATGTCGGCGGCATAGGCGTCCCAGCCGGCCTCTTCCCGCGCGCTTGCGGCGTAGGCCTTGAGCTGCTTCATGTCCCAGCCATAGGCGGGCGGCATCGAGGTCGGGTGCGCGCCGAACGGGGCTTCGACCACCGCGTGGACGAAGCAGCGCTCGACGATGTTGAAGCGGGCATCCTCGGGATAGCTGTGGTCCATCCGGTCGACCACTTCCTCGGCCGAGACGAAGGTCCGGTCGGCGGCGCGCGCGAACCATTCGTCATAGTAAGTGTCGGGGCCGAGCGCCTGGATATTGCCGAGCCGGTCGGCGCGCTGGACGTGGATCAGTGCCGCGTCGAGCTTCAGCGCCGGCATCGCGAGCAGCACTTCGCCATCGGCATAGGGCGACTGGACGGTCTTGAAGCCGCCGTGCGTCATCACGTCGGTCCCGAGCCCGACGTGCGTCGGCAGGAAGGGCAGACGGAACGCCGCGGCCTTGAGGCCCCATTGCAGCATCCCCTCGTCGAGTTCGAGGATGTCGAGCCCGCCGGCCTCGCGGGCTTTGCGGAACCAGGGTTCGAGCGGGATCGCGTCCATCGAGACGAAGCCGAAGACGACCTTCTTCACCTTGCCCGCGGCGCACAGCATCCCGACGTCGGGGCCGCCATAGGCGACGATCGTCAGGTCGGTGAGGTCGGAGCGCAGGATCGCGCGGACCAGCGCCATCGGCTTGCGCCGCGGCCCCCAGCCGGCGATTCCGATCGTCATCCCGCTCTTCAGCGAGGCGACGAACTGCTCGATGGTCAGTTGCTTGTTCAATTCCCTCTCCAACACGCATGGGGCATTTGCGAGGCTGGATTAGGGACTCTGGCGGTGGGTCCGATACCGCCATATGGGGGGAGACTTTCTTGCTGCCGGAGCGAAGAGATCGGTCGAAGGATGGAGGCGGATATGGCGGACGGAAAAGGACGCGTGGCGCTGGTCACGGGCGGCGGCAAGGGTATCGGCCGCGCGATTGCGCAGCGCCTGCTTGCCGACGGCTTCGCGGTCGTGATCTGCGGTCGCAATGCGCCCGAACGTCCGCCGTCGCATAATGGCGTCGCTGCCGAGTTCGAGGCGTGCGACGTGCGCGACGCCGATGCGGTGCAGGCGATGGTCGATCGCATCTTCGCGCGCCACGGCCGGCTCGACCTTGTCGTCAATAATGCCGGCGGCTCGCCCGAGGCGGACGCCGCGACCGCCTCGCCGCGCTTTTCGGAGCGCGTGCTGGCGCTCAATCTGCTCGGCCCCTTGCACGTCGCGCAGGCGGCGAACCGGATCATGCAGCGCCAAGCCGAGGGCGGCAGCATCGTCAACATCGCCAGCGTGTCGGGAGTGCGCCCCTCGCCGGGGACCGCGGTCTATGGCGCGGCGAAGGCGGGGCTGCTCAGCCTCACCGAATCGCTCGCGATGGAGTGGGGGCCGAAGGTCCGCGTCAACGCGGTCGTCGTCGGGCTCGTCGCGACCGAGGCGGCGATCGATCATTATGGCGGCGCGGAGGGCATGAAGCGCATCGACGCGATGCTGCCGCTCGGCCGCATGGCGACGGGCGCGGACATTGCCGGGGTCGTGAGCTTCCTCGCCTCCCCCGATGCCGCCTATGTCAGCGGCGCGCGCATCGCCGCGCACGGCGGCGGCGAGCGGCCGGTGTTTCTGACGCTGGCGAGCGGCGGGTAAGATCGCAGACCCTCGTCTCTCCTGAAATCGTCATTGCGAGCGAAGCGAAGCAATCCAGGGCGGTTTATGCCTACTCTGGATTGCTTCGCTTCGCTCGCAATGACGGCGTTTGGGATTTCAGCGCAGCATCCGCTGGCGCAGGTGCTGGATTGCCGCGCGGTCGACCCCCAGTTCGCGCTTCAGATAATTTTCGACGCTGCCATAATCCTTGTCGATCTGGTCGAACGCGGCGTCGAGATAGGCCGGCTCGACGTCGAGCAACGGCTGAATGACGTCGGCGGGCAGCGCCGCTGCCGCGGCTTTCAGCCCGGCATCGGCGCGCAGCGCATCCATGTCGAGCGCGCTGTTGCTGAGCAGATAGTCGCGCATGATCGTGTCGCGCGGAACGCCGAGCGCGCTCAGCACAAGCGCGGTGGCGAGGCCGGTGCGGTCCTTGCCCGCGGTGCAATTGACGATCACCGCCTTGTCGGAATGCAGCAGTCGGTCGAACAGCACGCGATAGGACGCCGCCTGCTCTTTTGGGAAAGCGCGATAGCCGTCGATCATCGCGCCCCGCATCGTCGCGGCGTCGATCTTCGCGCCCTTGGCGAACAGCGCGCCCAGATTGCCGCCCGACAGGTCGTAGTCGCGCGTCCAGTAACCGATGTCGGCGCCCTGCATCCATGGGGACTTGTCGGCCTGGCGCTCGCGTGTCGAGCGCAGGTCGATGATCGACCCGACCGACAGGCCGCGGATCAGCGCCTGATCCTCGGCGGTGTAGCGCCCGACCGACGCCGAGCGGTAGAGCTTGCCCCACATCACCTTGCGGCCGTCCGCGGTGCGATAGCCGCCGACGTCGCGGAAATTGTCGCCGCCCTTGAGCGCGAATTCACGCGTTACCGTCGTCGCAGGGTCGACTGCAGCCGCCGTCGCAACGGGGGCACCCTGCGCCATCGCCGTCGCGGGCGAGAGGAGCAGCAGCGCGAGAAATGCCTTTTTCATATCCTGTCCCTTTTCAAAAATCGCCCGGCGGCAACCACCCCGCCGGGCGACTCCCCCCTCAGAACTTCATCCGGGCTTCGAGGCCATAGGTACGCGGTTCGTTATAGAATGTCGCGGTCACGCGGCCCGGAATGCGGAAGTCGAGCAGATTATAGGTCGTGTTGGTCAGATTCTTGCCCCAGACCGCAATTTCCATCTCGCCGCCGCCGAGCGCGATCTCGCCGAGCGACAGCCGGCTGCTCAGCAACAGCGCCTTGTCGGCCTTCACGTCCACCGTGCCGTTCGGGATATAATCGCCCGCGGTGTCCAGTCCGACGTGCGCGCGCAGTTGCCCGAAGGAGAAGGCGGGGAAGGCATAGTCGGCCGAGAAGGACGCGCTATGCTTCGGCGTGAAGGCCGAAAAAGTTTCCTCGATCACGCCGGTGAAGATGTTCCGAACCGGCGTCGGCGGCGCGTCGGTGTAGACATAGTTGACCGCCAGCGACAGGCCGCGGACGGGAACGAGCGTGATATCGGCTTCGATCCCTTTGATATGACGCTTTTCGGGCGCGTTCACCGTTTCGGTGTTCGAAATGAACGCCGGGTTCAGGAAATCGACCTGCTGGTTCGACAGCCGGCTCGTATAGGCGGCAAGGTTGACGCGTAGATGGCGGTCGAACAGGTCGGCCTTCACTCCAGCCTCCCACGCCGTCAACTCTTCTTCGCCGAAGGTGCGCAGGATGGTCGAGCGCGTGTTGGCACCGCCGGCACGATAGGCGCGGCTCCACTTCACATAGGCGTTGATGTCGTCGCTGAAATCATAGGCGATGGTCGCCATCGGATCGACGCGGCTCGAATTGAAGACGAACGAGAGGTCCGGGTCGGCACCGGCGATGAACAGCAGGCGGCCGTCCTTGTGATCGTCGGTGTAGCGCGCGCCGGCGGTGATGTGCAGCCCGCGAACCGCCTCGGGCGACCAGGTCGCCTGCCCGAACAATGCCTTCGACCGGACGCGGACGTCGGCGGCGCGGTCGGGCAGGCGGCTCGCACCGCCGTCGGGCGACGGTTCGGGGAAGAGGTTGACCCCCGTCAGCGTAGAATTGAGCGTCCCCAGCGAATAGACGATCGCCTCGTCGCGCCCGTTTTCCTTGAAGTAATAGCCGCCGACGACAAATTCGAGTTCACCCAGATCGCCGACAAGCTGCACTTCCTGGCTGAACTGGTTCTGCTTCACATTGGCATAGCTGAGCCGACCGAAGCGACGGTTCGGACCCCAGGTCGTGTTCGACCCCTCGTCGCCGTCCATCTGCGTCGAATCGAGGCTGCGCCACGCGGAGATGGAGCGGAGGGTCAGTGCGTCGCTGAGCTCCCATTCGGCGGTCAGGCTGTGTCCTTTCGCTTCCTGCGGATTGCGGAAGAGCGGCAGGCCGATGCGGCCGGTCTTGACGCGGCCGGTGTCGAGCGTGACGAACGACGGCGTATTGGCCGGCGACTGCGTCGATGCGGTGATATAGTGATAGAGGCCAGTCGGCTTGTCGCGCGACAGGTCGTAGGAATAGAGGACCGAAATATCGTCGGCCGGACGCCACAGCGCCGAGATTTTGAAGCCGTATTTCTTGACCTCGCCATAGTCGAGCGCTTGGGGGCCGAGCGGATTCTGTACCAGTCCGCCGCGCCCTTCATAGACGCCGTCGATCTTGACGCTGATCCCCGCCGCCTCGGGCAGGTTGACGTGCGCCGCGAACGACCGGCCGCGATAATTGCCGATCCCGGCCTTCATGTCGAGGCCGAGTTCGCCCGTCGGACGCTTCGACACGACGCTGATCGCGCCGCCGATCGTGTTGCGGCCGAACAATGTGCCCTGCGGCCCGCGCAGCACCTCGATGCGTTCGACATCGGCCAGTTCCATGCCGAGCCCCGACACGCGGCCGAGGTAGACGCTGTCGATATAGACGCCGACCGTCGCGTCGCGCGTCACCTGCGTCGCGTCGACCGGGACGAGCCCGCGCATCCCGATGCTGACCGCCGACACGCGGCCGACGAAGGGCGCGATGCGGATCGACGGCACGGTGCCGGTGAAGAGATCGTTCAGCGAACCGATTCCCTTCTGCTCGAGCGCCTCGGCGCCGAGCGCGACCATCGAAATCGGCGTGTCCTGCAGGTTTTCTTCGCGCTTCTGTGCCGTCACCACGATGTCGGCGACGCCGATGTCCTGCGTCGACTGGCTTGCCTGCGCGCTCGCCGGCGTCGCCGCCAGCCCCATGGCCCCCATGGCAACCGAGGCCGCCAAAGCCACGCGCATCGGACCCGTTTTTTTCCTGACCATAAACACCCTCCCGATTTCGCGGTTTGTCCGCATTTGAATCACCTACTGGTGAGTAGGTGAATGTCTAGCCGCGAGTCGGCGAATTGCAAGAGCAAAGGGAATCGGCCACAGAAGGCCGATGGAGATGGCCATTTCGATGCCGGCGACGCGCAAGGAGCGCGCCGATGCGACCCGCGAGGCGATCCTGCGCGAGGCCGAGCATGTCTTTGCGATCATGGGGTTCCGGGCGTCGCGGCTCGAGGATATCGCCGATGCCGTCGGCATCCGCCGGCCCTCGCTGCTCCACCATTTTGCGACCAAGCAGATGCTCTACGACGCCGTTGAGGAGCGCCTCTTCGCCGATATGAGCGCAGCGAGCGAATCGCGGATCGCGGGCATCGCGGACCCGATGGAGCGGCTCATCGCGCACCTCGACGCGTGGCTCGATTTTTTCCTCGTTCGACCGTCAGCCGCGCGGATTCTTCAGCGACTGGTCGCCGATACCGCGGTGCGGCGGGGCAATCCGGTCCAATTTTCCTTTCGCGTGCTCGAAGATATGGACCGCACGCTAGCTTATGGGATCGAGAAGGGCGCCTTCGCCTCCATCTCGACGATGATGTTCGTCAACGGCGTCGGTGCCGGTATCCTCTTTTTCATCTGCAACAGCCGCCAGGTCGGCGAGCAACGAAATTACGAACCGTCCAATCCCGCCGATCTGACGGTCTTCAGGACGCTGCTGCACAAGCTTGCTCGTACCGCCGTATCGCCCTGAATTGCATTTCCCTTTGGCGTCATCGCCTTTGCGCACCAACGGGATGTCGTGCCCCGGCGGGTAGCCGGCGCGCTTTAGCTGGGGCCATCGCGTAAAATTCGGAGGAGGCGATTGGATGCTCTCAACTGGAATGAATTTTTATGAAGGTTGCATGAAACGTTTCATTAGGCTATGATCATGGTCCGCCGATTGTGGGGGAGGAATCAAGATGCGTCGTAGCCAAGCCAAAAATATATCGTCCAGGGCCAGCCTTTGGATCTTGTCCCTATCGACCTTGGGGCTTCCCGCGACTGCGGAGGCCCGGGAGGCGGCCGATGCGAGTGGCGGAGAGTCGGAGATCGTTGTGACGGCGCAGCGAATCGGTGCCGGCAATGTGCGCGCGGCGGCGGTTCTGGGCGTGGAGGACATTCAGGAGCGGCCACTGGGCGCCGATGTTACGCAGAGCCTGGCAAAGGTGCCCGGCGTGCAGGTCTCCTCCGGTGACGCGCGGGGCGGCAGCTTTTCCTTCGAGCTTTATCTGCGTGGACTCAACAAGGAACAGGTGGGTCTGACGCTCGATGGCATCCCGACCGGCGACGCCCGATTCAACGGGGGTTCGCCGCCGCAACGCTTCATCGAATCGAGCAATATTTCGCGGATCAACGTGTCGCAAAGCGCAGGTGATATCGGCGCGCCCTCGCGTTTCGCGCTTGGTGGTTTCGTCGATTTCATAACCGCGGATCCCCGCGATAATCTGGGTGTGACAGTCGAAGCGGGCGTGGGCTCGGACAATTTCTATCGGGGCTATGTCCGTCTGGACACGGGCGAGCTGCTTCCCGGATTAACATCCTATCTGAGCTATTCGCATCAGGAGAATGATATCTGGGCCGGGCCGCGAAGCCGTCATTCGCGGCGCGATCATATCGAGTTCAAGGCCGTTCAGGATCTGGCCGACGGCGGCTTCATCAAATTTCGTGCGGCCTATAATGATCAGCGTGACAATGATTTCAACATCATCTCCCTGGCCGAGTTCAAGTCCGACCCCCGGAACGATCGGGCGCTTGACGCATTGACCGGCATCCCGGCGCTCGACCTCGATTATGGTGGTGCCCTTGGCGGCACACGCAAGGATTTCCTCGCCTACATCAATACGCGTTTCTATCTTGCCGACGACGTCAGCTTCAGCATCAATCCCTATTATCAGCAGCTTCGCGGCGAATCTTCGCGCTATCAGGATCGTCAGCGCCGGCTCACCGGCGAAGATCCCTATGCGGTGCTTGGTTATAATGCTTTGGGCGGCGCCATCCGTCCGGCGCTCGTCACCACGCGCAACAGTAATATCGTCGGTGGTCCGGCGGACATGCGCCTCACTCCGCGCGATGCCGACCGGATGGGGGTGACCGGCGAATTCCAGTTCAAGGATTTTCTTCCGGGGAATACGCTGCGGGTAGGGGGCTGGTGGGAAAATGCCAAGGCCTCGGAAACCCGCAATTTCTACCCAATCCTCAATTCGGCGCAGAGCATCGCAATCGATCGTGCGGACCTCGCCTATGTCGAATATGACCGCCGTTCGACGATCGATACCAGCATGCTTTATGTGCAGGACCAGTTTGACATCATCCCCGACATGTTGCGGCTAGATGCGGGCCTGACCTGGTTCAACGTGGCCTATCGCGCCCGGTCGCCGTTGGAATATCGGCAACTCGTGCGCTTCGACCAGAGTTCGGGGATCAATCCCAAGATCGGAATTGGTTTCAGGCCGGTAAAGGGGCTCGAAATCTTCGCTGGCTATGCCCAGAATTTCGCGGGCATTCCCGAAGACGCTTTCCTGGGATCGAATTCTGCGATCAATCCGCGCGACCTCGTCCCGATCGAGACCGAGAATATGGATGCCGGCGTTCGTTTCACCGCCGATCATATCGCTCTCTCGCTGCAGGGGTATTATACGCGGCTCAAGAATAATATCGGCACGGTGCCGACTTCGATTACCGGGGTCGATCCCGATGAGATCATTCGCGGCAACGTGACGACGCGCGCCGCCAATATCGCAGGTACCAAAAGCAAGGGGATCGAGGCGACCGCGATCCTCGATTATGACTGGGTCAATTTCTACCTCTCATATTCCTATCAGGACGCGCGGCATGACGATCCCGCCGTCGGCTCGGCCGCTCGGCTGGAGTTGGCCTCCGTCGGTGTGATCGGGGGCGCGCGGGTTCGCGATATTCCGACGAACAGCCTGTTCGGCCAGGTCGAGATCAAGCCCTTCGAAGGCGCCAGCCTTCAACTGAGCGGCCGCTATGTCGGGCGACGGGTCGGGGCGCATCTTATCCAGCCGACGACCAATCGGGAAATGGGTGTCGAATATCTGCCCAGCTACACCGTTGTCGGCCTGAACGCGAGCTACGGCTTTGGCGACACGGGTCCGTTCAAGGAGCTGAAGCTGCAATTCAACGTCGATAATCTGTTCAACGAGAAATATGTCGGCGCCGTTACCAGTTCCACGGCGACGCTGCCGGACTTCGGCCTCGCGGGGACCGGTACGGTGCCGACGCTGGATCGCTATTTCATCGGGGCGCCGCGAACCGTCACGGCTTCGCTGCGCGCACGCTTCTGAGCGTAGCTGCCATGGCGGGAGGGGAGGCCCAGGCTTCCCCTCGTTTGGAACATCCGATGATCCGGCGGATAGGCATGGATGCGGATATGTCTCGTGGGTGAAGCGGGCCTGTTCGCTCAGGCCGTGCGCCGCTTCATCGAAGCTCTCGTCGGCTGGACGGGTGACCATCTCATTGCCTATCGCTGATCGTCCACGGCGAGAACGAGGAACCGGTTTGGTTGCCTTTCATCGAAATTATTATCGGCGACGAGGATCAGGCTGCGGCGCCCATCGGGCAGGGGGCGGCCGAATGTCACCCCTTCGAAGTTCGCGCTGTCGAAACTGCCCAGATCGTTGAGGTTGGCGACGAGGCGTTTTTCGAGCACGCGAGTCCCTGATGACGCCGTCGCTTGCGGTTTCGGCGCCGCACAGAACAGGCGGGTCGTGAAGCGGAACGAGCCATCGGTTTGCTGGCTTCCTGATCGCTCGAGAACGAGGAATGCCGGGCCGGGCAACACCAGCAGTTCGCTGAGCCCATTGTCGGCGAGCTTCCCCGGCAGGGCGCGGGCGATCGGCTCGAGGGGATAGAGGAAATCCGCTCCCCGATTCCGCCGATGGGGCAAACGCATGATCCGCGTCCAGGCGCCGCTCGTCAGCGTCGGGAGTGGACCATCCTCGATCAGCGGCGCTTCGATTCCAAGCCAGACGTCATGGGTGCGTTGGTCGACCCACAGGCCTTCGAAGGAGCGATTGTCGCGAGGGCCGCTCTTCTGGCCTGGATCCCGAAGCAGGCGGGAGGGAAGGGGGAGTCGAAAGCTCCGGCCGTCGCGCCAGCGCATCCGATAGACGTCCGGCCCTTGTTCTTTCCTGCTGTCGCCTTCGCTCGACCAATAGATCCAGCCACCGGCGCCCGCGCGAACGGATTCAGCGTCGGTTCCGGGACCCTGTTCCTGCTCGCGGGAGAAAGGGCGGCCATTGGCCTGTCGCAATGCGATGGAATCCGCGACATGGACGGAGAGTCGATGGTCGGGGAGGAAGTCGATCGTCGCCGCATAGGCTTTGCCGCCGCCATGAGTGCCGCGATCATCGCTGATCAACAGATAATCGTCGTGCCTGGACCGGTAGTCGATGCCCGAAAGTCCGCCGACCACCCCGCTGTCGAGCGACAGCTCTCCGGGTAAAGTCCCTTGGCCCCAGAGCCGAACCGATCGGATCCCGCAGCCTGTCGCGGGTGAAGGACCGGGCGTGTCCGATATTCCATCGAATTGAACGCAGCCGGCGAGGCTCCATAACAGGACTGTCGACCACAGCCCCACGGAGACTTTCATCGCATTTTGTCCCGCGGCTCCGGCGCACGGCCGTCCTGCGCGAGGCGCTCAATGGCTGAAACGAATGCGCCTACAAGTTTTTCGGCATCGACGTCGACGCAATAGCGATGCAGCGGACGCGTCCCGGTCTTTGCCATATATGAGCGACCGGGCGATCTCCCTCCGGTTTGCACGGTGAGCGGACCCGTTCGGGTATCGAAGAGGTCAGGCGAAGCCAGGCAGGCCGCGGCAGCGACATCGTGAATGGCGGCACCGTCCGCGCCGTCGAAGATTCGGTATATCCGCTCGTAGCCGCGCGAGATTTGCCAGAGGAACGCCCCGGGATCGCCGCCATCGACTGTCAGCGCCCGGGCTTGGGACGAAGACAGGATACAGGAACTCGATACGTCGAGCCCGACGACCGTTACCGGCCAGGATGCCGCCAGTACCTCGTCGGCAGCCTGTGGGTCGTAAAAGAAATTGGCTTCGGCCGTGGGACGGATATTGCCGTGGCGGCCATGGGTTCCAAACGCGCCGCCCATGACGACGACTTCCCGGGTAAGGGCCGCGATTTCCGGTCTGTTACGCAGGGCCAGCGCCAGATTGGTCAGAGGGCCAAGCGCAAGCAAGGATATCTTTCCGGGATTGGCGGTGATCGTTTCGGCCATATGCTCCCAGGCGGGAGCATTCATGCAGGGAAGGGGAAAATCGGATGCGAGACCCGTGTCGCCCAGCCCATCTTCTCCATGTACCTTGAGCTCGGGGATATGACGTGCGCCCACGAGGGGAGCCGCCGCGCCGGCATAGATGGGAAGATCGAGGCCAAAACGCTCGACCAGATAGGCGGCATTCCGCGTCGTCATTTCCACGCTGCCGTTTCCGAAGACCGTCGTTATCGCGTGTAACCGGACGCTCCGTAATGCGCTCAGGTAAAGAAGCGCCATGGCGTCGTCGATCCCGGGATCGGTATCCAGGATGACCGTCTTTGTGTCTTCGGTCGCCATCGGAACTCCGCTCTCGCCTGATGATGTCGGCATCGGGCCGTTCAGTCGAACACGGCGCGGCAGACGGCTTCGCATTTGCCGAGGTCGAACCGGCCGTCGGTGCGAACGCCCGATTCCATGTCGATCCAATATTGCGCACCTTCCGGCGCTGCGATCGCATCGACGACGGAGCGGGCATTTTCCGAACGGATGCCGCCGGAAAAGCCGCAGAATGGACCCGAGGTGGCGGGCAGAGGGGGCCAGGCGTCCGGTGTTTTTCCCGTGCCGAAAGATGTGTCGAAGAGCCAATCCAGCCGTGTGTCGTCGGGGAAACGGTCGAGAGCTTGCAGCATGGTTCGGATCGTCCGCGACCGCCCGAAACCTATGCAGTTTTCGACCTGCTGCAGGGAACTGCCCGAAAAGCCGTGATTGACCTGAAGACGCTGAAATCGGGTGAGGTCGATCGTTGCATGGTCCGGCTCGTTCGCGATCAGGCCAGCCTGTTCGCCGCAAACATGGGCGGCAAAACGAAGCCCGGACGATTCGAGAAGGCGCGCACGGATATCGACGTCGGCGAAAAGCGGATCATCCGATTTCGCATCGTCGATCAATATGCCCCATTCGATCGGATAGTGCCGCGACAGCGTCTGCATATCGCTGATGAGCATTGCGGAATCGACACCCGTGAAAGCGACGAAGCTCGGTTTGGCAGACATGAAGGCTCCTAGAATAGAATGCTGAGCAAGCCGACGATCGTGCCGGTCATGCAGGTGGTGAGAAAGGCCGCGAGCAAGGCCTTGAGGCCGAGATCGACGATTTCGTCGCTTTTTTCGGGTGCCATGGCGGTGAGCGTGCCGATCAGGATGGCGACGCTGCCGAAATTTCCGAAACTGCACAGCGAATAGGTGGCGATCAGCGTGCCGCGCTCGGTCAGCGTGCCGGGCCTCAGGTCGGCCAATTGACCATAGGCGACAACCTCGTTGAGCGTCACTTTAGTGCCGAGCAGGCCGCCAACGGTCTGCAGATCGCTCATCGGGACACCCATCAGCCAGGCCACGGGAGCCAGCAGCGCCCCGAAGATCGACGTGAGCGTGATAGGCGCCCCTTGGTGGGGAAGGAGGGCCAGCAGCGCGTTCACGATAGTGATCGAGCCGACAAATACGATCAGCAGGGCGACCACATAGGCGGCGATCCGCACCGCATTGATCGTTCCGTGAGTCATGGCATCGAGGCTGCTCTTGTAGCTGCTCTCGAGCGGGATGCGCTCGGATGAGCGCACGACCTCGCTGGGGATCATGATCCGGGCCAGGGTGATCGCCATCGGGGTGCTGATCAGCGAGGCCGTGAGGAGGTGGGTGAAGGCGTTGGGAATCTTGCCTGCGAGCATGGCACCCAAAAGGATCATCGAGGATCCGGCGATCACGGACAGGCCATCGACCATGATGATGAAGAACTCGCCGCGCGAGAGGCGCGGCAGCAGCGGTCTTACGAGCAACGGCGATTCAATCATGCCCAGAAAGATGCAGGCGGACGTCGATACGCCCACCGGTCCGCTGACGCCGAAGAGTCTGCCGAAGAGCCAGGCCGAACCGCGCACGATCCAGCGCAAGGGCCCCCAATGCCAAAGCAGCGCGGCGAGGGCGCTGACCAGCAGAACGGCCGGTATCACCTGGGCGGCAAAGATGAAGGTGGACGCCTGGGGGTTGGTCCGGACGAACGGCTGGGGGCCGCCTCCGAGATAGCCGAAAACGAACATCGCACCGCTTTCGGCGGATCGCTGCAGATGGTCGACGCCGTGTGCGACGCTGCCCAGTGCATCGACTACCTCGGGAACCTTCGTGAGCAACAGCGCGATCAAAATCTGCGCAACGAGCCCGCCAGCCATGGCGCGATAGTGAATTGCACGCCGGTTCTCCGAAAGGGCCCACGCGATCGCAAGGAATATGAGCAGGCCCAGGCACCCGCGGAGAAAGTCGGCATATGGCATATCGTCTCCCTGCTCCGAGGCGTTTTGCCGCTCGTTTCGAATATGCGGCGGCTATTCGTGAAACGTTTCATATGGCTTGATGCCAAAGATGGCAAGCAAACTCCGCTTCGGCGATCATGTCGTGTGCAAACAGCGTCGATCCTTCGCCCGCTCCTTGCCATCCGAACGCGCTTCAGGAGCCATGCCATGTCCTTGAATCAAGCATGCCGCCAATCTGGATTTTAGGTTGGGGATATTGAAACAGCGCCCCTATCGCACAGCCGGCATGACGCCGAGGACGAATTGTCAGCCGTTCGATACGGCTTCGATTTCGTCTTTCAGCGGCATGGCGGGCGCGGCACCGGTCCGCCCGACTGCAATGCCCGCGGCGATATTCGCGCGGCGGACGGCATCGGGGACGGACGCTCCCTGCGCCAAGCTTGCCGCTAGCACGCCGCAGAAGCAATCCCCGGCACCTGTTGTGTCGACGGCGACCACGGGAGCGGCGGCAACATGAAAGGATGACCTGGAATCGACAAGCTGCGTGCCTTTGGCTCCCAAGGTGACGATCAGTATCTGATCATCGCGCACCATGAGCTTGCGCGCGGCTTGCTCGATCGCCGCGTCATTGCCGGCAGGGCAGGGGACACCGCTGAATTGCGCCAATTCATGTTCGTTTACGATGATAAGGTCGGCGTCCCCGAAAAGACTCCTGGCTGCTTCGATTGCCGGTGCCGCGTTCAGGATGGTTCTTGCCCCTGCCTGCCGACCTTCGCGCAGGAAGCCTCCTACAACCTCGATATCCATTTCGAGTTGGGCGAGCCAGACAAGCGCCTGCAAACCTGCCGTCGCCAACCGATCCGCGGGTACGGCCCGGTTGGCGCCGCTCGCGACGATGATGGAATTTTCGCCGTCTCGGTCGACGACGATATGAGCAACCCCGGTCGGCGCATCGGCAAGGGTTACGACCCCGTGCGTGAGAATATCTTCGCGCTTGAGAAAGCTCAGCAGCGCGTCACCGCTGGCATCGGCACCGACCGCGCCGAGCAAGCTCGTCTCGGCGCCCGCGCGCCGTGCCGCGACAGCCTGATTGAGCCCTTTGCCGCCGGGGCCGGTCGCGAAGTCGTCGCAGAGGAGCGTTTGCCCCGGGATTGGGAGCGCTTCGCAGTGAAACACGACGTCGAGGTTCAGGCTTCCCAGCACGGCGACATTCACGGAAAATCTCCTATGAAACGTTTCATTATCATTCACTGGATATAGCCGAACGCTTCGGATAAACAACGGCAAAACGCGGGTGTGGAAAGGGAAAAGATCGTTGGCAAGGAAACGGGCGACATTGAAGGATGTGGCTAAGACGGCGGGCGTATCGCTTGCCAGTGCTTCCTATGCGGTGAATCGCACCGGTTCGCTGGGCGAAGATACGCGCGCCCATATTCTCAAGGTTGCGGAGGAACTCGGCTATCGGCAAAATCTTGCCGCGCGGGCAACGCGAACGGGAAAAACCGGAGCGATCGGGGTGGTCGTGCCGGACATGACCAACCCATTTTTCCCCAGCCTGATCCAATCCATCGTTCAAAGAGCGCGGGCCAATGGATATAGCGTCTTCGTTACCGACAGCGAGGGTGATCAGGCGCAAGAGGCCGAGATCGTCCGCCAGATGGTCGATCGCGGCGTCGACGGCATCGTGTGGTTTCCGGTCAACGACGAAAACAGCATCGGCGCCGTGGCGAAGGACTTGCCGATCATCGTCATCGACCGGACGGTGGCCGGGTTTGAGTGCGTCCAGGCCGATTATGCGGAAGGGGGGCGCCTTGCAGCCGAATATCTTGTTTCGCGTGGTCATGAGAGGATAGGCGTGATTGCCGGCCCCATGGACGTGAAGAGTATGCGTGATCGCTGCGAAGCCGCCCGCGATGTGGCCGAACGGGCCGGAGCATTGGCCTTTTTCGTCGAAAATGCCTTCTCGCCCGAGTTGAGCGGAAGCGTCATCGAAGCGCTCGAGAGTCGCGCCGCCGACGCGGTGTTCTGTGGCGCCGACCTGATCGCGATCGGCGTCCTCAAACATATGCGCAAAGCCGATATCGCGGTCCCGCAGCAATGCGCGATCATCGGCTTTGACGATATCCCGTGGGCCGAGCATTGCACCCCCGCTCTCACCACGATCGAGATGCCGGTGGACGAGATGGCGGCAGAAGCGGTCGACGCCCTGCTGCGCAGGATCGAAGGCGAGGACGAAAGCAGCCGCCGGGTCGTTTTCGGGATCAACCTGATCACGCGCGAATCGGCCTGATATTTTCGACAACGCTGGGTTTTGCCGATATTTGACAGATAGAATGAAACGTTTCATTATAGCCTCGGATGGAAAGGACGGGGCCATGGTGAACGGGGGACGAAAGGCTTTTCGCGGGCGAGCGCGTTCGGCGGTTCCGGGGGCGGTCGGCGCAATGTTGCGCTTATCGATCCCGTCCGGCCGCGCTATCTCGGCGACGCCCCGCTGAGCGTTCGCGCACGGCCCTAAATTGCTCAGCGGAGTTTGAGGTTATGGAACCCAAAAGGGTCGTTGTTTCCGGTTATGCGACGCTCGACTATGTCGTTCAGCTTGCCGAATCCTTTTACGGCACCGGAACCGTTTTCGGCGAGCTCGGCGTATCGGGGGCATGGCCGAGGGCTGGTGGGGCGGCTCTTTATGCCTCTCGCAGGATCGCGGCTGCCGGGCACCGTGCATTCGCGCTGACCTGGGTCGGGGATGATGGCGATGGCGGCCATTATCTGCGGGCCTGTCAAAGGTCACAGATATGCTGCGATGCGATCGATCGCCAGCGAGCGACCAAAACGCCGCGCTGCATCCTGGTCTATCGCCCGGATGGAGATTATGGCTGCCTTCTCGATACCGGATCTGGCGATGGAGAACGCCTGTCCGAAAGGCAGGTCGAAATCATTCGTGAGGCCGAGCATATGTGCGTTGCGGTGGGACCGCCCGCAGCCACGAGGGCGATTGTTGAAATCTGTTCGCCTGCAATTCCGCTCAGTTGGATCGCAAAGCTTGATCTTCCCTCCTATCCGTCCGACCTCCGCGCCCGTCTCGCACAGCGCGCGAACCTCATATTTTGCAATGCGAGCGAGCGGGAATTCATCGAAGCGGCGTTCGAGGGATCCAGACCTGACAATCAGGTCATCATCGAAACGCTCGGCAGTGCAGGTGTTCTGATCGACGGTTCCGACGGTCGGCGGGTCTTGCCAGCCAATGCCATACGGGCTCACGATACGACGGGCGCCGGGGATACGCTTGCAGGCGAGGTGATCGCGCAACTCATGGGCGGACAAGTGTCGATCGATGTCGCTGTGGAACGCGGGATGAAGGCCGCCCGCGATTTGCTCGCGAGCCGCATTCCGGACCAAGGGCAAGAGATATTATGACCATCGTGAAACTTTGCGGCAAGGATGTGCTCGAGAGTTTCGGGTTCGCCGCTGCGGGTGGAAAAACGCCCTTTCATTCCGCCTTGCAGGAGACGGTCCCATGAAATTCTTCGCCGACACCGCCGAGATTGCCGACATTCAGGAGTTGGCCGCGACGGGCCTGCTCGACGGGGTGACGACCAACCCGTCGCTGATCGCCAAGTCGGGCCGAGACTTCAAGGAAGTGACGAAGGAAATCTGCGCCATCGTCGACGGCCCGGTGTCGGCCGAGGTCGTCGCGCTCGACCATGAAACGATGATGAAGGAGGCGGAGATCCTCCGCAAGATCGCCGACAATGTCTGCATCAAGGTGCCGCTGACGATCGACGGGCTCAAGACGTGCAAGGCGCTGACCAGCGACGGCACGATGGTCAACGTCACCCTCTGCTTCTCGGCGACGCAGGCGCTGCTGGCGGCAAAGGCGGGCGCGACCTTCGTCTCGCCCTTCGTGGGCCGCCACGACGACAACGGCTTCGACGGGATGCAGCTCATCGCCGACATCCGGCTGATCTATGACAATTATGCTTATGGCACCGAAATCCTGGTGGCGAGCGTGCGCCACGGCATCCATGTCCTGGAGGCCGCGAAGATCGGCGCCGACGTGATGACCGCGCCGCCGTCGGTCATCAAGGGGCTGTTCAAGCATGTCCTCACCGAAAAGGGCATCGAAGGCTTCCTCGCCGACTGGGCCAAGACCGGACAGTCGATCTGACCTGCAGAGCGGCGTTTATCTCGCTATCGCATAACCCTGCATGCCGCGTGGGTTCGCCGCGGCGCGCAACAGGCCGCGACCGTCTTTGAAATCATGGGCGCAGGCGGACAGCCGGCCTTCGGACCAAGGACCCCCGACCGTCAGCGCGTGGCCGCGTCGTCGGAGTTCATCGACCGTCGTTTGCGGAAAGCGACTTTCGACGATGAGCGACCCCGGGTGAACCTCGCGGGGCCAGAAGCTGGCGAACATATGCTCGGTGTGAAAAGCGGGCGCCTCGATCGCGGCCTGGAGCGGGCGGCCGTGCACGACATGCGCGAGCCAGAGTTGCAGCGACCATTGATCCTGCTGATCGCCGCCAGGAGTCCCGAAAGCGAGGTAGGGGCGCCCGCCCCGATAGGCGAGCGACGGGGTGAGCGTCGTGCGTGGGCGCACGCCAGGGGCGAGCGAGCCGGGCAGGCCTCCGGCAAGCCAGAACATCTGCATGCGCGTTCCGAGCGCGAAGCCCAGTCCGGGGATCGCCGGGCTCGATTGCAGCCAGCCTCCGGACGGGGTTGCCGAAACCATATTGCCCCAGCGATCGACAACATCAACATGACAGGTATCTCCGCGCTGATGCGCGTCGATGCCGACCGGCAGCGCGAGTTCCTTCGCCATCGTGGGTTCGCCGCCGCCGACAGCCGTTTCACCACGGCTGCCGCCGCAGGCCGGTGGCAGGCGGGGCGCGAGGCCTGCAGGCGCCCCCGGTCGCTGGTCGTGGCTGGCGGTGTCGCCGATCAGCGTGCGTCGCTCGGCCGCATAGGCTTCGCCGAGCAATGCCGTCAGCGCACCGTCTGGCATCGCCTCGCCGTACCAGGCATCGCGATCGGCCATCGCCAGCTTGATCGTCTCGCACACCGCATGAACATAGTCGGCCGAATCGAGCGGCATCGCGCCGATATCGAGGCCCTTGGCGATCTGCACGGCTTGCAGCAACGCCGGTCCCTGGCTCCACGCGCCGCATTTATAAAGGCGATGCTCGCCGTGATCGACGCCGATGGGACGTTCGATCGGAGGGCGCCAGCCCGCCATGTCATCGGCGCACAGCAGCCCGCGATGACGCCGGCCGCTCGTGTCCATCGCTTCGGTTCCGCGCATGAACGCATCGATTGCTTCGGCCACCGGACCTTCATACCAATAGGCGAGCGCCGCCTCGATCTGCGCCGCGCGGCCGCCGGCGGCGGCTTCGGCATGGGCGAGCAACCGGTCGTAGAAATCGGCGAGCAGGGGGTTCGCGAACAGCGATCCCGCTGCCGGAGGCACCCCGCCGGGCAGGTAGAGCCGGGCCGAACTGGTCCATTCGTCGGCGAACAGCCGCTCGACCGACGCGATCGCGGCGACTGCTCCCGCAAGCACCGGATGACCGGTCCGCGCATAATGGATCGCGGGTTCGAGGACGTCGCGCAGCGCCACCGTCCCGAAATCGCGAAGCAGCACCAGCCACGCCCCGAAAGCACCGGGGACGCAGGCGGCGAGCAAGCCGGTGCCCGGGATCATGTCGAGGCCGCGATCGGCGAAGGCCGCGATGGTGGCGGCCGCCGGCGAAGGCCCCTGGCCGCAGATCACCGTGGGTTCGGGATCGCCCGCGCGAGCAGCGAGGATCGGTGCATCGCCGCCGGGGCCGTTGAGGTGCGGCTCGACGATCTGGAGCGTGAAGCCCGCGGCGACGGCGGCATCGAAGGCATTGCCTCCCATCTCGAGAAGCCGCATCCCGACCGCGCTCGCGATCCAGTGTGTCGAGGCGACAGCACCCACGGTGCCGCACAATTCGGGGCGTGCGGTAAATTCCGCCATAATTTCAGTCCTTTGAATGCATCATGTTCAGGGGAGGGGGTGCCGGATCGCTATCCGGACTTGATCGGCTTTCCGTGCGCGATCGGTTCGTCGCGGCCGGCCACCCGTCCTGTTCGCAGGAAGGGCAGGAATGCGCTGAGCCAAAGAAACGCCCAGAATGCCGCGCCGGCGACGAACCAGCCGAGCGCCGGGCCAGTCGCAGCATCAGTGCCGCCCATCCAGCCCTTGAGAAGGGCAACGCCGCTCGGACCGAGTGAGGCGCCGAGGGTGCCCGAGACGAGAAAATTGACCGCCACCGCCCGTGCGCTGAACATCGCGGGGAAAAGGGCCTGAAATCCGAAAACCCCCACGCCGACGAGTGCCCCGACGCCAAGCATGGCGAAAGCGAGGAAGACGATCGTGACGGTGCCGTCGGGCGCGTGTGCCGCGAACAACAAGGCGATACCGATCAGGACGCAGGCGAAGCGAAGCAGCCGGACTACCGATCCCGCGGGTTCGCTCGACCGAAGCCAGGGAACGGCGCGGCCGGCGATCAGCGCTCCTGCGCCGCCGCCGATCATGTAGACAGCGCCGAAGGCAAGGCCGGTCTGCTGTGTGCTCCAGCCATGATTGCGCATCAGCATAGCGGGGGCCCACGACATTACGGCGTAGACGATCGCGTTAAGCGCGATGCCTGCGGCGAGATAACAGACGACGGGTGCGCGGCGCTCGGACACGAAGGCCAGGAAATTGCGGAAGGAAGCCTGGGTCGATGGCGTGGCCGGCCGTTTCGGCTCGCGCATCGTCATGACAAGGCCAAGCCCGACGACTCCGATCGCGAAGCTGCCGAGAAACAGAATGCGCCAGGGTGAGAGGCCAAGCGGCGGCGCGTCCATGGCGGCGAGGGCATCGAGCGCCGGGCCGCCGACGAGCATCGAGAGACCGCCGCCGGCATAGAGGCTGAACGCGATCCATGCGACCGCTCCCGATTGCTTTTCGGGCGGATAGATTTGCCGGATGATCGAGATTGCGGCCGGGGTGAGGCCGGCTTCCCCGATCGCGAGACCCATGCGCGCGACGAGCAGCATGCCGAAGCTGGTCGAGAGTCCGAAGACGAGCGTCATCGCATTCCAGACCAGCAGGCTGACGAGGATCACCGCCTTGCGATTGAAGCGATCGGCGAGGATCGCGACGGGAAAGGAGGCGAGGCAATAGACCGCCGAAAATGCCATGCCCTGCAACAGGCTGAACTGAAGGTCGCCGATGCGCAAGTCGCGCTTGATCGGTTCGACCAGGATGTTGAGCATCTGACGGTCGAGAAAGGCAAGGATCGAGGCAAAGAACAGCACGAACAGCGTAAAGCGTGCGCCGCTGCGCCAGCCTGCGGACCCGGAGGGAGTGATGCCGGTCACCGGCATCACATTTTGAACGACAACGACGCGAGAATCCGCCGCGGCGTTCCCGGCGCCCCGAGCCCTTCGCCGACGGTGAAGACGTCGGCGGTGAACTCGTTGTAATATTTCTCGTTGAAGAGATTTTCGCCGCGCAGGGCGATCTGCCACCGGCCCTCGGGGTCGCCGATCGAAACGCGCAGGTTGACGAGATCATAGGCCGGCTGGAACGACGTATTCTGGATGTTCCAATAGAATTTGCCGACATGGCTGTAGTCGCCGCGCAGCCCGAGTTCCAGATCGCCGGAAAGAGGCACGCGATAGTCGATGCTGGCGTTGGCGGTGAAGGACGGCGAATTCGGCACGGTCAGCCCATCGATCGGCACGAATTTATAGACCGCGGCCGCGTCGTCCCAGCGCGAGTGCAGCCAGCCCCCCGATGCCGCGAGCGTCAGCCCGTCGATCGGCCGGTAGGAAAGGCCACCCTCGATTCCATAGCTCACCGACGTGCCGATATTGGCGACCTCTTCGGCGATCGTGCCATCGTCGTTGACGAATTGGGTTTCGAACTGGCGGCGCTTGTAATCGATATAATAGCCGGCAAGTTCGAAGGAGAGGCGGCGATCGAGCACCGATCCCTTGATTCCGGCTTCATAGCTCGACGCCCGTTCGGAGCGATAGGCGCCGCCGGTGCCGGTGGTCACATTGACGCGGCCCGGTTCGCTGCCGATCGCATAATTGGCGTAGAGCATGACATCGGGGGCGATATCATAGGATAGGGTGAGTTTCGGAAGCACCGTCGTGTCGTTGACATCGACCGAGATGGGAACATTGTAATCGCGGCCGGTGAACTGGCTTCGCGCCACGCGCAAGCCGGCCCCGATCCGGAAGGCGTCAATGCGATAGTTGGCGGTGCCGAAAAGCGCATATTGCCGTTCGATCGTGTCGCCATTGTTATAATCCTTGATGAACAAGGGGCCATCGGCGTCGGGGCCGAGGAGCAGGTCGACGTCGTTGGTGAGACCGCGATTGTCGATGGAGGCATAATAGGCCCCGACGAGCCAGTCGAAGGGGCTCCCGTCGGCTGAGGTGAGCCGCAGCTCTTCAGTGAACACGGTCGACGTGTTGCGATCGCCGGTGAAGGCGGTGACGGCGTCGGCCGAACTGTAATCGAGATCCCAGAGCAGGTCGTTCTTGCGCCGCGTCCACGACGTGATATTGGTCAGTTCGACGGCCCCCATGTCCCAGGACAGGTTGGCGATGATGCCGTCGACGCGGCGCTTGTTCATCACATCCTCGCTATAGTCCGCCGTGCGCACATAGTCGGCACCAGAGGATGTCTCGGCGGCGGTCACATAGACGTTACCGCCGTTGTGGAGCTCGTTATGGCGATAGCTGAGCTGGATATCGACGGCGTCCGACGGCTGCCATCCGATGGCGATGCGCGTGCCCCATTCGGTGCTCGCGTCGGGATGGCCGCCTAGCAGCGTGTTGCGGATAAAGCCTCCCATATGATTGTAATAGCCCGAAACGCGGGCGGCGAAGTCATCGGCAAGCGGCGCGTTGACGGCGGCGAAGGCGTTGACGGTATCGAAGGTGCCATATTCGACCCGAGCCTCGCCGCCATAATCGGCCGTCGGCCTTTTCAGCACATATTTGATCGCGCCGCCGATATTGCTGCCGCCATAAAGCGTGCCCTGCGGTCCCTTGAGGATTTCGATGCGCTCGACATCTTCGACGGCGGCCGATTGATCGGTGAAATTCTGGACGTCGTCGATGTAGAAACCGACGCCCTGCGTATTGCCGAAGGCGCCGACGCCGCGGATCACGACATTGGGCTCATTGTCCTGGCGCCGGTTGAGGATGATGTTCGGGGTCTGCCGCCCGACGTCGTTGAGCGACGAAATGCCGGCGCTGCGGATCGTATCGGCGGTGATTGCGCTGATCGTTTCGGGAATATCGATCAGCCGCTCGTCGCGCTTGCGCGCCTGGACGATGATTTCATCGGGATAGACGCGATCGCTCTGGCTGGCGGCCTTGTCGCCGGCCTCCTGGGCCTGGACCAAATGCGGCGCCAGCAGAGCCGCGACGGCGGTGGCTTTCAGGATCATCGTTCGCTTTTGCATAATCATCCCCATCCCTTGGTTCGTATCTTTCCGGAAGGAGCTGCCCGCGGGCAACACACCTCCGTGCCGTCGGGGACCATCCCCGCAGCCAGGCCTTGCTTGTTTCAATCTGCGATCTTCCGACGGCTTCGCCGCCAAAGATCACGCCATGGCCGGTGTCGGCGCCGGCGCCGGGTAATCCTCTATTTCCAATGCGCTGTTGAGCTGGCGAGACTTGCGCCCGACCAAGCCGAGCCGGGTCAGGATCGGCGACAGGTCCATCATGCGGTTGCGTGTCCAGATTTTCGTCCGGGTTGCCGGGACCATGATGTCGGAGCCGCCCAGCGCCGTGGCCTGATTGTCCTCGACGAACCGGCGTGCGGTGCGGTCATAGGCAGCGAAAGCGTCTTCATGATGCGTCTTGGTGGCAAGTTCGCCGGCGAGCACATAGGCACCGACCAGCGCCAGGCTGGTGCCCTGACCCGAAAAGAAGGACGGACCATAGGCGGCGTCGCCGACCACGGCGACGCGCCCGTTCCACCAGCGCGGCATGTGGATTTGCAGCATCGAGTCGAAATAAAGATCTTCGGCCGCTTCCATATCGTCCAGCAATTCGGGCACGATCCAGCCCTCTCCGGCGTAGCGGGCGCGCAGATCGCGGCGCAGGCCATCGACATCGGCATATTCGGCGGAGGCGGGTTTCGGACGGCGATAGGCGAGGAGGCCGTTCATGCGCTCGCCTCCGGTCTCATAGACAGAGGCCATCAGACCGGGCGCGTTGTAGATGACGGCCTCATGATCGAAACCGTGCCGATTGGGCAATGAAAAGCCGGCGAAGCAGGAGCCGAGATAGCTGTCGAACTGGGCTTCGGGGCCGAAAGCCAGCGCCCGCGTCGTCGAATGCAGACCGTCGGCGGCGACGACGAGGTCGTAACGCTCCTGTCGGCCGCTGCGAAAGCCGACGTCGATCCCGTCGACCTGGTCATCGATCGCGGTCACGCAGTCGCCGAACCGATAGGCGATCCGGTCGCGGGTCAGATCATAGAGAAGGTTCGCCAGCACACCGCGCGGCACCTCGACATCGCGCCCGGCGACGCCGCCGGTGATGTCTTCCTGCCGCAGGCTCGTGATGACGCGGCGGGCGTTGCGAAAGGTCCAGCAGCGCGTCCGGATATGCGCGTCGCGGAGCGCGGACAGCATGCCCATCCGCTCACTGACGTCGATCGCGGAACCGCGGATGTCGATCGCATAACCGCCGCTGCGAACCGTTTCGGCCCGCTCGACCAATGTGACCTCGAAACCATAATGGTCGAGCCAATAGGCGAGGGCGGGTCCGGCGATACTCGCGCCGCAGACCAATATCTTGCGAGCGGTAGGCCGGCTCACGCGCGCGCGCCTTGGGAGTGGGCAAACACGAAGTCGCGGATGAGGCGGGCGGTGCGCTCGCGATATTGCAGCGTGATGCCGTGGCGGCTCTCGGGCAATAATTCGAACCGCGCTCCGGGAATGGCGGCGGCCATCTGACGCGCTTCGTCGGCGTGCGCGATAGGGTCGTGATCGCCGCACAGGACCAGCGTCGGTGCCGTGATCCGATTCAACCGATCGGTCACGTCATGACCGTCGATCGCGGCGGCACGGCGGGCAAAGGCGCCAGATTCGCGGATGAGGAGAATGGAATCGAGCTCGGCCACCAGATCGGGCTCGTCATCGATGGCATCGGGTGTAACGACCGCGGCGAGCATGAAGCGCCGCACCGCCGCCGGATCGTCATCGCGGATCGCGCTGAGATCGGGCGCATGGAAACGTGCGCGCTCCGACGCCGTTGCGCCGAGGATGAGGCTCTGAACCCGATCCGGAAAAAGCAGCGCGAACGTCATCGCGACCGCTCCGCCATAGGAAGCGCCGAAGACATGTGCTCGCTCGATCCCGCGCTTGGTCAGGAAGGCGGCCAGATCGCGGGCGTGATCTTCCATCGCATAGGGCCGCGGTTCGCACGGGCTGTCGGGCGAATCGCGCTGGTCGGGCGCAAGAGCGCGAATGCCGTCACCGAGCAGCGGCAGAAAGCTGCCGAATTGCCGGCGGTCGGCGTTGCTGCCGTGCAGCAGGACGAGGGGCTCGCCTTGCCCGGCCTCGTCGAAACATAATGTGACTGCGTCTGCTATGGCCTGTCCCATGGCGCAACCTCCAGTTACGGGCCGCCGCAGCGGCTTCGGGCGTCACCTCGGGGGCATGCATAGGAAGCGATGCGGCACGCTGTCCAAGACTGTCTTTTCATCGATGCCATGCCTGTGCGGTATGCAGGGATGAAAGCCTCATTCCTCTTCGCTATCGGCGCTTCGGGCGGTCGGCCAATCATTTTGCGCGATCAGTTCGGCGACGAGCGCGAGCAGCATCTCCTGTATTTCGCGGATCGCCCGAAACCCCTGCCGGTTCCAGTGGGTCGCAATGGCCCAGGAGGCCCGGAGCCCCGCGATGGGCACGAAGTCGAGCCGCTCGCTACGCCCGGGGCTCATCACGCAACTGGGGGCGATACCATAGCCGGCACCCCGTTCGACGAGGTCGCCGACGAGCGCGGAACTGTTGACCTCGCTTCGCACGACGAGCTTGCGCACGACTTCGGGAAAGGCATCCTCCATATAAGCGAGCGTGCTTTGCGGATAGCCGGCCATGATGAGCGGCAGGCCGACGAGGTCGGGTACCTCGACCTCCGCGCCGAAATCCGCTCGTCGATCCTTGGGGCAGACGAGGCAGAAGCTTTCGCTGACCAGCGGGATCATCATCACGCCGCTTGCCTCGGCGGTGTTGGAGATCAGCGCGACGTCGAGGTCGCCGTCGGCGATGCGGTCGCGCAGATAGGAACTCGACCCTTGCACCAGGTCGACGCGGCAGTCGGGATAGCGCGCGAGAAAACCGGCCATGACCGGAAGCAGCAATTTCATGTGGATCGACTGTGGCGCGCCGAGCGCGACCGTTCCTGAAAAATCGCCGCCTTCGGTGGCCATTTCGTCGATCAGTTGCCGAACCGATTCGAGAATGTCCGACGCACGCCGATAGAAGCGCTCGCCCGCGTCGGTCAGCGACACACCCTTGGCGTGCCGCACGAACAGGGCCTGGCCGATTTCATCCTCCAGCTTCGCGATCGAACGGCTGAGCGCGGGCTGCGCGACGTTGAGATAATAGGCGCCGCGTACGAAGCTCATGGCATCGGCGACCGCCTTGAAATAGCGAATTTGCCTCAGTTCCATGGCGCGCGTCTCCCCAGGCAATCAGGCCGGGGTAAAGGATAACCGTTCGCCCGACGCAGCCCGCTCCACTGATAGCCTTTGCGCGAAGCAGGTCAAAATGGCCGCCAACAATCAGGCGTCCGCCAATTGTCGCCCGGCTTCGGCCACCTCGTCTTGCGGTTCGTCGTGCCTCGCATAATAGCGGGCCAGGATCGCGCATGCAAAAAGCTGGATCTGATGAAACAGCATCAAAGGCAGCACCGCGAGACCGACCTGGGACGCGGGAAAGAGAATGCCCGCCAGCGGCACGCCGGAGACGAGGCTTTTCTTCGACCCGCAAAATTGCAGCACGATGGCATCGGCCCGATCGAGCTTGAGGAGTCGGCCGAGCAGCCAGGTCGCGATCAAAACCGACACGAGCAGTCCGATACAGCAGGCCGCGAGCAACAGCAGTTCCGCGGGCGCAACGCTGTGCCACAGCCCTTCGATCACTGCGGCACTGAAGGCCGTATAGACCACGAGCAAAATCGAGCCGCGGTCGGAGGCCATCACCAGTTGTTTGTGCGCCGTTACCCAATCGCCGATCCTGGGCCGCAGCAGGTGTCCGGCAATGAAGGGCAAGAGGAGCTGGAACAGGATCGTGCGTGCTCCGCCCCACGACATGGTGACGCCGCCGGCGCGCATCATCAGGCTGGCGAGCAGCGGGGTCAACGCGATGCCGAGCAGGTTGGAGAAGGAGGCGCTGCATACCGCCGCCGCGACATTGCCGCGTGCCACCGATGTGAAGGCAATCGACGACTGCACCGTCGACGGCAGCAATGTGAGGAACAGCAAGCCCGCCGCCATCGTCGGGTCGAGCAGACGGGACAGGCTGATTCCGAGGCCGAGCAACGGAAAGAGGAGAAAGGTCGAGGCCAGAACCGCAAGGTGCAGTTTCCATGCCCCAGCGCCCGAGAGCAGCGCCTGGCGCGAAAGCTTGGCGCCCTGCAGAAAGAAGAGCAGCATGATCGCGGCGTCAGTGAGCATGTCGAATGCTCCGACACCCGCGCCATGCACAGGCAGCAGCGTTGCGAGCCCGACGGTCGCGATCAGCGCGAAGAGGAAGGGATCTATGGCGGCTTTCAGGTAACGGGACATTATCTTCCCTTCTCCACGCCTGATCAGCCGGCGTCCGGGGCGATCAGAGTGCTCTGGTGAAAGAAATTGCGCCATCCGTCGGCGTGCAGGCTGTAGAGCCGCACATGGCGCCCGGACTTGTCCCGGGTCGTGCCGTCGGTGGCCTCGAATCGATTCTCGAAGCAACCGTGAACGACAGCGAGATCGTCGATCAGCCTGACGTGATTTTCGGTGACCCGATAGTCGACATAGCGTCCGGCCCGGGAACAGACGGTCCCCAGATAGCCGGCCTTGTCGCGCAGCGCGCCGTCGGCATCTACGTGGATATAATGCTCGTCGACCATCGCCGCGAGCAGCGCGAGATCGGCCCCGACAATGGCTTCGGCGCGCCGGGTTTCGAGCACATCGATTTCCGATTCGATCGACGGCATGGCGGAATATCCTCCTGGAATGGATTCGGCCCGCGCCTTTAGCCTCGGTCGTCGGCGCCGCGCAAAGTCCGATCGATCATCGCCGCCATGCAGGTCCGGCATGAAGGCGGCCGCGATGATCGAGCCATGCCGCGTGGACATGGGCGTCATGACAAAAGACTAGTGGCATCGATCCTGCGGCAATGCCAATCAGGGGTGGATCCCGCCATTCGGGCCCGAAGGAACTTGCGCCATGGCCGATGATGCCTCCCCGTCTCTTGTCGCCCGATTGTCTCACGTCAATCTCGCCATCCGCGACGAGCAGGCTTCGCGCTATTTCTACGTCGGACTGCTCGGTCTGGAAGAAGTGTGGCGGATGCCGCAGCCGCAGCCCGGCCTCTGGCTTCGGATCGGGACGAAACAGATCCATTTGCTGCGGCCTGTCGACGACGCCGAGCTTCCGCCGCAACGCATTCTCGACAGGACGCCCATGGCGCCGCATCTCGCCTTTTCGGTCGACAGCGTAAAGCAGGTCGCCGCGCGGCTTGAGGCGGCTGGCGTGCCGGTGGTGTTCAGCGAATTCATGGAAGGCCAGGCTTTCTTCACCGATCCTTCGGGCAATATCCTCGAAATTATCGAAGACGGCGACTCCGCGGAAGATTGAACCCGCGACATGGGTGCGCCGAACACTCCCGATCGAGTTCCCGTCAGGCGGCGCGT